>JBPOIW010000182.1:0-19963 GCA_052034165.1 Planctomycetota bacterium | reverse complement strand
TGTTCCTGTTGTCACGCCAGTGGCATCGCAGGGTAGCTATGTACGGTTGTGATAAACGCTGAAAGCATATAAGCGTGAAGCCATCCCCAAGATAAGGTTTCGTTGAACTTCGGTTCTGAACTCCCCTTGAAGACTACGAGGTTGATAGGCTGGCGGTGTAAGGCGCGAGAGCGTTTGAGCTGACCAGTACTAACGGAGGAATGTTTGGCCACTTTGATTAACGGTCAGTATTAAACTTAGACTTCATTAAACATAAACGCAGGGAAGGGCGGCTCCGCTGTCCTCCCTGTGGCTTCCCGGTGGATTACTTGCAAGGAAACACGCGTACCCATTCCGAACACGAACGTTAAGCTTGCAAGGCCAATGATAGTGCTTACACGCGCGAAAGTAGGTCATGCCGGGATCTTTCAAATGAAGCCAGACTCTTTTGAGTCTGGCTTTTTTTATGCGCTGAAGTTGCGCATTTCTGTTGGTCTGCCATGTTGCCACTCCCCTGTTGCTGGTGGCCTGCGTAGAATTTTGCGGGCTCTTTTCGCGGCTCAGGGCCGGTGCGTCGGAAGTTTCCCGATATCGCGGCCCGTGGCTGAAGCCAAGTTTCGGTGCGTTCGAGAGAAGGGTCTCACCTACGTTCGGGGCCGTGATTCTTCGTCGCAGCAAGAACAGTAGGCTGTTTCCACACTGTTCGTTAGCAAAGGAGTGTTACTATGGGAAGTTCAAGCGAGGCTGGTTGCCATCAGTTGGCCGCAAGACGCAAACGAATCTGGAGGCGTGCAGTTGTTGGCATCCCGATGCTCGGAGGGTTGGTCAGTCTTTTAGGGTTTTTCTTTCCGTTTCTGGTGCTTGGGTCATCCATGCGGGACGGCGCCCTTGAAGGTGCACTGGCTCAGTCGGGCTGGACAGTGGTGTCCGCTTCGGCGACTGGTGGGTGGTTTCAGCCAGTTTCTTTTTTTGATGTTCGGATTTCGGATGGAGAGGGAAGGTTTTCGGGACGGATTTCAGAGATTCGAACTAACAGTCGGCTCGTGGATTTATTCTCTAGCGGTCCAGAACGCAGAAGTATCACCTTGATTAAGCCGGAGGTAGAGATTTTTATTTCCGAAGGCGGAGAATGGCCGCGTTGTTCTTCGGGAGCTTCTGACAGGACTCTGGATTTTTCGGTTGAGGGTGGTGCTCTGAAGATCAGTGCTCCTCGGCGAAACATTCCGATCGTGGATGTTGGAGGTTGTGATTTCTCCGGGAGTGTTGGGCCCGACGAGAACGGTGCTCGGTGGTTGGTGGTGTCGCCTATGCAGGTTTTTGACCACGAGCCGCTGTCTGATTCTCAGTGCCAGCAAAACCTCGCGTTGATAGCTCCCATTCTTTCTCAGTCTACAGAGCTTTCTGGTGCCGTTTCTGTCTGGCTCGACGAGATTCGGATTCCACTGGATGGACTACAGAGTTCGCCGTTCCCGATTAAGGGGCGAGCAGAAATCCATTCGCTTGAAGCAAAGTTGAAGAATGGCTGGGCTCGTCAGATTTCTGCAGTGACTGGGGCGGCTTCTGGCGTTCAGGTCCCGGATCGAATTTCGGTAATCGAGAACACAAGCATCGACTTTGAAGCAAACGATAAGGGTGTGTATCACAAAGGCACCGCGTTCTTGTTGCCAGAGATTTCCCCCGAGTTCAAGGTTGTTTCCGCCGGGACGGTTTGTCTCGATGAGACGATTGACCTTACGCTTTCTGTGTTTCTGCCGGCTGACTTGGGCAAGGATTCAAAGACATTGGCTTTTCTCCGGGGTCTTTCAGTATCGCCGATTCCGCTGGCGGTGAAGGGAACGGTTTCGGCTCCTACATTTGGTTTGCCTGAAGGGATCGATATTTTCGCGGAAGTATCCCGTCGTGTGTCCCCCGCGAAATACACCGAAGAGCCACCGGAGGTGCCATCCGCCATCTCTGATTTGATTCAAGGTGTCGTTCAGCCGGAATCGGACGGGGTGAAGAATAAAAGGAAATTCGCCGGAAGCATTCTGAATCTGATTCGTGCGGTTGAGAAGCAACGAAAGTAGTCCGCGTGGTATGTTGGCGCCGCAGACATCGATCAATATTCACCTGGCTGAGACTGAATAGATGCAGATTAATTCCTCAACGCAGCATCTGGGCCCTCTGAAATGCCGAACAATCGATGCGCTCGCAAATGACTCTGCACCAGAGTTATTGGTAGTTCTCAATCATGGCTTCGGGGCATCGGGAGATGATTTGGCGGACTTTGGTCCGATGTTGATTGATTCGAGCCCCGTGGTTCAGTCTTGTTGTCGTTTCATTTTTCCCGAGGCTCCGGTTGATCTTTCTCCCATGGGAATGCCTGGGGGGCGGGCATGGTGGCCGATCAATATGGCGAAGCTTGCCGAGATTAACCAAACTCGGGATTACGACCAACTGATGCTTCTTGAGCCCCCGGGCATGAAAGAGGCCGAGGAAATGTTGAATGAGACTTTGAAGGCCGCGATGGCCATTTCCGGCCTGGAGGAATCCCGAGTTATCGTCGGAGGATTCTCTCAAGGGGCGATGGTCAGCACCAATCTTGTTTTGACGAGAAATCTTCGGCCCGCATTAATGGCCCTTTTTTCCGGGACTTTGTTGAACCGTAATCATTGGCAGAAACTCGCAAAGTCGCATGGGGGATGTGATGTTCTTCAATCCCATGGCCGTCAGGATTTTGTACTGCCATTTGCTCCCGCCGTTGAATTAAAGGACATGCTCGCTGCAGCTGGGTTTAATGTTGAATTTATTGAATTCAACGGACCGCACACGATTCCTATGAACGTTCTGCAGCGATTTTTGTTACGCATCGAGCAGTGCATTGAAAGAAACCGTCTGGTCGGCTGAATTTCTGGCCCTTCAACCACGGATGGGTTCTCAATTCCGGTTGTCCCCTGGTTCTGTGCTCCTGTCAGTCTTGGTTAACACCTGCAACAATCCCGGAGTGTTCGCGACCTTGTCCAACAATATTCGGTACCTTGCGGGGGTAGAAGAATGGAACGGCGGTCATTTCTTCAAACATCGACAATCGCGTCTCTGGCCTCATTAGCCACAGCTGGCGTTGCGAGATCGGCAGCCGCCACGAGTGCTGCAGATGAAAATTCGATTGATCGTCTCACGAATAATCTGAACCCACAAATTCAACACGCTCGTGATGTGGCTCTCGCGATTTTGAAACCATCTGCGGCGGAGTTGGAACGAGGCCTACGGCTGCATTCCGAGTCCATCGTTTTTGACTCTTACGGATTCTCGCCTCGGGCCGCGATCAATGGAGAAGCTTTGGCGGTCGAGATCGAGTCGGGAGCATCGGACCAGGAGGTTGAGGATCTTCAGGAAGACATGACGATGACTCGTTATGTGACTGATGCAGTAGAGCAGCAGGAGTATCGGCATGCGTGGCAAGCCTCAGGAGTCACCTGCATTTTTCAGAACGCGGGGCAGGAGTGTCAGGACCCCTTGAGGCTGCTCAAGCGGTTGGCTCGATTTAGCTTTGCAACAGATTTGATGCGAGAATTTGTCTGCAAGGCGGTAGTCCCGGGTGATATTGAGGCCGCAAAAGCTGCTGGCCGACATGCTCTGTACATGACCGGTAATGGGATTCCCCTGACTCAGGAATGGGTCTCTAAAGAAGACGAATTAGCTTATGTGAAGATCTTCTTTCAACTGGGGATTCGCATGATGCATCTGACCTATCAGCGAAGAAACATGATCGGCGATGGGTGCGGCGAGACATCCAATGCTGGACTGAGTGATTTTGGGCGATACGCGATTGCGGAAATGAACCGCGTTGGGGTCATTCCTGATTGTGCTCATTCGGGTTGGCAAACGAGTCTTGAGGCAGCCAAAGTTTCAGCTCGACCAGTTGTTGCCAGCCATTCCACATGTGCGGCGATCCATCCCCACATCCGGAGCAAGCCGGACGAAGTGATTCAGGCGATCGTTGATTCAGGGGGTTATATCGGGATCTGCTGCATCTCGAAATTTCTGCGAGGCGCCGGTGATATTTCTTCGCTATTGGATCATATTCAATATGTCACGAAGACGTTTGGCGTTGATCATGTGGCGATTGGAACCGATGTCGCTTATTCGTCTCAAAATTCATCGCTGGAAAGTCGCAAACTTCCGAAACGTTCTCGCTCGCGTGAACCTTTTCGCTCATTGTGGCCAAAAGACGATTTTGTGGAGACTCCGCAGATGTCCGCAAGTCTTGCGTGGACGAACTGGCCCCTCTTCACCGTGGGACTTGTTCAGCGCGGATACTCGGATGATGAGATTCAGAAGATTATCGGAGGTAACGTGATGCGGGTTGCCCGGGACGCATTGAAGTGATCGCTGGCTGGACATTAAGATCAGGCAGCCTTCAATCCCTCGAGTTGTCGAAAGTATGGTTGGTATGTTGGGTCATTCGTTCGATTAATCGTGTTTAGCGCTGAGCGATCTCCGGACAGAATCTGCTGGCCGATTGCCTCGAGTCGCGACATTTCCAGCTGCAACAAGTCTGCCCATGCGCTGAGTTCTTCGCGGGCAGTCTCTTCCGGGATCACAAGTGGAGTTCCCGCGATCAGCACGACCCGGGAAAATGGTTTGGGAATGATCATGTCCGTCCAGCCGCCGCCAACAGACCAGAACCGATCTGCCAGTAATGCGCAGGGGACAGCGGGGCGACCTGAGCGAGATGAAATGTAAATAATACCTTCTTTCATCTGGCGTCTGGGCCCCCGCGGCCCATCAGGTGTCATTGCCAGATGCAGTTCCGGCAGGCTCAGGATCTCGCGAACCGCCTCGAGCCCTCCTCGGCTGGTACTCCCACGAACCGGACGAATCCCTGCCATCATGACTGAGTCTGCAAGATAACCACCGTCCCGATGTTGGCTGATGAGGCCAGCCAGGCTGTGTGTCTTCAGGGAAAAAGCCGCGAGCACGATGTGGTCATGCCACATGCTGAATGTGAACCGCTGCTTTCCTCGGGGTTTGACATAAGGAGTGCCTTCTGGTGCAACGCAGTGATGTTCTACGCGTACGAGCAAAAATAGCAGTCGAAGACAAACCGTGGCTGTCCAGGACAGAACCAAATTTAGCCATCGAGAGCGAATCTTCATGGGTCTCCAAACCTTGAAAATGCGAAAACATTGACAATAGGCCCGCCTACGGACTCAGGCGTTCAGCAGCAATGCGGTTTTCTGCCGAGGTTCATCTGTGGCTGAGCCATTGAAAGAGGGAATCGTTCTCTTCGGGAATATTTTGGCCGGTTCCCCACGGTTCCCCGGAGTCTAAACATTCAGTGAATTTCTGTTGAGATCATTTCCGGCGGGACCTCTGAAACCCGGTGCGAGGCAAAACGCTACGCGTCCGCTGCGTCCTGAGACAAGTCTGTGGTGCTTTGGCCTGCTCGCCAGCATGCTGCGGATTCCAGCATTCTGCACTTGGCATCATCAAAAATGCGGTTAATATCCATTTTGCTGTTGGTCTCATGAACAGTAGCGGACGCCATGTTGGCTAAAACGCTGGCGGTGGAATGGCTATTGCTGTTCAGTGGGTGCCCGTCATCTAACAACTCCCAACTGGTGATCCCTGTTGGTCACGTTGCAGTCTCACTCGTTTCCTGTCTGGGTTCTTTCGCTCGGCTCGCCTTTTGAGGCAATTCGGGCGGTTTCTATCCTATGTCCGGGGGGTCCGGACAATGCTCGCGATTTTCATACGGAGATGATCAGTCTGTTCTCCTGAATCCTTTCTTTTGCGAGCGAATCCTTGAAAACAGCATTATCGGCTTTGGCTGGTGATGCTGTTTTCGTTTCCGCCCGCTCTTTTTGGGATTTCTGGCTGGCACTCGTTCAAATCGAGGGGTGGCAGAATTCTCATTCTTCCTGATCGTTGCATTGGCGACACTTTGAGCTTTCATTGATGTGAAAACGCCTTAACGTTTGGAAGTCACACCGGATCCTGCATAGACTGTCACCCCTCAAAACGTGTTTCTTCCGGGATTCCGCGATTTCCAAATATGGGGCAGATATACAGGCCTCCCCTGAACAAGAGTTTTGAGCGAAGTATTTCCGCTTAATCCTGAAAGCGGTTTTCGTAGCTCAGAAAGACTCACAAGGCACGCGCAAGTAATTCCCATCGATTCCTTATACGATGACCGGAGCCGATATTTATGTCATCCACCAGTCGCCGCCAGTTTCTTCAATCTGCCAGTCTTGCTGGGATTGCCTCCGCTTCGTTGCCCTATTGGTTTTCTCCAGAGTCCATGGCTGCGTCGTTTCGCAGTCCGAACGAGCGTCCGGTTTTGGGATGTATCGGAACGGGTGATCGGTGGAACGCTGTCGGTCCAAACGCCATGAAGTTTGCGGACTGCGCGGCAGTTTGTGATGTGGATGTTGCGCATGTCGAACAAGGCAAGGCGAAAGCGCTTGAGATGCAGAGCAAGCCTGGTGCTGAGCGCACGGTGGACATGTATGAGGATTATCGGCGGATACTGGATCGCAAAGATATTGATGTTGTGACCATCGTCACTCCGGATCACTGGCACACAAAGATTGCCATTGAAGCCATGAGAGCCGGTAAGGATGTCTATTGTGAAAAGCCACTCACTCTGACGATTGATGAGGGAAAACAGATTCGAAAGGTTCTGGAGGAAACCGGCCGTGTGTTTCAGGTCGGAACTCAGCAGCGCAGCGAGATGGATTTGCGATTTCTGCATGCGGTCGCATTGATTCGTGAAGGACGCATTGGCGAATTGAAGACGGTCACTGTTGCGATTGGTGGAGCGCCGAGTAGTGGGCCGATCGATGTGGCCGAAGTGCCAAAGGGACTGAATTGGGATATGTGGCTCGGTCAGGCTCCAATGACGGAGTATCGATTCAAAAAAACCGACGGGCGCTATGGGAATTCTCGATGCCACTATGAGTTCCGCTGGTGGTATGAATACTCCGGGGGAAAGATGACCGACTGGGGTGCTCACCATGTCGATATTGCGGCCTGGGCATTCAATCTGGAGAACACGGGCCCTGTTAAGGTGGAGCCCGTGATGGCGAAGCATCCGGTGCCGTTCGAAAATGGGATGCCGACCGACCCAGCTCAATACAACACGGCGACAGAGTTTCATGTGACTGCGACATTTGCCAATGACGCAGTCCTGCATATTCGCGATCGGGCTGACGATCTTGGATTTGATAACGGTCTGATGCTCGAGGGAACAGAAGGCCGGATCTTTGTAAATCGGGGCAAACTCACGGGCTCTGCTGTCGACAGCATGAAAGAGAAGCCGCTGAAAGAAGAGACACTGAAGACGTTGTACAAAGGCAAGCAGCCTGGCAACCACATGAAGAACTTCTTTGAGTGCATTGTCGACAGGACTCAGCCGATCAGCGATGTGCACAGCCATCATCGCGCGATGACTGTCTGCCATCTTGCAAACATTGCTATTCGTCTGAATCGAACATTGAACTGGGATCCTGACAAAGAAGAAATTGTCGGTGATCCGCAGGCCGCGCTTTGGCAGGCACGTGAGCAGCGTAAGGGTTATGAAATTCAGGTGTGAGGTTGGCGGTAAGACCATCGTCCGGTAGCGACGAGGGTCTTTGGTCCGAATCACTGATTGGTCACTTGGTCTCTTCGGAGCATTTTGTGGAACAATGCTTTCCAGAAACTGAATTGATGCTGGGTCTTTCAAGCATCGTGGATGTGTACGACCGGGATGATCTTTTTGACTTTCTCGACAACGCACGAATCGTTGAACTTTCGCGCCTTGGTGGAAGCTCTGGCTTTGCCAGCCCGGAAAATGTGAGTCGTTCGACAGCGATTTCGGTTCGCAGAATACTGCGTCCCGGAATCACTGCAGCAGACGTTGGTCTGGCCCTCGGGAGGCGACTGGAGCAGGAGTCGGGAATTTCGCTGCAGGATTTTCCTGCCGTGATGCTGTGTCACTCCCACACGGATCCGTCTGCGTGTAATCGCCTGGCGGTTGACTTATCAAAACGATTTGATTTGCCAGCCGGAAGGATCTCTGCGTTCAACTTTGGTTGCAGCGGTTTTCTTAAACTGCTGCACGAAGCCGTTATTCACATGGCCGCAGACGATAGTGTTTCTCGGATCGCGTTGCTGAATATTGAAACGCCGGAAACATGGCATGATGCCTCAGACCGATTGTTTTGCGGGATTGTGGCTGCAGGTGCGACCGCGCTTGTGCTGGAACGGGGGCGGGGAATTCCGGTCTCAACCGTCCGCTCTGAAGATTTTCCGATTCCTGATCATCTGCGACCGAACCCCGAACCCTTGTTTCGCCGCGATACCACGGACGGGTTCTGTTTTCGTGGGCAGCCCGTTCACAGGACTGTGATGCGGATGAATGCCGAGCCCGTCTTTCTGAACGGCATCGAATTGATGCTGGCCGGGTTGCGGACCGCCGCGTCGTCCATCGAAATTCTGCCGGGACAGCGAGTGATCGTGGTCCCTCACCAGCCCAGCGGAAAACTTCTGAAAGCCTTGGTAGCCGCCGCGCGCGTTGAGTTTCCGGATTTCGAATATCTGAACAATCTCAAGACATACGGCAATACGATCTCGTCTTCTGTTCCGACGATACTTTCCCGGCTACCGCAGGTGCTTGAAGCTAATGGGCTTCAGCCACCGCGTGAAGGTGACCACATTATTCTTCTGGCGGCTGGGATTTGCATGGAAGAAATCAACGACCACATGTCTGCCGGGCATGCGTGCCTGCAGTGGGTTTCACTTGCTGACCGAGAGTCACAGATCGAAGAGAGCATTCTCATCCATGAAAGTGTTCCGGCAGTTTGATGACGGACCAGTTCTTCTGTGCCGGGTCGTCACTGTCTGGATAATGGGTCTTCGATGCGTGTGGCCTGACAGAAATGTAGCAGGACGGCGCACAAAGAAATTCTTACTCGGAGTCCTGCGATGCTGCGGCCGCTTTGTACCATCGTGGTTTTGTGCCTGCTTGTTGCGCTGAACGGCGGATCCCTGGCAGCAGAAGATGGCCGAGCGCGTATTCATGACATTTTTTATCGCACTGACGTTCCGGAACCGACGCCCGACATGCAGAGTCGATGCCGGTTAGACATCAGTTGTCCGGCCGGTGAAAAATCCTTTGCCACAATCGTCTGGTTTCATGGTGGCGGACTAACAGGTGGGCAGCGCTCGGTTCCGCCGGAACTGGAACGCAGCGGAATCGCCGTTGTTGCGGCCGGCTACCGCCTTCATCCCGACGTTACTGCGCCGGCTTATATTGAAGATGCCGCCGCCGCGATTGCATGGACCGTCAAACACATTGAAGAGCATGGCGGTTCTGCGGACCGCATTGTTGTTAGCGGGCACTCAGCCGGAGGTTATCTGGCGGCCATGACATCGTTCGACAAAAAGTACTTGCAGGCCCATGATCTTGATGCCGATTCCATGGCCGGGGTCGCTCCGATCAGCGGCCAGATGATTACTCATTTCACGATTCGAAAAGAGAATGGCATTGAGGACACTCGACCGGTTATTGACGGCTATGCACCGCTAAACCATATTCGGAACAACAGTCCTCCGATACTGATGGTCACTGGCGATCGAGAACAGGAACTTCTCGGGCGCTATGAGGAAAACGCGTACACGTGGCGAATGCTGAAGCAGTTGAAACACCCGGATGTGACGCTTCACGAGCTTGGAGGTTACGATCATGGACAGATGGTCCGTCCCGCATTTCCACTGCTCCTGAAGTTCGTGGATCGAGTAACGGCCATCGATGCCTCCTCAGCGAAATGATGCCGTCAGGTTCTCCTCGGCCGATGCTCGCGACGTTACTCCGTGAAATACAAAATTCGTCCGCAGCCGCGGCATCCCATGAAGTCGCTCATGCGGATTCGCACCATGTCCTGATTCGTGACTTTGGTACTGCAGGCTTCGCAGAAGCCGTCCTCCATAACGGCCAGTGCGCTGGCTCCGTGAGCTTTGCGCAGCCGATCCCAGGCCGCTTTGCCTTCGCCGGGAATCACTTTCTCCGCCTCCGCGATCTGTGACTGCATCGCAGCGACGCGTGCATCGACGTCGGGCTTTGACGCTTCAAAGTTGGCTTTTGCCGTCTGAGCGATCTTCTTTCGGGATTGTAATTCCGCTTCAAGTTGTTTCAGTTTTAGCTGAGCCGCATCGATCTCTTCCATGGCACCGAGTGCTGTTTCTTCGATCTCTCCGCGATCTTTTTTGGCGGCTTCGATCTGGCCCTTGAAGATATCGTACTCTTTGTTGGACGATGCGGTGTTAAGCTGGCCTGTAAGTTTGGCGAGTTCCGCTTCTTTGGTCTTGAGCTTCAGGTTGAGATCATCGGCCGCTTTTCGATTCGCTTTGATCGTTTGTTTTTGTTCCTCGATAGCCTGTTCGGCCTGAACAACTTGTTTTTCAGCCAGAGTGACAGCGCGGGGACCATCAGCCAGTGCGGCTTCGGCTTCGGCCAGCTGCTGCAGCAGACGATGGAGATTGCCCAGGGCGACAGACATCTCAGATGCCATTTGGTAACTCACTTTCAGACTGATTCAAACGAAACACCTGTCCTGGTCCAAAGCGATCATCGCAATGGACTGTCAGGTGGCAGAAATCCCCGTGAAATATTCTGGTTCATGGCCTGCTCGCCATTTGATATTACATCCAATGCTGGGACGCTGCTCTGTGGCGACAGGCTGGCCTCCCAAAACAGCATCACAGGCACTTTTCAGGTCAGCGCCAGTTACGGGAAGACCATTGCCCGGCCTGCTGGCGTCGAACTGCCCGCGATACACGAGAGAATGGTCGGCATCGAAGAGGAACAGATCCGGAGTACACGCGGCCTTGTAGGCGATTGCGACTTCCTGCGTCGCATCAAACAGATACGGGAACGTGTAGCCTGCGGAACGGGCTTCTTCTTTCATCTTATCCGGGCCATCCTGAGGATAAGCTCCGGCATCGTTACTGCTGATACCAACAATCGCCAGGCCCTTCCTCTGGTAATCGGCAGCAAATTTCTGAAGCGCCGAACGAATGTGAACCACAAACGGACAATGGTTGCACATGAAGATCACAAGCAGTGGTTTGCCTGTGAACTGCGATCTGGAAACCAAAGTTCCGTCGACGTTGGGCAGCGAAAATTCGGGAGCCTGAGTTCCGAGGCTCAGCATCGTGGAAGCAGTTTTGACCATATTCGGAAGCTCCTGTCTGAAGTCAGATGGGGATGATTCAAATTGTGGAACGATCTCCAAACGAAATCGGTTCCTGACGTTTACAAAGAGTGTTTGTGGACTCGAGCGATCAAAGGTTCGATAACCGCCGATGGCACGAAGTCTTTCAGGCGAGATCGCACGTCTGCTTTTGCCATTTGGGCAATCTGTTTGATCAGTGAGCTGGAGATGTGAGCATAACGTTCCGCCGACATCAGGAAAACAGATTCGATCTCCTGATCGAGCACTCGATTGGTCAGAGTCATCGTAAACTCCGCCTCGATGTCTGTCAGAGTGCGAACGCCGCGGAGCAGAATTCGGCTGCCGCAAAGTTTGACAAACTCCACCGCCAGCCCGTCAAAAGTACGCACATCGACGTTATCAAGATCCCGCACAGAAGCCTGGCACATTTCCAGCCGGTCCGTGGGAGAGAAGAGAGTGTTTTTGTCCGGGTTGATCCCAATTCCCACTGTGACATGTTCAAAAATTCTGGCGGCTCGCCGGATGATGTCCAGATGGCCCAGAGTCATCGGGTCAAAGCTGCCGACGTACACAGCGGACGACGGTTTTTCGTCTGGCGTTGTCATCGCAAGATTCCAGTAGTATTTCGTGGATGGACACAGCCTTCTGCGGCCGAATCCACTCCGGCAAAACACTGGCTGAGACACCACACCAGCACTCTAACAGACAAAGCCGGTGTTCTCCTCCGTCAGTCGATCGGGATTTTCAACATGAGAAGAAAGCGAATCTCCGAGCCTGATCGATCGACGGCGGTTTGAGGAAACCGACGTCGACTTTGATGGATTCGTGGAGATTGGTCGACCAGACTCTGCAAAACAGGTCAGCTGTCGGAACTCGTCCAACGGAACTTGATTCTCTCTGAACCGTCGATCTCGTTCCTCAGAAGGTTCCAGGGTTCCATTCGCGGATGCTAGAGTTCGTTTCCTCCTGAGTCGGTATTCATCCGACTCTTTCATCGTCCCGCCCTCGCGTTCGGAGCTGTTTCTATGCAATTGCCCGTCTTGCGGATCCTCTTTGTCACAACATTCGCGATGCTTGTCGTCTCTTCATCCGTCAAAGCGGAGCACGAAGGCAAGGTTCAGATTTTGCTGCTGGGCGACAGTACGACGGAGGGAAGTGTTCCTCGGCGTCACGTGCCCGAAGGTCCGCATCTGGAGGATGTGATTCGATTGCTGCTGGCGGAAGAAAAAGATCTGCCTCCAACGAACGTGATCAATCTGGGATTGAGCGGCGAGTATATTCGGAGGCTGCTTGATTCCGGTCGCTACGAAAAAGAAGCCTCAAAGTTGCCGGGCATCGATTATGTTCTGATTCGATACGGGCTTAACGACAACGCTTATCGCGAGAATCTGGAAGAGAACTTTCCGATGGACTATCACGAACTGATCGAACGAATCAAGGTCGACCATCCACAGGCCACAATCATTGTCATGACAGTCATTCCTTACGGCAACGAAGAACTGTGTCTGCGGCTGAACAAGTTGAACGAACAGGTTGCGAAGGCCGAGGGACTAACATTGTTTGACATCTACCCTCGCTATGCAGAAGAGCTGAAGCGAGGCCCGGACATGTTGAACTATCGCCGCTTTCCGCTCGAGAAGATTCCTGAGAACAGGCGTGAGTTCGTAAAGTCGTTTGTCGTGCCCGGAGCCAAGCCAACCGTTGAGGTGATGGATAATCGGCTGGATGCTCATTTCGGACAGCTGCCCGGTTGGTTCGGAGATCGACATCCTAACCTTGCTGGCTATCATGTGATCGGCGATGAAACGGCCAAGTTTTTGGCACCGCTAATTCGAGAAAAGCATGTGGTGGGCAAGAAATAAAATTCTGACGGTTGAGTCGACGCCCCATGTTTGGTTTCGAAGCTTCAACGCCCAAAGATTCCATTTCTTTACACAGGCCAGCACACGCCCGGCAGCTTGAACCGTCTTCCGCTTCCACCATTCGGAGTTCCAGATCATGTTGCATTCCTCCCTGTCGCACTCTGAATCGCGGCAAACTTCACATGTGCCGCGCCTGATCGCGGCCCTGTTATTCCTTGTCGGACTTCTATCGATGAACGCAGCCGAGTCAGCCGCTGAAGAGTACAACTACGACGAATCCAAGGTGCCAGCCTACACCTTGCCTGATGTTCTGAAGGCTGAAGATGGTACGAAGATCGATACTCCCGAACTGTGGACCGGCAAGCGTCGTCCGGAGTTGCTGCGGATGTTTGAGGAACACGTCTTCGGAAAACTGCCGCAGGGTGAAGTGAAGCTGCGAACAAAGGTTCGGTCAGAAAATCCAAGCGCGATCAACGGCGCAGCGCTACGGCGTGAGGTGACGGTTTATTTCTCGGCGGATGACAACGGTCCACAGATGGATTTGTTGATCTACACGCCAGCAAATGCCAAAGGGCCTGTGCCCGCGTTTTTGGGTTACAACTTCAACGGAAATCATTCCGTCGAAAAAGACCCCGCGTTGCATATCACGGAGTCATGGGTTCGCAACAACAAGGACTACGGAATCGACAACAACAAGTCGACCGAGGCGGCTCGTGGATCAGAAGCCAGCCGCTGGGCCGTTGATAAGATTGTGAAGAGTGGCTATGGCCTGATCACGATCTACTACGGCGACGTCGATCCGGATTTCGACGATGGCTTCAAGAACGGTATTCATTCGCTCTTTGAGAAAGGCGATGCTCCGCGTGCCGGCGATGCGGGCGGTTCCATCAGTGCCTGGGCGTGGGGATTAAGCCGTGCCCTTGATGTCCTGGAATCAGATTCCAAAATCGATGCAAAGTCTGTGGCTGTGTTTGGGCATTCAAGGCTTGGCAAGACCTCACTATGGGCCGGAGCCACGGATCCTCGTTTTGCGATGATCATTGCCAATGAGTCTGGCTGCGGCGGTGCGGCGTTAAGTAAACGCTGGTACGGCGAAACGGTGGCTCGAATCAACACCTCGTTCCCCCATTGGTTTTGCCTGAACCACCGGAAATACAACAACAACGAACAGGCCATGCCGATCGACCATCATATGCTGATTGCTCTGTCAGCGCCACGTCCGGTTTATGTGGCCAGTGCTGAGGAAGACAAATGGGCCGATCCCTATGGAGAATTCCTCGGGGTTTACCACGCGGGTCCGGTGTATCAGTTGCTCGGCAAGAAGCCATTGCCGTCGGACAAAATGCCGGCCGTTAATGAACCCGTCATGACTGACCTGGCCTACCACGTGCGCACCGGCGAGCACGACGTGAAGGACTTCGATTGGGAACAATATATTTCGTTTGCTGACAAGCATTTGAAGAAGTAGGGCTTGCGGTTTGTCGATGATGGTAAGACTGCGGTTTTCAACAATCGCAGTCTTCATTGTGTGGCGTGCGTAGTGTGTCTCACCATATTAGACTCCGGCGGTTGATTGCCTGAATAGAGCCGACAGGCTTCCCTGTTTCGTGATTTGGATCTGACCACAGCTATGAAATTTGCTCTCGTTATTCCCGATGGTGTTGCCGATGAAGGTCAGCCGGAGTTATCTGGTTTGACGCCGCTGCAGGCTGCTCAGATTCCTCACATGGATGAGGTCGCTCGGCTGGGTATGGTCGGGCAGACGGACAATGTTCCTGCGTCGATGCCATCCGGCAGTGACGTCGGGACCATGAGCCTGTTCGGTTACAGCCCGCTGGAGTTTCACACGGGCCGCGCACCGCTGGAAGCGGCGGCGCAGGGGATTGAACTACACGACGGCGACTGGGCGATTCGCTGCAATCTGGTGAATATCACTGATGGGCGGATGACAAGTTTTACAGCCGGTCAGTACCCCAACGAGATGGCTCGTGAGCTGATCACACTGTTGCAGAAGGATCAATGCGGAGACAGTCACTGGAAATTTCAGCCGGGTGTCAGCTATCGCAATCTGCTCTTGTATCGTTCTCGCGGAGTCGCCGCGCCGTTTTCAAAGCAGACGGAGAGTACCCCACCGCATGATATCACGGACCAGTTGGTCTCTGACCATTTGCCGAAGGGTCCAGGAGCCGACGAGCTGCTGCGGCTAATGGATCATAGTCGACAGTTGCTGGCCGATGCGGAGCCGAATCGTCGACGTGTAGCCGCCGGAGAACTGGCGGCCACTCAAATCTGGTTGTGGGGACTGGGCCAGCGTCCGGCGTTTCGATCGTTTGTGGATCGCTATGGCGTTCGAGGTGCTGTGATTACGGCTGTCGATCTGCTGCGTGGAATCGGGCGATTGATCGGCTGGGATGTTGTGGAAGTCGAAGGAGCGACAGGTTACCTGGATACGGACTACGCGGCGAAAGGTCGAGCAGCGATCGAGACGTTGTCACGACCTGATAAAGACTTCGTTGTCGTTCATGTGGAAGCGACCGATGAGGCGTCTCATGAAGGTCATGTTCACGAAAAGATCAAAGCGGTTGAGAACATCGATCGTCATATCGTGGGACCACTGCATGCGTGGTTGAAACAGCAGGGCGACTATCGACTATTGGTCTGTCCTGATCATCCAACATTCCTGAGAACTCGCACGCACAGTCACGGTTACTGTCCGTTCGCGATGTGCGGCTCCGGAATTACGCCCGATGCTGCCACGACTTACAGCGAAGTCAGTGCAGCCGCTTCGTCCGTCGCGTTCCCCAATGGATGGGACCTGATGGGCCGATTTGTGGGCAAGTAGAAATAAGATTGGGACCTTCTACGGGACATTCTGCTTTACGAGACAAGTACAGTGTCCCCTTTGAACTTTCCCCTTTGAATACAGCCGACTTTAAAGCTGTCACGGGTCCACGCGGTCGTCGGAGCCAACAGTGGCTGGACGTCAACAACCATGATCGTTTATTAGTGGTCTTAAGAACTAATCCGTTCCGCGCACGTCATTTTGCGCAGAGCCGTGAAATCTCGTACTCTGGCCCAGTCCTTAGCGGCAATCAACCGTCATGAGAATTGATCCCATCAATCTGCGAGTAGTTTTCGATAAGTTCATTTCGACGCCACAAGGAAAGGAGTGGATCGATTGTATTGGGTTGCCTGGTTGGCTCTTGCTGTGCGTTTCTGCACTCCAGACTTTCGTGGGTTGGTTGCTGCTGTTCACGATTATCTGCTTACCTCGTGGAGTTCAGTGGATCGCATCGGGGATCACTTTTCGACCCTACCGGACAGGCCTTCGCAAGCAAATTCATCAAGACCTGGACACGCTCCGAATCATTCCGGCCTGCGGAATCATTATCGGGCCATCGGGGGCCGGTTTGGTGTTGGGGAGCTATTCATCTATTGAACTGGATGAGTTGGCGGAACTTGCCAACCTGTGGGGCGAACTCTATACCCACGGGTCCGAGCGGCAAGAAGAGTCCGAACTCTTGAAACTGTTGCGGGACGACGTCTATCAGGACAAACGGCGGCGTGCTGTCCCCGCTGTGAATGCGCGAGGACATGAACTGTATCTGTTCGACACGCACGTCCAGATGGATGAGATCAGTGTATGTGCAGGTGCAGTAACGATGGTCTTGGCCACGACGCTCGGCCCCAGCGGTGCCCACGTACAGCTTCCGTGGAAGGCGTTCATGCGTGAGTTTGAATGCGACTTGGCAGGCTGGGAGAACAAATCGAATGTGCTACCTCTGGACGAAGTGAAGCCGGAATTCGATTGGGACTACTCGCGGCCCGCAGAAAATGCCTGGGCTAAGCCAGAACAAGATCGCAGCCGGACGGAGCTTTTAGCTATTGACGAACCCGATGAGGTGGATGAGGTTACGGACGACGATGTATTTCCAATCGGCTCGGAATCGTCGTCCAGCAAGCGAAACTCGAAACCGCAATGGAACCCTCCTCAGGATCGAGCGGGGCACGAAGGGAATGAAGTCCGAAGGAATCCAGCGTTCTTGAAACAGGCTGGCTATGCCGCTGCCATCGTTGCGTTGGCATTGATGGCAGGTTACTTTTTTCCCACAACTATAGCATGGTTGACCGTGTCATACCTGCTGGTGGCGATCGGTTTGCTGATCAGAGCCTGGGTCCTGCCTTTTCGACACGCGATGAAACACGACAAGGTCGCTGCGGTGTTTTTCGTGTTGCCCTGGTATTTTGTCAAATACTCCATTCGTAACTGGCCAGAGACTCGGAATGGTGTTCTGGCGACCGGATTGTTTCTGGTTTGGATTGCAGCACCAGTGATCATTGCACTGCCGTTAAATATGATCGCCAGTTTAGTCCCTGATCGCGAATTTGCGTGGCTGAATGGGCCAGACTCGAACAACCCTGAACTCGCCAACTCCGCCAACAATCAGCCTGCCCAGCAATTCGGACTTTCCGAGTCCCAACCCAAGAATCCGAATGCTATGCCGACTAGCATGCATCAGCGAAATGATCCAGACGGAATCAGGACCATGACGATCACCTGGTCGGATGGAACCACCGGAGAATGGAAGAGGCCGAGCCTAAAAAGTGAGCAGCCCGACGTCACTCGCATGCAGGAATTGTCGAAAGAATATGGACGTCAGAGTGAATTAGAGAGTATGGTCGTCAAGGCACCGATCGGATCCGTTCTTGTAGCTGAACTACGTGGGATAGACCTCGGATTCATTCACGGGGGAGAGAACCTTATCTATTCCATTCGCTCGTCCGTCGGCTCGGCCGCTGTGCATGCCGGATTGGTCAAGTTTGACAAGTGTGCCAAGGTCAAGCTGACAATTGTCCCATGCCCCGCTCGATTCCCGATGCTCGAGCAGAATGGTTTGATCTCTGTCGCAAGCGGAAGTGGCATTGACACGACAGCATATCGAATAGAACTCGCCCAGGAAGCGGACGTCTCGACAATACTCCAGACGGAGGCCGAATTCAGCAGACCTGCGCGAAGTCGAGGATTCCAATCACTCGAGCAGCATGACAAATCCACGTCCAATCCAGTCGACAGGTCTAAGTGACAGTCACGAAGTTTGGCTTTCGTAATGTCGATGTGCAATCAGAAACAAGGTCATCTTCTGCCTCGTGTCGTGCACAAGGATGGGCGGTGCTTAGAACCAATACCGGCGGGACATTGCGACAGGAAGATGTGGCTCCCGATGCCATCATGCTGATTGAATTCTCATCGAAACTCAGGCATTGGATGTCGCCCGAAGATGCATCTTCAGAAGAGATCATCGCCTACATCCAGTCGATGCAGACAGCCCCGACGTGCTACATGCACTTTTCTACTGCCGATGTGCCCATTCGTGAGCTGGAAGAGAAAAGATTCTCCGCCCGACTACGAAGCGAAATGGCCCCACCCCATAAGAGAGTGATGTCTATTTTTGCAGAAGCTGCACTCAGTCGGCTGACGCGCGACTTCTCGCCGGGATCATCGGTCTCTTCTCTCGAGGCCGAAGACGGCTGAACTGCGGCATCATTTTGTACTCATCATTTTGTAATCACACCCATCCTTGCCCTGCGAAGTCGTGTTTCGTAACCTGACTGACGTGTTACGCCGTTGTGGCCTCGTACTCTTTAAATGGCTGAGATTGTTAATGCACATCGGTGTTTTTGGAAATCAGGGCAGTTGGTACGTCAACGAGTTGTGTCGTCGCGGCTCCGAGCGCGGGCATGTGATGTGGCCGCTGCAGTTTGAAGAGTTCCAAAGCAGAGTCTCGGGCCAGGGGATTGAGCTACGGTGCGGAGAACACAATGTCCGTGAGTGTGATGCTGTGCTCGTGCGGACGATGCCTCCGGGAACATTAGAGCAGGTGGTTGCTCGGATGGATCTGCTGGCCGGACTTGAGGCTTGCGGGACACGTGTCATCAACTCACCGCGTGCTCTGGAATGTGCAGTCGACAAGTACCTGACAACTCAACGTCTCGCGCTGGCAGGATTGCCGGTGCCGGAGACCATCGTCTGCGAGAATGCGGAAGCAGCATTGAATGCTTTCGAGAGACTGGGGCGAGATGTTGTCGTGAAGCCGCTGTTTGGTGCCGAAGGTCGCGGCATTATTCGGGTCTCAGATCCCGAGTTGGCGATGCGTGCCTTTCGCACTTTGGAGCGATTGGGGTCGGTCCTCTATCTTCAGAGATTTCTTGATGGGCCGGGATTCGATATTCGAGTGCTCTTGCTGGATGGTCAGCTTGTGGGTTCGATGAAGCGCATTCCGAAAGAGGGTGATTTTCGCGCGAATATTTCTCAGCAGGGAACCGGGATTCTTCATTGTCCTTCAGACCAGGAGATTGAGCTGGCCATCTCTGCGGCGAAGGCAACGGGATGTTCTTTTGCCGGTGTTGATCTCATGTACGATCACAAGCAACAGCCCTATGTCATTGAGGTCAACGCCGTGCCGGGATGGCGAGGCTTGGAGCGAGCCTGCGGAGTTGATGTTCCCGAGTTCTTGTTCCGCTGGCTGGAAAAAGGCTGAGAGAAACGGACTATCGAATTCGCCCTGGGCATTGAAAGCGTAGACCAGAAGAGCCAATCAGCCTGTTGAACCTCGCGCCGGGTAGTTGGAGTTTTTTCGTTGTAGCCGGATTCGAGAGAATTCGGTGCGTCTCTCTGGAAGGCATCCGAATTCTCACGAATTCGGCTACTGTCGGCGGCAAAAGTTTTGGCTCGGCCAGCTGTTTCCTTGTGACCTTTCTGCTCGGAATAGCTATCCTGATGGGTGACGATCCTGCCACTGACTCTTTCGATTTGCCCTGACTCCCACCAGGTTGACAACGATGAGCCGACGATTCTGCTTCCTTTGGTTTCTCGCCGCGTGTTCTTTCCTGCAACCTGTGCAGGCTCAACTGCCAACAGCAAGA
>JBPOIW010000172.1:0-3976 GCA_052034165.1 Planctomycetota bacterium | reverse complement strand
CTGTTTCAGGTAATACCACCGACCGGAGAGCCGGATGTGGGAGATCCGCAAGTCCGGTTCGGAGGGAGGGGGAGCCGAATTCAATCGGCCCTCCCTACCCCTATCGTAGTCGAGCCGCTTCGTCGGCGAAAATGAGATTCACCGGTAACCCCCATATCAAAACTTGGCGAGCCACTAGTCACAGGCGAGGTCTGCGGCTAAGGTGAACGGTGTCGGCCGTTACTCAGCGGTGTACGAAAAGCAGACTCCTCTCCATGAATCTCCTGAAGTACGGGTGAGTTTCCATGTGCAGCAAACAGCATCTCTTCGGCTGGTGGATCCTCACCCTGACCCTGAGCGTATCGTCTGTGGCCTATGGACAATCCGATTCCCCACAAGCACTGTCGTCAGACAATATTCGCACCGAGCCCGAACGCCCCGTCATTCGCACTGTGGAACTGGATGTCTTGATCCAGTCTGCACCGAATTACAGAGTCAAGGCTCAGGAGTGGGGACGACTGCTGCAGGAACTGGGGTACACGCCAAAGTTTCGGCAGCCCAAACCCGGTGAAGAAATCCGCGTCGAAGACGTCGTTCAGGGCGACCGTGTCTCCGTGCATATCGTCTGCGGCATGTCGCCTGACGGTTCGATTCGTATTGGTCGCCAGAAGTTTGCGCTGACGGACTCCAACAAGCTCCGCATCGTCCTTGATGAACTTCGGGATTTCGGAAGCGGTGGACCGCCGGAACGAAATCCCACATGGGGCATGAATGAAAAACAACTGCTGGAGGTCATGAAACTTCTCAGTGAACCGGTCACCGATGTTGTTCAACTGGATTCACCGCTCGTGGCGGTCGAATCGCTGGGACTGCCGGAAGGCGTGAAGCTGACATTCGCGGACGCGGCTCGCGAGCGGGCTCTTGGGCGTCGCCCGGAATCTGCTCCGGAAGAAATGGACCTCAAAGGCTGCAGCAAAGGCTGTGGCATCGCGATCGTCCTTGCTCAATACGGCCTGGGCTTTCGTCCACAACGCATTGCCGCGAATCGCTTCGAACTTCAGATCGATGCCGGAGGAGAAACGAACAACCTCTGGCCAACCGGCTGGAAAACTCAGGAGACCGTAGCGAAAGTTCTGCCCGCCTATTTGAAATCAAATTCCGTCGATGTGAAAGACGCTGAAGTCTCGGCCCTGCTGGCTGTCGTCGCTGAACGATTGAAGATCCCGGTTTTCAATTCCAGCTTTGAACTGGCCTCCGCAGGAAAGAATCTGGATGAGTTAACTTATTCACGCAGCGAGAAAAAAATCGCACCGTCGCGTCTGCTGACTTCCATCGGAGACAAACATGAACTGGGCTTTGATGTGCGAGTCGATGAAGGCGGGAAGCTGTTTCTTTGGGCCACCACCGCTGAAGAATCAGCCGCTTTTCGAGCACGCTTTGCTCATGTGAAGCAGCGGACAGAATAGTGTGACGGCTACCCCGCGAACGTCGACTCGCGGACCGTCGTCCTCGCGCGATCGCGATGGCTGATTATACCGGCTGATTTCGGATGAGCTGATCAAGTTCCTCAGCGGCCGCTTGCCACTCGCCGGCCCGGGCCTGAGCAATAATGTCCTGCAGCACAGTCATCGCGGCTGGTGAAACCTGCTGTTCTGCATACAGTCTTTTCAGGTTCTCCTCGACAGCGTCGACCAGTTCCAGGCGTCGGGATGTGACCGCGGTGTAGAGAGCATCTGCCGTATTGCTGACTTCCTCCGACCCCAGCGGCGGCGCGGAACTGCATCCGACGGTGGCCATCAGAATCATCAACGCCGACAGTGGCGGCAGCAATGCACGGCCGGAAACAAACAGATGAGTAACAAACATCAGAATTCTCCCGCAACTTCACCACCTGCTCGAGTACACAAACCGGCCCATGTGAAACCATCCATGTATTGTGACAAAAACCGTACTGAGCCATCGCCCAGCAGGCAGTGACAGCCACCCGCATGATCTGACTCCAGCTGATCCGGATGCTGGGCAGGGTGATTCGGCTGATGAATTATGACCTGAGGATGATCATGCAGATCCGGACCACTGTGTGCCTGCACCAAAGCGCCGCCGCTGTCGCAGTCGTTCGTCACAACGCCATTTTGTTTTTTGCAGGTCACAGAGAATGGCACGACGCCTACCCAGGTCTTGTCGCTCAGCCGCGAAGTATGTTCCCCGATGAAAACGGTGTTCGATGTTCCGTCCGTGATGTCGGCCATTCGAACTCGACTGTTCCGAAAGAATGCCCCGTCAATAGTCGCTGCACCAGCCCCAGCGATTGGTTCAGGGACAGAAAAATCCATGGACCACGCTGTTGGTCGAGCCCATGGTCCCTGAGTACCCGCCATGGTCACATAATGCGAATGCGCTAACGTCAGTGCTGGAGAATAGGGTTGAGGATTCCCGGGCGACTCGTTGTCTCCGGACGTGTATCGCCGCAACGCGAAACCATCACTGCCCCCAACAGCACTCGGACAGAGAAACGAGGTGACCTTCGATCGCAGAGCAACCGTCTGTTGCGGTGCCCACAGCGGAATGGTCGGATCAAATTGCTGATAAAGCGCAGACTGTTCAAGGTACGGCAATATCATCACGCCCCAGCCCAATCCGGAAGGTCCATTGCGATTATCATCGGGGAAACTAACACCAAACGCCGTTCCACTGGCAACAGGACTGCCCAGATACGCGGGCGGAAAAACGCTGTGCGCATCGTGATAATTGTGAAGTGCCAGTCCAATCTGCTTCAAATGGTTGCGACATTGCGTCCGGCGAGCTGACTCGCGGGCCTGCTGTACTGCAGGCAGCAACAATGAAATCAGGATGGCAATAATGGCGATCACGACCAGAAGCTCGATCAGCGTAAAGCCACGACTGGATCTTGGATTCCGCCACAGCATCGTTGACGAGAAAAAAACCATGAGGTTCTCCATGTTGATGTCGGCGCGTACTGAGAACGCAAGACAAAACCGGGCGATAGCCGGCTGTTGATTAATAAGTGTCGTCTTTCGCTCCGCGAAAGTAGCGAGGATTTCGCAGAGCGAAAGACCGCACTGAGCTCAAAACATGACGCGGTGTCGACCAATTAAAAAATTGCCAGCACAGCGCGGCTAACCCGACGATGGTGATGTCTGAACAGAGCCGGACAGCTCTCTCATCCTGATCGACTCAACGCAGTATTGTAGCCAAGGCTACAATCATCAAGACAGAAACGCTGATTTTTAGAAAGCTGCTGAAAATTGGCTCACGCAGAGCTGTGAGCGCGGAGGGCGTGTGGTCGGTGCGAGTCACATTTTCGTTTAACGGCACGGCACAGACGAATGCGTCAGGGAGCACCGACGTCCGCGGCTTTACGTTTGCCGTGCACCGCAGGGCGGCGTCGGGAATTGTTGGTATGTTAAAGAGTGCTTTGACACAGCAAAGCCCCGCAACTCGTCGGATTGCGATTCAAGCCCGGAGGGCGGACACAAACTTGTGGCAAACATCGAGGGGCTCTCATCGCTTCGACCCTTCGGACCTTTTGTTTCTTCGGTCTATACGATTCCAAGGCCTGACCAGGCTGTTGACTGAGTCACTCCATCAGCCGCTGGGCGCTAGCCCCAGTTCAATTTGCCGTGTATTTGCAGCACAAACCGGACGCCAGCGGTCGACATGTTTTGATTTGGAGGTTACCGCTGGATCCCATTTTCGCCGACGGAGCGGCGAAGCTACGTAGTCGAGCCGCTCCGTCGGCTTGCATTGAAACCCATATCTGGCTCCTGACAAAACATTAGTGGCTCGTCACGTTTTGATTTGGAGGCTACCGGTGGATCCCATTTTCGCCGACGGAGCGGCGAAGCTACGTAGTCGTCCCTGAAAAATTGACTTTACCAGCAGCAGTTGGCCTGGGCGGTAAGATTTGCGTCATTAAAATTGCAAGGAAAGGGATCTCGTTAGACCAAAACCTTGCAATTTGAGAGCGGCATGAAGC
>JBPOIW010000229.1:0-2222 GCA_052034165.1 Planctomycetota bacterium | reverse complement strand
TTCTGAAATTGAATTGAAGGAGAGAATTCCCGATGGCTAAAAAGTCTGATAAGCCTCTGTCAAAGACCGACATTTTGAATGCCCTGGCAGACGCCACCGGACAGAGCCGGAAGGAAGTTGGGGCTGTGCTGGAAGCTATGGAAGCGTTGATTGCTTCTAATATTTCCAAGGGCCCAGGTGTGTTCAACCTGCCAGGTTTGCTGAAGATTTACGTACACACTCGCCCTGCAACCAAAGAACGTACTGGCCGCAATCCTGCGACTGGCGAAGAGATCAAGATTGCTGCAAAGCCAGCTAAGAAGGTCGTGAAGGTTCGCGCTCTGAAGAAGCTGAAAGAACTCATCTAGTTTTCTCTTTTCCAGGGGAAACTCACTCGTCAGGAGCTTATTTCCTGTTCGGTGACGCTGACGGGTTGATCAAAAGGTGCCGTTTCATTGAGAAACAGGCACCTTTTTTTGTGCACAGCGAACTCTGGGCCACTTCCGGCAGGAATTGCCGGATCGCATGTTGACGATGTGTTTATGCACGTCTAGCATGTGAACGGCGTAATCGACTTGTTCGACACGGCCGCGGGGAGCATTTGCAGGATGTCTGGAGGTTTCCATGCTGGTTTTATCAAGGAAGAAGAACGAAAGCATTGTCATCAATGACAATGTCGTAGTGACTGTGGTTGAGGTCAGAGGGGACAAAGTCAGGATCGGAATTGAAGCGCCACGTGATGTGACCGTGCATCGCCAGGAGGTGCTGGAGGCAATTCTGAGCGAAAAACTGAAGTTGGCTTCAGATCGTTCCGAAGAATCCTGCGACTCAACGGCTTACTGATTTGATTTGCCGGAAGGTAGTTCGCTATCTTTCCCGCTCTGAACAGGTCGTTCATTCGGCCCCATCGTCTAGTTAGGTCTAGGACATCGGATTTTCATTCCGGTAACAGGGGTTCAAATCCCCTTGGGGTCAGTTGAAAAAGCTCACCGAATCTTCGGTGGGCTTTTTTTACGCCCATTGACAACCAAGGCTGCCAAAGACCGCTCGGCATTTTCCAAATGCGAGCCCCATTGATTTGCGACTAAGGAACGGTCCCGAAATAAGTTCCTGTGGTAACCGAACTCGTGAGAGTTCGGACTGAAGTCTTACGACTTCAGCTACGGAAGACTTCAGCTACGGAAGTTATTACGGGACTGGTCCTGAATTAAAATAGTCTCGTCCTCCTCAGCCGTCCGCAATCCTGCAACGGGGGCGATGCGGCTGATCGAACGCGTCCGACAAAATGCCGATGATGGAAATTAGCGGCAGTTGCTACGTCCTCAGTCTCTGATTACCCGCTTCATCTCCCCGCGAGCCAACTCCTTCCCGGCCTGCTCGATCCTACGAGGAAATGCTGGCATATAAGCTGAGCGTCGACCGCTTCAGGGATGCTGGAAACGCCTGCTAAAGTTGACGCTTCATAGTACGGCACGACCTCTCTCAGAATCGCGACCGCTGCCAGTTCAACGATGCCATCTCCGTGGAATGGCGCCGACCAGATCTCGGTGGCTATCCGCTCGATGGACATGGTGTTGCCGACTCAACTCGGGCCAGAGATTCGCACGCGGTGCATTTCAATACCGACGGATCATCAGCAAATCTTTCTCGAAAAGTTGCGTCTCAAACTGCCGTCCAAAATTGCCGAACGCAGAATGTCGTGGAAATTTTTGAGCGGAACCTGCGGAATCGGCTGTGTTTCTGAAACGAGCTGAGGAACGTGTGTTAGCGATCCGCAACATGGTTATAAAATGCCGCAAGAGTCTTTCGAGAGAGGGTGAGACAACGACCCGTTTGAGCGTCTGACAGGGCAAACAGGCGTCCGCCTTTGGCGAGAACGCGGTTCGAGACCAGCGGGAGCTGCGTGGCGTCGTCTTAACAACCGTCGTGGCAGTACGCTATTGCGACGAGAAATTGCGTGCTCTCCGCCGGCGCATGAAAAAACCCCTGGGCTGCGAAAGACGCAATCCAAGGGTTTAAGTGGCGGGGGCCGGATTTGAACCGACGACCTCGAGGTTATGAGGAAGCCTCAAAAACCCTGCAAAAACCACTCAAATCTCAGTGATTTCGAGGTGTACTTCCCCTTTTGCGCGTTTGCAAGATCAGTCATGTTTTTTCAGTGTTTTTTAAGATTTATCGTTTCCGGGTTTTCCAAAAGGGGAATCAACTCAGCCTGTTTTTGGTGACGGAAACGAGCGTGACGA
>JBPOIW010000259.1:0-37094 GCA_052034165.1 Planctomycetota bacterium | reverse complement strand
TGGGGGTTACCAGTGGATCTCATTTTCGCCGACGGAGCGGCGAAACTACGTAGTCGAGCCGCTCCGTCGGCTCGCATTGAACCCCAAATCCTGTTCTTGAAAGAACACTCGTGGCTCGTCAAGTTTTGATGTGAGGGTTAACCGGTGGATCCCATTTTCGCCGACGGAGCAGCGAAGCTACGTAGGCGAGCCGCTCCGTCGGCTCGCTTTGAAACCCAAATCTTGCTCTTGAAAGAACACTCGTGGCTCGTCGAGTTTTGATTTGAGGGTTACCGGTGGATTCAATTTTCGCCGACGGAGCGGCGAAGCTACGTAGTCGAACCGCTCCGTCGGCTCGCTTTGAACACTAGATCCGTGGCTCGTTGTGTTCATGAGATTTCTCGCCACGGTCTCCATCCGGGTGGTGACGATCCGAACCGTGTTCGCCATGCTCCCGATGGTCCTCCTTGTCGCCATGTTCTGGCTTGTGATCCTTTTCACCATCCGGCTTATGATGAGCCTCTGGTTTATGTGACTGATGCAATGGCAATGGCTGATGAATCATCGGAGGCCCACCGCGTCGCGAGAGCTGAGGACGACTGTGATCTGCATCCGGACCTTTACCCGGCCCGGAATGAGGCGGCATGATCATCGGAGGATGGTGAGATTTCTCCACAGCATCCGCCAGCTTCTGGAACTCGCCGCGTGACAGATTTCCATCGTGATTCTGATCGAGCAGTTCGAAAATAATGCCGGCCAGAACGGAACTTCCTGGCCCATGACCAGACGATGGACCGGGGTGGATGCCGCGTTGTGTCCCCGGTCGGCCACCGAACGGTGCACCGTGTCCCAACGTTCCGCCGAAGTGCGGCATTCCCATGCCCATCATCGGAGGATGAAATCCCCCAGGCCCCTGAGGACCCAGCGGTGGCGATGGGTGCTTGCCATGCTCTGGAGAACCTTGATGAGGTGGCCCTTTGTGTTCTGGTGGCCCTTTGTGTTCTGGCGGCCCTTTGTGTTCTGGATGTGGTCGTCGGCCACCGCCAAACCCTGCTTTGGGAGTCCGATAATCGCCGTCGCTGTGCTTACCCTCGCCACGCTCGTCTTCGCGGCGTTCATGGCCACGACGTTCGCCATCGCGACGCTCTTTTCGATTGTCGTCATCATCATCATCATCATCTTTGTCGTCATCATCATCGGTGCTCAAGACCACCGGTGTGACCAGAAGCTGACCATCAGCATGAGCGATCAAATGATAAGGGATCGCTGAAGACAGAGACTGAATTGATTCCGGGCGAGCCTCAGCAACGGCCAACAATGGCGCGAGCGAAAGACACAAGTGCACAGACAACATACGACTTCTCCTTAAGAAATCCGGGTGGGAGCATTCGACTCAAAGACGAAGCTCCGAGAGATCTGTTAAGAATTGAATTGATCTCTCGTCGCTGACCGTCCGTGTCAGGACCAAACCCCGCAACTCGTGCGAGGATTCGCGGGTTGCTGCGATTTTAGCGATAAAAACGGATGTTTGGCGATCACCGACGCCAGAAACATCGTGTACTTAGTACAGAATGCCAGCAATGCAGGCCGTCATGCAGCACGCCAAAGCTCCCCCCAGCATGGCTCGGAAAGCGATTTCCGTGAGCTCTTTCCGGCGTTCCGGGGCCAGAGCACCGATCCCGCCAATCTGAATTCCGATCGAGGCGAAGTTGGAGAAGCCACAGAGTGCATAAGTGAGGATCACGGTGGCTCTTTCTGACAAGGGGCGAACATCAGGAGCCAGACGCGTCCATTCACCAAGCTTCTCATACGCCACAAACTCTGTCGCAACCAACTTCAACCCCAGCAGCTCACCAGCGGCCCCACACTCTTTCCATTCAATACCCATCAGCCACGCGATCGGCGAAAACACAGTCCCAAGAAAACTCGTGAGCGTTACAGACTGGCCCGGATAACCAAGCTCAGTCAACAACCAGCCCGAAATGTGCTGAAGTCCGTAGTCGAACATCGCGATCAAACCCAAAAATGCAATCAGCATCGCCCCAACATTCAATGCCAATTGAAGCCCATCGGCTGTGCCATTCGAAGCCGCTTCGATGATGTTGCCGGTTGTTCCGGGCATCTCATGTTCGGACACGCCAAGTGTCTCAGGAACATCGACTTCCGGCTGCAGCACTTTCGCAATCAGCAACCCGGCCGGCGCAGAGATCACAGAAGCAGTCAGCAAATGAGCCGCACTGATTCCCATCGTGATATATGCGGCCATGACGCTGCCGGCGATCGTTGCGAATCCGCCAACCATAATGGACATCAACTCTGACCGAGTCATCTTGCCAATGTATGGCCTGACCACCAGAGGAGCTTCCGTCTGCCCGACAAAAATATTTGCCGCCGCCGACAAACTTTCAGCGCCGGAGATTCCCAGAGACACCTGCATGATGCGACTGATAAATTGCACCAGAATCTGCATGATGCCAAGATGGTATAACACCGCCATCAGGGCCGAGAAAAAAATGATCGTCGGGAGAACTCGAAACGCGATATAGTGTTCTTCATAGCCTTTGCCGAAGACCATACCGCTCCCGGCATCCACGAAACTCTGTAGCTGTGTAAAAAATTCTCCTGTGCTTTGAAAGACCCTGAGACCGGGCTTTGTCTTGAGAATCAGCAGCGCAAACGACACCTGCAGCAGTGTACCGGCCGCCACAATTCGCCACGGAAAACGAGTGCGATGAGAACTCATCAGCCATGCAAAGAAGATCATGGCAACGTATCCAAACCCCGCAACAACCTGATGCATTTCGCTCTTTCTCGAACAAACAAAGTACCGCCCGCGAAAGTCTGTCATGTCACAATCTGAATCGCTTTGACCCGCGACGCAATTCCACAGAAATCTCCTGTCGTTTGTCGGGGACGCCGACGACAATGCCTTCGCTTTTCCGCAGAAATCTATCGACCACGAAGCGGCAACGCGAGCATCGCAGAAAGAGAGGTCGATGGAAATCAAAGCCCCATGAAAACATCAGCCGCGAGAATCAGCAACCGAGCTTGATTCTGCCAAACCGATCGCCTT
This sequence comes from Planctomycetota bacterium, assembly GCA_052034165.1. Taxonomy (GTDB): domain Bacteria; phylum Planctomycetota; class Planctomycetia; order Planctomycetales; family Planctomycetaceae; genus SXXK01. Next base: position 34,042 of record JBPOIW010000259.1, on the reverse strand, counting down.
ACTCCCTGCTTTTGCGTACAGTAAAACCGTGATAACACCTCCGCGAACGGCGGCCGACGCGACAGTGTTCGTCGCTTATTTCTCCACGACCTTCATTACGCATACAACACCATTTTCAGCCACTCGCCACGATCCCGTGGATTTCATAACGCCTGACACCACGACGTCATTCAGGATCCGGCGCACTGCAGGAGTGCAGAAAAATCCAGTTCCACTCGCAGGTGAGCAGGAGAGAAAGATCGCGAACAACCTGTGAGAGCACCGTTTGAGAAATTGGCATCGCCCCTGAGTCTTTCAATTGCTCCAGTGTGTCAATCAGAATGGCACTATTGATGCATTCAGTTCGACAGAATTCTGCAATGTCGATTCGCAGGTCGCCATACGGAAGTTGGCCGGATTGTCGCAGCAAAAGCTCCACAGCCCGAAGTAATGTCTGATCCCGACGGGATTCTGCTGTGGCTGCAGGCCTGCCCCAGGCCTGCGGATGAGTCGACAGGAGCCAGATCGACTCGGGAACTCGCATGGCCAAATCGGTCAGTATCTGCAACAGCCTGGTTGGGTGATCAATATAAAGGCCGACGAGTTCAAGGACTCGCAAATGAAACTGTTCCGCATCCAGTGCGGGTGAATCAAGGACGAGTTGGCGGAGTCGATCGTCTGAAGTTCCTCCTCGGTTCTGATGGCGACGACGAATGAACTCCAGAACGTCCGCGTACTCGAACTGCCGCTGCTGCGAACTACGGCTCGACGACAACGTCTGCAGTTCCTCGCGAGCCATCGCAGCAAGCTTTTGAGCATTGGCATCTGAGGTCGGCACACTGAGCTCAAAGACTCGCAATGTGATCTGAAACCACACTTCCGGACGAGAATACGAAAATCTCTTCTGAGTCGCTTCGTACTCGCGAGTGATCCACTGCCAGAGCCCTCGCTGAGCCATCAATTTCCATCGCGAGGAAAGGTACGCCTGCAGAAGCTCGGAACTGCGAATGTGATCGGCCAGATTTCCACTGTCTTCCTCTGACAGGAGCGTCGTGTTGTTGCGAAGTTCCTCCATGAGCAATTCAATCAGCTCGGGAGTCCCCCCAAACTTTTCGATTCCCTCACGGATCCATTCAAATGGTCGGCGCACCATCGCGAGGTCCGGGGTGAGCCGGGCTGCCCAGCAGCCCATAATAAATGGCATGGGGTCACGTTCACTTCTGACCGCCAGATCATGCAGCTTCTTCAGACATTCTGAAGTCGGCCGTTGAGTATATTCGGCCCAGATCTGGTCGCGTTCCGCTTCCCATGACGTCGATTCGAAAACGCTCTGAAACCCCGGCGGCGCGTCACTTTCACGTCGAACATCGCTATCGAGTGACAGTTGCATCGAATCACGCAAACCGCCCTGCGCAATGCCATAGTCGGTGGGCAGATCAACGTGGAAGCCCTGAGAGCCACCTTCGTCATTCAGGCCAGCCAGCAGCATTTCCATCGCTTCGCGAATACGCTGAAAATGCTGAGGGTGAGTTTCCGGCCGGAAACGTCTGATTAACTGAGCATACGCTCTGCGAATCTCCGACTTGCCTGCAGAGGAAGGCACATTGAGAATCGTGCGTGGACTAATCGGCCAGCGCGCAAGGTCCTCCGGAAGATGGTCTGTCATGGCCGTGCAGCACCTCTCTGCGGATTCTCCAGCGCGTCCAGAAATTCATCGACTTGCTGCGCAGGATCTTTTACTTCCGGCACTCCAGGCAGCGGTATCATTGCGTCAACATCGGGCGGCGCCTGCCTTGCCTCCTGATCCAAGCCATAAGGATTGCCGTTGAGAACTCGATCTGTTCGAGCCTTCTGCTCGTTCCAATAGTCCTGCAGGTCACCCTCAGGAAACAGAGATTGCTCGGAGACGTTCTTCCACTTCTCTGAAAAGTCTCTCGCAGCACTGCTCTTCGGCTGCAAACGCATTGGTCTTCTTCGTCCGGCTTCCTGGATCCTTTTCGTTGCATCGTCGTGCCGTTTCTTCGCCTCCAGATACTCTTCATACCTGTCCTTGCCAAGCACCAGGGCAAGGGCTTCGCGAGCTTGCTCATCCGGAGTACCCTGCTTTAGTAAAGGAGAAGTACTCGTTGAGGCAGGCGGCTGATACTGGTAGGTCGGAGCACGGTAAGAGTAAGCGGGACCGCCGGACGAGCGGCCTCCCCCGGCGGGCCGCGTCATGACAATCCGAGAAAACGCCAGCAGGATAACAACCAAAAGAATTCCAATCTTTGCCAGGTCTCCGGCCGGTCGCAGATGTTTGGGTCTGGCCGTCATCCGATCCAGGCGCTGCCCCAAAGTTAGCCCGCAGGGAGGCTGCAGTCTGGCCCACATCGAGAATGACTGCGCTGCGGCGGACAGGGCTTTTCGTTTTTTCTGCACTGCGGACTTTCCCGACAGGCAATCGACCGTTTCATTCCGACCGGCCCGAGCCGCTGCTTCAGGCGACATCAGGAAGACATCAGCCATAGAAGAGGCCAGCCTGGATGGATCATCAAGTCCCGACGGAACTGCGCCTCGGATCGAAACGCCCGATCGCAGTCGATTGAGCCGCCATTTCAGTTGGGGAAACTCTGCGACGAGTTCGACAAGTTCTTTGAGACGCTTGTCGCGAACTTCCGGCGCGAGCTGAAAAAACTCGGCCGTGAAGCGAGTTAACATTTCTCTTGCAACACACTCTTTAAACTTAATCGATCGAAGCGCTCGCTCCGGATACACGGCTCCAACAATCGCCGACCTGACTGCGGTCGAAGGGCTGAACTGGCAGGCCTTCAGATAATCACAAACCTGACGATGTGTGGTCGCGACATCGCCAGGCGGAATCTCAAGCTGTTTTCGTGACAAGTCGACGGCCACAGAATGCTGCAGGTCAACGACTGAAGGACTCCGTAAATTGTTGTTCTCAGACATACCGTTTACTGCGCCTCGACACGGAAGGATTGCACTGATCCTGCGACACCACACATCATCATTCAAAGCTCAAATCGAAGTGAGCAAGAAACTTTTCAAGCGCAGATCGGTTCGTCTCAATGGCCGATGGATCCTGCATGGCTAATGCCTCTTCGAATCCGCCGAGGAGCGTCTCCAGCAATCGTCGAGGATCTCCGGAGAGTTCCTGATAGATTCGCTCGGCCCGCTTAATGAGGTGCCGGTTGACCTGGTCCTCTCTCGGATCAGCCTTCAACTCCTGAAGTTTTTCGAGGGCCTGCTTCAACTGAGCATCCGTGAGATTCTGTGCGTGCCTCGTGATCACACAGCTGGCCTTGGCGCCAGAATCTCCAGCACCGGCTTCCACCTCTAGAACCCCATTCAGGTCGTAGGTAAAACGAATGGTAATCCGCTGCCCCGCGGGACCTCGCGGAATACCTTTCAGCTCAAACTCTGCCAGAAACAAATTGTCTTCAACGCGGCGACTCTCTCCCTGAAAGACTCGAATGTTGACACTGGTCTGATTGGCATGAACAGTGAAAAACTCTTCCATACGGCTCACGGGAATGGTCGAATTGCGACTAATCAACGGGCTGAAGTAACCCTCGCGAGAAGTCCCCGCGACGTCTTTGGAAATCTCTACTCCCAATGTGAATGGACAAACATCCGTGACGACCATTTCCGTCACTGCTTTGTCCAGATGGACAAGGCCGCCCTGAATCGCCGCCCCAAGCGCCACGACATGATCCGGGTCCAGCGTGCACCGCGGGACTCGGCCAAACACCTCCGTCAACATCTCCGAAATCTGAGGCATTCTCGTGGCACCACCGACGAGGATTACGTCATTGATCTGCTGGCGAGTCAATCCGGCATCAGACATGGCGCGCTGCAGCGGCAAACGTGTTTTTGCCAGCAGTGAAGCAGTCCAGCTCCGGAATGATTCCGCAGTGACTGCAATGGATTCTGACTTCTCTGAAATCTGTCCGTCGTTATCCGGAAATCGAACGACCGTGTCAGCTCCGGAACTCAGTCTTCTCTTCGCCGACTCGCATTCGTGCAAGAGACGCGAAATCAGCTTCGGCGTCCGCGTTTCGGCATGTTCAAAATTCAAACCCTTTGACACGAGCAATTGATTTGCAAGATTTCGAGTAAAGTCTTCGCCACCCAGAAAAATCTCACCAGCTGAAGATCGAATCTCCAGCGTCGATTCGAACTGATCCAGAATTGACACATCGAATGTTCCGCCGCCGAGGTCGAACACGAGAGCCACTCGCTCCTGCTTCAGCTCATGCAGCCCATACGCAATGGCTGCGGCGGTCGGTTCATTAATGATGCGGCGAACATTGAAGCCCGCCAGTTGCCCCGCATGAATCGTCGCCTTCCGCTGCAGATCGCTGAAGTAGGCCGGGACCGTGATCACCGCTTCATCCACATCCTGAGCCAGAAATTTCTCCGCGTCGGCTTTCAGTGACTTGAGCACCAGTGAGGAAAGCTCTTCGGCTCGAAACGCTTTGCCAGCGACTGACATGGTTCGATCTGTGCCCATCATTCGTTTGAAAATTGTAGCACAGCGATCCGGGGCAACGACCTGCAGTTCTTTGGCCGGCTTACCGATCAGTAGTTTCCCGTCGTGGTCAATGCCGACAGCCGACGGCGTAAGACGCTCATTCAGGGAGTTTGGAATGAGTTGAGGTCCCTCCGGTGACAGCCAGGCCACCAGTGAATTTGTAGTTCCCAGATCAATCCCAACAATCATGATGTCTCTCACCATGTCGCAAAAAAGGACACCGTCAGCTCACAGCAGCCGATCTCATCCAGCCCTGAGTTTCGGGGAAGCATAGTGGCGAGGCGACTTCTGGTGAAGGGAGGCTTGAGACTCACCCGTAAAAACGAGCGGTCCTGAGGCTTTTCGCCGACACCCACATGGGGCTGAACGCCCCGACCGCAGTCACACCCCGCGACTCGGCGCCGGGGCATTCGGGGCCGCTGATTCCTGGCGGCTCAAGAATCGTACGGCAATCGTCGACACGGTATTAGCCGGACAGGGCAAGTCGGGGTGGATGTTCGGGGTTCGTGTGCGGCTCTTCCGCGATTTTAGCTGTGCTACCTGTGAAATTTGTGCTATCTGCGGTCAAGAATCGAATCGCATTTTTACCGCGGACAACACGGATGAATCGCTGAGACCACAAGACGGCGATTCGTCGCTTGAAAGAATCGATCTTTTTGTCTTTCCGCACCATGAGGGATAGACAAACAGAAGCTCAAACCTGGCGTTGTCCAGTTAAGGATCTGTGTCCGCGAAGCCTCGCAGGCTCTGCAAACGAGTGATCGCAGCGTTCTCCCACCCGGTCAGCTCCGCATCGAAGAATCCAATCGCGGCCTGAAAGGTGCCATCAAAACCCGCCGGCATGGCCTTCTCGGAGAAGCTCATGAACCGCAGCTTGCGGTAAACTCCGGGAGCGTCTGTGTACTGAAACCAGACATCTTCTGAAGAGGGGAATTGACGTATCAGGCAGACAGCACCGCAGCCATTCGCCGAATCATAGACCGCCATCCAGCGTGCGGTACGCTCAAGGCCTTCGCCGGGTTTCGCTCCGTCCGGCAGAAACGATCCTCGTTTCAGAACGCCGCTGTCATCTCCAAACAGATAATCCGTCATGCTCGGCGACCATGCATACATCAGCGGATAACAGAGCTTTAACCGAGTGTCCTCGCCGGCCTGCATGCGGACCGTTTCGACCAGAACGTCATTCTGAACGGAAACCTCGGATTGCAGTCGAACTGTTCGAATGACTGACGACCGCTTCAGGCGAAATGACTTTCCGATCAAACCTCGCTGCGGAAGGTCTGGATTCACGACGTTGCCGTCCATGAAAAACGTCAACTCCGTCACGTGCTCCTTTTCGACTTTCCCCGGCATGCCAGGTCTGTCCAGAAAATGAGCACTCCCCAGCAGGCCAACGCCGTCAATGTTCAGCACAGTTCCGTAGGCGCTGTCTCTGGTGGCAATTGAATGAGTCTTGTAGTTGATACCGCTCAGCGTCCAGAGCTTGGGGCCATCAATCTGAAACGACACATTTCCGATTTTGCAATCCACCAATTCAGGCCGCGCGACTTCGCCCGCCGGATCTTTTGGCTCATCGGCCGAACAGATGCCGAATAAAAACGACACCACAATCAAAAGAACCGCCAGCCGATTGATTCCAGCGTTGATCATGGCGTCTTCCATCACACAGTCTCTTTGCGATCAGACCAGCTCACCGATCGGATATCGATGGTCGACCAGATACTGCGGACGTCCGGCCTGATCCGGAATTGTCGCGTTGAGCGTATCAATTCCCAGTCGATTGTAGAGGGTCGCAAACACTTCCTGATAATGGACCGGGCGATCCTGAGGGACTTCGCCAAGACGATTTGTCGAACCGATGACCTGTCCCATTCTCATTCCACCACCAGCCAGCAAACATGAGGAAACCTGCGGCCAATGATCGCGGCCGCCGTCCTTGTTGATCCGCGGAGTTCTTCCGAATTCGCCCCATGCGATGACACTGACGTCCTGATCGAGACCTCGCTGATGCAGATCTTCGACGAGTGCTGTAATGCCCTGATCAAGTTTGGCCAACTGCGTCGGCAATCGTTCAAAGTTTCCACCATGTCGGTCCCAGCTTCCGAACGACAACGTGACGCAACGCACTCCCGCTTCCACGAGGCGGCGAGCCATCAAAAACTGATCCATCCAATGCGGCCCCGCGTCTTCTCCAAACGCCGGATCTGCACTGCCGCGACCGTAACGATCTCGCAACGCGGCATCCTCTTTCTCCAGATCTAGCGCTTCAACCAGCTTACTTGAGGTCAGAACGTCGAACGCCTTCTGAGTCAACGCGTGCACACCTCGGTACGATTCCTGAGCATCGACCTGGCGACGGAATTGATCAAAGCTGGTGAGCAGGCTCTGACGATTGCGAAGCTGATCCAGAGTAATCCCGTTGAGCCGCATGTCAGCCATGCCCTGGCCCTCCGGCTGAAACGGCGCGTAAGCAGTGCCAAGAAATCCTGCGAAGCCTGGATTGCAATAAGGATCGTGGCGAGTCTTTGTGGTGAGCCCGACGAAGGCGGGTACGGACGGATCAACGGGTCCCTGCAGGCGTGCCACGGCAGAACCAAGTGACGGATGATTATCCTGCCGTCCTTTTGGACCGATCGGATAACCGCTCATGCAAAGATCGGACGCGTGCTGATCAGGACAGCCATACAGCGAACGAATGATGGCAAACTTGTCCATCATGGTCGCCAACTTTGGCATGTGTTCGCAGATTTCAATGCCGGGAACATTGGTCGCAATGGGCTTGAACGAGCCGCGAATTTCTGGCGGGGCATCCATCTTCAGGTCATACATATCCTGATGCGACGGACCCCCGGACAGATAAATCATGATCACGGCTTTGTGAGACAGCTTTTTCCCCGCGGTGCTCGCAGTCGATTGCTCCGCATGAAGAATCTGAGGCAACGAGAGGCCGCTCATCGCCAGTCCGCCAATCTTCAGGAACTGGCGTCGCGAATGACCATCACACATAGCCGATTGACGTCGGCCAGAAATATTCAGCATGGGAAAAACTCGGGAGGGATTATTCTGGAGAGATCTGTTCAGCGGGGGGAAGACTCGGCGCACTTGTCATAGGAACTACATCAAGCAGCAGCCCAGTCTACTGTGATTTTTAACAGGCTCCAGCCCAATCGACAATTCGCCGCACGTTCCGGAACGGTGAAAGCAGTCGCAGGTCGGAAAATAGCGATTGCCCGCCTGAAAGCCGCTTCGTTACGCCGGACCGGGTACGAACTTTTCGGTTTCAAAAGCGGGACAGGCAGCGTTCTCCGCATCGCCGTCTTGGTGCCATCGTGTGCTCAAAGAGAGCCGTCCCGTTTTGAAACGATCTCGGTCACATTGATGTTCAGACGTCGATAACCGGACTGCACGTATTGAATCACCCCGGTTTTGCGGCGAAGAGTCCGGTGGAGGGGCTTTCGTCGGTAAGGGAACGGGGTTCGATGATTTCAGATTTGCGATTTGAGATTTCTCAATGGACTTGGCCAAGCGTGGCGTCGGCACACGGAGGCGTGTCGACGAAGAGGAGATGAATCCCACGAGAGCACGGGGGAATGGCAATCAATTCTTCGAGATTTGAAAATTGAAATTTCAGAATCGCGGGCCAATGCTGGCGGGTTTTGTATTTGATGCAAATCCGCTACAAAGATCCCTGCTGTTGCCCGCCTTCACTTTCATCCGCCCCATAATTCCTCAACAGGAAAATTCTCCATGCTCCGCCGAATTCTGCTGACCGCTGGAATCCTGATCCTTTTGGCTGCTCGTGTTTCATCACCCCAAGCCAGCGCCGAAGACAAAGTTGCCTTGAAGTCCGAAGGCAAAACGCTGGAGATCGTCATCAATGATCAGCCGTTTGCAACATACAATTTTGGCGAAGACCTGCCCAAGCCATTTATGCTGCCGGTTCGATCTCCATCGGGCGTTGTTATCAATCGTGCGTTGGGAGATGCATCAGACGCGGATCATCCGCATCACAAGGGAATGTGGAATGCTATCGACGAAGTCAATGAAGTGAAGTTCTGGGCGGAGAAAGGCCTGATTCACAATGTGTCCGTCAAACCACTCGCCAGCGGTTCCACAGCTTCCTTTGAGACTGTGAATGAGTGGCGACATCCGGAGACCGGGGTTCCTCAGCTGACCGAAACCGCGATCATTACAATCCACCCGAATCGTCTGGTGGTCTACGACATGCACCTCAAGGCTTCTCACGTGGACGTCACTTTCGATGATACGAAAGAAGGCCTGTTTGGATTTCGAGTCGCCCCGTCGATGAAAGAAAAGAACGGAGGCCATGTCGTAGCCTGTGACGGAACGAAAACGACGAAGGAGTGCTGGGGCAAGGCGTACAACTGGATTGACTACTACGGAGACGTGGATGGCAAGACCGTCGGAGTTGCCATTATGGATCATCCGAAAAACTTTCGACCTTCGCGTTACCATGTTCGCGACTACGGTCTCTTTTCTGTCAGCCCATTCGGCGAAAGCGCCTACACCAACGGCGCCAGCCCGGCAGCGCCTTTCCATCTGAAAAAGGGGGACACTCTGCGACTGCGTTACGCGATGTTCTTCCACGACGGTGATACCACGACAGCGAACGTGGCCGGAGCGTGGGACTTGTTTGTGAAGTCCGCGGCGGAGTAAGCAGGGGGGGATCCGGTTTTCCGTTTCCGTTTCCGTTTCCGTTTCCGCTTTCCGCTTTCCGCTTTCCGCTTTTCGATTTTCAGTGGGCAGTAGGATTATTGCCGTGCTGTTCGGATGAAGATTGTTGCAAGAGGGCGAGGACTGTTGGGGCGCGTCCACAATCGGCCGCTGGAGCTCAGCGGGATCGGACTGCTTGCGTCGGCCTTGAGGAATTTCCGAAGTGATTGCTCAAGGTCGAAGGCTTCCTCCGTTGCATTGGACAGAGCGTCAGTAGTCGGCATGGACGCCCACATCACAATTTCAACTTCTGCGGGTTGCATAGGAATGCGACCGCTGGCCGTCCGGCATGTTCTTAGAACTCGTTCGAGGGCATCTCGAACGGAGCTGTCTGACTGCTGCGAATGCGAATGAAGATCCAACGCAAGCTGACCGTCGAACTCGACGGCCCACGAAACGCTGCAGAACCTTTGCAGTTCGGTCATCAGATGTGTAAACACCGGGCCGTTCACATCGACCGGAAGAGAATTTTCATCTGGCAATGGCCCTGATTCTTCCTCTTCGGACAGCTTCAGGAGTGTGGCTCCCAATACTTTCTTACGCGAAACATTGCCGCTGATTTGAGACAGGTCGGCAGACTCATTGGGCTCATCGTTTGCCTTGCGGAAGCCCGCGGCGATCACGGCGAAGTCTTCTCGCCCGTGATCCCGCAGTGCCCCACGGAATGCGGCGGTCACTTCTGAAAGATTCACCCCGGACTGATCGTGAGATGCGTTGATCAGTACGGCCAGTGTCGTGAAGACACAAAGCAACAAGCCTGCCAGATTCATGATTGACGCATGAAATGGGGAGCGATTTGCGGCGGGAGTCAGGTCACGAATCATTGTGTCGGCTCCTGCCTTGTGACCATTCTCTTTGTTCGCAGAACATGGATCTCAAGTTTTTCCAGCGGCACGCTGTCGGCCAGACTGATGGCCATCTCACTGACGTCCACGATCTGATCGGGCTCTGCGTTTCTGCGGATTGTGTCGAACCAGCGGAGTGCTGTTTTCTTGTTTCGAGGATTGGCGCGAAGGGTCAAGTGAAACTGCAAAGCGGATGCACGACGCGACAGAACTTCAAGCAGTTCGATGGGAACCTGCAGATTTGGTTGCCCCGCAGTATTCATCGGCGCGATATCGATTTCGATTGTGATTCGCTCCAGGGGTGCTGCGTCGTCCGGATTGTTCAGCCGGCGGAGTGCTGCTTCAGTAGCCGCGAGAACACTGACTTGGCTGGACTCGTTCGTCTGACGACCGGCATCCAGAAAAATATCGTGCCGCAGATCTTCAGGATTGGAGACCCTGGCAGCCAGCGTCCGTTCGATCGCTCGTTGTTCCGAGTCGGCCGCCGACTTCGAGGCGAATGACACCGCCAGAAACATGATCCCGATCACCAGCCCCGGGGCCACAGCGCGGAACGCGCTGGTGTAATTTGTCACACGCAAAGATTCTTTTGTCTGGACTGCCATGTCCTGAAGACTCCCTGAAACTCAGTTCACCGTCAGTCGCTCAGGCTGCGCGATTCTTGTCGTCTGGCTTTGAGCCTCGCTCGCGAGGCGGCACCCAGGCTCGCAGACGTTCTTCGACGATGTTCGGAGAATTCTCCTCAATCAACGCCACGAATCCGTCCGTCATCACCTGTCGGATCAGAACTTCTTCAGCATGTCGTGATTCAAGTTTTCCGGCAAGCGGCACGCAAAGCAGATTGGAGAACAATGCGCCGTAGAGCGTGGTCAACAGGGCCAGTGCTAAACCCGAGCCCAGCGTTCGCGGGTCATCGAAACTTCGCAGCATCTGCACAAGCCCGATCAGAGTCCCGGTCATGCCCCAGGCCGGTGCCGCCGAAGCCATCACTTCGAACAAACGACGTCCCTGCAGATGTCGATGTTCAATAGCAATGAGTTCTCTTTGCATCGCTTCCCGCACGAAGGTAGGGTCGCTCTCATTCGACGCCATTTCCAGTCCCAGCTTCATAAAAGGATCAGACTCTTTGGCGGCCTCCTGTTCCAGTACGGCCGTCCCCTGCCGTCGCACCTGAGTTGCGATCGCACGGAAGCGAGCGACGACCTCGGCAGTTTCCGGAAGACTTGTGACAAAGCAGGCTCGCGCCACAGCGAAAGCCGTACGCACTCGCTTCGCCGGGAAATGAATCAGCACGGCTGAGAGTGTTCCTCCGATCGTGATGAATAACGAAGGAAGGTGCAGCCATGCGGGATTATCACCGGCCGAGAACATTGCCGCAAAAATCATCGCCAGCCCGGTGATAAGTCCCAGAAAGGTGGCTATATCCATAGGAGTTCTCACGCTGCGAGAAGAGTTCTCGTTAAAGAATCAAAAGTGGTAATGTCTGCTGTATCGTTCGATGCAACGCCTAAGCGGCCTGTTTCGTCTTGTAGATCAGAGCGAGAATCTCCGCGATGGCTCGGAAGAAGTCGAAAGGAATTTCCTGACCGACATCGACCGATTTGAACAACGCTCGCGCCAGAGGTTTTCGTTCGAGCACTGGAATGTTGTTTTCTTTCGCGATGCGAACAATATTCTTCGCGAAGACGCCCGCCCCTTTAGCAACCACGCGAGGAGCTTTCATCTGCCCGGGCTCGTACTGAATTGCGATCGCAAGGTGGGTCGGGTTGGTCAGAATGACCGTGGCTTTCGGAACATCTCGTACCGACTGACGCCGCCGTGCTTCTCGCTGTTTCTTTCGGATCGCGGCTTTGAGGTGCGGGTCGCCGGAATCATCCTTCTGTTCCTGTTTGATTTCTTCACGAGACATCATCAGCTTCTGCTCGTTGCGAAACCATTTGACAAGGTAGTCAATCAACGCTAACCCCAGTGAAACTCCTGCCATCGCGATGCAGACATAAAGTCCCAGTCTCCAGGCCGAAGCCGTGAGAGAAGCAACCGAGGCATGATTCTGAACAGAGAACTCTTCCCGTTTGATCCAGAGGCAGATCGCCGAAACGCACAGTAGCAACGAGACTTTCGCAACATTCATCAGTCCGCGAATGCCGGAATCCATCGAGATGATGCGGGAGAAGCCATTCTCCGGAAGCAATCGTTCCCAGTTGATGGCGAGAGACTTGAAGGAAAAGTGAAATCCGACCTGAGCGAATCCGAAGGCGAGACCGATCACCATAATTCCGGGAACAAGGAATCCACAGATCGCCACCAGTTCGCTGGTCATCCAATGAGCGCCTTCGGAGACGTGATGCACGCCCCAGGCTTCGGAGGGAACTTCGGCAAACCAGCGACGAAATCCCTCCATCAGCCGTATTGCAATAGTGGAACCAGACCACAACAGCACGAGACAACCAGCCAGCAGCGCGATGGAAGCTGTCAGGTCGGGACTGAAAACAACCTGCCCCTCGTCACGGGCTTCTTCGCGACGACGTGGTGTTGGGGCTTCTGTGCCTGTATTCTCCGGACCTGCCATTTATGTGGCCTCCTGTCCGACGAAGAGGAGCAACCCCTGGATGGCTCCGCAGATATCCGGGAAGAACAAAATCAAACCGCCAATGCCTGCCACCAGACGCATCGTCATGCCGTACGACATAAAGTTAAACTGCGGAGCTGTTCGCATGGTGATCAGCACGGTGAGTGAGACAACAAACAGCAGAATGCCAACCGGGCCGATAATGACAAAACCCTGATCAACGGAATGCGTAACGCTCCACAGGACAGTTTCCCACGACGGCATTTCCCATCCGGATGCTGCCGGACGCACGACGAACGAACGACCAATCATCCAGAACATGATGTGATGCAAATCCATGACGAAGAACAGCAAAACGGCAATGGCTTCCAGAACCTGGGAGATCACATTGCTGCTCTGCTGATCCATGGGAGACGCCAGTCCGGCCATCGTGAGTCCCATTTCCTGAGCAACCCATGCCCCGGCAACTCGGACGGGGACAAAACACAGGCTGAACAACCAAGCGAGCCCGGCCCCCAGAGCCGTTTCCCGAATGACGAGCCATGCAAGATGCAGCCACGCACCGGCACTGGAAAATTCGCCGGCCGATGAGATCGCAATCTGCACGGCGTGTTGCGGGGCGATGACAGCAACGAGGGAGATCGCCAGTCCGATCTTGACCGTGGTCGGCATTCCCTGGCCATTCAGTGGCGGCAGAAACGCGATGAATGCTCCAACTCGGAAGAGAATGAGCAGACAGGCGATAATCTGAGATTCGAGGACTGTGATAACCATTATTGAGTCACCAGGATCATGCGTTCCATCATGCGTAACGTAAATGCTGATGCCTGCTCCAGCGTCCACGGCAGAGTCAGCAGCATCACGGCTCCCACGGCGACGATGCGGGGAGCAAACGACAGAGTTTGTTCCTGAATGCTGGTGACGGTCTGCATCAGGCTGACACCAAGACCGACCACAAGACTGACTGCGACAGCAGGCCCCGAAAGCCACATTGAAGTAATCAGCAGGTCCTGCCCGATAGCGACGACGTCCAAAGTTTCCATGGTTCGAACCCTTCTGCTCTTATGGCTTCTTCGCGGATTTTGCTTCTGTGTTTCGAGTACTCATACGAAGCAGAAACTTGCTGGCCAGAACTTCATCCTGCAACGCATCCATGATGGCTCCGGATTTTCTCTGTTCCATCATTCTCAGGATGTCCACGACGAGGTCCGTATTCCCCTGAGCGTCCATTTCACGAAGGTTCTTCGCTGCCGATTCCGGAGGCATTCCTTCCATAAACTTGGCGACTTCTTTGGGGTTCTGGGCCACAGGTGCAGCATTCGGGTCCGCACCCGCCCCAGGAACTGTGCGGCCTGTTGTGCTGAGAAACGCACGCTTCTCCTGCTCCAGAAGAAGTCGATCGGAGTCCAGCTTATTACGATCCTGTGCCACCTGACGCTTATCGCTGTCCACGCTCTCCTTATCTTTCAGCCAGTTATCACGGTCACGCGCCAGCTTCTCGCTGTCCTGATTGACTCGAGTCTGCGTATCGGCAAAGGCTTTTCGATCGTCTTCCAGTGATTTTCGTTTGATTGCCAGTTCATTTTCTGTCTGTGTCAGCTTCAGCTTCTCGGCTTCCAGCGCTTGTTTTGCGAGTTCCAGTTCAGACTGTTCTTTCTTCAGCTTTTCTGAGTCGCCACTGAACGACGCTCGCTCGCGAAGTAACGATTCCGACTGAGCGGCAATACGGGCCAGCAGTTCTTCTTTCGCAGCCCGCTGGTCGCTCGTCTGGGCCAGCAGGTTTTCGACTTCGTGCTGAGCAGATGCGAGATCGGCCAGCACAAGACGCTGTTGCGATTCAATTTCCCGCAGAGACTCTTCACGCTTACGAATCGACTCGTCACGCGATTTGAGACTCAAGCCCATCCGGACGATTTCTTCCACCGTCATAGGGGTTGAACGAACCGCCACGGGCAACTGTTCATCATGCCCGGCCGAGCCGTGATCCCTGGCCTGTCCAACGGAGTGGCTGCCGGCACCATGGAGTTCGGCCGTCTGGTATTCGCCTTTGCTGCCATGGGAGCCCGCGTTGGTATTGCCGTGTTTCTTGCCTGGCGTCTCGCCGTGCTCCCCGGCTTCCGTGTCTTCCTCACCGTCCGCATTTTCAGCGGTCGTTGCATGCGGAGCGGACTTCTTCATCATGAACATGCCCAGTCCGGCTGTGACGCCAAACATGACTCCCCCGTACAGCAGCATTCCCAGAATCTTCTTCATGACTCGCTATCCTGATTGTTTTCCATCTTGCGGTAGTAGGTCTGTACGGCTTGTTCCAGGAGTTGATTTTCTTCGATTCGCATTTGTTCTTTGCGATGTTCTGTCAGCTCTCGGTGAATCATCTCTTCTACAATTTTGAGTTCTGCTCTGGCTTCCTTGTGCTCCTGCAGAGCAGTATCCAGTCGATCGTCGGCCAGCCTGAGTGCTTCGTTGTCCAGTTTGATCTGATGTTTCGCTCGTTCTATCTGAGTCGCGATTGACTGCAGAATTGATCCAGTGATTCCCAGTTTCATTCCCGCGGCGGCTTCTGTTTCAAAGCGAGCCAGTCTCAATTCCGCCTCGTCCCGTCGTCGCTCGGCCGCAATCCTCTCCGCATTCCTCGCCGCCGCCGCCGCTCGGCAGACATCTTCCTGCTGAGCCCGCAAATGGCGAATTTTTACGTAACGGGAAACGAAACGTTTCATGGGAGTGCCTGGTGCCTGGTGCTTCAAATTTCAAATTTCAAATTTCAAATTTCAAATCTCAAATCCCAAATCTCAAATC
The DNA here is from genome assembly GCA_052034165.1 of Planctomycetota bacterium. Lineage (GTDB taxonomy): Bacteria > Planctomycetota > Planctomycetia > Planctomycetales > Planctomycetaceae > SXXK01. Next base: position 18,588 of record JBPOIW010000259.1, on the reverse strand, counting down.
CCAAATCTCAAATTCCTTTGCCCTCTACCATGGCCAGGCATCGGCGAGGTTCTTCAGTTGTTTCTGCGTGTCTTCCCAACTCGATTTCTTATTCACTGTCTGCTGCAGGAACTTCTTGGCTTCAGGCATAATCTGGACCGCTCGGTCAACCTGCTTGGATGTCCCTGCTTTGTAGGCTCCAATCTGGATCAGATCCGCGATCTCGGCATGAGTGGCCAACAGCGATCGCAGCTTCTGTGCGTTCTTCTGGTGTTCGTCCGTCGTGACTTCCCGAAAAACTCGACTGACACTCGGCAACACATCAACCGCTGGAAAATGTCCCGTTGCCGCAATCTTGCGACTCAGAATAATGTGACCGTCCAGAATCCCGCGTGCTGCGTCCGTGATGGGCTCATCCATGTCGTCGCCGTCCACCAGAACGGTGATCAGCCCTGTGATAGCTCCCTTCGGCCCGCAACCCAGACGCTCCAGGACGCTGGCCAGCAGTGACTGCACGGACGGCGGATAGCCTCGCGATCCCGGCGGTTCTCCCAACAACAGTCCCAGTTCTCGCTGAGCAATCGCGAGACGCGTGAGACTGTCGAGAAAGAACAGCACATGCGCTCCCTGATCACGGAATTCTTCAGCAATCGTGGCCGCAGTCAGAACCGCCTTAATTCGCATCAATGGCGTCTGATCGGACGTTGCTACGACAACGACAGAGCGAGCCAGGCCTTCTTCGCCAAGACAGTCTTCAATAAACGGCAGCACTTCACGACCACGTTCGCCGACCAGTGCGATCACGTTCACATCGGCTTCTGCGTTCTTGGCGATTTCACCCAACAGAGTACTCTTGCCGACACCGCTGCCCGCGAATAGTCCCACTCGCTGACCTCGACCAATCGTCAGCAATCCGTCAATCACGCGCTGACCAGTGACTAACGGTTGAGTAATCCGGCTGCGTTGCATCGCATCGGGAACAGTCGCTGTCTCCGATCGCCATCGACGAACACGCAACGGGCCGCGATGATCAATCGGGCGACCAATGCCGTCGATGACTCGAGTCAGCAATCCCGAACCAACCGGCACAGATCGACTGCAACCATGACCGATAATCTCCAGTCCTGGCTGCAAGCCTGCAGTGCTGTCGAAGCACATCAACTGCGATTCTGTCGTATCGAACCCGACAACTTCAGCCATCACCTCTTCGCCCGTCGGCAGTCCTACCGAACAGGACTCTCCCACGAACGCAGGCATATCGGCCCGCAGCAGTCCTCGAGCGCTACGCAGTTTCCCGACGGTCCGGAAAGCGGCGGAGTGTCCGGGAAGCTGTGTCATCTCCTCGACGTTCAACCTGAGAGTCATCCAGTTTCTCCATCCATGAGCGGCGGATACTCTGCAGCCGCGATTCCATATCCGATAACAAAATCCGACGCCCCGATTCCACGCGGCATGAACCACGAGAAAGCGATGGATCGTCGAAGCATGAGACATTTTCCAACATCCTGCGGCCAGCAGGGTCACGCATAAGATTCTTCAACAATTCATGATCCGCCGGGTTCAGTCGCACTCGCACCGGCTGGTCGATTTCCATTTGACTCAGAGCCTTGCGAATCAAATCATCAACCGCAAATTCTCCTCGATCGATCGCGACACCCGTGAGCCACGACGTAGCCGCAGTTGCGAGTTCCACGGCCACTTCCTGCATCTCATGCAACGATTGACGATGTTGGTCCTGAAGCTCCATTACAAGTTCTGCGGTATTGGCCAGCATCTGCCGAAGCTCAGCCAGCTCCTCTTCTGACACGCCCCCGAGTCCGACTTGTTCGGGAGTGACGACTTCATGAGTCGCTCCGGAAAGAACCGGGACCGCATTGGAGAACGCCAGCGGCGTCATGACTCGCCCGGCAGGATCAGTAATGACCGATGCGACCGAAGTCGGCAAATGAACCGGGACAGCTTCGTGACTGGGCGATTCAGCTTCAGCAACATCGCCTTCGCCCGACCCGGCCTCTGCCAACAAGTCAGACTGAAGCGATCCTGAATCATTTGATTCGGAGCCATTCGTCAGATCCCGTTCTCCACTTGAAAACTCAGACTCATCTCCGCGCGCACAGTCGATCGTAATCGTCTGGTCTCCGACAACCAGCGATCGAGGTGAGCGTTTGAGTGTGATCTGTAGTGAATTCATGAGCACTGCGATTTGAAAGGGCGTAGTCCGGTGTTTAAGAACCTACGAGAGTCGAGAATGGTCAGGATTCGCTTTCCATATCAATCTTGGCAATGACTTCCGCGATGGCGTCGCGAGCCTGCTGGATTCGGCTCTCAGACACATTGGTCATAAACTGCATTTCTTCTTCGATCGTCTGACGGGCTCGTTTTGACAGGTTCGCGAAGATTGCATCTTTTATGCTCTCGTCCGCACCAAAGAGGGCCGTGGTCAGATTCCCGCTGTCCACTTCGCCCAGAACTCGCTGCACGACGGATTTATTCAGAGCCGTGATGTCGTCGAATCTGTAAATGCGTGTCAGCAGCGACTTCGCCAGATCCGGATCCTGCTCCTCAATTGCGGCCAGCATGTTTCGCCGTCCGGCTTTCGGAACGCTTCGAAGCACCTCGGCGACGCGATCGGCGTGATTTCGGGTGTCCGGCGGCTCGGGGGAAAATTGACGAGCCCGCAGGAATGTGGCGCGGGCAATCCGGTCAACCAGAATCGCAGGAGCATGTTGCTCCTTAGTCAATTCCTTCATGACCAATTTCTGATACTCCGGTTTCATCAGATTCAGAATATCGCCGGTCAGTTTTGCTGGCAGGTTGCTGAGCAGCATGGCGGTGGTCCGTGACTGTTCAGACCCCAGTGCCTGAGCAATCTGGTGAACGCTGAGTGTCTCCAGATCCTTGAGCGGATTATCTGACATCGGGATAGTTTGCGTGGCAGTCATTGAGTCCTCCAAATCTGATTCAGCTTCCGCGTTGACCTGCTCCGCGTTCTGCTCTCCTGCGGAATTCTGGTCGTACTGCTGAGCAAGCAGAGCCTGCTGTTCGGCCACCAACGCTTCTTCGCTCAACGGTGGCGGTTCAGGCGGCGATTCCACCGTTGATGTCCGAGCTGTTGCCGCTTGAGTTGCTGATGGTTCTGTCGAAGTACCAGCCGCAGCACCAGCCGAGTAGGCGGAGGTCGCGGAGTCGATTGTTATCGAAGCTGACGGCTCTTCAACGACTGGCACAACAGGTTCGGGAGGCTTCGATTTTAACGCAAACTGGAAGAAGCATTCGAACTCATCCAAAACTTCGCGCTGGCGACTGATCGTTGAACGATGAGGTGTATCGGCCTTCAAACCGGCCCGCAGTTTCTGCGCTCGTTCAGGCTGTAGTCGCTCCAAAACCGCCTCGGCGACTTCATCGCCAAGCAGTTGCAGCAGTTCCAGAGTCTGTCGTTCGCGGTCCATTGTCCATCCGTGGACTGGGGTTTTCTTGAATTAACATGTCTGCCGACTGATCAGCTCAGCTCGGCTCAACGCCTCAGGCTGCGCGGCGGCCTTCGTTAGGAGTGCCACCAGAAGTTCTCGATCGCGGAACCGATGCGTTGCCGGGTGTGGTCGCGGCTGAAGAATCAGCTCCGTTCCCCGGCGGAGGTGTCATGGGAATTGTTGGTTCCTGCTCATTCAACCACGCAGACAGTACATTCGCGACGATCTCCGGATGAGCTTTCGCCTGTTCGGACAACGCCGCAAGACGACGAGCATCAGCCAGCGGGATTCCCGGGCCAACAGTTTCCGTGATCACAATCGGTTTCATACGTTTCATGAGCATCATCCCGATGAGAAACGCCAGAGTCGCAGCAAGTCCCAGTGAAATGGACTGAATCATCGGCTGCCACTGCTGCCAGTTGAATCCCGGGACGGCCGGAGTTTCGATCTCTTCCGGGGCCAATGGTGCCAGAACAACTTCGATCACATCCTGCCGGTCATCCTGAATTCCCACCGCATTTCGGACAATCTTTTCGATCTGCTGCTGGTCCAGAGCTGGCGTCGTGGACGGATCCGCAGTGCCGCCGCCCGGAGGCGTTATTGAACTGACATCAACGATGGCGGCCACGGACAGACGAGTAATCGTGCCTGGATTCTTCGTGAGAACTTCTTCCGTCTTTGAATTCTGATAAGTCGTCTCGACCTGCGAATTCTTGAAGTTGCCATTCCCGCTGGATCGTGCGTTCGGATCTGTCGGGATATTCGATGGAGTACCGGCGACTCCAATCGCCGGTGCAGGTGCGACGTCATTTTTACTATCAACGACTTTCTCCTGAGTCTTCACGTTCGCCTCAGGATCAAAGACATCCTTCTTTTGAGTCATCGTGTCAAAATCGATCTCCGCAGACACCTGCACAATCGCTCGCACACCATCCATTTGACGCAGCATGGTTTCCGCTTTGTGGGCCAGAGAAGTCTCAACTTTCTGACGATAGAGCAGTTGCATATCAAGATCAGAGTTGAGCCCTTTCGAGGCATTGAATTGCCGCCCGTTGGTGTCGGAGAGAGCGATGTTGGCCTCGTCAAGGCCGGGAACGGAATTGGCCACGACGGTGATAATCGTTTGTGCCGTTGGGCTGGAAATCGAATCGCCTCGCATTGCTTCGATCACGACGGCGGCTGTGACCGGTGACTGTTCGATCGAGAAGGGCGATTCATCAGGCCGACTGATGGTCACGGTCGCCTCACGAATTCCCTTGATCTGTTTGATCGCCTTTGCAATTCGTCGCTCCAAAGCCTGCCGACGACGGTCTTCTTCCGTCCGCGGCGATTCAAAAAGACTTGGCCCGATGGACGTCTCAGGTTCCTCTTCCGGATTCAGCAACCCTGCCAGAGCCTGACGAGCACGCCCGACGTCTCCTCGGCCCACCGAGACAGCGGAACTGGAAAGATTCAATTGATAGTCAATTTTTTCTGTGTCCAGCACGCCGGCAATATCCACAGATCGCGACGGAGTCAGTTGACTGGCGATCACGATGTATTCCGGCTGCGAGGCCCAGATCAGTGTCCCGGAAACCGCCGCGATACAGGCCAGCGCCGCTGCAATAAACCCTGCTCGCTGACCAATGGTCCAGCGATTCCACAGAGCAAGCGTTTGTTCCTTGAGCGAGTTCCAGAAAGCCATGATTATCTTCCCGACATATCTTTATACAGTGAGCCCTGTCGTATCAGCGACCTGATGAACAGACCACTAGATCTGCATCCTCATGACTTCCTGATAGGATGCGATCAAACGATTTCGAATCTCCATCATCAGTCGAAATGCCAGGTCAGCTCTCGACGTCGTGAGCACCACTTCATGAATACTCTCAGCTTCCCCGGTCACCAGTTGTTTCACGCCCGTGTCCGCAATTTGTTGCTGCTTGTCAGTCTCGTCAATGAAGCCTTTCAGCAGGTCTGTAAATGGCAGACCTTCGCGGGCCGATTCGTTGTCTTTGACTGTCAGCGGTGAAATTGAAGGCGGTGTGTGAGCAAGCCCGTTAGGCCCGTAAAGTGACTGCAGCGACATCAGCGGAGACCTCGCAGAAGTGACAGTGACTGCTCGGCCATCTGTCGAAATGTCTCAAGTGATTTCAGATTCGCCTCATAAGCCCGACTGGCTGTGACCAGGTCCACCATTTCATGGGAAATGTTGACGTTCGGCATCTTGACGTATCCGTTCGCGTCCGCATGAGGATGGCTCGGATTGTGAACAGACGGCCCCGGTGTTGTGTCTTCAGTGATCCCCACAACCTCGACACCATAAAGATCACCAACTTCATTCGACCCGCCCCACATCGCGTTCTCCATCGCAGCAGCAAATGTCACCTGCTTGCGCTGGTAAGGTCCGCCTTCCGGGGTCATTGTGGAGTCGATATTCGCAATGTTGTTGGCCGCGACTTCCATTCGCAGCCGCTCTCCAGTCAGGCCGGACGCGCTGATCTCCATGCCCGAAAGAATTTTTCCAAATGCCATCACACGCCTCCTTTCACTTCAACCCGCCGAAGCAACTTATGATCCCTCAATGGCCAGTCGCATGCTTTCCAGATGACTTCCCAGCAACTGCACGTAAGTTTGCTGCAGCATGGCGTTCTTGTTCATTTGTCCGATTTCCCGATCCACGTCCACGTTATTCCCGTCAGCTTTCGTCTTGAGTCCAGGGGTTTCCACAATGTGCGGAGAGGCCTGCCCGAAGCCATGCCCCTGCAACTCCTGGGCAAGCTGCGTTTCGAATTCAACGTCCATGCGACGGTAGTTTGGCGTACTGACGTTGGTCAGGTTGTTGGCGATGACACGCTGCCGCATTTCCGACGCTTCGATCAATCGCCCCAGCAAGTCGAATTGAGAATTAATGGATTGCATCAAGAACCCTCCCTGTCGGTCCGGTGAACCAGTCAACTGTGACGTCCCGATGGAACGCTCCGGAGTCATTCCGAAGCCCCATAAAAAGAGCTCACGGGATCGGCATCGGCATGACCGGGGTGATCGCTACAATCAGAACATCCGGCAAAGCTTATCTGGCTTACCAGTTCTGGAATCAGACGGGTGGCGTCACTGTTGCTTGAGGGGAAACACTCACAGCAACCGAACTTTGCCCCGGACCTGCAGGTGATTCTGTTTCCGGGAGTGTGTTCCGGGGATTGATTTGATGCAGGTTATCAAACGGAATGAGCGCGATGGCAATGGCGTCGTTTGGCAAATAATTCAATGTCGCGGCAGTGCCATTCTGCTCGCAAAGAAGTATCGTTCTGTCTGTGTTTCTGATCCCGCAATTCATTCGAGCCCTCTCATGCAGGTTCCGCTTCCTCCATCCGCTTCGACAGAAGCTCGCAACACCGCGTCCATGTGCATCGACAGCTTATCCGCGCTGGAGATTGTACAACTGATGAATCAGGAAGATGCTCGAGTCGCCGCTGCGGTGGCCACGGAGTCGACAGCGATCGCACAGGCTGTGGACCTCATTGCGGAGCGTTTCCGCGTGGGAGGACGTCTGATCTACATGGGCGCGGGAACATCGGGCCGACTGGGTGTTCTGGACGCCAGCGAATGCCCACCGACATTCAGCGTGAAGCCCGGGATGGTGATTGGGTTAATTGCCGGTGGCAAGGCGGCCTTGACGTCCGCAATTGAAGGAGCCGAAGATCGTCGTGATGAAGGAGCGGCTGATCTTCAAGAGCTGGGACTCACTGCGAACGATGTGGTGATGGGGATTGCTTCGAGCGGCCGAACTCCTTATGTCATCGGCGGACTTGAGTACGCTCGCAGTGTGAACGCTTCAACCATTGGCTTTGCCTGCAATGCGGGCTCAGCCCTGATCCCTCTGTCCGACATCATGATCACACCGATCGTAGGTCCCGAAGTGGTGACCGGGTCAACTCGCCTGAAAGCCGGCACAGCCACCAAGATGGTCCTGAACATGCTGACCACCGGCGCGATGGTGCTGATCGGAAAGACATACGGCAATCTCATGGTGGATCTGACCGCGACGAATGAAAAACTCAAGGATCGTTCGCAGCGCATCGTTGCAGAATTGACGGGGCTCACGAGCAAGGCTGCCGGAGAGCTTCTCGGACGTTGCGACGGGCAGGTGAAAACAGCCATTGTCGCGCACCAGAAGCAAATCACCCCCGAAGAGGCTCGGGAAGTGCTGATCAACCATTCTCAACATTTGCGACGAGCACTGGATGCTGTCACAGCGAAATGATTTTGGCGTCCCAAAAATCGCTTTAGGACCAGTCCCGTAATAACTTCCGTAGCTGAAGTCGTGAGACTTCAGTCCGAACTCTACTTCAGTCCGAACTCTCACGAGTTCGGCTACCGCAGGGACTTATTTCGGGACCGTTCCTTAGTTCGTTCCCTCACTGAGGTTTCTGACGGTGATTGTGGAAAACGCGCCACTTCAAGACTGACACGGCAGATTGTGGTCAACAGGACTTATCTCGCGCCGGTTCTTCACTCGAGTACCAGGGACAATCGCTGGCTTCCAGCCCGGATTCCGGCTTTAATGTTCTTATGATGCTTGAACTGCGAAATATCAGTAAATCATTTCCCGGCGTGCAGGCGCTGAGTGAAGTCTCGTTGTCGCTTGAGCGTGGCGAGATCCGGGCGTTAATGGGTGAGAACGGAGCGGGGAAGAGTACTCTCATTCGTATGCTGGCCGGTGCTCATCAGCCGGACTCCGGTACGATTTGCATCGACGGCCAACAGGTTTCGATGCAACGGCCGCTGGATGCGATTCAGGCGGGTATCGGAGTCATCTATCAGGAACTGACTCTGCTGCCGGCCCTGAATGCCTGCGACAACATGTTTCTGGGACGTGATCGTGGTCACTTCTGGATTCCTCGCCGTCAGGAACAACAGCGGGCCGCCGTAATCTTTCAACGTATGGGCGTTGAGATTCCTCTGGATGTTCCCGTCGGCCAACTCTCTGTCGCCCAGCAACAGTTGATTGAGATTGCACGAGTGCTGGCTCATGATGTCCGCATCCTGATCATGGACGAGCCATCGGCCGCCCTGACGCCTCAGGAAGTCGCTCGACTGTTTTCTTTGCTGCAGGATTTGAAGTCTCAGGGCATTGGCATCATTTACATCAGTCATCGACTGGAGGAAATTTTTCAGATTGCGGATACCGTGACTGTTCTGCGTGACGGTCGACACGTGGCCCATTGTCTTGTGTCGGAGCTGACTCGCAGTCGACTGATTGAGCTGATGGTAGGACGCGTTCTGCTGCGGGAGTTCCAGCGAACGCAGGCTGTCATGGGGTCGACGGTTCTGGAAGTGTCCGGGCTTGGTCGAGATAACGCGGTCAGAAACATCTCCTTTCAGATTCGCAGCGGTGAAGTGGTCGGCATCACGGGACTTGTGGGCGCGGGGCGGACGGAAACAGCTCGCCTGATCTTCGGTGCCGATCAGAAAACATCCGGTAGCATTCGCGTTGACGGTCAAACTGTCGATATCAATTCTCCAGACGATGCGATCAAGGCCGGGATCTGCCTGCTGACGGAGGATCGAAAATCCGAAGGTTTAATTCCCGCTCGCAGTGTGCGCGAGAACTTTTCTCTTGCCAGTTTGATGCGACTCCAGACCGGTGGCCTCATACGACAGCAAGAAGAGTCATCAGTGTTTGCTTCGTTTGTCGAACGCCTCAACATCCGCATTTCCAGCCACGAACAGGTCATGAGTCACTTGTCTGGTGGCAATCAGCAAAAGGTCTTGCTCGCCCGCTGGCTGTTTCGTAACACGAAGGTGTTTCTGCTTGATGAACCGACTCGCGGTGTCGACATCGGCGCTAAGCAGGAGATTTATCAACTGATCGCTGACCTGGCTCAGCAGGGAAAAGCGGTCCTGGTGATAAGTTCCGAAATGCCCGAGATTCTAAGTCTCTGCGACAGAATACTCGTGATGCGCCATGGTGGCATCTCCGGCGAAATCCAGAATGGCCCGAGTGCTACTCAGGAAAAGATCATGGAATTGGCGACAGCATGATGCGTCCTGCCCCGGCGAGCCGTGTGGCGGCAGCCGGCCGAGTACGCCACGGTGGCCATGGTGACAAAATGATGATTACAAAATGATCTCGGAAAATCCTGACGAGCCGTGTGGCGACAGCCGGCCGAGTGCAGCTTCTGCAGAATACGACAAACCGCGAACCGAAAACTTCTCTTTGATTCAGGCGCTCGCCTATTGAATCGCGGCCAGCAGAAGGAGTCCACCAATGAGAAGAATTGCCAGCAGCAGACTCCAGCCTGCGATTGAGGTGGAGGTTGTGACCTGCGGAGTGCGACGCATAACCTCGACGTATTCTTCACTGAAGACGAAGTTCGCGGCGGGTCGCAGGATGTACCAGAGCGAAACGCCTCCAAGAATCGTACCGACCGGTACAAACAGGATCCAGATTCCGCAGGCGATGGCGGCAGGAACCCGTGTCGTTTGCTTCAGCCGTCGCAGCTGGATGCCCGTGTAAATCTGCCAAATTCCCGCCAGAATCACACCCAGCAAAAATATGGTTCGAAGCGAACTCCAAAAATCGCCGTTCGAACCGTGATAGGCATTGACCGTCGCGGCCCCAAAACCGAAAGACACCATCAGCCCGCCAAGGATCATTAGTCCGGCGATGCTCTTGATGTTGGATTCACAGTGAATGAACTGTTGTCGAATCACCTCCGGATCAGATGCAGACAAAGAGTCAGGTGAAACCTGTTCTTCCGGAGCGGCATACGGATTGAACGCCGAAGATTCCATCTGCCGTTACTCAGCTTCTCCCCGGGAAGGGTTTGAGATCACCGTCTGCGGATCGAGATTCAACAATCGCACTGATTCCTTCAACAGGAAGTCCATATCCATAAACGGTTCAAAGCTAATGTCCTGCCATCGCACGAGGCCATTGCGATCAATCACGAACGTCCCATGCAGGGCAGCTTTTTCGAAGTCGTCGTAACACCTGTACTGCCGGAATACGTTCATCTCCGGATCGGCCAGTAGCGGAAACGGAAAACCAGTCTCCAGATCCGCATAAGCTCGCTTCAGGTTCTCCTGCTTGTCTGTGCTGACAGCGACAACATCAAAGCCCGCGTTTCGAAAACCATCAAACTTCTTTGTCATCTCTTTTAATTGCTCGGCACAATGCAGACATCCGTAGCCCAGATAAAAAATAACGATCACAGGCTTGCCGTTGTACTCAGCCAACGATCGAGATTTCCCGTCCATGTCGGTGAGCGAAAACGGAATCGCAGGAGACGGAGCCCAGCGGAACGGCCCGAGCGAATCCAGATTCGGCCGAGCTCCCAGGTCGCTCGGCAACTCACGAGCAGCTCGCCAGTCGACTCCGAACCCAAACTCCGTGGCGATCGCGGCCAGTCGAGTCATCGGGGGAACGTCCAGATCTACCGTCGAGGAAATCTTCCGCAACTTCTCAAAAGCGGCCCTGGATTCATCCTTCTTGCCCACAGCAAACAGAACTTCCGTCTGAGTGGCCAACGCCAGAACCTCGTCCGGATTGCTCTTTACGACCTCTTCCGCCTTCTTGACCGCGTCGTCGTTCTTACCGGCTTTGAGCATCAGCAAAGGAATCTCTTCTGCACCGACATCGCACTTGGTCAAAAGATCCAGAGCCTTCGGGAAATCGCCGGCCTGCGCTGCTGTGCGACCGTCGATCTCCTGCAGTGCTTTTTCAATCCGACGCAGGTCATTGGCGAACTTACCTTCGGCGTCTTTGCGAGCTTTTTCTACGGCTTTATCATCAGACTTGGCTTCGCGTGCTTTCTTTTCCGCCTCTGCACCAGCTTCCTGTTGTTTTAGTTTCTCGGCGTCCTGCATCTTCTGAATGCGATCACGCAACGTCGCGGCTTCGGCTGTCTTCCCTAACACCGCCAAAGCGGATCCAATCGCACGGTCGCGACGGAGATCTTCTTCTTTGTCGCCAGTGTCTTCCATCCACACCGTGCCGCCTAACGCAACAATCTGTGGATACAGCTCAAAGGCCTGCAAAACTTCCAGCAGTCGCTCGCGACCGTATTTGAAACTGCCCGACTTGCCAATATGGTTATACTTGGGATGCCGCGGCATACTCAGCATATTGCGAGCCAACGATTCCGCCTCATGTGCTCGCCCGATCGAGATCATGTTGCGAATGCACCATTCATTGTTGTGTGCAAAGTTATGAATCTGATCCGGGAGAACTCGGTCCTTCATCATATGAGCATGGTCAACTCGAGCCGACGCTTCCTGCTGATAGACGGCATCGTGATAGCGATGCAGGCGCGAATAAATATGGCCGGGCATGTGCCACATGTGAGCAATCGCCGGAGCCGCCATGCCTCCCAGAGCAGACGACTCCAAGGCCATCTCCGGCTTCTTGCCATCCCACAGATGAATACGATAGTGATGAATCGGATGCAGCGGTTCTTCATCAAGCACATCCTGAATCATGGCATCGACTGAGAGATTCGATGGCATATCAAGTCCGTCACGCTTGCCCGACCAGCAGAACTCACAGAGAAACGCTTTCGTCTCGATATCGTCCGGGAACTCCAGCAGGAGATCTTCAAGATCTGCAACATAACGGTTGGATCGTGTTTTTTTCTCTTCATCCTTTTCGTGTTTTGCATTGATGAAGCGTTCGAACGCTTCAATCAGTAGCTTCTCGCGGCGCGACATCTTCTCTTTGCGTTTCACTGCTTCGGCGATAAATCCCTGAGCACGTTTCTCGTTGCCTCGATTCGACATCGCCATGCCCCAGTAGGCGGTTCCGCATTCAGGGTCGAGCATTGCGGCCTGGCGAAACGATCGTTCTGATTCGAAGTACCAGAACCCGTGCAACTGAGCAACGCCTTGCTCAACAAACTTGCGAGCTTCCTCGTTCGCTGTGGTCACCGGAAATCGGACGACGCCCACACCGCTCATCAAATAGGCTGCCTGGCGAGGCCCCTCGTTGAAAACTTCGCCGTGGGTCGAGTGCCCTTCTTTCAGAGCGGGCTCCTCCTTCGGCTTCTCCGCATCTCCCGCTGCCGGCGTCGAGGCCGCAGCAGGTGGTGCACCAGCCGCTGCGGGAGCGTCGTCAGCCTGAGGAGCCACTGCCGTTGTTGGCGCAAGAGCGGAATTTGAAGACGGGGCCGTTGTCGCAGGAGCAGCCGCGTCTGGCTTGGCTTCCTGAGAAATCACTTCACCCGCAAAACCCGGTACGGCGAAACTCGGTACGGCGAAACCCAGTACGGTCAACCCTGGTATGGCCAAAAACGCGAACGCAGACAGGGTTGAGGCAACACCGGGAATGCACCGTCGTCTGGAAGACATGCTGGCACTTTCGGAAAGCGAAGATCGATATGAGGGGCAGGCAAATGGCAGGCAATCGCCATTGTGGCCACGCATTCCGAAACCCACAAGTGTGCGGCACGCAGAAAACATCGGTGTGACGGGTTCGCTCCAGCGAACCCAGCCACAACACTTCCGAATATCACTCGAACTGGATCGTCAGAGCGAATGTGTCAGTGATCTCTCATACCCGTCAGCTCATTCACCCAAACAGTCCGCCAGTCTCCCGCTTGGGAGCATAACGGTTCAGGTATTTGGCCAGACTCAGCTTGCGAGCCGTATTCTCGGACGTCATGTAGCGTATCTTGCCAAAGATTGGCCGCTCAGGGCCCCACGCGCGATCGTAACGACCGAGAACCCAGAAAATCCCGGAATAGGAATTCGGATCGCGGCCGTCCACCGCGAAGCGATTATTCAACTCCAGCATCACCTCCAGTGCTCGCTGCGGCGTCCGTGACCATTTCAGAATTTTCTTGCCCCAGAGCATCCGCAGATAGTTGTGCATTCGACCTTCGGTCACCAGTTGATTCTGTGCCGCATTCCATAAACGATCGTGAGTCTTCCCGGCCTGCAATTGTTCGAGAGAATAATCATACTGACGTGGATCACCCGCATGTTCTTCAAGCGTCTCCTGAGCCCAGTCCGGCAGCGACTCATACTTGTCATAATCTGACCGCTGCCAACACATATTGAAGCCCAGTTCGCGCCAGGTGATCAGCTCGTCCAGAAACGATTCGGCGTTCTCCGACAAACCCCACCAGCCGCTCCGCCCGCCGCGAGTTTGTCGCGCATCGCCCAACCGATCGACAGACCAGTTCTCTCCCTCAGCGACTCGGACAAAAATCTCGTGCGCTGAAATGTGCCCAAAATGCAGGTAGGGAGACAAACCGCTGGACGCATCCTCATCCGGCTGATTTCGTTCTTCGGCATAGCGAGATAAACGGCGATCAACAAACTGCTTCAGGCACTGATCTGCTGAGACCGATCCGCCTTTCATAACGGCCTCTCGCACAGATTGATCAACGGGCAAACGATCCAGCGCGGCGGCCTCGCAGTTCAGCAGCTCGGGAGTCGCGAGCGGATGATGGCAGAAAAGATGTGTCGGGAACTCGGAGAATCTCGGAATGGTGCTTTCCGCCAAAGGTTTGGCCGATGGAAACTGAGTCAAATGCGGAGCCAAAGTCTTCTGAAGGTACCGTCGAAACGCATACGCTGTTGGAAACACCTGATCGGCAGCTCGCATCGGAAGAAGACCATTGGAATCAACGGCCTCCATTCGGACCGGGACCCGCCTTGCGACCGCCCGAATCATTTTCGGCAGGAAAAAACACGGGAAGTCATCGGTCACCACGACTGCGGCCCGCTTCGCGAGTGATTCGATGAGCCCGGTACCGTGTCCGAAAGATGGTTCAACATACGCCGCGTAGGTGTGCCCGTGTCGAGTCGCCTCCTTCTGGTTGTCAGTCATGCCCTGAATCACAAAAGCATGAAGCCGGCGACTGGCCCACTGATAGTCACAACGAAGTGCTTCTAAAATTAACAGCGGGCGATTCAGTTTCCGAGCCCACTCAATGGCGCGATCCAAACCGAAGTTAAACGAAAGTCGCCGACTGGCCGTCATCCAGTACAGAACGAACTCACCATCACTTTTCGGAATGTGGGAATTCAGTGACAGGCAGCGAAGTTCTGGAACGGAATTCATACGACCACCTGAATTTTCTGTCGGGAAGATGAGCGTGGAGGAAACAGTTCAAGCATCCTGGTCCGCCGAAACTCAAAGATACGAATTAGGTCGTTCTTGACCATTAACCAGTTAATCAGCCGACCGCCAGGAACCCGGTAACGCACCTCGTCCCGCGCTAAAGTCCCCTCAGGGACCTGCTCAAAGGTGTGAAGATGTTCCCACAGGAGGTAGGGGCCTCGAAGCTGTCGATCCACAAAAGAGAACGGTGGATTCCATTCAGAAATCTCCGTACGCCATCGAATCGGGATGCCTCGCAGCCGAATCGAATAGTCGATCAGACAGCCCTTCCGGATGTCGATCGGAGCAGGCGTCTGAATCCTGAAACTAAGCCACGGAGGCGTGATCTGCTCAAGCTGGAAGGCGTCGCTGAAGAATTCGAACAGCGTCTCCGGGGAATGCTCAAGGATCACGGACGATCGCAAAATGAACTGCTTCCCCTGGGGATCCCAATCAATTGTCACCATGTCAGCACCCTGCAAAAAATGAACGTTTTGACTCTCTTAGGCCTGACCGCATCGTGCGTTGATATCTTAACGGAACTTCGAAACTGAGAACAAAATATATTGTGATCCACCGGGGCCTCTGGGCCGTTCCAAACCTTGGAACCGCGAATTCTCCGCTATTTTTCAGCGGTAGGCGCGGTGCCGAGAAAAACAAACAAATCTGGTTATGAGACTTACCAGAAAACGGTTGGCATGGGACTGAACGTTTTTTATAGATTGAACGATTCGAGGATCGTTCCCCTAAGCAAGACAGTTTCAAAGTCTTCAATCGCTGGGAGAGCATCATGGGGGTCACGAAATTAGCGTGTAAAAAGAGCCTGAAGAAGTCGGTGCGTGCGCCGTTCTCCTCTGGCGAATCGGTCGATCGGGAATTGGAACAAAAACGCCAGCGGGCAAGGATGCTGCTGGCTCAGGAGAATCGCTTTATCTATTCGACGGAGTTCGAAGGGATGGAGAGGAGCACGGCTCCCCTGAAAGCGGCCGAGCGACTTCTCGAGGAACTCTCTTGTGGCGATCTCGACAGGAAGTCGCGTTCGAACACCAGTGCAGCGGATGATGAGTCCGTTGTATTGATGAACTGGACAGCTTCGGATCCACTGTTGACGTTCGAACAGGAGCAGGTTCTGTTTCTGGCTTTGAATCTGGCTCGTTATCGAGTCAACCGACTTCGATGCCGGCTGTCTGCGGAGACTCCGGATGTGAAGATCATGAACCAGATCGAGCAGAAACTGGAACTGGTGGAAAAGATCCGCTCGCAACTTGTCCGTTCGAACCTGCGGCTGGTTTCGAATCTGGCTCGGAAGTTTTCGAGCAGTTTTGGGGAAGTGGATGAGTTCAGCAGCGACGGCAGCATGATTCTGCTCGGTGCCATCGATCGCTTCGACTATTCCCGGAAGCTGCGTTTCAGTACCTATGCGACTCATTCAATTCAGCGTCACTTTTTTCGGTCGTGGAAGGTGCGTCAGAGACGGAAGGAGCGATTTCCAAGTGCCGTTTCCGAACTCCTGAACGAAGTGCCGGAGAGAGATTCTCAGGTCAGAGTCTGCGATGATCCTGAATCCGTCGTGAGAGATCTCATGCTGCAGGCGAAGGACGTGCTCGACGATCGCGAGTACCAGATTGTGGGCCAGCGGTTCGGAATTAGCGGCTTGAATCCTGATGGCCAGACCTTGCGAGAAATCGCCTCGGATCTGGGGATATCAAAGGAACGAGTCCGCCAACTGCAGATGAAGGCACTCGACAAACTGCGTGAGTTGATCGATCCGGATTTAATGCCGGGCGATGACGTTGAATCGTATTCTGACGGAAGTGATTTCGATCACAATTGATGCGTCTGCGACGGGCGACGTTCGATGGAGGCTGAAGACCGGCAACAAAATAGCAGGTACACTCTTCGTGCCGTCCACTGAATACAGCGAGCGAGACGCCCGCGCTACCGGAGCTCGGGCGTCATGTCCGCTTTTCGTCGACTCTTGATCGAGCGTTGACGGATACGAGCAATGGCCATACGTGCTCACCCACAAGCCACGCGTGTATTTCCTCAACGACGACCGTTCTTTCAACCAGCGATCTTTTTACCGCTGCTTAACGTTCTTCATGCGGAGTACTGACAGCACAGTTGCGATCATCGAACAGGTTCAAATAGACGACCGTCGCATCTGCGGGGATTGTAGCCGTCACCTTGGACGCGACCGTGTTTATCTCTGCGGGCAGTGACTCCCATTCTCGATCCTGCCAGCGACCTGTTCCGCGAGTAAAACACAGTTCCGCTTTTGCAATCGGGGCCGTCGATTTAAACGTGGCCCAAGCTTTTTCACCTTCGTAACCGTGTTCAGCAATCTCAGGCAACGGGGTTGCTGCTCTCAGGATCGAATTCGCAAACACATGAATTTCTTCGGGATTCTCCCCGGCGGCCCCGTGTCCATGAGGCATGCGAATACGTAGGCACAACGTCCGATCACCTTTCGGCAGCTGATAGGACTTCTTCCACGAATCCATCGGGTAAGCAAAGTCGTTCGTGCCGTTCACCCACAGAATGGGCAGTTTTGCCTGGCCGAGATACTCAGACGGATCCCATTGCTTCAGCCAGAGACTGGCTTTGTCGGGCCCTAGTTTTTCAAACGCCGGTAACCAGGCCGAGTTCTCCCCGAGAAAGCCGCAGCCATAAACCGGCACAGCAAACTTGAAGCGATCATCAACTCCGGCCACGATGCTCGTCATGTAACCTCCCCAGGAAATGCCTGTCACGCCAATTCGATCGGCATCCACTTCGGGATAGGAACGAATCAAGCTGTGCGCGAGAACGACGGCGCTGACGGCCTGGTAGGTCCATTGATCTTCCACAGCATCGTCGAGTTGACTAAAGCTGGCGTCCCAGCCAGGAGGTCCGCCCTGTTCATGTCTCTCCCATTTGCCATAAGTTCCGACCGGAACACAACCGCACAGGTCCATCGCGATCGCCGCATAACCGCGTGAGTTCCATAGCTTGACCCACCGATCAAAGGCAGTTCCTCCCCCGCCATGGATCAACACCATTGCAGGCAGCTTTTCCTTCTCCGGATTTGCACCGGCGGGCGTTGCGGGAACTCCATAGTAGGCAAAGATTCGAGTCGGCTTTCCGTGATAGGGCAACCCTTCATAGAAAAAAGATTTCACGCCCTCTGCGGCCGCAACATCGGTCGGGAAAACTTCGGGGGCTTTGCCAAGTGTTTCGAGATCAAATTTGATCCTCGGCACTTCCGCTGCAGACGTTGTCTTTTCCTCGACTTGTTGCCCCAGGACAGATCTGTCATGAAACGTGAACAGCATCAACGTGCACAGTGTATAAGCAAGTCTGTGAGAGCAATTTCGAGGCACAACAAAACTCCCGCGTCAGGCGATTAAGGCTTCTGAGACGACATCATGTCTCAAGTCGCGCGCCGCGAGCATAGTCGGTGAAAGTCCGCCGAGCAAATCTGCGGGGATCTTTGAGCCTGCGACTCACGATTCTGGAAGTTGTGTCGCCCGGTGTCCGGCATTCAGGCGTTAGGATGGAGTTCTCCTGAGCCATGACTGGACGTCACACGTAGGTGATTTAAAACAATAGAGTGAACTGAGTGCACGTCGCGAAGTAACGTTTCGCGGCACTCTGTTGTTGTCGGTGGATTCCTACACAAGCAGAAAGCCCGGGAGTGACAGCATGACTGAGAATGAAATTGGCACAATAGTGGTGGACAGCGCGGTTAAACTGCACAAATCACTCGGTCCCGGCCTGCTGGAAACCGTCTATGAGGCGATCCTTATCCAACAATTACAAAAAGCCGGTCTCACCACCCAGCGTCAGGTTCTGGTGCCGATCACCTTTGAAGGAGTCTCGTATGACGAAGGATTTCGTGCCGACATCATCATTGGCGGCAAAGTCATTCTGGAGTTGAAGTCGACCGAAGTCTGCCAGACAGACTGCACATCAAGCGCGGGCTTGTATCGACTTGCCGGGTGAGATTAAGGTTTCCGCTGGAACTCTGCTGCGGCTGGCGGAATGGATTCGTCAGCGTTCAGAAAGCAGCAA
>JBPOIW010000025.1:0-51497 GCA_052034165.1 Planctomycetota bacterium | reverse complement strand
AGGTGGGGATTGTCGATGCGACATGACACGTTGGCGGCAAAACGTCGCTGCTCCGCAGCTTGGGGCTTTTCGGGACGCGTGACCTGTGGCTAAAGCCACAGGCTATCAAAACGCCGCTGCTTTGCAGTGAATCGCAAAGGACATCCCGAGCTTTGCTCGATTGCGATCGCTCACGTTGCAGACCACGTGGCTTCATCATCCGTCGTGCGATTGGCTGCGGAGCAGCCACATGCTGATAGCCTCGGGCTTCAGCTCGAGGTTTTCTGAGTCACACAAACGCAAAGCTCCGGAGGCGCGACGCAAGGCGACGGCGCCCAATGGTGTGCCAGCACTCGCATTCGCTCGTTAGTCACACCCTACGAATGCGTCCAGCATAGGGTGTGACTCGTGGAGCGACGAACACGCCTAACCCTTCGCCAGCTGCCTCAGCACTGTGTGCAGAATCCCGCCGTTGCGGTAGTAAACAACTTCAACCGGCGTGTCGATGCGGCAGGTGGTGACGAAGGAGACCATTTCTCCGTTGGGTTTGCGAGCGATCACTTCGACGGCCTGGCGAGGTTCTAACTTGTCGCTCAGGCGGATATCGAAGACTTCGGTGCCGTCGAGCTCCAGTGACTCGCGGCTTTCGCCTTCACGGAACTGCAGCGGCAACACACCCATGCCCACGAGATTCGAACGGTGAATGCGTTCAAAGCTGGTCGCGATAACGGCACGAATACCGAGCAGATAAGTTCCCTTGGCGGCCCAGTCGCGTGATGATCCGGTGCCGTATTCAGCTCCGGCCAGAACGACGAGCGGAGTGCCTTCTTCCTTGTACTTCATCGCGGCATCGTAGATTGATGTCTGTTCGCCGCTTGGGAAGTGAATCGCTACGCTGCCTTCGGTGCCGGGAGCGATCAGGTTTTTCAGACGGACGTTGGCGAAAGTGCCACGAGTCATCACGCGGTCGTTGCCTCGACGAGCACCGTACTGGTTGAAGTCTTCCGGCTTCACGCCCTGAGCCTGAAGGTACTTGCCTGCCGGGCTGCTGGCCTTGATTGACCCGGCCGGGCTGATGTGGTCGGTGGTTGTCGAATCGCCCACAGAGACCAGACATCGAGCACCCTCAATCGACTGAATTGGTCCTGGCGTGACCGGCATGTCGACGAAGAACGGAGGCTCCTGAACGTAGGTGCTCTTTTCATCCCACTGGAAAATGTCGCCCGTGCTGCTCTGAATCTTCTGCCATTCTTCAGGGCCCAGAGTTGCCTTGCCGTACTGTTCTGTGAACATCTCCGGAGTCATCGATGAGGCAATCGTGTCAGCGATTTCTTTCTGTGATGGCCAGATGTCTTTCAGGTAAACATCCTTGCCGTCAGATCCCTTGCCCAGTGGCTGAGTGGCGAGGTCGATATCGACCGTCCCCGCGATGGCGTAGGCGACGACCAGGGGAGGACTCGCCAGATAGTTCGCTTTCACAAGCGGGTTAACTCGCCCTTCGAAGTTTCGATTGCCCGACAGAACAGCTGCTGCGACCAGGTCGCCAGAAGTAACCGCCTTGCCCACTTCATCCGGCAGAGGACCGCTGTTGCCGATGCAGGTCGTGCAACCATAGCCAACCGTCTGGAATCCCAGAGCATCCAGAGCTTTGTCGAGGCCCGATTTTTCGAAGTACTCGGTGACAACTCGGCTTCCAGGAGCCAGGCTGGTCTTCACCCAGGGCTTGCGAGTCAAACCCTTGGCAACCGCGTTACGAGCCAACAACCCCGCACCCAACATGACGCTTGGATTGCTCGTGTTCGTGCAGCTTGTGATGGCCGCAATGACCACGGCACCGTCGGTGATGCTGGCGTCGCTGCCTTCAACTTTGACAGGTGCAGAAACAGCGGGCTTGCCGAAGGTCGGGAGATCCTTTTTCCATGAAGCCAACATGTCCTTCAGCAGAATGCGGTCCTGAGGACGCTTTGGACCGGCCATGGACGGCACCACATCGCCCAGATCCAGCTTCAGCGTGCTGCTGAAACGAGGTTCTGGCGAATCGGCCGTGCGGAACAATCCCTGGGCCTTGTAGTAACGTTCAACCAGATCAATCAGTTGTTTTGGACGACCGGTGCGTTCCAGGAATCGCAGTGTCTCGGCGTCGACGGGGAAGAAGCCCATCGTTGCACCGTATTCAGGGGCCATGTTGGCCAGGGTCGCACGGTCGGCGAGGCTGAGTGCATCCAGACCTGGGCCGTAGAATTCGACAAACTTGCCGACAACCTTATGAGCACGTAGCATCTGCGTCACGGTCAACACGAGGTCGGTTGCGGTCGAACCTTCCGGCAGTTGGCCCGACAATCGGAAGCCCACAACTTCAGGAGTCAACATGTAAATGGGTTGGCCGAGCATTACGGCCTCTGCTTCAATCCCGCCAACGCCCCAGCCGACAACGCCGAGTCCGTTGATCATTGTCGTGTGACTGTCAGTCCCGACGAGACTGTCCGGGTAGGCCACACCGTCGGTGGTCATGACAACAGTGGCGAGGTATTCCAGATTCACCTGATGCACGATGCCGGTCGCAGGTGGGACAACGCGGAAGTTGTTAAATGCTGTCTGGCCCCAGCGCAGAAACTGGTAACGTTCCATATTGCGTTCGAATTCAATTTCGACGTTGCGCTGTAGAGCGAACCTGTTGGCGAATTCATCGACCTGCACGCTATGGTCAACGACCAGGTCACACGGGACAAGCGGATTGATCTTCTTTGGATCGCCACCCATTCGCACCATCGCGCTTCGCAGAGCGGCGAGGTCAACAACGGCCGGCACACCGGTGAAGTCCTGCAGGACCACTCGACCTGGCTTGAACGGCACTTCCACTTCGGCTGGCTTGGCGGTGTTCCAGTTGGCAAGGTTATTCACATCGTCGGCGGTGACGATAAAATTGTCGACATTGCGGAGGCACGCCTCAAGGAGTACTCGAATTGAAAATGGCAGTGTGTTGATGTCCCCAATGCCGTCCTTAATCAGCTTCGGCAGGCTGAAATACTTAACGCTGCCAGCAGCGGTTGAAAGAGTGGCTTCGGCACCGAACGGGTTGGTGTTGCTCATGAGATAGCTCGGAAGGTTCTAATCGAGAATTTGGGGCAGGTTGTTTTCGTTTACATCGTCACTGGCCGTAAACACCTGGCCGGACGAGTCTTTAGTGCGGGAATTGTAGAGAAGTCAGTGGTTCTCGCAATTGCATCAGCAGTCCGCGAGAATTGCCGCAAAGTGCGGGGAAATAGTGGGAATTTCGGGGGACGCCGGACTTGCACTCATTCGGGAATGTTCCGGTGGATGTAGGCTCGGACCGAGCAGAGCAAGTTCCGGCTTTTTTCCAAAGCTGAATTGGAAGAGCTCGCTGACGCTCGATTCGGCTTACCGGACCCGCAAAGCCAGTGATTAATCGACTCGCCAATGTTTGAGTTGATCCTCATCCAATTCAACTCCGAGCCCCGGGCCGTCCGGGATCAGTGCTGCGGGCGGGCCGAGGTCCAGCGGCTTCGTGATGAGATCTGCTTCGTGATAAAACGGTCCAATGGTGTCGGCAGGAAACGCATCCGTGTCGACTTCCGGAAAGGCTGCGGCCACATGCAGCATGGCGGCGGTGCCGATGCCGAGCTCCAGGTTGCTTCCGATTGTACACCGCAGCCCGGCAGCGCGAGCAATCGCGACGATATCTGCTGTCGCCGAGATGCCCCCGTGCTTTCCCGGATAGATACTGAGGATATCAACTGCGCGATGAGTTGAGAGCAGCCAGGCGTCCTGCAGAGTAAAGATGCTTTCATCAGCCATGATTGGCGTTGTCGTTTCGTGTCGCAGTTCTGCCATCGCCATGTGATCGCCGGGCGGTATGGGCTGTTCAGCCAGAAGGAGCTTCACATCGGCGAGCTCGCGCAGGCAGTATTTGGCCTGTTGCAAAGTCCACCCGCAATTCGAGTCGATCGTCAGCGGGATATCCGGACCACAGACTTCGCGCACCGCGCGGACGCGAGCGACATCGGACACGGGATCGATTCCAGTCTTCACTTTCACGCAGGTCACTCCCAGTGCCAGGTGCTGTTCGGCCATCGCACGGGACCCTGCGATGTCTCGAGCCCAGACCACCAGTTTGATTCGAACTTTGTCACGGGCTTTACCACCCAGAAGTTGATAGACAGGCAAATTGACAGCTTTGCCTGAGATATCCCACATCGCCATTTCGACTGCCGCTTTGGTGAATGGATGCAGCTTCAGCACCGTATCCATTGTGCGACGAATCTGAGTGATATTTCGGGGATCCTTGCCGAGCAGTGCCGGTTCGATGAGTTCCTTCAGCACCGCCAGAGTCGTCGACTGATTCTCCCCGGACCAGAGTTGCGAGACCGTCGCTTCACCGATCCCGGTGATTCCTTCGTCGGTATGAACTCGAATGATCACATAGGGCGAAGTGACATGTTCGCCGTGGGCCGTTTTGGTCGTCATCCCCTTCTTCAGAGGCACGCACACAGGAATAGATTCGATGCGAGTGATTTTCATGATAAGAACCCTGGCAGCGATTGCAGATCGAATCGCGCAGATATGGGAGTGCAGATCGGCGGAGTTGTGCTTTGATATGGGTGGGACAAGCAGTGTATACATCGACGCAAAGAATTCCGAAGCGGTCGGGCAATTCCGGGTGCTGGAATTTTCGAGGCAGATTGCGAAATTCGACGGCATGACGCTGAAGCGACGGTTGTGGGGCTGACATTGGTCCACTGGATTGCCATAATGTTGGCGAGCCGAGGCACGATTCCTCAGCTGATCCCACCTCTGTCCACTCCTCCCTCGGAGCTTGCCGTGACTGCATTCCTGACTTCTCGCCGAACAATGCTTCGAGGCCTTGGGGTTTCAATGGCTCTGCCGTGGATGGAGTCGCTGCGAGTCTGGGGGCAGGAAGCCGGCACAACCGCCGCCAGCGGTGAGGCTCCTATTCGATTCGGCGTGCTGTTCTCCGGGAACGGCTTTCACAAAGATCACTGGTGGGCCAAAGGCTCGGGCGCGGAAATGGAGTTGGGAAAGGTTCTGGAACCTCTTTCCCCATTCCGTGAAAAGATGCTGTTCGTTCGAGGGCTTTACAACGAAGAAGCATTGAAAGGCAACATTCATAGTTCTCAGACCGGCAATCTGCTCAGCGGCGCCCCGTTGGAAGCGGGCGGTGGGATTCGCAGCGGGACCAGCATCGACCAACTGCTGGCGCAGAGTTATGGACAGACGACGAAAGTGCCAAGTCTGGTATTGGGCTGTGAGAAAGCCAATCCGTCGGTGCACAAAAATTATTCGATGCTCTACAGCAGCCATATTTCCTGGAGTTCACCGACCACGCCGACTCCTCTGGAAGTGTACCCTGCTCTGGCCTTCGATCGCTTGTTTCGAGACGAAAGCAGCAAAGGCGACAAGAGTGTTCTGGATGCCGTACTGGAAGATGCTGGAGACCTGCGACGCTCCATCAGCCTGCGGGATCAGCAGAAGCTTGATGAATATCTCAGCTCCGTTCGCGAAGTCGAACAGAGAATTGCTCGCGCGGGACAGCGAGGCGAGTTGCAGGGCTGGAAGCCGACTCTTGACAAGCCGAATATTCCTCGACCCTCCGACGGGATTCCTCAGGACATCGCCGAGCACATGCGTTTGATGTGCGACATTCTGGTGTTGGGCTTCCAGACAGATTCGACTCGCCTGTGTACTTTAAAGCTGAACAACGATCATTCGTCGCTGCGATTTCCGAATCTCAATGTGGACTACATGATTCATCACCTGCTGTCGCACCAGGAATCGGAAGACTGGTTGAAAGTGAATCGATTCTTCATCGAACAGTACGCTTACATTGCCGCAAAACTGGATGCTATTCAGGAAGGTGAGCGGACCGCTTTGGACAACACGATGCTGATGTACTGCAGCAGTATGCACACCGGCAGTCACGATGCGACTAAATTGCCAGTCGTGATTCTTGGCAAAAGTGGCGGAAAGCTGGAAACCGGCCGAGTTCTTGACTACCTCGACAAGCCAAATCGCAAGATGTGCAGCCTTTACCTGTCGCTCATGGATAAGTTCGGCCTCCAACTGGATCGCTTCGGTGACTCGACGGAACGGTTGGCGGAGGTTTAGTACCTCATTCCTGTAGGAGTGAATTCGTTGTATCGGCTGGGTTCCCCCAGCAGAACTGCCGCATCGTTTGCCGAAAGGTCGTTATGGCAGATCGTGCTGCCAGCCAACGGAATTCATGTGTCTGACTCGCCCATCGGAGTCGTGAAGCTGGATGTGTTCATCCGCAGTAACTCGTCCGACGTGATAGAACGCGATGTTGAATTCTGAAGCTTTCTTCTTCAACGCGATCGCATCAGAATCCGCAACACTGATCAGTAGTTCGAAATCTTCACCGTCGGCCATTGCAGCATTCCATCGCAGTTCATCCGGAAGATCCTCGGGGACATCGGAATGTATCGGGATTGATTCTGTCCGGATCACTGCCCCGGTCCCGCTGGCCTCCATCATTCGATGGAGATCCGTGGAAAGTCCGTCAGACAAATCCATCATGGCATTGATCTTCACATGTTCGATTAACCATCGAGCGAGTTCCAGACGGGGCTCAAACGTCAGATGGCGGCCGTGGTGAAGACTGCCGCCTAATGGTCCGGTGACGAACAGAGAATCTCCAGGCTTTGCCTCGGAACGCAGGATCGGTCGTTCCCCCATCGGACTTCCGGTGAGGCATACATTGATCGCAAACGGACCGTTCCACGAGTTTGTGTCACCGCCAGCCAGCGTAAAGTTAAACTGATTCGTGAGAGATTCGATCCCGGAATACAGCTCATCCAGAAACTCGCCGCTCGGCGTTTTCATCGACTTCGGAACCGCGATAGAGACAAAGGCTGCCGTCGGAAAACAGGCCATCGCCGCTAAATCACTGAGATTGACGGCCACAGCTTTCCGGCCAGCCAGTCTGGGTGAGATTTTCTCCAGTTCAAAATGAACCCCGTCCAGCAGCATGTCAGTCACAACGATGATTCGGTCGGTTGCGACACCGTTCGTTGCAGTCTCCGGCGAGCGACCGCACTTCAACACCGCGCCGTCATCACCGATGCCGACTTCGACCGGCGACCGAAGCGGAAATCTTCGGGCGAGCCGCCGAATGAAGTCATTCTCCGTTGTCATCTTCGAACACCTGATTCCACACTTACCATTCCCCGGATCGCTGGAATTTCTCTTTCGCGTTCCGGGCAAATTTTCGTGAAGCCGCGGCCAGGTTCTCGAGAATCTGGTCGTAACTGAGTCCGACCGTACTGCGTGCGGCATCAATGACAGTCTCGCACTCGTTCGTGTCCATGAACCGAGCGGCCTCCAATAGTTGCGGTTGCTCCTCCGGTGTCACGACCAAAAAGCCATGCTTATCTGCGTGGATCAGATCGCCGGGAGAAACTTTTCTGCCGAAGACCTCCACCTCGCAATTAAATTCCACGGCCTGAACGGCTGCGTGGCCCACGCATAATCTTCGAGCGATCGCCTTCAGTCCGGCGTTCGTCATTTCATCGACATCTCGAATTGCACCGTCGGTGATTGTGCCCACACAACCCAGGGACTTGTGAACATTGGCGTTCACTTCACCCCAGAATGAGCCAATCACACGTGGCTTGTCCAGATCCTGAATGACGACAATCTTGGGGCCAGGGACGCTGGCAAGGTAGCGGCGGTATTCAGCATTGGCGTTCGGTTTTGTCTTCTTGTGTCCGGGATTGCTGGGCTCAATCTTTAACGTGACGGCATACCCAACCATCGGCCCCATTTGCGGCATAAAGTCGCGTGTCTCTTCAAGATTAAATGCGTCCGCGCAGTTGTCGCGTTTTGTGATTTGTTCCCAGCCATTATAGATGGTCGGTGTGTTCCATCGCTTCAGTTGCAACAGATCGGAGTGGCTCAGTAGTCGCGGCGTGTTCATGAAAAACAGACTTCAGAAAATGATTGGATGCGTCCCGTTCCCGGAAAGATGGCAAGGAGTCTAGCGACTTGCGAAGGCTCACGACAACGATTTGGCGGATCTGATTGCGATGAATCAGAGCGCAAACGGTCAGTGTGCGATGCTGATCAACTGCCGAGGCTCGATTCGCGTGTCATTGTCTGCGTTTGAGGATAATAAACAGGCCTCCGGTTTCATCGGGAAGAACTTCCCACTTCTCGGGTTCGACCTGCAATTCCCGAACCTCGGCCAGAGAACGAACTTCGCTGTAAGGATGGCTGGTGTCGAGAACGATGTAATCGGTATCCGAGGGCATTCCAGGCTGATAATTGTTGACCGCTCGCAGATAACCACTGTAGTCATAGGATCGTTCGAAATGAGTGAACCGCGTGTGAGCGTAGTCCGTGGAAGCTACTCGTGAGGTCACCGGAATCTTTGCGATGACTTTCGCGAATTCCGCAGCGCGTGGTCCGGGAACATACAAGTTCCTCCAGCCATACGCAGATTCTCGAGACCAGAAGTTTGCTCCCATGGGCATCATTGATCCGGTCACCGAAGTCAGCAGTGCACAGAAAAATGCGAATCGAGCCCATGGAACGCTGCGCGGATTTTGTGAAAGCCCGGCTGCTGCTGCCCACATCAGCACTGGAAGAAGTGGTGCATGAAAATGATGATACGGTATGGGAGGAATCTGAGGTGCTATGTCGACGGCACTAATTCCTGATGTGGGGCCGGATTCATTACCGAGCTGGATCAAACTCAGCATCACAAATGTGGGCACACCGGCCAACAGGTAAACCGGACGTCGCCAAACCAGTCCTCCCAGAGGAATCGTCAGCATGACAAGATATGTCAATGTTCGAAAGCTGAAGAAGACTGCCAGCACTTTGTTCGGTTCACGCAGCGCCGTGCGTACGAGATCACCAGGGCTGCTGCCAAGATCGCCAAAGTAGCGACTGTAATGCACATGGGCACCGTCGCGAAAGGCGGGAATGATGATCAGCACCGCCAGGAGCACATAGATGACGGAGAAGAGCAGCACTCCCAGCGACCACATTGAAAATGGCGTTCGGAAGTTTCGGTCAGCAGCGACAATCGAGTTGTCGTTTAAATTTGCAGATGCGGAGTGTCGCTGGCAGAGAAAAAGGACCAGCCCAATCGATCCGACAACCAGCGAGAAGTCTTCCTGAGTCGACAACGAAATCAAAAGGAACAGTGAAGATCGCCACAGCTTTCGTCGTTCAGCGAAATCAATGCCCCAGAACAGGAATGGCATTCCATAACAACTTGGTCGCAGTGTTTTGAGATCGATCGCAATGTCCAGATAGTGCATCGGAAAGAACAGCAGCCATGCCAGAGCCAGCCACATCGCCGCACGTGAATTTCCCGAATGTCGGCGTGCAATTGAGAACACTGGAATCGCGCAGATGGCCAGCGAGAACGATGCACAAGCTTCCATGGTCAGGTAGGAAGGACAAAGCATATGCAGGGGCAGCAGCAACAGATGGATCACCTGAATATGCTCCCCCAGGAATAATCCCTGATCGAGATAGCTGCGAAACCCTTTGCCATGCCAGACGTTCCAGAGATGCTCTTCGTACATTGCTGAATCGCCATGAGGGACCAGTAGTCCTGCATAAAGTCGTTCGTTCATCCAGAACGAC
Organism: Planctomycetota bacterium; assembly: GCA_052034165.1. Lineage (GTDB taxonomy): Bacteria > Planctomycetota > Planctomycetia > Planctomycetales > Planctomycetaceae > SXXK01. The sequence goes on along the minus strand of JBPOIW010000025.1, from coordinate 41,864 downwards.
ATGACCTCCCACGTGAACATGGCAATGATGACGACAGCAAGTTCCATCCGACCAGAGCCTGCAGTCGTCGACGCAGAACTGTTTGCTGCACTGTCAGGTGTCTGGTTAAGCCACACATTCAAGATGCTGGCCAGAATCAGAGTTAACACATAAGGCGTCGTTGTGGCCACAAACGCGATAAACGATGTCTGGCGGATGAAGGGAGCGGCAAACCAAACCGCAAGCCAGATCCCTGCCAACAATCCCGGCCTCGCGATTTCTGCCGCACGCGACGAGAACGAACGTGAACGCACACCTGACTTCGAGTTGACTTCAGCGGGCCCCAAGCTTGTTTGTCGCTTCGAGGATGCAACCCATTGCGACAGGATTGCCATTCCAAGCAGAACACCTGCCACGCGCAGGAAGACCGAAAGTGCTGGTAGATTGGTCTGTGAAATGCCACTCACAGATTTTGTGGTGTTACCTCCAAGCCACGAAATAATGCACTCGTGAATGTCGTTCGGCCACAGGACATGTGACAGATTCGCGTCGCTCATGACAGTACAGATCATTCCGGTCAGCAGGAGAGTGCCGAACAGATAGAGTCCCCACGAGACAAATCCCGAGCGTGATTTTTGGATAGTAAACATGCGAGTCAGGTTGGAAGAAAACGGAAAAATTACGCTGTGGGGGTCTCTGGATTCCCTTGTTTACGACGCACTCCGCAAGCGTTGCGTTCTTACCTTCAGGCTCCTTCCAGGGATGCGGCTTGCAACTGGACGTCAATAAAGAATTGGAATCAACAGACGGGGCTCTTGCCGGGAATCCTGGCAGAAACCGCTGACAGAACGTACGCCGACTTACTTTTCGTTGGGAAAAGAATGCCTGGAGTTTCGCAGATCTCCCAGACTTCCCATCGTTTCAAAAGAACCTATTGACCGGATTTTCGAGAACTGTGACCCTACCCGCCCCGTCATTTTCACTCGATTCAGCGTTCAGAATGCGTTCCGGAGCCAGCCGCAAAAAGCTCTTAGGAACGGTCCCGAAATAAGTTCCTGTGGTAGCCGAACTCGTGAGAGTTCGGACTGAAGTCTCACGACTTCAGCTACGGAAGTTATTACGGGACTGGTCCTTAGGGCCTTGTTGCGGTTGCAGGATGGACGCTCATGAATGCCCCAGACTTCAACCTGTGCTTATCTCGCACAATGAGTTCCAAAGCTCTGTCCATGGCGACGAATCGCCGGTCTGTGTCAACCGCTCTCCCGACGCTGTTTTTTGTAGGCGTATTGGGCTGTATCTCAGGTTGCGCGACGACAGAATTTGTTCAGCTCCGAGAAAAGCCACACAATCCGCTGACCGAACGTCTGAATACGACGGCGTTCGGACTCGTGAAACACTCGGAGCGAACCGAACTGTTTCTGCGGCAGACTGGTTATCAGGGCGGTGATGATCTGAAGCTCATGATTCGGCATGCTGCCACTCACCGAGCCGGTAAGCATTATTACGAAGCGACTCATTCGCTGTCCGAACTGAATTACCTTGCGGCCGAAGTTGTGAAGACTCGTGATCCTCAACTGGCATCCGAGTTGTATCTGGATTCGTCGAAAGCGGCGTGGCGGTATTTTGCGACCCAGGACACCAGCGGTGAGCAGCCCGACCCGGGACGAAGTGAACATCGAAGCACAGCCGAAGTTTACAACGCAGCTTCTGAGGGGTTGCTGCGGATCTCAAATGGGCTGGGGAAAGTCAAACTCGGGCAGTCCATGCAGATGCCGCTGACGTACCGCCGACTGTTGTTTGATATCCCGTTCCCTTCGAATCTGCTGACACCCGAACAACTGAGTGAGTTTGAATTCGTGTCGGATTATGAACTCAAGAATCTGAAGTCCCGTCACGCCACACAGGGTTTGGGAGTACCGATCATTGCGATTCGACGCGAGTCACAAAGTCCGAATCCCGTCGAAAAGTATTACACCCAAGGGATGAGCTTCGCCGCGACTCTGGTTTTACGATTCGAAGAGACAGAACAATCCTATGATTCGCCCTACGATGTGCAATTGCAGATTTTCGACCCTCGCGAGTCAGAAGCGATGCTGATTGGTGACTCATTGGTGCCTCTGGAGACCGACGTCAGTACTCCGTTGGCTCGCTACCTGAGTAATCGTGATATCAGCTTGCTTGATACCTGGGGATTTATCCGGCCGGATCGAGCCCAGAACGTCGCCGGGTTGTACATGGTGCAGCCTTACGATCCCGATCGGATTCCGGTGCTGATGGTTCATGGGATCTGGTCAAGTCCGATGACGTGGATGGAAATGTTTAATGATCTGCAGGCTGACCCTGAGATTCGCAGAAAGTATCAGTTCTGGTTTTACTTGTACCCCACGGGTGAGCCGATTGCCTTTTCAGCAGCTGGTCTGCGTGAAGAGCTCATGCAGGTCCGCAACGACTGTGATCCGTATCGCAGGAATTCCAGATTGGATGAAATGGTTGTCGTTGGGCACAGCATGGGAGGTCTGCTGTCGCACATGCTGACGATCGATAGCGGGAATCGTTTTTGGAACTCTGTGAGTTCGAAGTCATTTGAGGAATTGCAGGCCAGTTCCGAAGTGAAGTCTGAAATTCGACGGGTCTACTTCTTTCAGTCGAATCCATCAATTGATCGCATTGTGACCATCGCAAGCCCATACGGAGGCAGTTCGTTTTCTAATCGATTCACGCGCTGGCTGACGGGCTCATTCGTCTGGCTGCCTGCGAAGACCTACGAACTGACGCGCGTGATTTTCGAGCAGGATAAAAAAAGTTGGTGGGATCGCGTTACGGCCCCAAAGACAAGTCTGGATTCTCTGACGAAGAAGTCCACGGTGTTGACGGTGATTAGAGATTCCCATGTGCCAGCGGAGGTGAAGCATCACAACATTGTGGGCGTTCGCAAGGGGCATGACGTCAATTCCTGGACCGATGGCGTTGTGTCTTACGCCAGTGCACATCGTGAGGATGTGACAAGTGAAAAAGTCATCCCGGCCGGGCATCGGGAAGTCCTGCGTCATTCCGAAACCGTGGCAGAAGTAAGACGTATTCTGCTTGAGCATCTGCAGGAAACTCAGCGACGACGGTTTCCTGCCATCCCGGCCAACATGACCGTGGAACGGCCTGGTCGAGCAACGCTTGGTCGAACATTGACGCCGTAGCGCGCCGGAGATCGACGAGTCCGCGTTTGCTGTTGGTCGCCCGGCTGTTGGCGATGACTGGCAAACTCAGTGACCGAACGCTTCAGGCCGGAGATCTTTGCCTCGCATCTGATCCTTCGGTCGATCAATTTTTCGGTCGAAGAAAATGGCCGGATGGCAGGAGATGCAAGAACCTGTATGGCTGACTTCGTCTGAACGCAGGCGTTTCAGTATTGGCGCTTCATCAAGTTGCATTCAGTCTACATCTGCAATGCCGAATCACATCTGCAATGCCGAATCTTCGCTCCGAGATCGCTCTGTCCAGTTAGCTCTGCGTTCCCGGATTGCTTCTGACTACAATGCGATTTCCGGCAATGCGGATCACTTCGATTGCGGTCCCGTGATCGATGTAAGCACCATCACTGACAACATCCAGATACTTGTCGCCAAACATCGCTTTGCCGGACGGACGCAGAGCTGACGCCGTCACGCCTGTCGCACCGACATCAACTGCGGCCGGTTGCGAATGAGTCGTCAGCAATGAAGGGCTCAGGATCGGGCCATCGACTTCTGCCGGTGCGTAACCGGGCGGCGTCAGGATCAGCCGGTTCAAAAAAGGAATCGTCGGCAGAAAGCGATTGAGCACTGCGGCCACGGCAATCACGGTAACCATTGCACCCGCCAGCGAACCAAGACTGCTCATGGATTCTTCAAAGCTCTCCGTGGCCGTCATCCCGGAGAATGTGTGGCTGGCAAGAATAAGAGAAGCCATCGTGAGCAGAATCCCCGATACGCCAAAGACTCCGAAGCCGGGAATCACAAAGATTTCCAGTGCCAGCAATCCGATACCCAGAATGAACAGGACCAGTTCCAGAGTACCGGCTGTCCCGCCAAGGAAGCGGCTCCAGAAAAACAGAGCGAAAAACACTGTGGCGAGGATGGCAAAGAATCCCGACGGCAGATGTAGTTCGATATAGACGCAGATGATTCCCAGAGTGATCAGCAGAAAGCCGCCAACTCCGGAATTCAGCACGGCCACCAGCGTATCGACCCATGTGCTGGCCACTGGCGTTAGGTTGGCTTTCTCAGAAATGCCGAGACGATTTCGCAGTTCATCTTCGTCATGACAGGGTGGATCTGCCAACTGCAGTTCATGAGCACGCTGTCCATTCACTGTCAGCAGGATTCCTTTGCGTGATTCCGGAACCATTGGACCCTGAATCCATTCTTCATTGGCTGCCTGGATTTCTACTTCAGACATGTAGGTGACTCGCCCGTCAGCCTTGTTGGTTACCTGAAAGACTTCCAGATCTTTATCAATCATGGCCTGCAACAACGCTGGCGGACGATTCTTCCGTTTTGCGACGATCGACGCGAACTGCAGGAATGGACTGACAATCTTTTCCGGCGCGCGTTCAAACTGGCCGCCTGGTTCAAGGAGTGTGATTACACCGATATCGCCAATCTGAGCGTCAGGGTGCATCAGGATTTTGTCACACCCAAAAGCAATCAACGCCCCGCCGCTCCAGGCTCCTTTGGGTATCCACGCCACGGTCGTGATCTTTGTGGGATCAATTTCGGAAAGCGTCAGTGCCAGATGTTCGGCAACGTCCTTATCTCCTCCGGGCGAATCAATCTTCAGGACTAACACATTGCAGCCATCGGCTACCGCCTTCCGTACTTCCCGCTGCACGAACTCGCCGAGAACCCGATCGATTACACCATCTACCGCGATTACGCGTGGAACAATAGCGGAGTTGTTACGCACTGGTTCGCGCATGGATTCCAGAGGCAATTCAAAGGTGGCCGCCACTTCGGATCGATTTTTCGCGGTCCGCAGAACGAGAAAACCAGCCTTCTCCGAGTCCAGTCCGCGAAAGTTTCCGGGAGCGCCAGCATCTTTGATGGTTTCAGTTTTGGAGATCACAGCATTCTGATTCTGGAGCACCATCAGTTCCGTGGGCGTCAGGAACCTCTGTTCAACCGAGTTCGGAGATGTCTCCATGGAAACTCTGAGTAACGCTTCAGACTGGTTCATCATCGCCTGTGCGACGCCGCGAGATAAACGCGGGTTACGACGGCGATCAATCACGCTCATGACAAAACTCTGATCTTCTGTCGAAACCACTTCACCGCGCCCGATGTCGCCCAGTGTTGCATCAGGATGCAACACGATATCGTGGCAGGCCAGGGCAAGGATCGCGCGAGTTCCGTCAACAGAGCGAGGTAACCACGCAACCGTTCGGACTCGACTGACGTCAGACGATGTCAGAAAGCGAACCACGTCGCTCACATGACCAAACCCGCTTGTTCCCGGTTCAATCTCCAGAATCAAAATCGCTTCCCGGTTTTCACGAGTTGCCTGAGCCTGAAGATCTGTGGCAAGATTCGTCAGCTCACTGACCATCTGGTCGTTCAGCGGACTTGTGACTGTCAAGAATTGCCCAAGCGGTTTTTGTGCGGCCTTCTGCCCGGACTTCTCCTGAGCACTGGCCACGCCGGCAAACAGACTCAGACCTGCCAGCAGCATCGCAGCCAGAGGAATGTGTCTCATTGATAGTGACTCCGAGGAATTTGCTCGAACGATGCAGAAGTGAAACATCTCGGTGATTGTAGCAATCGTCACTCAAGATGGCCAAATTCCCGGGTCATTCGCTGTCCGAACGACAACCCTGGCATTTGTTTTGGGGCAAACGCGAACATTCTCCATGCGGATGACGGGAAACACTGTTTCCGGAAAGAAATGCTGTTTCCGGTGGCGGATGGAAACTGGAGAGCGTTCCTCAACACCCAGTTAAGCGCCGAATAGGTTCACCCGATCGCCAACAACTGAAACCGAGACGCCGCGAAGAATCGACGTCAAACCGGAAAACCGACAGGTGACGATCGGAAATGCCTCACCATAATCGCGGCGATTGTCGTCAGTCCGGAATCAACAAGTCAGAATCTCGCAGAAATCGGACGTCACTCTTGCTGGCGTCGTCCTTGGGCTTTTGGCTCAGATCCGAATTCAAGCCACCGTCGTCGATTAACGGAATCATTTCCGTCGGCTGGATAGGCGAGACTTTGCCGGGTGGCGGGCTATCTGGCCCAAGATGTACTCGGTAGCTGATTCCGGACAGTGAAAGCTGGTCACCCGGAAGCAAAGCCCCTCGGACGACTCGTTGTCCGTTCACGCGAGTGCCGTTAGTGCTTCCCAGGTCTCGCAGGTACAGCAGGCCATCCGTCTTGACCAGAATACAATGCTGCTTGGAAACGTTGGTGTGATCGATGACCAGATCGCACAGCTTTGAACTGCGGCCCACAACAGTAATGGCGCGAGTCAGCGTGATGGGAGCTCCACCCTGTTTGGGAATCAGTTGTGCCAGCATAACAGTTAGTCCCCGTCCGGGATTCTCCACCACGTTGAATCAACGTACACAGAATTAGATCAGCGTACACACAATGATCAATTGCGAACTGCTCGTGATTATGCGATTGAAAGTTCCTAAAACAAGGTTTTCCGCGGTCATGAACATCTTTTTGCCCCGATGAGTGCCGGAGGACGCAATCTCTCGTTTCTTTGCGTGACTGGTAGCCTTTACCAAACCGGGGCAACCCTGTTGTCGAGTACAGACTGGATTCACATGCGCGGGAATTGCGGTGTCGCGGCAGAAATCTTTCTCCCGTGTTTTGAGATGGTGTAGATTCAATCAAGGGGTCGCGGATGTCGAAGCGACGCATGAGAAACAGTTGATTTGGAGTCCGAGATGTTTAAGAAGTTGATGCTGTGTGTAATGGCCGTTGCGTTTGTCCTGACTGCTGCAGAAGTCAGCGTGGCCGGAAACAAGTGCGATACTTGCTGCGATACTCCGAAGTGCAAGCTTCCTAAGCTTTCATTGCCAAAGCTGAAAATGCCGAAGCTGAAACTTCCAAAGCTAAACTGCCTGAAGCCAAAATGTGATTCTTGCGAACCAGCGTGCTGTGAGCCAGCATGTGCCGCACCAGCCTGCGAAACTCCGGCCTGCGGAACCCCAGCTTGTGGTACGCCTGCCTGCGGAGAATCGGGCGCTGCTTGTGCAGCAGCCAGCACAACTCCCGCACCGGCTGAAGCGACTCCTGCCCCAGCTGAAGCGGCACCGGCTGCTCCATCACCATCCGCTGCTGAAGCTCAGAAATAGTCCGACAATTTGGATCTGAAATCACTAAGAAGCTCGATCGTTTTTCGCGATCGAGCTTTTTTCGTTACAATGCTGTGGAAGAGATCTTGAGATTTCCGTCTTGAAAAACTTTTGTCAGGATCAGACCGTGGCTGAAACCGGTTTTTCCTGTCCGCAGACTCGCGAACAGGTGATCAATATGTACTTTCTGGAACATCGCGCGAAACTGCTCGATGTGGCCGCCTTTATGGATCGTCTGGACCGCGCTCGTCCAGCTACCGCAACGGTGGACTTTCGCGAAGCCGCTCTGAACGAAGCTGTTCGGATTCTCGTCGACGGTCAGCCCCAGAGAGCCAAACGGATTCTTGATCTGCTGAGCGATTCGACCACCGAGATTCCTCAATCAGCACACGGGATGAAGGGGGCATCGGGAGCGGTTCGAGGAAACTCGGGAGGTGCCCCATGAAGTATATCGATCCGCATGTTCACATGGTGTCACGCACGACTGACGACTATCAGCGCATGGCGTTGGCCGGGTGCATTGCCATCACTGAACCAGCCTTCTGGGCTGGTTTCGATCGTTCGTCGGCTCAGGGTTTTTACGACTACTTTCGGCAGCTGACCGAATACGAGCCGCGTCGCGCCGCGCTATTTGGAATTCAGCATTTTACGTGGTTATGCATCAATCCCAAAGAAGCGGATGATCCCGGGTTTGCTCGAGATGTGGTCGCTTTGATTCCCGACTTCCTGAAGTGTGACAACGTATTGGGAATTGGTGAGATTGGTCTGAATAAGAACACGAAGAACGAAAAAATCATTCTCGAAGAGCAGATCGCACTGGCTGAAAAATACAATCAGCTGGTTCTTGTTCACACGCCCCATCTTGAAGACAAACGCAAAGGCACGCGATTGATCATGGACGCGCTCAGTGCCAGCAGGATCGATCCGGGGCGAATTCTGATCGACCATGTTGAAGAGCATACTGTCGCGGAGGTGCTGGATCGAGGATTCTGGGCCGGGATGACATTGTACCCGGATACCAAGATGACACCTCAGCGAGCTACCGACGTCATTGAGATGTACGGTTCCGAACGAATCTGGATGAATTCAGCGGGCGATTGGGGATGCAGTGACCCGCTTGCGGTTCCGAAGGCCCGCATTGAAATGTCTCGACGAGGGCATCAGATGAGTCTTATCGACAAAGTGACTCTGGATAACCCTCGGACGTTTCTTAGCCAGTCAGAGAAGTTTGTACTGAAGGCCGAGTGAACTCAGTGTGAGCATCGTTGAGCAACAGAGGCGTCATGGCCTGCTTTGCTTCAGATTCACACAGATTCACACAGATGAACTCACTGCAAGTCAGCCTTTGTTGATGCAGATATTTGAAGTGCGTCCAATCCCGCAACGGTTCCTTTTCTCATCAGTTGTTTTCGGGCTGTGATCGAATGTCCGCTCAGCAGTACACAATCACGTCAGAGACTGCGGGTGCCGTTTTAGGCGCTTTAAGAAAGCATGTGCAGAATTTGCCCTGGTCTGCTGCTCGAAAATACATGGAGGGCCGCAGGATTTCGGTCAACGGGATTCTTTGCGTCGATGAAGGGCGGCGAGTTGTTGCGGGGGATGTGATTGAACTTCGCCATCAGCCTTTGCCTCCTCCTCCCCGTGACGACGACGTTCGAATTCTGTATCTGGATGAGCATCTGGTTGTCGTCGACAAGCCACCTGGAATGTTGTCCCTGCGACATCCCGGCGATGTCAAGTGGCGACAGGAAAGAAAGGATCTTCAGCCGTCGCTGGAAGAATGCCTGCATCGCCTCATTCCACGTCGGCGGATCGCAAATACTGTGCAGAGCAGTCAGGAGTTATTGGCGGTCCACCGAATCGATCGCGAAACCAGCGGGATCCTGGTTTTTGCTCGGACGGAGAAGGCTCAGCAGGGGTTAATCGAACAGTTTGCCGCTCATTCTGCAGTGCGAAAATATCTGTGTGTGATCCCGGGAAAGCTTCCTGCACAGACCATTGAGTCGTATCAGATTCGCGATCGCGGCGATGGATTGCGAGGCAGTTCAGATCGACCGTCTGATGGACAAAGAATGGTGACGCATATTCGCCCTTTGCGTCAACTGGGAGAGTATTCTGAACTGGAATGTCGTCTTGAAACGGGGCGAACGAATCAGATCAGAATTCATCTGGCCGAGAAGAGCCATCCAATTTGCGGTGACGTCAAGTATCGGGGCCCGATGGGGAAGCCGCCCGTTGTGGATCTGAGTCAGGCTCCGAGATTAGCACTTCACGCGACTCAGCTGGGTTTTGTTCATCCGGTGAATCAGGAAGTTCATGATTATCAGTTACCCTGGCCAAAAGATATTCAGGGAATGATTCGCAATCTTTCCACCGCACGTGTGGAAGGTCCAGCATTGAGAGCCAAAGGACGGAAGAGCCCGCAATGATGATGACGACGTTATTCAGACACTGCTCCCCGAAGCCGGTTGTAGAGTGAATCCCAGCCTGTAATGGTAATACTGGACTGCCATGTGTCTCCGCGACGAAATGATTCGAGTTCAGAGTTCATCGATTCGGGAGCGATGACTTCAATCGCCCGCTGAGATCCGGCGATTTGCCCGATGACGGTCTTCCCGTTTGAGAATTCCGGAGCCGCATCTGTCATCCCAAAAGAAGTGCTGATGCGATCGATGACGACTGAAATGTCATAGATTTCACCGGCTGCCGCTTCGAGAATGAGGCTGCGCTGAGCACTATTGCGGCCCGCTGATTCGATGAGGGAAAGCAGTTCTTCGATGGACTCCGCGGGAGTGTTCTCGGAAGACCCCGGCATGTGTTCGTCCAGTGGTAGTGCAGGAGGACTCATGCTCTGAACCTCTGCAGTTTTCGGATTCTCAAAGCCGACCGGCGAGAATGCCGGAGCCCTTTCGAATGGCACCGATCCAGACATGCCTGCCCGTGCCGAGTCGACAGATGTGGTCGGCCGTCGCGTCAGCTCGCCCAGAAATAGAATGGGGACTACCTGCAGGGCTTCTGTGTGGGTCCAGTCAGGGAAGCCGGGGATGTCGATGCAGAAGTTAACAGTCCACTTCAGAGAGTTGTCTGACAATTCAAAACTGTAGGCCTGAGTATCCGGGAACGTGATCGTAATTTTTTCGTCTACAAGTTGCTCGGACTGCAACGGGCCTCCTTCGCGGAACATGTGCTTTTCGGTCAGGACTTTATGCTTGTGAGTCGTCTTATTGGTGCCGCTGCCGGAAGTGGCGGATTCCTCGGCAACGAGTTCTGCATAAATGCCGTTGACGACAAAAGACTTTCGAGGCGTGAAGCGGAGTCCGAAAGTCCATTCTTCTGTTGGTGCGACCACGACATGCGGAACAGAAACTTCGACTTCACCAAGTCGCGACTGCAAGGCCTTCTTCTTGATCCAGATGAAGGCGACTACGATCAGGATGATTGGCAACAGGAAAACGGCCGTCATGCCAACGACAACAAGAAGTATCCCTAAAACAATCCACAGGATCGCCTTGCCGATCGGGCCGACATTGGTGGCCGCAGTTTGGGCTGTCAGCGACACGACTTTGCTGCGTTCACCGGTAAATAGCTCCGGTCGAATTCCCGGGCGTAGTTCATATTCTTCTTCGGCGAAGGGATTCTTCGCCCACGGAACATCAACATCCACGCGAATGTAGTGATCGATGTAAACCAGATGGCCTCGATAGGTGATCGGGTGAGATGGCGAAGTCACTGCAAAGGGGAATTCAAGCTGTTCGCCCGCCTGCAGGGTTCGAGGTTCGACCAGAACAATTTCCTCTGGCAACCCCGAGTCCGAGTTTCCTCGTCCATGCGTTTTCCAGCGATGAGTCAGTTTGACACCGTTGCTTTTGGTTTGCTGATCAACAAGCAGCCGCACAGCACCACGCACGGTTTCACCGCCGTAATAAATCCTGTCACTGCGGTCGAAGGTGATACTGATCTGGCACTTAGACATCCTGAACGCTCCCGAGATTCTGGAACACATCGTAGAGATAGTGTTGCATGCTACGCAGATCATGACCGTACAACTCAAACAGCTTCTCGGCAGTTGCACTTGTCACGACCGGAATTGAATCCGAGCTGCGTCGGACACTTTTAATGCGGTCGTTGAGGATCTGTTCGATGCGTTTCGGAGTGGTATGTTGAGCAGCGTCGAGCGTCAAGACCCATCTCCCTGCCCACTTCAGCTGTTGAGTAAAATCGCGGTGCGTACCAAGTACCAGTGTGCGGCGTGATCGGAACAGCCATAGTCGCTGCCACAGAGTCAGTCGCTGTGCTTCATCGATCAAAAGTGGCTCCCCTCCATTGGGGATTGTTATGTGCTGGCCCTCCGGGACATAGACGTACTCTGCGTCGGGAAAATATGTGGCGATTGACAGCAGGTGAGTCGTCTTTCCATAACCTTTTTCCCCAATGATCTGCAGAGCTGGAGTACGACTTTGCGACCGAGACCGCAGGTGTGCGAGGGCTGCGTCCAGTTCCACATTTGCAAGCTGAGTTCGTTCTTCAGCGTTGAAGTCCCCGAACGGATTGCGACGCAGGTTCAGATGAATAAAAGGGAGTGAAGCCAACGACTTCGATCCGGAAAAATGATGACTCGAGTTCGGAGTGATAAGCTAACCTGACCTGAAGTTATACAGCTTTAACATCGCGAATAAAACGGTCGCGGGGCCAGAGTCGGTTGGGAGCCATCACACGATGGATGACCTCTAATGCGCGGCGATGGCCGGTGCAGAGATGGCCAGATTCAAACTGGGCGATGGCTTTACCGTTTTTCGTGTTTCTGCAGCAAGGGAAGATTCCAAACCGTGATTCTTCCATCTTCACCAGCCGAGGTGAGTTCGTTGTTGCCGGAAATAGTCAGCGACGTAATTGGACCCAGGTGAGCAGTCACTTCGTCGTCGGTGAAGAACCTGTAGGCTTCGTAAGCGACCGGAGTTGCACCGGGCAATTTGTTCTTCCAGTTCCACAGGATCAATGAACCATCCTGCCCGCCTGAGACGAGATAGGGAGTGCCAGCGAAAAAGCCGAGAGCTTTAATGCCACCGGCCGCATGCCCAGAAAAGCTGCATTCAGTAAGATCTGAAAATGAGAGCGGCTCGGAAGGCTTCTGAACGCCGTTGTCAATGCCAGCAGACTCCGGCGGTGCGTCTGCTTTTTCCAGTTCAGGAGTACGCAGAACCCAGCCGATGCTTTCTTCGGTCCCACTAAATCGTCCGGCCACCGCTATGAACTGACCATCGGCCGAAACATCGACCGCAGAAAGTTCTACGGGAAGACTATTCCCCACAGACAAGGTCCTCAGATTTGCCCCACTGGCGTCCACAAGCCCCATCAGCCCTTGCCTGCTGACGAACACGATTCGTGTGGCATCCTGAGACCATTTCGCGGCCTCGATAGCGGAGTTGATGTTTGCTACGTCCATCATTTTCTGAAGCGTCTGTTCGGCCGCTGACCATTGCCAAAGCAGAATTCTTCCATCCTCGCCTGCCGTGATGATTTGTGATGCGTCGACGGGATTCACGGCAATCGATGTCATGCGCCCTGTGTGAGCCTTCTGTAGATGAAACAGCGGACGTCCAAACGAATCCGTCGCAGGATTTCCGTCAAAGGCTCGAAGAGATTCGCCCGCTGCCAGAATGAGTTGATTTCCGGGCAAGTCCGCACAAGCCACCGTCGTCACTGGGTAGGGACCGCGAAAACTTACAAGATGTCGCCCAGTGGTCAAATCCCAGAGTGATGCAATCGTCCCGTCAAAGGTCATGATCTGATCCGACGCCGGGTTTAATTCACTTTCAGGCCGTTCTACAAACTGTGCATCACTGGCCCCGGAAACTCCTGCGGCGAAAACGCGGACAACTTTCCATCGATCCGTTTTAAAAACCTGCACGACTCCATCCGCACAAAGCAGGACTCGCTGAGAGTCCGAAGACCACTGAGCCGATGTCAGCACGAGAGGCTTCTGACCGGAAACCGTCGCGGGAACAAGTCGCTTTCTGGATTCCGGGTTGCTCAAATGCCAATGATCAAGATGGTACTTTGATGTCTTTTGCTTCTGATCGGTTTCGACGGAGATCACCAGAATCTGAGATCCATCCGGAGAAACTGACATCTGCTCGACTGGCGTTTTATCACGCTCAAAGATCGCAATTCGCTCCAGACGGTTTGCAGAGCCCGTAGGGCTGTCAGCCTCTTTCTTTTCATCCGGGGCGGCCGTGGTCGGCAGACTTTCTGAACGGGGAACGACAGACCATCGAGCGACTTTGCCATCAAGGCCCGCTGACAGCAAAGACCCATCGTTCAGCCAAATCAGTGACGTGATAATTGTATCTTTGCCATGAGCTCGGAGGCGAGCTTCTTGTTGAGCTGTTTTAAAGTCCCAGACGGTGATAACTCCATCTCGTCCCCCCGTTGCAATTCGGCGGCTATCCTGTGACACCGCGATGGCTGTGATGTCCGCTCGATGACTACCCTCAAGATGACTGGTGGCTGTTGGAACGACCTCCGACAGGAGGTCGGAGAGTTTCCAAATGCTGCATCGACCAATCTTCTTCTTGTCTTTGTCCGTAAGACCTGAAGTCACCACAAACTGGCCATCAGGAGAAGCGGCAAAGGTGTTCACCAACCCGAGTCCGGAGATGACCTGCTGCTGACCACCGATCCGGCGACTCGATCGCTGCATGTTCCACAGTCGCAGACTTCCATCAAAACCTGCAGTGGCCAGTACAGACTTGTCCGGCCCGATCTGCCGCATACGAGAAATGTTGAACTCATGGCCTTCCTGGAATCGTTCGGAAGCCAACATCGTCGATTGTCCGGACGGACCTGCAATAATGGAACGCGAAGCGGCATCCCAGACGACTATTGAACCATCATCGGCCCCTGAAACCAGCCGCTGTCCGTCACGACTATATTGCACGGATCTGACAGAGCCTCGATGAACGGAGCGATCGGCATTCAGAACAATCGACTCGCCACCTTCATCATTGTCAGTGGAATGTCGGCCCTGTGCATTGGCGACATCGACGTTTTCAGGAAGGCCAGGCTGTCGAGGCATCACGCAGAATGCTGGCTGGAACAGATTGGGCCGCAACTGCGAGAGATTAAACGCTTTCCGAATTGCACGACTGTCTTCTTCGATGGTTTTCAGATCCCACAGGCGACTGAACCCGTCAGCGCTTGTCGAAGCAATCCGGGATGCGTCCGAGTTCAGAAAACTGGCCTGCATGACTCGAGCACCGTGGCCACCGAGATATCTTCTGAGGGTCAGTGGGGCTGAGTGACCGTTAGTAGGCTCAGCAGACCAGATGCCGATGCGACGATCGTCCGAGGCTGTCAAAAACTGAGTACCATCAGCGGACCACTGCAGATCATTCACCGGCCGCGAGTGATGATTCAAAATCAGCCAGCTCTCATCCCCCGCTGCCTCCAGATCAGCCGGCTGCGAGAACGGAAACTGTTTGTCTTCGGCACCGGCAATCCCCGGCTGAGCTTTCAACACAAACAGGCTGCCATTCGTTCGGTTGCTAACAACCAGAAGTTTTCCATCAGGAGAAACGGATAGCCTCGACGGCGGATAATTGTGAGCCCGGCTGACTCGCAGTTGCCCCAGACGTTGCAGTGCAGACTGATCCTTTTCGGCAGAGATTCGGTAAGCCAGAACTTCTGAAGACTGGCCTCCACGAACACCTGCATAGATAAAGTCGCGGCTACCGGGGATCAAAGCAAGATCGACAATACTCGTATTGGCCTTCAAATCAGCAAGGATTTTCCAGTCAGAGAGTTGCCAGACAATGATGTGGCCCGAGACGTCAGCTGTCACTGCCAACTCATTGTTCACATCAATCGCTTTTACCTGCGCTGAGTGACCCACCAGCCGTTTTGCCTCAGCCTGTCCAAACTTCCAGAGATAAAGTTTTTCATCGCCCGCGATCAATAATTCACCAGACGATACGAACGCGATTTTCTCAATCGGCCCCTGGACTTGAAGTTGGTGCAGAACTGTTTCCGGCCAGGCCATCTCCTTTGCAGGATTATTCATAACGACCACAAGTCCTGACATGTCTCCCTGCGCGAGCAATTCTCCGGTGGAGTTCATCACTTGTGACTGTACCGGATGACCTGTGGGTTTGGCACGTTTCTGCAGTTGATTTTGCTGAGCACTCAGCTCTGCGGTTCGTCGCTCACGCACCTCTGCGGGAAGAGATTCCAGAACTTGTCCCTTCAGCAGTCGATCAATTTTCAGTAAGGCGTCGGCAAAGTTCTCATTGAGCGTCAGTCCACGAATTTCCTGACTCTGGATTTCTACTTCCGCAATGTCGGCCGCGATTTCCGCTTCCTGTTGCTTAACAATTGCAGCAGCGGTCGCGGCTTCTGCCTTCTTTTGTTGTTCTGTCGCAACGACCACTTGCTCGTCGGCAGCTTTTGCTTTCGCGTCCGCGAGTTCAGCCTTTTGATTGGCCTCTTCCGCTTCTTCTTGGGCTCTGAGGGCCTCCGCTTTCGCGATATCCGCATTCTTCTTTTCTTTCGAAGCCAGCATTTCCGCAGTCGTGGCCTCCGCCTTGGCCGTCGCCGCCTCAATTTTTGCGGTCTCTGCCATTGCGAGAGCCGTCGCTGCATCTTTTTGTGCGACGTCAGCAGCTTCCTGAGCCAATTTGGCATTCTCTTCGGACTTCGCGGCATTGTTAGCCGCCGTTACAGCCGCCAGCCGAGCCTCCTCGGCTTTAGCTTTTTCCTGCTTTGTGACTTCTGCAAGATTGGTGATGATGCCATGGTCATTGATCGCTTTTGCACCGAGCACGGCCACGCACAATAATGCCGTCAGCGCGGTCCACTTGACACTTGATCGAATTCTTCGTGCATTCCGAAGTTTGCGAGCAATCGCGACGAACTCGACATCAGATTCCTGCGTCGCCACCTGCAAACCAAGGTCATAGTCGCCTTTGCTGGCGGCAAGATTGGCGTACAACAATCGTGTTGTTCGCAACCCGTTGCGAGCCAATCCGTTTTGTGGCCATGTTCGCAGAGATTCCTCATACAAGGCGGCTGCTGTTTGACACGTATGATAGTCGCGTTCCTTATCGGTCTGACTGTCGACCAGTTCAGTGGCACGAGAACTCAGGCGACGGCTCTCCTCATGCCGCTGGAAATTTCTAACCGCAAACTGAAATTCAAGGACGCTTCCAAATCGCTCGTCGGGATTCGTTCGCATCGCCTTCATGGCGATCTCCAGCAGCTCGCCGGATTCCTGAGTCGGCCGAATCACGTTCTGTCGAAGTACGTCGTCGATCAACTTCCAGATATCGCTTCGAGCACCCTTCTTTTCCGGACGGGGAAAATCGTGAGGCGGTAGCCCCGTCACGATCTCGTACAAAATTGCGCCGAGCAGATAAATGTCACTGCACTCGCCAATGGCCTCGGGTGGTCCAGCCCAGAGTTCGGGCGACATGTAGGCTGGAGTGCCTGCTCCAAAAGACGCGACCGGCGAGCGAAAGTTCTGTTCCGCGGCGTGTGGCGCCGGGACTGCAAGACCCCAGTCCAGAACCAGCACTTCCCCGAATTCTCCTAACATAATGTTTTCGGGTTTGAGGTCTCGATTAATGACGCCATTGTGATGCGCATAAGCGATGGCGTCGCACACCTTGTGCATGACATCCAGATTCTCCGTGAGCGTCATCGTGGTGATGCGCTTGTTCCACGGAATGCCATGGACACGCTTCATCACATAGTACGGCGTGCCTTCGCCTGTCTCAGCCAATTCATGAATCGGAATGATATTGGGATGAACCAGGTTCGCAGTGACCAGAGCTTCCGACAGGAACATTTCACGTTTCTGACGATCTGCTCGCGAAACAGCTTTGGAAGACTTTGATTTTCCAACGGTGCCTGAAAATGAACCGGCGCCGGACTTGAGTGTCTTGATCGCCAGTTCGCGATTCAACGATCGCTGCCGAGCAACATAGACGACTCCCATGCCCCCTTCGGCAAGCTTTTCTACGATTTCAAAATCTGCATCGGCAGTTTGCGAAAAATTTCCGGAGCCGGACACAGGGCGTTTGCGGATGGTAATCAGGTCATCAAGGCTGGAGTGCTCTGAAGAGGTCCAGATCTGCGATGAAACTTTACTTCCCGCCCCGGTTCCTCCGCCTGTTCCGCCTGACTGTGAGCTTGCTCCAATGCTTGAGCCAGTTCCGGAATCAGGCTGCGACGAATCCGAATTTGATCCAGACGGGGCGCGTACCCCGCTTTGCGAAAGCCCGACCGTCGACTTTCCACTTTGTAGCCCTGACTTTCCGTGGGCAGCAATCGTGGATTCCGGAGCCTGACCTCTTTCGGCTGCAAGGCCTTCACCTGACTGGTTGACTATTGTGGCGGTGGCGGCGATCTCGTCCGGGTTTGCTGCGATCACCGTTCCGGAGAACGAATCTCCCTCGGCGATTTCATTGCTCTGTTCGGGAAGCACCGTTGCACGATTGTCCTCCGAAGCCTCTGATTCTGCAGGCATACCGACAAAAGTGACGTCGGCGTTACTTAGTGGATCATCAGACTCATCCTCTGACTCTTCAGCCGACGGCTGTTGCTCGGGAACGATTGTGACCATATCCGCATTTGAAGACCCGTCGTCAAAACGCTCAGGCTCAAACTCGTCATCATCGTCATCGACAGGCATCGGCATGCCTGTAATCGTCGCGCTATAGTCCGTCTCGCCTTCAACGGGGTCTGGTACAGATTCCGGCACGAACGTAGCGTCCGCGTTCACGATCTCGTTGCTTCGAGATTTTTCATCATCTGATTCATGAGTCGACTGTTTGGATGGATCAGACATCGGAGGAACCTCGAACTTCAAATTCTGCGTTTGGTGATGAATGTTTTCTTTGGAATCGGGCTGCACGTGAAAACGTGCTCTGAGTTGTCGCGGACTCCTGCTGTCGCTTGCGGAATCTTCTCACCATCAAGCCCATTAAAGCGGCTGCTGATGGATTTAGTGCTTCAGAAACCAGCGTTGCGGTTTCCTGCTCCGATTCCACCGCAAAGGACACGACAGTGACAGTGTGATCAATTGTCGAAGCATTGATCTCTGGCGACGTTGCCTCGTGAGCGAAGCTTGAGGGCGCGGAGTCGACATCCAGGCGGGCCTGCGGAATCTCTGGATCCGGTGCTTGCGGATTTTCGTCTTCTTCAGCAGGCTGCTCAAACGGAAGTTCCTTCAATTGTTGGGCCGGATTGCTTTCTGGTTCCGCATCATTCATGGTTCCCGGCTGCCCTCCGGAAATCTCAAACTCCACAATAGGCCGCTCAACTTTTTGACCACCCGTTTCGGAGATCAGCCAGATCTCGTAGCCCGCTCCGTCCTGAAGCGCGGGATTCTCCTGGACAAATTTCTCAAATGCTTCGCGTGAAGAGATCAAGCTGCTGTCGGTGATGCGTTCCACCACAACTTCGGCGGGTCCGTCAGTTTCGTACTGCCGACGAATCTGGAAATAAACCTCTGTGGAGAAGACGCTTCCGCCCACCGCCCCGCTGCCGAACTCCGCCGTGCTCTGAGCTGAGACGGCGGCCTGATTTTCAGGAGGCGTCACATTAAACGGACGATCTGCACGAGGCACAAACGTGCTGGTGAAGAGTGCCGGCGGTGCAGGCGTGACTGTGGGGATTTTGAACTGAGCGATGCCGTTTTCGAAGATGTCGTCTTGAATACCCCCAGCGTTGTCGAGAACCTGCGGTATACGATCCGATGTAGTCGACTTGTCGTCGGTTGATGACGCGGCAAATCCTGGGACTGCGTCCCTCGAACCGTTCTGAGTAATCCACGCGGCTTTCAGCTGAATCGATTCATGGTGTGAAACGCTAAAGTCAACATCGATCGTTGTGCGTCTTTGCTCCTGTTGAAACTTCGTGTAATCCGTTGCCGTGTAGAGATGCCCGATGATAATCTGACCATTAGGGTTGTGCTCAATCGGGTCAGTTGCCGGTCCGCCTTTCTCAACAAGAAACCGCTCGATACGCTCTGAAGAGATCTGGTTGTAGATGCTAAGC
This sequence comes from Planctomycetota bacterium, assembly GCA_052034165.1. Taxonomy (GTDB): domain Bacteria; phylum Planctomycetota; class Planctomycetia; order Planctomycetales; family Planctomycetaceae; genus SXXK01. The sequence goes on along the minus strand of JBPOIW010000025.1, from coordinate 22,501 downwards.
CCATCGGCAATCACCTGCGTGTCAACGTCGTTGAAAACATCGGCTTCTTCCGATGGGTCCTGCCAGTCGACGTGGACAGTGAGGTTCTCTTCGCCCGCCTGACCAATCAGCACCGAGAACGCATTAATATAAGCGTTTCTTTTGTTCCAGGCCGCAGGTGAATTGTCGATCGCCACCGGCAGGGGATTGCTTACGAATTGAAAGAAGGCCGTATCAGCCCTTCCAACTTCCGGACGCGGTCCAAACTTTTTCGCAACGCCGCCGTCGGTGCGGATTGTTATTGGGGACTGAATGATGATTTCGCCTTTCGCTGTTGCGCTTCCAGCGGGGCCACTCAGAGCAATCAGATCAATAACGTCATTCGTTATGCTCTCCGATTTGCCCGACTCATTGTGGTCCGTGCTGATTAAAATTTCACGGGACAGATCGCTCGGATCACCGATCTCGATGTTGCCTGATCTGGCAATCAACCGAATGCCGTCCGTTGCAGGATCAGCCGAGTCAACTCCTTCTGCCCGCGTGACAATATTCCCATGCACATGAATGGCCGTGGCTGCCTGAATTGACACCTGACCGCCGCCGGGAGCATAAACGGCTATATTCTTCAACGGATCACCGTCGACTGCCGTTCCGCGATTCAACGTGATGAAGTCACCGATCGTCGTGACCCTGATTTCGCCCACTCCTGTAAGAGTCAGGTCTTCGAGAATTGCTGTGCCTCGCGACTGAGCAACATCCGTCGTCGTGCTGTTAAAGTTGGATCGCCGTGCACCAGCGATCGATACATTGACTGCGGCTACGGAATCGATCGTCAAGGAGTCCTTTTCTTCTACGAAGATACCTGCTCCAGCCCGTGCTGCCAAAGTCGTGACCTCGGTATCAATCGCATTCAGATTCGTCAGTGGCGTGCCGTTTGTGGGGTCGGAGTCGCCGATTCTGCTGCCCGCGCGAAGAGTGACAGAAGTTCCCTTCACATTCAGGGCCGTGCCGTTGGCGTCGGTGATGCTTCCCCCAGCCGTGATCGCGGCCCTCTCCGAAACAATCTGACCGAGAGCGATATCGCCCGCTAAAGCTTTTCCATCGAAATCGCCCCCGCCGGCTGTGATGATGGTGTCGTTGAGCATCGTCCAGTTTTGCCCCGCTTCAACAAGCACGTCACCGGATGTCGTTGTGATGTCACCGCCATTGAACTGAGAGATCATGTCAGTCGCAATCAACGCGATGTTGCCACTGGTAGATTTGATCGATGCCGTCTGTCTGATGTTCTGAGTTGACGAGATCAACACGTCGCCATTTACTGTTTTCAATGCGGCATCGATGTTCACTCCGGCACCAGTGATGTAAACCGTGCCCGTGCCGCTGGTGCTGACGCCGGCCTTCACATTGACATCATCTGCCGCATTCAAAGTCACATGCCCGTTGCCGCTTGTGATCGAGGCGTCAATAACGACGTCGCCTGTTGTCGCTTGAGTCTGCAGCAACACGTCCCCCGTCCCATTGGCCATGATGCCCACGCCATCAGCATCACCGTCGGAGACAGTGATCGTCCCCAGAGTACTCAATAGCTTGATCGAGCCATTGTCGGTTGTGACCAGATCGCTCAACGAGGAATCGGACTGCGTCGTTGTGCTGCTGTTGAAGTTCGACCGCTGCACGGAAATGCTGCCCGTCGACTCGATCGTTACATCATTCGCTTCCCGCAGGTAAATCCCATCGGCCGATTGAGCGGCCAAAGTTGCAACCTGAAGATCCAAAGCATTCACGTTGGTTGCTGGTGCACCATTGCCTGAATCGGGGCCGCCGATGATTCCGGCTCCATCTCCCACCAGAGAAACGATGCTGTCAGTTCCGGCGATCGCAGCATCCGCGACAATACGCAACGCATCGGCCTGAATGTTGAGTGCACTCCCGTTATTGTCGAGCACAGAACGCTCCGCATTCAGACTGACATCTCCAGTGCCTGTGCTGATCAGCCCCAGACGAATATCAGATTCCCCATCGGCCACCAGGCGGACGTTTCCTCCACCGGTTCTGATCGAAGTGCCATTTGCCATGACGATTCCCGTCAGGGCGTCCGTCGAATTATTCATTGATCTCACATAAACCGTCCCGAGACCGCTCGTCGCCAGATGCGCTGTGAGATTCACATCATCGGCGGCATTCACCGTGATGTGTCCACGATCACTTTTCACGTCGGAGTTCAAAACCACGTCGGCGCCATTTCCACGTGTCTCCAGCAGAATATTGCCCGTTCCATGCGCATGAACTCCGGTGCTGTTAACAGCGTTAAGGACGCCATTGCCGCCATCCTGAATTGTGATTGGCCCATTCTCGGCCAGCACTTTGATGTCACCGTTGGCAGTGGTTGTCAGATCGCTTAACCCGCTCAGATTTACTGTCAGGGACACATCAGTCAGCGTGCTGTTAAAGTTCACACGGCCGGAAGTAACGCCGATCGAGATGGCTGCAATGTCTCGAACAACCACATCGCTTCCCGCGCTCACTTCGCGCACATGGATCCCGTCGGCTGACTGTGCGGCAAGGTTTGTGATCTCAGTGTCAATCGCATGAAGATTCGTGCCGGAACTGCTGGTCAAATCGGAATCTCCGATCCTGCTGGCCGCAATCATTCGCAAATTGACCGCCCGAATATTGGTCATCTCGGCCTGGCGAGCATCACGGATTTCCGCACCGGAATCCAATGAGACGTTTGTGGCCTGCAGCAATCCGAGAACGATATTCCCACCAGCATCCAGGATCATTTCTCCGCCATCGGCCTTCGTCTCAGCCGTAGTGGCCATCGTAATGTCTTGCGCGGAGACCAGCAGGATATCACCTCCCGTTGTAATGTTCCGATTCTGTTGCAGATTCTTGCCAGCTTTGATGCCAGTATTCCCGGCAGATGATGCGACATCTGCGGTCAGTATTACATTTTGTGCGGCCTGCAAAAGTATGTCACCAGATAACGTCCTGATCCCTGTGATGTTCGCGTCCGCATCCGTCAACGTGATCGAACCGCTCACCGCTTCGACGAACACTCGCCCTGCTCCGCCTGTGACGATGTCTCGATGAATGCTCACAGAATTCGCGGCCACCAGAGTTACGTCACCTGTCCCGCTCAATACATCGGAGTTCAACGTGATGTCGCTGCCCGCACCACGCGATTCCAGCAGAACCTCGCCCGTGCCGCTCGCCGCGATTCCCAAAGCGGCCGAAGCACCCCCGTTGACAGTGATGCCCCCGTTCAGAGTGACGATTTTAATGGGGCCGTCGCTGGTCGTGGTCAGATCTTCCAGAATCGCTGTGCCGCGAGATTGAGGAACATGAGTCGTTGAGCTGTTAAAGTTTGATTGTTCAGGCCCGTCCACCGACACGTTGACTGCAGCAACGGTTCCAATTGTCAGGCTGTTGACTTCTTCAACGTAGATCCCGGTTCCTGCCAACGCCGCGAGCGTCGTAACCTGTGTGTCAATCGCATTTGGATTGATCAGCGGAGTTCCGTTCGCGTTGTCATGATTTCCGATAAGGCCTCCAGCCCGAAGACTCAGAGACGTGCCACTCACATTCAAAGCTGCTCCGTTCGCATCTCTGATATCGCTGTTGGCCGTGAGGGCGGTTCGAGCAGAATTGATCTGGCCCAGAGCAATATCACCTCCCAGTGCGTTTCCGTTGAAATCTCCACCGCCAGCATTGATTACCGTGCCGCCGAACATCGTCCAGTCCGTGCCGGCTTCAACGAACACATCGCCGGATATCGTCGTAATATCACCGGTGTGCGTCTGAGTAATCGCGAGGTTGGCGATCAGTCCAATGTCGCCACCTGTCGAATTGATGGCTGCTGTTTGAGCAAGACTTTGAGTCGACCGGATCAGCACATCACCATTTCCTGTCGTCACGATGCCATCCATGCTCACGCCAGCTCCTGTGACGAAGACCGATCCCGAATCTCCTGTACTGAGGGACGCATTGAGATCCACATCATCGGCCGCATTCAGTGTAACGTTCCCGCTGCCGCTGAAGATCGCGGCATTCACGATTACGTCCTGGCCAGCACCGCGAGCTTCCAGGAGGACATCCCCGCTGCCGCCGGCCGACAAGCCTCGCGAATCAGTGCCACCATTCAGCACGATTGTACCATCCTCAGCCACAAGTTTGATCGGCCCGTTACTTGTAACAAGGTCTTCCAGTGCTCCGAGGGAACGGCTCAGTCCGGCATTCGTGGTAGTGCTGTTAAACCGGGACTGCTGCACGTCATTGATGGAGACATTCAAAGCATCCACATTTGAAACGGTCAATCCGCCACCTGTTGCAATTTCTCGCAGGTAAATTCCCGTGGCGGCTGTCGCGGAAACCACGTCGACATTCAAATCAATTGCGTTCGAATTCTGTCCCGGAGTAAAACTCAGCAGATCTGAGTTCCCGATCTTTCCGCCCGACTGGAGACTGACCGAGGTGTGAGACGATGCGATAAACTCAAAGATGTTGATCGCAGCTCCATTGGCGTCAGTAATATCCGTCCCGGCCTGCATGGCCAGTTGATTGGTTGTGGAGTTCGTGAGTTCAATGACTCCCAGAACGATTCGACCCGACCGAGCTTGACCGAGAACGTGTCCGCCGCCGACAGTAATCAAGGTGTCGGCGTTCATCTCCCAGTTGGTGGCTGCGTCGACAAGCACATCGCCGGTCGATGTGAATACATCCCCCGACGCAGATTGCCGCAGGTTTCTTCCCGCTACGAGCCCAATATCGCCTGCTGCACTTTGAATAAGATCTGTCTGAGAGAGGTCACCGCCGGCCTGAACCAGAATGTCGCCGGTTGTCGTGATCAAATCCGCATCGATGTCAATGTTATTTCCCGCGACGACATACACAGTTCCATTGCCAGTGGTCTGAACCATGGCGTTGAGATCGACGCTGTTGGCCGCGTTCACCGTGACATGGCCGCTTCCGCTGAGAATGCTGGCATTGACGACGATGTTACTGCCGGATCCTCGCGATTCCAGAAGCACGTCTCCGGATCCATCAGCCCGCACGCCGCGACCATTTGCGGAATTGGCCACGACAGCGATTCCATCATTGATCGTGATGGTGCCATTCTTTGTGAGGATCTTAATGTCGCCATTCTGCGTCGTCGTAAGGTCGGCGAGTCCATTCAGGGTATTGAGTTGAGTGAATGTTGCCTGAGTGCTGTTAAAGTTGACTCGTCGAACAGACGCTGTCACCGTGATCCCGGCAACATCTCGAACAACCAGGTTTCCTCCCGCAGCGACTTCCTGAATATGGATGCCGGAAGCCGATTGTGCTGCCAGATTGGTCACTTCCGTGTCGATGGCATTTCGATTGACGTCGATCGCGTTTCCGGATTCCGCGGCCCCTATTTCACCTCCGGCAACCATTCGCAGATTAGTAGCACGAATGTTGGTGGTCTCGTCCTGTCGAACGTCTGTGACGTTGGCGCCCGATTCCAGCGACACATTTGTTGCCTGCAAAAGGCCAAGAGAAATACTTCCTCCGGCGTTCAGGATCAGTTCCCCACCATCAGCTTGTGAGACCGAAGGGCCAGCCATCGTGAGGTTTCGACCAGCGATCAGCAGAATGTCAGCGCCCGCGATGATGTCGGCGTTCTGCTGCAAATCAACGTCGGCATCGACGACAATATCTGCGGACGTTGATTCAAGTTCCGCATTCAGGGTGATATTCGTCGCAGCCTGAAACGCAATGTCTCCAGCGGCCGATCGGATGCCGGTTGAATTCGAATCACCATCTGCCAGAGTGATTGAGCCTGCCTGCGCCTGCACGAGAACGGTACCATTACCGCTCGTCGTTATATCACGGTTGATCGACACGGAATCTGAAGCAATTAAATTCACGTTGCCTGAAGTGCTGTCGAGATCTGCGTTGATGATAACATCACTGCCTGTCCCGCGAGCTTCCAGCAGCACATCGCCCGTTCCGTGGGCGAGAACTCCCGCAGATCCAGTTGTTCCCTCGTTAATTGTGAGCGAACCGTTTGCTGTCACGATCTTGATCGGTCCGTTATTGGTCGTCGTCAGGTCTTCCAGAACCGCCGTGCTGCGTGATTGAGGAACCTCAGTCGTTGTGCTGTTGAAGTTCGCCTGCTTCGAGCCCGTTACCGATACGTTAACCGTCGCCACGGCAGTGATCGTCAGGCTGTTGGCTTCTTCGATGTAGATTCCGGTTCCAGCCATTGCCGCCAGAGTTCCGACCTGAGTGTCGATTGCATTTGTATTTAACAGCGGTGTGCCGTTTGTGCTGTCAGGTTTACCAATCAAACCGCCCGCTCGCAGGCTCACCGAAGTCCCGATTATGTTCAGATTTGTCCCATTAGCGTCGCTGATGTCAGCACCGGCGGTCAAAGCAGTTCTTGCGGAATTGATTTGCCCCAGCGCAATGCTGCCCGTGAGTGCTTTGCCGTCAAAGTCGCCGCCGCCTGCGGTGATCTCGGTACCACTCAGCATTGTCCAGTCCGTGCCGGCTTCAATTAACACATCGCCCAACGTCGTGGTGATATCACCGTTGTTGAACTGGCGAATCAATGTGTTCGCGATCAACCCCACATCGCCGCTCGTCGAATTGATGGCTGCCGTCTGGCTGATTTCCTGCGTTGATGAGATCAATACATCGCCGCTCGAAGTCGTCACCATCGCATCAATGCTGACGCCCGCCCCTTGGACAAAAATGGTTCCTGAACCGCTCGTCGTGAGCGTTGAGTTTACGTCGATATCATCTGCTGCATTCAGCGTGATATGGCCTTCTCCGGAGCTGACAGCGGCATTCACGATCACATCGCTGCCGGTTCCGCGAGCTTCCAGCAGGATATCGCCTGCTCCGTTGACTGAGATACCGTTAGTCGCTGGCGTACCATCGTTGATCGTGAGAGTACCATTCAAAGTGACGATTTTGATTGGCCCATTAATCGTCTTCAGATCCTCCAGTCCGGCAGTACCGCGTGACTGAGCAACGTCGGTCCTGGTGCTGTTGAAGTTGACCTGCTCCGGCCCGTTCACAGAGACGTTGACTGCTGAAACCGTATCGATCGTGAGGCCGTTGACTTCTTCTATGTAGACTCCGGCCCCAGCCGATGCTGCCAGGGTTGTGACCTGAGTATCGATTGCTTTTGTATTCAGCTGTGGCGTACCGTTCCCGCTGTGATGGTCGCCAATCAGGTGGCCAGCTCGCAGGCTAACTGAAGTGCCGATGATATTTAAAGTCGTTCCGTTCGCATCGCGGATATCGCCGCTGGCGGTCAGGGCCACTCGTGTGCTGTTGATTTGCCCCAGTGCGAGATTTCCCAGCACGGCCTTCCCGTCAAAGTCGCCCCCACCTGCAGCAATCACAGTCCCGTCCGACATTGTCCAGTCCGTGCCAGCTTCAATGAACACGTCTCCTGACGTTGTCGTGATATCTCCGCTGACCGTCTGAGTGATCGAAGTTGTCGCAATGAGCCCCACGTCGCCGCCGGTAGAATTGATGGCGGCTGTCTGAGTAATCTCCTGAGTCGAAAAGATGAGCACATCGCCGTCGACGGAGGTCACTGCGGCATCAAGGCTGATTCCGGCTCCGGTGATGTAAACAGTTCCCGCACCACCCGTGTTGAGTGCTGCATTCAGATCGACATCATCTGCGGCATCCAGTGTGATGTGTCCGCTGCCGCTGGCGATGGTCGCGTTGACGACCACATCTCGTGCCGCTCCACGCGATTCCAGCAGCACATCGCCGGTGCCGTTGGCTGACACGCCAGCGGTATTACTTCCGCCATTCACTGTGATCGTGCCGTTCTCGGCAACCAGCTTGATCGGCCCGTTGCTGGTGCTGGTCAGATCTTCAAGACTTGCGATGGTTCGAGTTTCAGCGACGCTGGTTGTGCTGCTGTCGAAGTCAGATCGCACTACACCATTGATATTGACCGTCACGGCACTTGCTGTGTCGACCGTGATGGCACCGCCAGCAGCGATTTCTCGCAGATAGATCCCGCTCGCCGCATTGGCCGCGACGATATCGACGTCGAGATCAATGGCCTGATTATTTACCGACGATGTTGTGCCATTTGCTCCCCCGATGATCGTACCGGCACGAAGACTGAGCGAAGTCGTGGCACCGGCGATGGTTTCTTCAATATTGACAGCTGCACCATTGGCATCAGTGATGCTGCCAGTGACGGCCTGCAATGCCACTCGATTGGTGTTGGCATTAGTGACGCTGATGACTCCAAGAGACATGCTTGATCCGGCTCGCCCCAGCACATCACCGCCGCCCGCAGTGATGGTCGCGCTGCCATTCATGTCCCAGTTGCCGGCGGTAGCTTGTACCAACACATCGCCATTCGTTGTTGTGATATCGCCACTGGCGGATTGATCTATATTCTGAGCCGCCATAATCCCGATATCGCCGTCGGTGCTGTGAATCAAGGCCGTCTGACGGAAGTCATTCCCCGCTTTAAAGAGAATATCTCCACCGAGGGAACTGACCTGAGCATCGACGTTGATTTCTACGCCTGACAGGACATAAATTGTGCCACCGCCGCTGCTGACACTCATGGCCGCATTGATCCCGGTGTTGCCGTCGGCGTCCAGCGTAATGTTCCCGCTGCCGCTATTGACTGTGCCGTTGATCACCACGCTACTGCTAACTCCGCGCGCTTCCAGCAGCACATCGCCGGTGCCGTTGGCTGACACGCCAGCGGTATTACTTCCGCCATTGACTGTGATCGTGCCGTTTTCGCTGACCAGTTTAATGGGCCCGTTGCTGGCGCTGGTCAGATCTTCGAGGCTGCCGATGGTGCGCGTTTCTGCGACACTGGTCGTGGTACTTTTGAAATCGGCTCGCACAACACCATTGATGTGGACTGTCACGGCACTGGCTGTGTCGACCGTGATGGCACCGCCAGCAGCGATTTCTCGCAGATAGATCCCGCTTGCCGCATTGGCCGCGACAATATCGACGTCGAGATCAATGGCCTGATTATTCACCGACGATGTTGTGCCATTTGCTCCCCCGATGATCGTGCCGGCACGAAGACTGAGCGAAGTCGTGGCACCGGCGATGGTTTCTTCAATATTGACCGCTGCACCATTGGCGTCAGTGATGCTGCCAGTAACGGCCTGCAATGCCACTCGATTGGTGTTGGCATTGGTGACGCTGATGACTCCAAGGGATATGCTTGATCCGGCTCGCCCCAGCACATCGCCGCCGCCAGCGGTGATTGTCGAGTCAGCGTTCATTGTCCATTGACTGCCAGCGTCGATGAACACGTCTCCGGTTGTTGTCGTGATGTCTCCGTTGACCGTCTGAGTGATCGAAGTGGTCGCAACGAGCCCCACGTCGCCGTCAGTGGAATTGATGACGGCTGTCTGAGTAATCTCCTGAGTCGAAAAGATGAGCACATCGCCGTCGACGGAGTTCACTGCGGCATCAAGGCTGATTCCGGCTCCGATGATGTAAACAGTTCCCGCACCACCCGTGTTGAGTGCCGCATTCAGATCGACATCATCTGCGGCATCCAGTGTGATGTGTCCGCTGCCACTGGTGATGTTCGCATTGACGACCACGTCACTGTTTGCACCGCGAGCTTCCAGCAGGATATCGCCAGTCCCGTTGGCCGACAGACCTGCCAAATCGCTGCCCCCATTGAGCGTAATGGTTCCACTTGCGGCGACAACCTTAATCGGGCCGTTGCTTGACGTGGCAAGATCTTCCAGCGAAGCAATTGTCCGGTTTTGTCCCGCATTGATGCTGGTGCTGTTGAATCGCGACTGTTGAACGTTATCAATCGAAACAGTCACGGCCGAAACATGAGAAATCGTCAGGGCTCCGCCAGCAGCGATCTCCTGCAAATAAATCCCTGCCACCGCAGTCGCAGAAACCACATCCACATTCAGGTCGATCGCGTTGACGTTGGCTCCCGGAGATAAGCTGGATGGATCAGAATTTCCAATCTTTCCCCCCGACCGAAGACTGACAGATGTGTTTGCCGCGGATTCTGTTTCTTCAATATTGACCATCACTCCATTGGCGTCGCTGAGATCACTCCCCGCATCAATGGCCACGGCATTTGAAGATGCATTTGTCAGTGAAATGCGCCCCAACACAATCTGGCCAGTCGCTCGCCCCAGCATCTGCCCCCCACCAGCACTGATCACGGTGTCGGCATTCATCATCCAGTCACGGCCGGAACTGATCAGCAGGTCCCCCGATGTCGTTGTTATGTCGCCTGCCGCCATCTGTTGTACATCACGTCCGGCGATGATTCCGATATCTCCCGAGACGCTGTTGATCAAGGCGGACTGCTGTACGTCACGTTGGGAATTGATCAAAATGTCGCCGGAGTTGCTGGAGATATTTGAATTGAGCGTGATGCCGTCAACCAGGCTTCCGACGGCGTCTGTCGCTCCATTGCTCGCAACCAGGAAAATAGTCCCTGTGCCACCGGTCGTCACGATGCCATTCACGACAATATCATCTGAGGAATTGATGGTGATGTTTCCAGTGACGCTTTGGATCGCTGAATTGATCAAGACGTCACCGTTTGGTCCCAGCGTCTGCAGAAGTACAGCCCCGGATCCGTGAGCAGACACCGTCGTGCCGTCTGCATCGCCATCGTTCAGAATGAGCGACCCGGCCGCAGCCTGAAGTTTAATGGGTCCGTTATTTGTGGTAACCAGATCGCTCAAGGAAGCATCTGCCTGAGACGTCAGGCTGGCATCAGCATTCACGGTCCGCACGACAATCTGTGGCGTCGCATCGACGTTCAGACCATCTGCTTCTCTCAGGTAGATTCCCGTCGCGCTTTGCGCGGCAAGAGTTGTGACCTGCAGATCTATGGCATTGTTGTTGCTGTTGGGGTCAACATTGCCTGTCTCCGAATTACCGATAATTCCGGCCTGATTTGCCACATTGCTCAGTGCGGCGTCGGCAACGATTCGCACAGCATTCGCCTGCACGTTGAATGCAGCACCGTTACTGTCAATTACACTCCGTTCGGCAAGAATAGATACATAGCCGCTTCCGACGTTGATCAGCCCCAGACGGATGTCAGATTCTCGATCCGCAGTCATCCTGACGTTGCCGCCGGCCGTTGTGATCGAGGTTCCGTGCTGCATGTCGATCCCGGTGAGAGCATCATTTCCGATGTTGCCAGCGGCCAGGTAGACGGTTCCTGAGCCTCCGGTGGAAATATTCGCATTGAGATCGATGTCGTCGCTGGAGAACAAGGAGACATGCCCGACGCCAGCTTCAATGTTTCCATTGACGACGACATCCGCGGCACCGGAAATCGTCTGCACCAGGATATTTCCTGCTCCATTGGCCAAAACAGAAATGCTGTTTGCAGACCCCGTCCCATCGTTCAGGCTGATCGTACCATTTGTAGACCGCAGCACGATTGAACCGCCGTTGGTCGTCACAAGATCGCTTTGGACAGCGTCAGTCGTTGCCGTCAGCGAATTGTTGGTTTGCACTTTCTGAGTTGTGACCGTCACATCATCAACAGTCAGGCCATTGCTCTCCAGAATGTTGACACCACCGCTGCCTGCTCGTGCTGATAATGTTGTGATCGTCGTCTCGATCGAATTGCTGCTGCCGCCGAGCGTACCAATCCCCAGAGCCGCCTGGAGTCGCAATCCCAAGGCGATAATATCTGCTTCGCTGTCATTAGTTTCGGCATCCAGAATGGAGCCCGAGCTGCTGGTGATGCTGACATGGCTGTTGGAGGCCGTTACGTCTCCCAACGTAATGTCATTCACGGCCAGCAACCGAATTCCGCCATTCGCAGAGACCAATGACGCTGTCGCGTCCATCGTGATCGCACCGTTTGTCGCTTCGATAACCAGCGTGCCTGCGTTGCCGACCTGAAGATCGGCGTTTGCCAACAGACTGACAGAATCGTCCGCCATCACCGTCAAATGTCCACTCGTCGAAGAGATGTCGGCAGTGACTTCAACATCTCGACCTGAGCCATTCGCCATCAGCAGGATGTTGTCGTTTCCCGTCGAGATTGTCCCGTCGACATGAATGTCTCCATCGACCGTGGTCACAATGACGAAACCCGAGTTCGTGATGACGCTTGCACCGGTCCCGATGTTGACAGATCCAGTTGATGTGAACCTGATATCGCCATCACCTGAGGATTCCGCCGTCGTATTGATTGTCACTCCATTAGCAACGACAACAGTTTCAGAGGTGACTGTGAGATTTCCGGTGTTGCTAACGACTGCATTTCCCAACGTCAGGTTGGAGTTCAGATTGACGGCGTCGGTGCCACTATCCCCATTGATCGTCAGGGCCGCTCGATAACCGGTGTGCAACGAATTGATGTTGATCGTGTCATTGCCGAGACCAGCATTCAGCGTGAGTTGTGTGCGAGGACTTGCGAAGCTGATGTTGGGTCCAAGCGAAGAAACAATGCGGTTGTTCAGAGTTCTGCTGCTGACCGCAGGGCGGAATGGAACAACCGCGGCCATGGCGACAGTATCGCCGACAGCAGACACGCTGATGGTTTCAGTTCCACCGCCAACCGTCGACTCAAATGAAAACGTGCGAGCATCAGCGATGAGTTCATCACGAATCGGTTCCGTACCGGTGTACGTGATTGTTGTTGCGAGTAGTCCATCGACGACAGTAATTGTTCCCTGATGTCGAGTGGCCGGATCGTCATTGCCCAGCACATAGAAAACGGAATCGATGATGGCCTGATCGTTTGCGGAAGTCAGCAACACCAAAGTATCACCGCCAGTAGCTCCATCACTGTCCAGCGCGTTTCCATTACTGTTCTGCAGCCCACCGTGAAAAGCAAGGCCCTTGCTTAGGCTGTACAAACCACCCTGTGTCGCCGTCGGTTGAATGACGATCATCACATCGTCCGCGCCGTAGCCGTCGAATGTGAATGAGGTGATATCAATGAAATTGAATGTGCCAACGTAATCCGGAGTGCCACCGGTCACATTGCGAGTAAACACAAACGATCCATCGTTGTCACTAGTGAAGGTGATGACAACCAGGTCGTCAAAATCCGTTCCTGCAACAAGAATGTCTTCGGTACCGACAGCAACCGGATTCTCCTGATTCGCACCCACGTGAGGAATCAACGTGGCGATACTCGCCTGAAACTCAGTCGACTGATAAGCCGCCGAGGATCCAAATCGCAGTCGGTAGAATTCGGCCAGAGTTGACCCGGTGAAGACCGTATGAGGATCGTCGCCGGCAAAAAACGGATTCGCTCCAGCACCGGTAATGTTGCTGGAGTCCAGAACCTGATTGGAATCTGCATAAGTCCCGGCAACATCGTTATAGAACACGTTGTTCAGAACAAGAGCCGCTAACGGTGTTACAACTCCATATCCGGATACTGGGGGAGACGGCGCAATCTGGTTGATGTAAAGTGTGATATTCGTGCCACTGTTTCCTGCCGCTTGTGTTGTCCCTACGGCGTCATCCAGATTCCAATGGGCTACGAGATCATTGTGAGCGGTTACCCCTGATGTTCGAATGGAGTTGCGATCGCCGGCGGAGAGAACCTGATCGTACCATGCAATGTCATCCATCAGCCCATCAAAAAATCGTGTCAGATCTCCCGGGTCTCGGCCAACATTCATAAGACCGTTCACAGTATCTGTGATCGCGGTCCACGTCAGATCGTTGGGTGTTGAGCCGGCTAGATAACCGGACTCCACACCATCAACGTAGATTCGCATCTTTCCGACGGCGTTGGTCGCATTAAAGTCCCAGGTATATTGAATGTTGTGCCAGCTATTCAGCAGCGTCGCGCCATCTGGTCCGGAGCGAATGACAAAGTCGCCGCCCGCTGTTGTTGTTCGACCATAAACCTGGCCGCTGGAGTTGTTGCGAAACTGGAATTCCATGCCTGCATTGTCCGGCCCCTCGAAGAATTGATTTCGACGGCTCGTGTCGTGCATCTGTACCCAGAAGTTGAGTGTTCCTCGTTCGCCGACGTTAAAATCACTGCTCTGGAATGTGGCAAAGTCATCGATGCCATCAAATTCAAGAGCTCCGCCAAAGTGTCCTTGCCCGGGTCGAAACACCGCGCCAAATTCTGTAGGCACTACACCTGTCGTGGACAAGTAGAGTTGAATTCCGTTCTTGTTGTCGACAGCAATATTGCCAGACGACTGATTGAAATCCCAGTGGGAAACAAGTCGCGCATCAGTGGCGAGTGATGAGACTCCGTTCGTACGGATGTTCGTTCGATCGGTTGAATTAAGAACTGAATTGAACCAGCCCACATCATCCATGAGTCCGTCAAAGTAGCGAGTTGTATCGCCGGGATCTCGCCCGATATTCATTAAGCCGTTGACAGTGCTGACTGCGGAAGCCCATGTGAGGTCGTTTGGTGTGAGCGTAGCGAGGTAGCCGGACTCAACACCATCGATATAGATTCGCATGCGACCAGTCGCATTGGTCGCGTTAAAGTCCCATGTATACTGAATATTGTGCCAGGTATTCAGCAATGTCGCACCATCGGGGCCGGAACGAATAACATTGTCCCCGCCGACGGTTGTCGTTCGACCATAGACCTGTCCGCCACTGGTGTTTCGATACTGCATCTCCAGTCCGGCGTTCCCCGGGCCCTCGAAGAACTGATTTCTTCGGCTGGTATCATGCATTTGCACCCAGAAGTTCAGTGTCCCTGCAGTTCCGACATCAAACAGCGAACTCTGCCAAACGCCAAAGTCATCAGCTCCATCGAATTCCAGGGCTCCCCCGAAAACGCCGCCTGTTGGACGCCAAAGTGGGTCTGTGCTTCCAGGCTGCGGACCTGCATAGGCGAAGTTATTAAAGATATTGTCCTGAATCAGGATCTGACTGGTGTTCTGCGTTAATGAGGGTGTGATGTAGACGCCCGCTGGCTGCGCATAGACACCATTGGCGTTGGTCTCCGCTGAGTCATTCCAGTCAAACGTGTTGTGAACAATGTCCAGCCCAGTCGCCGTCAGCCCCATGTTTGTAATCGTGACGGTGTAGTTCTGATTGCCCAAAGACTGAAAATCGAGCGTATCCAGTCCGTTGCCAAAGTAGTTGAAGGAGATCTCACCACTGAAGGCAAAATTGTTCGGTGTCCCGGTGGAATCCTGAGGTCCGATTGCAATCGGGCCCCAGCGAAAATGGTCTTCTCGAAATTCGTTCCGCGTGATCAGAAAATTCTGTCCGCTGCCTGCATCTCCATCACGAATTGCCGCTCGGCCCCAACGACCTTCGAAGACCGAATCTGAAACCTCCAGCCCGTCGGCTCCGTTCGCGCCATTGCCTTCAAAGACAACCGCACTGCGATAGCCTTCTCCTGTTGCATTGCTTCCGAACAGAATTCGATTGATCGAAGTAAAGTCGGCCGTCGTAATAACGACGTAGCCTTGGTAGTCGGTTGTATTGTGGATCTGCCAGCCCAGCTTGGCGTCACTCAGAATTACCTCGTCAGCCGTAATCCGGATCGCTTCGTCGAAGTTTCCTGTGGGAGCTCCTGCTTTCAGAATATTCGTGAGCCCCATGCCCTGACCATCAATTGTGACGGTCTTGTTGACGGCCAGTGTCGATGTATGCAGGTATGTCCCCTGATCAACATGAATGACTCCGCCAGCAGTGACAGCTGTGATCGCCTCGGGAATCGTGGCAAAAGCATTCAGCCCATAGACGCCCGCCTGATTGCCAGCCGTCAGAAAGTCGTAATCTGCAACAGCAGCGCCATTCGAAAGCCCAATAAAGGTGTTGGAAACATACACGTCCGTGACCGCGGCCGGTCGACGGATCAGCACGATGTCATTACCCGTGCCGCCGTTGTAATAAATGCTGTAGGTTCCACCGGCCAGTGCGGTGACGACAGCTCCGTTGGAGAGCCCGGCAAAAGTTCCGACGACAGCATCAACGCCATCATTCTGAACAATGACGTAGACGTCTCCGGTCAAGGACTGAGTCGAACCGAGATCCTGAAGGTTCAAAGTCGCGGTGGCGTTGATCGTGACTGTCCCCGTCACCTGCGTCTGGTCGTAATCGACTCCGGCAACGGCTCCCGGATGTCCACTGGAATTATCATCATCCAGTTCAATCAGCAGTGTGGAATTGGCGGCCAAAGTGAGATTGCCGGAGGCCGTAATCCCGGGGCTATTCCCCGGGGAAAGCACTGCATTCGGACCGATGGTGAGAGCTCCGGCAATGTTCAGCCAGCCTCCCAGAAGTCCACCATCTGAGATTTCGATGCCGTTGTGGATAATGCCGGTTCCAATCAACTCCGCGTGTTCCGCGACAAGATTGCCCGCATAGCTGTCCCCTGACAATCGCACTTCTCCTTCCTGCAACAGAGTCACGGTGCCGGCCGACTCAAACTGCAAACTGCCAATCTCAACGTCGCCGTTACCCAGAGCAATATCGTCGGCGTTCAACTTCGCGTGCCCGGTCACCTGCAACAAACTATTCGCGGTATCAGTCAGCAGGCCGTCTGCTTCCAGCGTCAGTGAACCTGCCGAGCTATTGCCGGTCAGGGTCATCTCCGAGGCTTCATGAATCTGCACATGGCCCGCTGAGTGAAACGTAACGCTGCCACTATGGAACTCGCCTCTGACGTTAATCTCATCCGCCGTCAGATCTGTGTTACCGTCAACCGTTAACGTCGCATCGTCCGCGGCTTCAATCGATTCTGCCGACGAAAGAGACAGTTGAGCAGCAGTATTTGAGCCCGTCAGTTCCAACGTCGAGTCGCCATCAATCTCAACAGAATCCGTGGCGTTGACCGAGAAGCTGTTTAGATCAACGTGATCTGCAACATGCTGTCCAAGGATGATGGAGGAGCCTTCAAACGATGCGTGCCCGCCCACCTCAATCTGCGCAGAGAAGTTGTTTGTCAACGATCCAGCGACTGACAGGTCGACCGAATCTGCAACATGCAGTGTTAAGATCTCAAGATCATCCGAATCATTCAGGGTCAGACTGTCGGCTTCGATGCTGATGGAATCGAAATCATTGGCGGAGTCCATTACCACGTCAGCGGCACCAGTGATCGTTAGCCGCGCAACGGAAAAGGCATTGCCTGAATCGGTAATGCTCAGTGGCGTGCCGGAGCCATGGATCTGCAGCTCGCTCAGCGACGGCAAGGCTACCGTCAGAACATTCCCATTCAGGCTGACCGCAGGATCCAGTGGGCCGGGGTTCTCGGAAAGCCAGGTTCCGGATGATAACTCCAGATGATATTCATTCGTGTTCGCATCAAAAGAAACGTCAACAGCGTCGGTGGCTCCATCAAACGCTTCCACCGTCAAGGCATCCCCCACCAACGCGAAGCTGGCATCGGGAAGGCGGCGGTCTTCCAGACGCACGACGATCAATTGACGTTGCCGCAGTCGGTAATGCCGTTTCATCCAGACAGCAAGTTTTTCACGCAGTCGATCAAGATAGTTCGGAAGACTCATGAAAACGTCCGTGGTGAATAAGCATCGAGGAACAGTTCGGTCACTGGATTGTCAGGCTCTGAAGACCCCCAACGCAAGCTGGAACACTGGTTTTGCCGGCCGACTGACACCCTCAGCAGGCAAGAACCGTGCCCGTTTACTGAGGGGACAAGTTCCGTTGCCCCTGAAGGCTGACGTGCAGTTACAGGGATTCTGCCACCTGGGACGATGAAATCGGTCAATCCTGACAGGCTCAGGTTCGCTTTTGGCCACTGTCGATCAGTGAAAGAAAGGATTTCGCGCGCGTCGGAAGAACGGAGTTTTCCATGCTGGATGCACTATTTTGCAGAGCATTCTGCCTCAGTCCCCTGCTGGGCCTGTTTTTAAACGGGGCAATTCTCGGCGACGACACGCTGCAAACAGCCATCGCAGTGTCGCCCGAAGCCAGCTCAACAGAGCCTCTGCTCGGCGCGCAAAGCCAGTTGTCAGCTACTGAACAAACACTTCTGGTCAGCGAGGAATTGCCAACTCTCCCATCGCCGGAAGTTTCCCCTGACGTTTCCGAAAATCAACAAGTGTCCGACGATGTGTTGCCGGAAAGCCGCAATAGTTCCGTCGAGGTGAAAGAAGACACCTTCTTCGTGTACAGCTATTTGAACTACGTCACGATGTCGTGCGTTTCTGCTCTCGATGATCCTGATCAGTTCCCGGCCAAGCTATTCAGTTTCGCCAGTTCGCAACAACCAGAAAATGCTCCAGGCGTCTCAGACGAAAACTCATCTGACGCACCTGGTGAGAATGGCAACACGGCAGAGGAATCTTCAACGCTGGTCGCTTCGAGACGCCGACCACTGACCGCGATTCGACTTGCGGACTCAATCGTTCAGCTCGATGAATCCGGCCAACCACTCGCAAAACCTGAAGACAGCAATCCTCAACAAACGTCCTCCGTGCCCGCCGAACATCATTACGTGCCCGCACCATGGCACCGATCCCATGCTTCGCGAAACACGTACCCGATTCGATATCAGCCGCTCTACTTCGAGGATCCGAACATGGAGCGATGTGGCGAGACTGGCGGCTGTCTGACCGAGGTCAAATCCATCGCGCACTTCGCAGGAAGAATTCCTCTTCTGCCATACATGATGGCTTCAGATTCGCCCCACAAATGCGTGCGAGCACTCCCGGATTGTCCCACTTGCCAACAGTTCGGTCCGAACGCTTATCTCCCAAAGCCCACAGTCAAAGCGATTGCCGTTCAGGCCGCCGCGACTGTTGGTGCGATTTATGTGATTCCGTAGGATAAATCTAATGCCGGAAATGTCGCATGCCGGTGAAGATCATGGCAATGCCATGCTCGTTGCAGGCGGCGATCACTTCGTCGTCATTCTTTGAACCACCCGGCTGAATGGCGGCCTTGATCCCGGCTTTCGCGGCCGCGTCAATCCCGTCGCGAAACGGAAAGAACGCGTCCGACGCAACAACCCCGCCCTGACTGCGATCACCCGCTTTGTAGGCTGCGATCATTGATGAATCCAGACGGCTCATCTGACCAGCGCCGGCTCCCAGCAGCATGCCATCTTTTGCGAACACAATCGCATTGGATTTGACGTGGCGGCAGACAGCCCACGCAAACTTCAGATCCGATAATTCCTGAGCCGTCGGCTGACGATCTGTGACGACCTTCCAGCCTTCGTCGGACTGTCGCAGGTCATCTCTATCCTGCACCAACAGCCCGCCGCTGACTCGACGATAATCCGGAGCCCCGCGATCGGTATCAGCAAACTCGACCTGCATCAGACGCACATTACTCTTCCATTTGGGCTTCGTCGTCAGCAACTGCCGAGCCGCCTCTTCGTAGCCCGGAGCAATGATCGCTTCAATAAATCGCCCCGGAACACACATGCGTTCAGCGGTGGCCACATCCACGATGCGGTTCAGCCCGATAATGGAGCCGAACGCACTGACAGGATCTCCTTCGTAGGCTTTCTCGAAGGCATCAGCCAGATTCTCCGCAACCGCACAGCCGCAGGGATTGTTGTGTTTGATCACGCAGGCTGCGGGCTGAGCATAATCTGACACGATCGCTTTGGCGGCATCAAGATCGAGCAAATTGTTGTAGGATAACTCCTTGCCGTTCAACTGCTGAGCACTCGCCAGAGACGTTGCGGACGGTCGATCTTCTACGTAGAACGCAGCTCGCTGATGAGGATTCTCGCCGTAGCGAAGTTCCTGCTGCAGTCGATAAGTCAGAGACAGCCGCTGACCGAAGGAACTGGTTTCTCCCGACTCTTTGGCGACCACATTCGCCATGTAATCACTGATCGCGCGGTCGTAGGCGGCGGTCATTTCAAATGCCGCCGCAGCAAGGCGTCGACGGAAGGTTTCTCCCATCGTGCCGGCCTGCAGTTGTTGCAGGACCTCTTCGTATTGAGACGGCTGAGTCACAATCGCCACATGGGCATGATTCTTGGAAGCCGATCGCACCATGGACGGGCCACCGATATCGATGTTTTCAACAGCTTCATCAAAGCTGACATCCGGCTTTGCGACGGTCTCCTGGAAGGGATACAGGTTCACAACGACGATCTGGAACGGAATAATCCCGTGAGCCTGTATGGCAGCCGCATCGGAAGCCAATGTCGGTCGTCCCAGAATCGCGCCGTGAACTTTGGGATGCAGCGTCTTAACTCGCCCATCCATGATCTCCGGGAATCCCGTATAGGTCGTGACGTCAATGACCGGAACGCCAGCCTGCTCCAGAAACTTGCGAGTTCCCCCGGTCGACAGAATCTCATATCCCAGCGCCACGAGCCCTTTCACGAAGGACTCGAGTCCGGTCTTATCACTGACACTGACGAGCGCACGCAGAGGCATGGAAGAAGTCATGAGCATTACGATCTGTTCGATGGGAAAATTTTCTTTACGCGGCCACGATTGAGGCCTTCCGCGAAAGGGTGTCCCGCGAACAGCTGGCCTCAGTAGATGTCGAGTAGAGAAGAAAATGCCGCTGAGGGAAAACTCAGCGGCAGAGAGGTGTTGCGAGTTTCACAATTCGAGAAATGCAAAATTCGCTGGTCAATTTTTCGAGTCAGGTTTGTCAGAAGACTCCCAATCTCGCGTGCCGGTTACTCGGCCATCTGGCTGTCGAATTTCATTAGCCGGAACGCGTTAGCGTCCGGTTCAACTGTCTTCCCCAAATCTCGTTTATTGACGCCACCCAGCTTGTCTGAGTGGTGAAACGTTTGGCAACCAGAACCAAATTAGTCAGAAAGAACACCTTTCTGGTTGCCAAACCATCTCACCTTCGGCACGAGGCCGAAGGCGTCGATTTGGAACAGTCATACTATGCCTTGACCATCTGTTCGGCAGCCAGTTCCTTGAGGGCTCGCTTGTAGTCCACTGGCATGATCTTGTGGAACTGACCCAAAGACTTCTGCCAGTGATCAAGGATGATCTTCGCAACACCGGATCCGGTATAGCGGTGATGGTTCTCGATCAGAGTTTTCAGCTCCTGAATGTCGGCCTCTTCGGTCATCTTTTCGAGAGCCACCATTTCCAGATTGCAGTTCACAAGGAACTGATTGTCTGGATCGTAAACGTAGGCCACGCCTCCGGACATTCCCGCCGCGAAGTTACGTCCTGTTGGGCCCAGCACGACGGCTCGACCGCCGGTCATGTATTCCAGACCGTGATCACCACAGCCTTCGATAACAGCCGTTGCCCCGGAGTTTCGCACGCAGAATCGTTCCGCCGCGACACCTCGGAAATACGCTTCCCCGGATGTTGCTCCGTAAAGAGCCACGTTGCCAATGATGATGTTCTTTTCGGGAACGAAGGTCACATCCTTTGGCGGATAGACGATCAAACGACCGCCTGACAATCCCTTGCCAGCATAGTCATTCGCATCACCTTCGACTTCAATCGTGATTCCATGCACCAGCCACGCGCCAACGCTCTGACCAGCCGATCCCTTGGCCTTGATATGGATTGTATCGGTCGGAAGTCCGTTGGCTCCGTGAGCCCGGCTGACTTCATTGCTCAGAATCGTCCCGAACGCGCGATCGATATTCTGGATTGTTGTGTCGACGCGAACATGCTTCTTGTCTTTCAAAGCAGGCTCGCACTTCTGCAGCAATTCCATATCGCGAACGTTGTCCAGTGCATGATCCTGGCTGATCGTGCAGTAAGTCTGCACTGCATCGTGTGGCTTCTTCGCCGGTGTCAGAATCGGTGACAGGTCAAGCTGGCTGGCTTTCCAGTGAGTCACCGTGGAGTCAAGCTCCAGCATGTCGACTCGACCGACCATTTCATTGATCGTGCGGAAGCCAAGTTCTGCCATGATCTCCCGAGTTTCCTCGGCCACCATGAACAAGTAGTTCACAACATGCTCTGGCTTGCCCTGGAACTTCTTGCGAAGTACCGGATCCTGTGTCGCGATCCCAACAGGGCACGTATTCAGGTGACACTTTCGCATCATGATACAACCCAGAGTAATCAACGGAGCCGTTGCAAAGCCGTACTCTTCCGCACCAAGCATCGTCGCCACAACCACGTCGCGACCTGTCTTGAGCTGTCCGTCTGTCTGCAGTCGAACTCGACTTCGCAGATCGTTCATCACGAGTGTCTGATGAGTTTCGGCAATCCCCAGTTCCCACGGCAATCCAGCATGCTTGATGCTGGTCAGAGGCGACGCTCCCGTGCCGCCTTCAAAGCCGGAAATCAGGATGTTGTCGGCATGACCTTTGGCCACACCAGACGCAATCGTTCCGACGCCGACTTCTGACACCAGCTTGACGCTGATTCGAGCACGACGGTTCGTGTTCTTCAGGTCAAAGATCAACTGCGACAGGTCTTCGATGGAGTAAATGTCGTGATGTGGCGGAGGACTGATAAGTCCCACACCTTTCGTAGACATGCGAGTCTCGGCGATTGTCTTGTCGACCTTATGACCAGGGAGTTCACCGCCTTCACCCGGCTTTGCTCCCTGAGCAATCTTGATCTGCAGTTCGTCTGCGTTCGTCAGGTACCACGAGGTCACACCGAATCGCCCGGACGCAATCTGCTTGATCGCGGATCGACGAGAATCACCA
>JBPOIW010000296.1:0-25748 GCA_052034165.1 Planctomycetota bacterium | reverse complement strand
TGTGGCGAGGTGTTCCGATCGTACCGTGTGACAAACTGGAGATGAAGAGTCGGTATCAGTCCAATCAGTGGTTCGGGACCACCAGCATTCTCCTGCTGCGAATTGGTGAAGCCGATCAGGGTGTTGTGGGACTGCATCAGCTGGGGATTCCCGGTGAAATCATGCCCAGCTTGTCCGCAAGACTGATGGGCCTCGATAGCCTCGGAGTCGCGTCCTACCTCCTGACAACCTACTTCTCCGCAGCAGTCCTGACTGATGACGCACTCGCCGTGCTGGAGAACGTCGAAGTCGGGTTCTATCACGATTACGAGAACCGACGTCCAAAGGTGAAGTAAGTCCATTAGAGAATCGCCAGCGGTCGGTTGCGATCGGTGCAATCAAAGTCTTTTCTTTTCGCAGTGTATGAGCGGTGTGTTCGTAGAGGACGACCGATTAGCCGAAAGGCGCTAGCCTCGGTTGTTTGTTATGAGTCTTCGGCCTTTCAACCGGGGCTATCGCCCATCGGCTGATAACCCCACAGGCCGCTAACGAATTGCAGATCTGAACGCGAACAACAATTCTTAGTGATGTTTATACGGGATTTGTCCATGCAAGCTCTGACTCCGGAATTGCTTTCTGAGGCGACTGCAAAACTATTTGCTCAGCTTCCCGGGCAAGCCGCACCCAGCAACTTCGCGCCAACTCATGAGGCCTTTCCTGTGACGGCTGCAAGTAGCTTCGCGCCGGTGCAGGCTGCAACTCCGGTGGCATCTTCGTTTCCGTCACAGCCTTCCGCGCCGGCCATTGCGTCACCGCCCCAGTTACAGGGGACGCCGACTCGTCCGGCCGGATTCCCGGCGGTGCCTCGAGCTGGTTTCCCGAACGCTGAATTGCCTGCGGCCTTTATGCCGTTGTTCGAACCGCAAATGCCGGTGAAGTCAATTACTGCGGAACCGTTTACGACAGCAGTTCCGGGGCTGTCCGGGTTCAGTTTTTCAGGATTCCCAACCCGCCCGGAACAGAATTCCTCTTTTGAAAACCCGGGGACACTGGATGCAGTCAAATCGGGCGGAGCATCTCCAGCGGGTGATTCGCACAGCGGACTCAAAGCGTTCGTGCAGAGAATTCAGACAGGTGACGCCCACAGCGAGAAATCTTTGTGTGAAAGTAACCCCGATCTGGAACGTATCCGCCAGTCGTTCAAATCTTCGAATACTCGTAACGCGCGGCCGGTGATCTTTGACGTCCATCAGATACGCAAAGACTTTCCGATTCTGCATCAGAAGGTCAACAATCACGACCTTGTGTGGTTCGACAACGCGGCGACAACTCAGAAGCCGATTCAGGTGATCGAGACGTTGTCGCACTTCTACTCCCATGATAACTCGAACATCCACCGCGCTGCCCACACTCTGGCCGCGCGGTCCACGGATGCTTACGAAGGGGCACGAAAGAAGATTCAGAATCAGGTCGGAGCCAGCTCGGCCGAAGAGATTATCTTTGTCCGCGGCACCACGGAAGGCATTAACCTTGTCGCCAATACATTGGGAAAAGCGTTGCTCCAACCGGGCGACGAAATCGTGTTGTCCGAACTGGAGCATCATGCCAACATCGTCCCGTGGCAACTGATCGCGAAAGATCGAGGAGCCATCCTGAAAGTTATCCCCGTCAACGATCACGGAGAAGTCCTGCTGGATCAATACCAGCGATTGTTGGGACCAAAAACACGAATCGTCAGTCTGACACAGGCGTCAAATAGTCTCGGAACAATCCTGCCGGTTGCAGAGATGACTCATATGGCTCGCCGCGTGGGCGCCAGGGTTGTCATTGATGGGGCTCAGTCCATTTCGCACATGCCGATCAACGTTAACGAAATCGGATGTGACTTCTTCGTCTTCTCCGGGCACAAGATCTTCGGGCCGACGGGCATTGGAGCCGTATACGCCCGCCGCGAGGTTCAGGAGATGCTGCCGCCGTGGCAAGGCGGCGGTAACATGATTCGGAATGTGACTTTTGAAGAAACGACCTACAGCGATCCACCGGCAAAGTTCGAAGCAGGGACGCCGAACATCGCCGATGCGGTCGGGCTCGGCGCGGCTCTGGACTATGTGAATCAGGTTGGGATTCACAATATCGGACAGTATGAGCATTCTCTGCTGCATTATGGCACCGAGCGACTATCGATGATCAATGGACTGAGGATCATCGGGACGGCTCGTGAAAAGGTCAGCGTGATCTCGTTTGTGCTGGGAGACATTCCGCCCGAGAAGGTCGGACAGTTGCTGGATAAGCACGGGATCGCGGTACGATCTGGTCACCACTGTGCACAACCTTCATTGCGAAGGTTCGGAGTGGAAGCCACGGTTCGCCCCTCATTTGCGTTCTACAACACAGTGGATGAGATCGATCACCTCGTGGAAGTTGTGCGAAAAATCCACAAGCGGTCCTGATGGCTGCATCGAATACCAGTTCCTAAGTTAAGCATAGAACTCTCCTGCCCTGCCACCGCAAGAAACGGCATTCGGAGCCCGATGATTTGAGATCTTAAATTTGAAATTTCAGATGCTCAGTTCAGCCCTTGCCACGAATTGAGGTCCGCAATTGCAGCTGATAAACTCCAGAGCTTCAGAAAGGACCTGAAGCTTTGGAGTACCATTGGATCCTCATCATCATCTCGGCCCTGGCCGCTTCCACTGTGGCCGCTATTGCAGGGACAGGCGGTGGGATCATTTTGCTTCCGGTTCTGGTCAGCGTCTTTGGTGTTCGCGACGCGGTTCCGATGTACGCGGTCGTGCAGTTTGCTGGCAATTTGAGTCGAGTCAGTGTGAACCGCGCGGCGATCGACTTTCAGGTCGTTCGATGGTTTGCGCTGGGGGCTGTCCCGTTCGCCATCGCGGGAGCCTGGCTTTTTGCTCGAATGCCCGATACCGACCTGTTGAGATTTCTCGGCGTATTTCTGATCCTGTCGGCAGCAGCGCGACGGCTAAGTACTTCGCTGCAGTCAGGCTTTGACGTACGGTGGTTTGCTCCGATTGGTGGCGTCTTCGCTGTTCTCTCGGCGATCGCAGGAAGTGCCGGACCGTTTCTTGCACCGTTCTACTTGTGCTATGGACTAACCAAGGCCGCATTCATCGGGACCGAAGCCCTTGGTACAGCGTTCATGCATATCGCGAAACTAGCGACCTACCAGAATCTCGGCACGATCAATGGAAAAATCTGGTGGACGGGGTTGGCACTTAGCCCGGTGATGTTTGTCGGAACAGCCTTCGGGAAGCGTTTGATGGACCGAATCCCTGCTCACACGTTTGTGCTGATGCTCGATTTGCTGGTCGTGGGGTTTGGGTTCTGGTTTCTCTTCAAATGACCCCACCCATAGCGTGTTTTTTGAAGTAGCGCATTCGCCGCCATCACAACCCGAAACATAACGGCGTGTTGATTTAATCATAACCCGATGCGTCAGTTTTGAAGTTGCGCGTTCGCGACTGTCCCAACCCGCTGCGTCAGCGAGGGATCGTGCTTTTGCGTTTTACGCAGTGTTCGGGAAAATCCCTCGCTGACGCGTCGGGTTATGATAATCCCCAGTATTTCGCCCTGTTGATCTCCCCGATTGTCGAATAACGCAACTTCAAAAAGCGTGTTCTGCCTGACAAAAACGTCGTCGATGCATACCGCTCTCCATCGCTTGTCTGCCACCGTATGGTCTTTAATCAAAGACTCAACAGTTGAGTTCTCGCCGTCGTCACGTGGTCATGTCGCCGGATTTCCGACGGGAGTAAGTCCAGGCAGCTTTTCAGCGACCTGCGTACCTCGTACGGAGACAAGCTTGACCAAAAAAGTCGACAGGGATTTGAGCCCCACGGCCGCTAACAATGAAACCCCGATACCAATGAGTCCCAGAATCACGGGCATTTCCGTAACTCGCATAACGATGGAAAGGCAAATCCCGTGCACAAGAAACCATTCATACGCAATGCGAGTGAATGCTCGAGCGACCCAGACAGACGACTGCACCTTGATGGCAAAAGTGAGCAGCACTGACGCGATCGCCCCATAACGAAACTCGGGCTGGATCAAGGAGAGAATGATCAGGCTCAGCGGCAGCATCGGCGTCATGTTGCGGCATACAGTCGGCCAGTATGAACACAGCGAGTAGGTAAGAAAAAATGCCGCGCCATGGCAATAGAGCGTGGCGTATTCTGCATCTTTCAGTGTTGCCGCGACAAGCAAGATCAAAGTGACGATCAAACTCATCCATCGCAATGGCTTGTGCTTCGAGACGGCCGCTGCCGCATAGAGCAGCAGCAATGGCGACAGAAACCACGTGGCGATGTTGATCAGCTTCTCACCATGCGTAAAGTAACCGAACCCCGAAAACTGGCAGACAACCTGCCACGCGTCAAAGTGTTTTCGCCCACCGATGGCCGCGAGAACAAATCCAATCCCGGTCACAATCCAGAAGGGCGGCAGCAAAAAACTCAGGCGATCCACAAACCACTGAAACGCGGACCGACGCGAGGTTGCTGCTAAAAAGCCACTGAGCGTAAAGAAGATGGCGGTTCCGATACGTCCAATGCGAAACCCTGCGATGTCAATCCACTCATCATGGCCACTGCAGCTCAGAGTGTGCTGCGTAAAGATCAATAGTGCGGCAAGAAGCCGAAGCTGATCCAGTCCATGAAGGTGGATCCCGCCCGACTTGACATCCACACCCTTGCCTTGAACTACCCTTGTCATCTCGCGGCCGCCGTTCGATTAATGATCACTGCCAATACGATCAATCTGTTTCAATCACAGCATGACCGGCGAAGCGTATTATTCAATTAAAAATGAGTTGAGCAGGGGGGGAAAGCATGATGCCAAATCGCAGCAGACCAACGAAATCGCTTCTGGTGGAGCCACATTCAGGCGGACTTTCGAGGACTGCGTATTAACCGTGTCCACAAGACAACGGCGACATCCCCGCCAGTACGTGTGAGTCGCTCGAATCTCGCCCCTCAGCGCGTTCCAAATCCGCAACAGCCTGCAGGCTTGTGATCGCAGATTTCAAACTTGATGTTTCTTGTTGGCATCAGAGCGGAAGATTCGTCCCCAGCTATTTCGTCGCACAAGACGTAACATTATTCCAGGGCATGCGAGCCAGCAGCAGACCCATGCCGCAGGTGTCGGTGATCCCGGCAAAAATCAGTCCTGCGCCGACGAAGCCGGAGAGACAGATCCACCAGGGATGAACCAGTTGGCTGAGCACGGCTCCTGTCAGAACCAGTGAGCCCGCTGCAATGCGAACCTGTCGCTCAAGTGAGACGGCTTTCCTGCCGCGAATCACTGGCAGGCCGGCAGCATCCCAGGCCTGAGTGCCACCGTCCACGTTGACGACATTCGAATATCCGGCAGCAATGATTTGCTCACAAGCCTGACGACCCCGACCGCCGGATTTGCAAATGATGTAAAGAGGCGTCTCGACACTTCGCCCCGCAGTAAGACTTTTCGCGTCCAGTTGTGTCAGAGGGACATTCCTGGCGATCGTGACATGGGTTTCTCGAAATTCAACCGGCGTCCGAACATCGATCAGGTCGACCGGGTCCCCCTTGGTAATCGATTCCTGGAGGCGTTGCGGGGAAATGGAATTGACGCTCATTCAAAGACTCCGTTACTTCAATTTGAGTGACGATGAGAACGAACAGGCCTCTTCAGTTAAGGCGTGGGTGACATGCAGCAGCGGATCCGAGAACTGACGCTAAGAACATCAGGCCTACTTCTTACCTGCCGTGTCAAAGCGTTTGATGAGACACTTCAGAACGGCCGTCACATGAGGCTCGACAATGAAGTAGTAAACATTTCGACCTTCTCGTCGGCTGTCCAGAAGTCGGCATCGCTGCATCAGTCGAAGGTGTTCTGACATCATCGCGCTGGGCAGTTCGCACGCTTCCGCTAATTCACCAACAGGATGTTCGCCTTGCGACAGAATCTGCAGAATCCGCAGACGATGCGGGTGAGCAATCGTCCGCAGGCATTCAGCAGATTCGGCCATCGCGTCGAGTTGTGTCAGACGCAGCGTTTGATCGGGCATCTCACAAGACCTTTGTGCAATGGAAAAGCGGTACAATGGAAAAACCGGACAGCGATGATGAAACGCAGTCCGGTCCAGGATTAGAAGAAATGCTGTAGTTCTCTACGGAACCTGAGCAACTTCACCATTGCCACGAGTGACGAGTGAGATGAAGGTGACAAAGTCGATGTTTTCACTGATGAAGACAACGCTGCCATCACCCAGTGCAAACTGAGCCCCACCCGTATGGAATGAAAAAGGCTGGCTCGTTCCCTGAACACCAAATGTTCCGGTTGGGTAAGTTTCAGCACCGACGTCATAGCCGTTTGTTGCATTGAACGGCGTCGTTCCAAACAGTGCTGTGCCATCGGCCTTCTGGCCTGTTGTCAGCACGTCGCTGGCGGGGCGGCACCAGCCGCCGGCATTCACACGATTCGTCGGAACCGCACCAACTTTCTTCAGTCCTCGACGGTACACGGAAGGACGACCGGCCGTCTCCACGACAGCAATCGTATTCGACAGTCCGTCAGTCACGTCGCGAAACTTCGCGTCCGAATTCTGAGCAAAGAAGCCCGAGTAATACTTGTTCGCCGCATTCGTGGGGTCCGTAAAATCCGGAGTCGCCTGCAGGACCGTCGTCGTTGTCGTATTTACAAGAGCAGCAACGCCACGATCGACACCCTTAGACCACGCGTAGTCAGAAACAGAAACCATGTTGGCAGCATAGCCACTTGGAGTCGTCGTCACGTCCGGGTCGCCGTCAAGCTTTGGCAATGCCGACGAAGACGGGCAATTGAAAGCCGGCACAACGGTACTCACTGCTAAACGCATGTTCGCGTTTGGATCGCTCCACTGCAATGTCTGGTCGTAGTTCTGATAAACGTTCGCCAATTCCAGTTGTGGCAGGATTCGAGTCATCCCGGCAATACGCTTTGTACCAGTTCCCGGTGGTCGGTTGCTCGTGGGAAGATGCTTGTAGACGTCCTCAAAGTTATGAATGGCAAGACCGATCTGCTTAAGATTGTTCTTACACTGAGTGCGTCGCGCTGCCTCACGTGCCTGTTGCACTGCTGGCAAAAGCAATGCGATTAAAATGGCGATAATCGCGATCACAACAAGCAACTCAATCAAAGTGAACCCGCGGCGAGCCTGTCGACGCGATGTTGCCAGTGATGCATAACGAAAATTCTTCATTACTCTACGAACCTTTCAAAAAACTACGTCAGCCACAGCCATGTTAATAACCAGGTTCAACCCAGCTCAGTGACCGACACAATGAAAAAACAGTGACGTAAACACCATACAACCGCAGTAGCCTGCTACCGCTTCTTAAGATCAATGACAGGAATAGTCGTTTCGGTTTCGTTAATAACGATGGTCAGGCCAGACGTAGTTTCACTCGCGTATTTGGCGGGCAGAACATTGTCACCACGAACGGGCCCGGAACCGACATCGACAACCTTAAACCAAACCACGCTGGCGGAGTATTCGCCGGCTGGAGCACCGTCAGCAGCACCATGTGTCCCAAGCACGAACTTCCCGCCTTCACCGGTCGTGGAAGACGGACGAACCGATGCCGGAAAATCAGCAGCTTTTGGATAAAGCGTTATCTGAGCACCTTCAGCGGGCTTTCCTTCAAAAGTAATCTGACCTGACGCAGGGACAACTTTCTCCCACGGCTTCGCCGCCTCGCCACAACCACAGAAGGCACCTACACACATCGCGGTAAAGAGCATCCACTGGAATCGTGCCCTTGGAGACAAAAACACTGCACCATCCTTTTTCAACTCGAACATACCCATCGTCACCTCTATCGGGAGCAACTCAAACCAAATACATCATCGACTACGTCGTGTATATTTATTGAAGAACATATCACCTCGTCGCGTAATTCTTCCACTGCCTCCGTAGAGACACAGAAAAACCAGCAAAAAGAGCGTCAATAACAATATCACCGACTGAATGAGTAGTATATGTGCCAACGGATGTGCACTGCAAGTTGATTCATCAGAAAATCGAAGAATTTCAACGTGAAGAGAAGCCGACTGACAACTCCGTCCATTTCCCCGAATCCGTTGTCTTCGGAAATCGTTACCCAGTTCAAACAGTGCTGTCTTTTGCGACTCTGGTAGACCTCTGAGACGCGGCTCCGATCTCAAAAACCGGCCCAACTACGAACCATTTTTTCTGTTGCCCCACCTTGCGCGACCTCGACGTTTAGAGAAACAACATGTGTCGGTTGACGTCACAACCCATCTACTGCCAACGGTGATTAATCAGAAGTTCGGCTTCGAGAGATACACCACAACTTCTCAACGGCTGGCTCTTCACCGCGACATCTTTTCATTTACTCTTGGTGCCGGGTCCACGCGTGTCGACATTACGCAGGAAAAATTAAACAGCGAGCCAAAGTAAAGGCCGTTCACTCAATCTAACACAGATACAGGGACTGATCCTTACATAGTTTATATTCTATCACAGTGAGACTCTTCGCTTAATTTCCGGGCGACTAGTTGTCAGCACCGGATTCGAACAGCTGGTCAAAAATTGCGTTCTCTGCGAAGAACTTTTTCTGTGCATCACTCCAGTCTGCAGCAAAATCGGTAATTGTAAACGCACGAATCTCTGGAAACTGTGGTCGGAACTTTCTGAGGATCTCGGGATTGGTTGGCCGAAAATGGCTTTTGGCAATAATCTCCTGGCCCGCCGGTGTGTAAAGAAAGCCAAGATAGGCCTCGGCAACAGAGCGAGTACCACGTCTATCAACAATTTTGTCAACCAGTGCAATGTGTGGCTCATGGATGATGCTGACCGGAGGGTAGACGATCTCCAACTCGCCTTTTGACTCCTCAACCTCAAGAAGCGCCTCATTCTCCAGCGCCAGATGAACGTCTCCCACACCTTTTTGAGCGAACGTGGTCGTGGCACCTCGAGCCCCGGCATCAAGAACCGGCACTCGACGATAAAGCTCTTTGACGAATTGAAATGCTGCTTCCTCAGTGCCACCTGCTGAAATCACACTGCCCCACGCGGCAAGAAAACTCAGCTTGCCGTTTCCGGATGTTCTTGGACTGGGCGTAATGATCTGTGTGTCGCCTTTGAGCAGATCGGGCCAATCTTTCAGGGCTTTTGGATTTGATTTTCGGACGACAAAAACAACCGTTGAGGTGTACGGCAATGATCGATTGGGGAATGTGCTTTCCCATTGATCTTTGATGAGACCGGCTTTCTGCAGTGAATTCGTGTCGGACCATATCGAAAGCGTGGCAACATCAGCTTCCAGTCCATCAATGATCGCTCGTGCCTGACTTCCGGAAGAACCGTGAGATTGTTTGATGCTGACCTTAACCCCGGTTTCCTTCTCGTAATATGGGATGAAGGCGTTGTTGATTTCCTTCCAGAGCTCGCGAGTCGGATCATAGGACACATTCAGCAACGTGATTTCTTTTGCTGAAGTTGCGACGTCCGCTTCAGGAGTCGCTCGAGGCTCGTTGGTGCAACCCGCAACTCCTGCAATGACCACTCCCGCGCACAACAAGAGTGGCCACTGAATCACGCCCACGACCCACGTTGCAGTGCCTGCCGGGCCCTGAGATTTGAAAGAATGCTGCCACATAAATCTTGTGCAATCCGGGAAGAGGGGCGATCAAACGCTATAGCCTGGGTGCTTTGGATTACTAAATCCCGGCCCCACTGTTAAACACTTCATTCTGATGCTTGGCTTGAGTGACATTGCTGTCCGGTGGCACACTGCGTGTCAGCCAGACATTGCCACCAATCACAGATCGTGCCCCGATTGTGATCCTTCCCAGAATCGTGGCTCCGGCATAAATCACAACATCATGTTCAACGATGGGATGCCGCTCCTTCCCTTTCAGCAATGCGCCGTG
The DNA here is from genome assembly GCA_052034165.1 of Planctomycetota bacterium. Classification (GTDB taxonomy): domain Bacteria; phylum Planctomycetota; class Planctomycetia; order Planctomycetales; family Planctomycetaceae; genus SXXK01. The sequence continues at coordinate 15,833 of JBPOIW010000296.1, read as the reverse complement.
TTCGTCGACGGGGAATCGTTTAGCACCCAGCGTTACAGCCTGGTAGAGCCGAACTCGATTGCCGACGACGGCCGTTTCTCCGATGACGACTCCCGTCCCATGGTCGATAAAGAAACTCTGCCCAATTGTTGCCCCGGGATGGATATCAATTCCAGTGAGTGAATGAGCGACCTCCGCGATAATCCGAGCGACCAGCGGTGCTCCCAGTCGATGCAGAAGATTGGCGATACGATGATGAAGAATGGCCGTCATCCCCGGATAACAGGCCAACACTTCATCCGCACTCCGTGCTGCGGGATCACCTTCATACGCCGCCTGAATATCTGTTTCGAGAGTCTGTCGAATCTGAGGCAGATGAGCTGCAAAGTGTCGCACAATCTCCGTGGCCTTTTGCCGATTATCTTCCGGAACCGGCGAATACCGTTCAGCAAAGATCATCTCCAGCGCGATCTGCTCGTCCAGATTCCGCAGTGCTTTTTCGAGGGTATAACCTACGAAATAGTCGATGCTCTCCTGAACCACATCGTGATCGCCCAGTCGGTTGGGAAACAGGGCGGCACCAAGATTCTCCACGACCGTTGCCAGAATCTTACGAGACGGCAACTTGATCGGGTTACCGGATCGCTGCCGAGTCGCCAGGGACTCTTCACGAAGCGACTTCAACTCGGAAACGATTTCCCGAGTCTCCCACCGCTTGCTTTGAGACGGAGGACAACAGGCTGCCGGTTGTTCCTGATTGTTCATCGAGCTTTACCTTCCGCGTCGAACACACCTTCAAACAAAATCGAACTGAGGTATCGCTCTCCGGAGTCCGGCAAAACCACAACGATCGTTTTCCCCTTGTTTTCCGGCCGCTGTGCAACTCGCACGGCTGCGACCGTCGCAGCTCCACAGGAGATCCCGCAAAGGATGCCCTCTTCCTGCGCAAGTCGGCGTGCCATAAGCACCGCGTCTTCATTGCTGACTTGTTCGATCTCATCAACAACGGACAGATCCAGAACCTCGGGAATGAAGCCAGCCCCGATCCCCTGAATCTTATGCGGCGCTGGTTTGAGCGGCTCACCATTTCTTTTCTGAGTCAACACCGGGCTGGCAGTTGGCTCCACGGCGACTGAGCGGAAGCTGCTCTTTTTCTTTTTCAGATAGCGAGACACTCCCGTGATGGTTCCACCCGTGCCAACTCCACCCACAAAGATGTCTACGAGTCCATCCGTGTCTTCCCAGATTTCTGGTCCGGTCGTTTCTTCATGGATCGCAGCATTGGCAGGATTCTTGAACTGCTGAAGAAGAACATACTTTCCAGGATCTGACGCGTAGATTTCTTCTGCCTTATTCACAGCCCCGGTCATTCCTTTGGGACCTTCAGTGAGCACCAATTTTGCTCCAAAGGCCAGCAGCAGTTTTCTTCGCTCGATGCTCATCGTCTCCGGCATCGTCAGTGTCAGCGGGATGCGTTTCGCTGCGGCCACAAACGCCAGAGCGATTCCCGTATTGCCGCTGGTGGGTTCAACCAATTCCTTCCCTGGCCCGAGCAGCCCTTTTTTCTCGGCGTCCCAGATCATGGCAGCTCCCAATCGACACTTCACCGAGTAGGCCGGATTTCGCCCTTCGATCTTTGCCAGCACTGTGGCCGGGGCTCCGTCGATCACGTGGTTCAATCGAACAAGAGGCGTACGACCAATGGACAGAGAATTGTCAGCAAACCAGCGTGGCATAGCGGAGTCCAAATTGAAAAGTAGTAACGAAAAAAGGCCGCTGCGTTCTGATTGAAACGCAACGGCCTCCGAGTTTTTCGGTCAGCAGCAGTGTTCGGAAATCTACAGGGTTTACAGGTCCGGCGTCAACATGGGTTATGTGGTGAGTTGTCATGATTTGAGATCTCAAATCTCAAATCTGTGATTAACTGTCCTCGGCACATAATCAAATCACGTAATCTGTCTCTGGCATAAAGACTCGCACCGATCGAGGATGCACATAGACAATATCATTGAGCTTCAGCTCCAGGGATTTGGCTCGATAATGCGTCACATCGACGTTCAGCTCGACTCCGAATTCCTCGACGGCGACTCGAACCTTCAGCACAGAACCGGCCGGATTAATCTGTTTGATTTTCCCCAGCAACGACGCCTGCGATGGTGATCGATCGATGTCCAGCTCATGAGGTCGCACATAGGCTGTCGCGTTGCGAGGTTCCTCATTCTGGTACTCATCGTACTGCAGACTGAACGGCCCCATCTGAACTCGCCCCGATTGAACTCGCCCGTGAAACACGTTCACGTTGCCCAGAAAATCCATAACGAACGATGTCGCAGGATTATCGAAGACGGCCTGAGGCGTCCCGGTCTGCTCGATATGTCCCTGACTCATCACCACAACCTGATCGGCCATTTCAAAGGCCTCTTCCTGATCGTGCGTAACAAACACGGTTGTGACATGCATTTCTTCATGCAGTTTCCGCAGCCAGGTTCGCAGTTCCTGACGCACCTTCGCATCCAGCGCGCCGAAGGGTTCATCGAGCAGCAGCATGCGAGGTTTGACTGCGAGAGCACGGGCCAGAGCGACGCGTTGACGTTGTCCACCGGAAAGCTCGGATGGGTACCGCTGTCCAAGTCCTTCCAGTCGCACCAGATGCAGCAGCTCGTTGACTCGTTCACGGACTTCGCTGTTCGGAGCGTTGCGAACTCGCATTCCAAAGGCCACGTTTTCAAACACCGTCATGTGACGAAACAGAGCATAATGCTGAAAGACGAAGCCCACTTCGCGATCACGAGCAGAGCGAGTCGTCACGTCTTCATCTTTGAACAGGATGCTGCCCTCGTCAGCACTCTCAAGTCCGGAGATGATTCGCAGCAGAGTTGTCTTGCCCGAACCAGACGGTCCCAGCAAAGCTGTTAAGCTGTCTGAGGGAACTTCCAGATTGACGTTCTTCAAAGCGACGAAATCACCAAATCGCTTCGATAGATTTTGAACTGAAATACTCATGGGAAATTACCTGAATACCGGGACAATGAATCGCCGTTTTGTTTTCCACACAGAGGGCACAGAGTTATCAGCCGGAACTCGCTAGGCGTCAGGTTGTTAACCGTGGGCTGGCGTCCAGCGGCTAACGGCGGGAACCCCTGTCTCTGTGACCTCAGATGTAAATCTGACTTACTCACCTCAAAGCTATTCCGAAGAACTCTGCTCCATTGATGCGGCAACCATTCGTTCCAGAATGATCTTCAGCACCAGTGTCGAAAGAGCCATCAACGTCAGGACAGACGCAACCGCATATGACCCAGGGTTGTTGTAATCCTGAAAGAGCTTTTCAACTCGCAGAGCCATCGTGTAGGTTTCACGTTCGATGCGGCCGGAGACAACATACACGGCCCCAAATTCGCCAATCGCACGAGCATTACACTGGATGACTCCGAATAAGAGACCCCATTTAATGTTCGGCAATGTTACTCGCCAGAAGATCTGCCATGGCGATGCTCCCAGGCTCACAGCGGCCAGTTCTTCGTCATCGCCGAGGGCCTGCATTAAAGGAATCAGTTCGCGAGCCACAAACGGGATGGTTACAAACATGGTGGCCATCACCAGCCCTGGCCACGCAAAGATGATTTTTATTCCCCACGCATTCAGGAACGGAGCGAAGTAACCGGTTCGGAGATTGTACAACAACACAAACATCAGACCGGCGACGACCGGTGACACGGCAAAGGGCAGATCAAGCGCGGTCATCAGCAGCGTGCGACCGGGAAACTTAAACTTGGTCAACGTCCACGCAGCAGCAACTCCGCAAACCGTATTCACCAACACCGCCAGTGGCACGACGATCAGCGTCAGAAATACAGAGTGACGAGTTTCTGCGTCATTGAAGAGGTTATTCCACCAGCCCGAAACTCCGTCGGAGAACGCCTGCACGAAGACGTAGATCAAGGGCACAATTATCAACACGATGGCGACTAAATAGCAGAGCGAGATCAGCAGGATTCGAAACCAAAGCGGCTCATTCGCCACCATTCTGCCTGCAGTTTTTTGAGTTCTGGCGGAGTTAACGTGCATAGCGGCGATTCCTTGCTTCAAGCCAGTTAATCAGCATCAGAGTCGTTATCGAGCCAGCCAGCAACACAACAGCGATCGCAGTGGCTTCTTCGTACTTGTAGTCTTCCAGTCGCGAATAGATCAGCATCGGAGCGATCTCGGACTTGAACGGGATATTCGTCGATACGAAGATGATCGAGCCGTACTCGCCAAGCCCGCGAGCAAACGCAAGGGCGAATCCAGTGTAGAGTGCCGGCATCAGAGACGGCAGGATGACTCGCGTGAAGGTCTGCCAGCGGGAAGCTCCCAGCGATGCGGCCGCCTCTTCGATATCGCCTTCAAGGCTTGAAAGAAGAGGCTGCACAGTTCTCACGACGAATGGCAGGCCGAGAAAAATCAGCACCAGGACAATCGCAAACCGGGAGTACGCGCCTTCAATTCCCAGCGGCACAAGGAACTGCCCGAACCAGCCGTTCTTCACGTAGAGGCTGGAGTAGACAAGCCCGGCAACAGCAGTTGGAAGCGCGAAGGGAAGGTCGACTATCGCATCCAGCATCTGGCGACCTGGGAAACGATATCTCACGATAACCCATGCGAATAACAACCCGAGGGCCACGTCGACCACTGCGGCGATGGCCGCCGCTCCGAACGTCAGCGTATAAGCGGCTCGAGCACGTTCCGACCAGGCCGCGGCCAGAAATTCTGCAGGAGTCAGAGCAATCGATTTCGCAATCAAGGCCACAAGCGGGATAAACAACATGACAGTCAGCCAGCTGATCGTCACGGCGAGCCCCGGCCCAAATCCAGGCAACGGACTGCGATGTTTTCCGGAAACAAGTTGTCTGAGAGTGCCCCCGAGAGATCGACCGGGGGAAGGTTTAGCGGCGCTCACTTTGTTCGCTCCTGAAAGACGCGGACATCGTGCGCCAACATAACCCGGACGCGTTTATTCGGTCCCCGGCCACAATTGAGGCAAGGCTCTGAATGATGTATTCCGCGAACACCCGGCCTCAATTCCTGCGGCCCAAAGCATAATGTACGGAAACTGACTTCAAAAAGTCGCATCTGAACTGGCCCTCGAAGTTGTATCGTCAGGCAAAAGATTGAATCGCACGGAAGAAAAAGAGTTCAACAACCGAGGCGCAGCGAGCGCCTGTTGCTGATGATTCTGCGGCCTCGCCCAACGCTAGTTGGTCGTCTGTGAAGCCTGTCGTTCGTTACGAGTGATGCGGCGGCGTTCGAGACGGTCGATCTGCACGACGACACCATCCTGCACCACAATCTGCACATGGCCAAAACGGAGGTTTCGAAGTGATTCACGAATCTGCGCCAGCACAAGGTCTTCTGTGTCAGATCGACCGTCAGCTGTGGCATGATCCTCGGCGGTTTCACTCTTCTTTCCCATGACTCTGCTCATTTCACTTACTTCAACCCGGGTTAATGACTGTCACAATCTGATACTTACAGAGTTCACAGCGCTGTTCCCTCCGTCGCAACCAGGCGCTACTGGAACCTGGCATAACGAGCAATCCGGGAACGCTGCACGACTCTTCTCCCGCCCCGCACCTCTGGCAATTCGGCCGCCGCACTGACCATTCCGAGCAGGCGGCGTTACGAACTGACAACCACACTCTTATTTTCCAGTCGTGTAGATCTTGTCGAACTCAGCACCATCCGCGAAGAACTTTGTCTGAGCGTCATCCCAGCTTGCAGCCACTTTTGTCACCGAGAACAGCTCGACCGCCGGAAAAGATGCCGCGTTGGCCGCAAGAACTTCCGCATTCGATGGCCGGTAAAAATGCCTCGCGATCACTTCCTGCCCCTCTTTGGTGTAGAGGAACTTCAGATACTCCTCAGCCGTGGCTCGCGTCCCTTTTTTGTCGGCAACGGTATCCACCACGGCGACGTGCGGTTCAGCAAGAATGCTGGCTTCCGGAAAAACCAACTCCAGTTCCCCCTGACCTTCCGCGACCTCCAGATGAGCTTCGTTTTCCCAGGTCAGATGCACATCGCCAATACCCTTCTGAGCAAACGTTGTTGTCGCGCCACGAGCTCCGGTATCAAGAACAGGGACCTGCTTGTAAAGCTGCGTCACGAAAGCTCTCGCTTCGTCTTCACTGCCACCCTTGTTGATCACACTGCCCCATGCCGCAAGGAAGGCCAGCTTACCGTTGCCAGACGTCTTCGGGTTCGGAGTGATGATCTCAATGCCGGCGCCGGCCAGATCTGCCCATGTCCTGATGTTCTTTGGATTACCCTTCCGCACGACGAAAACAATCGTCGACGTGTACGGCAAGCTGCGATTTGGCAAGGCCTCTTCCCAACCGTCTTTGATCAATCCTTTTTGGTGGAGCTGCTCCGTATCCGACCACATCGCCAGAGTCACAACGTCGGCTTCAAGTCCATCGATAACAGCCCGCGCCTGACTGCCGGAACCGCCGTGCGACTGCTTGATGGAAACGGTCGCTCCATTGGCCGCCTGCTTTGCAATGAATTTCTCGTTGAGCTCTTTCCACAATTCGCGAGTCGGGTCGTAGGAAACGTTCAGCAGCTCTATGGGAGCTGACGCTTCGCCACCTGCGGAATTGCCTGCCGCAGATGAAGCATCTTTCGAGGGCTCGGTCGCTGTGCCACATCCGACGGCGGTCAAAATCAGGGAAAACAGGAGAACCAGGGAACTCTTCTTCATAAAAGTCATTCCAAATCCAAGAAACAATCATCACTAAATGGGTGATAGATAAGAGCAAAAAAGAGAGACGGCTAGATGCCATCTCCATAATTCAGCTCAGCAGAAAACACTTCTTCACGGCTTACAATGGCCCCGGCGAACACCGTAGACAACGTCGCACTATCCATCAGGCGAGAGATATAGTTACGAATATCCAGCATCACACGGCGAAAACGACAGACCCCTTCTTGTGAGCACGGTTCATAGTCAGATGTTGAAACACACGAAATCGGTGCCAGAATTCCGTCAAAGTGGCGTACAATCTCGCCCATCGTGATTTCTTCCGGCCGCTTTGCCAGAACAAATCCTCCGTCACGCCCTGCGATACTCTCCACCCAGCCACGCGATTTCAGGTCCAGCATGATCTGCTCAAGGAATCGACGAGGAATGTCGTTTTGTTCAGCCAGTGTTCGAATCGAAATCGGCCCCTGGCCGCGATAAGCGACTAAGCTAAACAATGCTCGCAGTGCATAATCTGATTTTCTTGACAGCTTCATCGACTCAAGGACTCCGGCCGCTGAATAAGTATCACTCGATTGGTCGTGTTTTATCTTTGAATACGTTTTGACGCAACCAACGAATGTGAATTTCTTGCCGGAGAGGACAGATATTGCTGCTTGGGCAGTATTCGGGACCCTTCGCATAGAACTGGCGCAGATTCTTGCGGCGGGCAGGAGCTTGCCGAGCTCGGCTGGGTCGAACCCATAAACTCAATTGAACGCAGAGGGCGGAGGGGAACGCAGAGTGGAATTATTGGAAGGATTCCCCTGCGAACTCTGCGTTCCGAAAATGACGTTTTCCGCGACGCTCGAAATGATGAGACACAAAGCCAGCGGGGCTCGGAGGGCTGACGCCCTGCCGCTCGCCGATGAGTCGAGTATCGGGTCATTTTTCGGCGATTGCCGCCACGATATACGCTCCTTCGATGTCGGGAGCCGTTGGCACCGTGACGCCTTCTGGGACCGTCACCGGTTCGATTGCGGTGATGCATTGCTGGCAGGCATCTTCAATCACCCATTTGAACGACGGGACGGTCTTGGTCACGGTCTTCTTCATGAGCTTTCGTTTTGTAAAGACGTCTGCTCCGCAACCGGGAATCCACGATGTCCAGACGAGTTTCTTTGGCTGAGCACAGATGTTCTTGTCTTCCGGTGTCTTCGGGCAGACTGTTTCGCAGTGTTTGCAGTCCGGAGTGCTTGGAGCGGGAACGCAGAATTCTTCGCACTGCATGCCCCAGCAGGTGGTCGTGATTTTTTTGTCTTCACGAACCAGTCGACAAACTTTGCGACAACGGCTGGCATTGCAACCGCAATGAACACAACAGCGATCGGCGGCGCTTCCGACATTGGCGAGCACAGGGGCAAACGCGGCCGCAATCATAGATCCCAGAAACATTCTACGTGATGATGTCTTCATAGATGTTACGCCTGTGGCAACCAGTTCTGAATCTGAGATCTCAAATCTGAAATTTCAAATTCCAGTGGGGACATGAGAAGTGAAGAGAGACATCTGAGAAGTCATCACCAGTTAAAGTCGAAACGCATCGCAAGAAGATCGGATTCCGTTTCGCCGTAGACTGTCGAACCTGTTGTCACCGGATGAATCCAGTCAAACATGATTCGAGTTCGATCACTCCAGTACCAGTTGAAACCGGTTGTCAGATCGTTGTATTCGCCCTTACTGAATTCGTTCAGATTCAAATGCGAATAGCGAGTTTTCACTTCCCACGCTCCGGGGCTCATCGCACCAGGGACAACAAAGAAATTTGATGTCGGCACGTTGCGGCCGAACTGCGCGCCATGTTGTCCGAATCGCTCATAAATGCGGTTTTCCCCGGTCAGGAAGTAGCTCAGGTGAGCGTACGCGCCCTGCGTGGTTTCGGTTCCGGAGGCCATGGTGTTGACATTGCAGAGGAATGCTTCGCTCTGCAGCGTAACCGGCCCCATCACAGCTGCAAACTCCAGATTCCCCGTTGTGTAAGATGCGGCATCGATACTGCCGCTGTCGATGATTCGCGGTCCTTCGTGAATCTGTGGACGTGAGCGAAAGCTGACTTTCTTGTCCTGGTCTTCGGTGTGCAAAATCCCAATGCCCGTATGAATCAAGTACCGGCCGTTGGAGGGTTCGTCATAGAACGGCGTCCAGGTCCATCGCCCCGAAACGCGACATCCCTGATTGTCATCAATGCGTTCTTTCAGGCCTTCGCTGATGCTGTCAAAGAACACGCCGCTGGCCCACGTGACACTTTGGTCGTCAGTGCAGTTGTACAAGGCGATACCGACTTCGCGATCAGCAGCGAACACGCCTTGTGACGGAATGGAACGTTCCATGAAGATGTTGTTGGTGTCGTTCGTCACCTGCTCAAGACTGAACGGGACGAAGAAGTTGCCAATACGAAATCGCCCGAGCCCCGGGATTTCGTTCATCGAAAAGTACGCATCCTTCACATCCGGCGAAGTCACCGTTCCTGCGGGACTGGTCCCCACAGTTTCCGGCTCAAGTGTCATTTGCAGACGGAAGTCACATTGCCCGTAGCCCGTGCCATCAGCGACCAGACGCAGACGCCGAAATTCAAAGTAGTCCTGAGTACCGGGAATCGCGGGGTCGGCATTCGCCCAATTAATGTACTCCGCCTGAACGTGACCGCCCAGTTTGACCGTCCACTTGTCAGTGGACATATCCTGCCAGCCTTCTGCTTTCTTTGCCTCCTCCTCCTTTTTCTTCTTGTCGGAGTCGACGCGTTTCTTTTCCGATGCTTCCAGCTGATCAATTCGCTTCTGCAATCGGCCGAGTTCGCTCTCGAAGTCTCCCGCCGGAGTTTCCTCAGCCGCGGCTTCAACCGCGGGAAGACTTCCCGCAGGAGGCGCTTGCGAAGGAGGATCGAAGAGGTAGGTAGCCTGTCTGACACGACTGCCTGTCTCAAGCCACTCAGGGGCATTACTTGCCGGCCGCGTCGAAGAGGACGAATAACTGTCGTCCTGTGCCAGTAAGGGCCTGCAAAATATCAGCCCAGGCAGGAGCGAGAACAGAACTTCCAGCCTGATGCGAGAACCTAAAGGACCCATTTTTCCTTCGCCTTCCGTGACGATTGGACAGAGACCTGGTTGAAGCGTTAATCCGTAGCGCCACGGGAGGGTCTCCGGCCTCCGGTTGTCCGGTCAGCTGGATAACTGTCAGCAGGAGTCTCTGCTGGCAGATTGCGATTAATTCAAACTTAGAATCGGAGCCCGTCTGCTCACGACTGAATCCAGGGCGATGTTTTGCTGACCAAGTTTTTCGCGACAGAACACGGAGCTTCAGGGAATGGCAATTGATGCCGAAACGAGCTGTTTTATTCAGTGCAAACAGATTAACCGCCAAAGTCAGCTCAGCTCCAGAAGCAGCAGTCTTGCCGCGAAAGCCGTAGCGTCAGATTCCGTCATCGGACGCAACGGGAATCGCCCCTGAAACTCGACGCCGCCTTCCGAATCAACGGCCAGTCATTCCTGCCGGAAAATCAGACTTTGGTCAGCCTGTTTCGCCGTGTCGCTTCTTCCTTGCTACAAGTTCCCGTTAAGCTTCGTAAACACATGATTCTGGGCACGGCGACGATTGAGGCAATGACCTGAAGATGTCTCGCGCGAACACCCGGCCATCGATTGATAGCGACAAAAATTCATGGCGCCAAAAACTCATGGCGCCAGAACTTGAACTCGCCGGAAGAAGTTCACGTTAGAGGGAGTATCGATAAGCATGTCCGCTTCGAAATCATTTCTACTCATCGCCCTGATCATTCCATTCATGATGCAACCATCTTCCGTGATGGGGGCAGATGATGAAAAAACATTACCAGTGATTCGAATCAGCGCGGATGGAACGCATTTTATCAGCGGAGACCCTGAAGCTCCCTTTCGTCCCATGGGTTTCAATTACGATCATGATGCCGAGGGTCGCCTGCTGGAAGACTATTGGCATACGGAATGGGATCGTGTCGAAAACGACTTTCGCGACATGCAAAGTCTCGGCGCGAACGTGGTGCGGATTCATCTGCAGTTTGGCAAGTTCATGAAGTCGGCCACAGAAGTGAATACGGAAGAGCTCAAGCAACTGCAGCGATTGTTGACTCTGGCCGAAGACACAAAGCTGTATCTCGATCTGACCGGGCTGGGTTGCTATCACAAAAAAGATGTTCCCGCCTGGTACGACTCGCTGGATGAACAAGCCCGCTGGAATGCTCAACAGGTTTTCTGGGAAGCGGTGGCGACTGTTTGCAGCGATAGCTCGGCCGTCTTCTGCTTCGACCTGATGAACGAACCTGTGATTGGTGGAGATACGGCGGGACCAGACTGGTTGGGGCCGGCCTTTGCGGGTAAACACTTCGTGCAGTTTGTTGCAAGATCAACCAACGGGAGAACTCGACCCGAAGCCGCCAAACAGTGGATTGATCAGATGGTTAATGCGGTTCGTCAGCATGACAAGCGGCATTTGATCACGGTGGGATTTGTCGACTGGAGCCTGGACCGTCCCGGCCTGACTTCCGGATTTGATCCGCTGAAAGTTGCCGAGAAACTGGATTTTCTGGCTGTGCATATTTATCCGGCCGCCGGCAAAGTTGATGAAGCTCTCGAAACGCTCAACGGATTCCAAATCGGCAAGCCAGTGATCGTGGAAGAGACATTCCCGCTGAATTGTTCACATGATGAAATGAAGGCCTTCATCGATCGCAGTGGCGATAACGCCGATGGCTGGATCAGTTTCTTCTGGGGAAGAATGCCGGACGAATATCAGCCGACCACCTCGATTGGCGACGCAATCATTTCTCAATGGCTGACTCAGTTTTCTGCGATGATGAAAGCGGAGAAGCCACAAGCGGCCACAACCTCCGAAGATGATGATGAAACCGAAGCCGTTGTTGCGGAGTTTATTCAGCACACGCAGAATAAGTCAGATGGCCGTGCAGCCTTCTCTGTGGACCTGAAAGCGTGGTCTGATGATTCCAGTGACTTGCCAATTGGAGTCTTCGATTCGGGTATCGGGGGCTTAACGGTTCAGGAGGCGATCTATGCTCTGGATGCTTTCAATAACGACAACTACTCGCCCGGCCCGGACGGAAAGAAGGACTTCGCAAACGAGCGGTTTATCTACTTCGGCGATCAGGCCAACATGCCTTATGGAAATTACCCGGCCGTTCAGTGTCAGGCTTATCTGAAAGAGTTAATCCTGAAGGATGCTGCATTTCTGCTGGGTCGTCGCTACTGGAATTCCGCGGAGGACCGCGAGCCAAAATTTGACAAGACGCCGGTCAAAGCCATCGTGATTGCCTGCAACACAGCCACGGCGTGGGGACTTGATGAGATCCGCCAGGTTGTCGCTGCCTGGAAGGTTCCGGTGTTCGTTATTGGAGTCGTTGAAGCGGGTGCTCGTGGCTTAACGGAGTCCATAGAAACAGCCACGGAAAAACGCACGGTTGCGGTTCTGGCCACTGTTGGAACCTGCAGCAGTAATGCATACCCCAAAGCTATCGGCCGCAGCGCGGGTTTGGCGGGAAAGCGTGTGCCGGATGTTGTGCAGCAGGGCTCAGTGGGACTGGCAGCTGCGATTGAAGGCGATCCGGCGTTTGTCGTTTCTTCGGACGCTGCAGGCTTGAATGCGACGGTCTACAACGGGCCGTCAGTGGAACACAAAACGGCGATGATTGATCCAGAGTTGCTCAACATCTACGGCTTCGATCCAGCCGGACTTCAGGGAGATCCTTCGTCGCCAAAATCGCTGCGACTCAACTCCGTCGAAAACTATATTCGCTACGATGTCGCCACTCTGGTCAACGCGCATCAGCATTCCGGACAGACCACGGCGATTGATACGGTCGTGCTCGGATGTACTCATTTTCCACTTGTTCGACAGGAGATTCTCGACAGCTTTGCTCGCCTTCGCGCTTACGAGAAAAATGGTGAACGCCCTTTTGCGAATCTGATCGCGGAGAAGATCGCCGTCGTTGATCCTGCGGAACTCACCGCCAAGGAACTCTTTCGAGAACTCGCGCGGCGCAAGATGTTTCGGAAGACCTCTGAAGGAGCAGGTTCGCAGCAGTCGACTGCGCCAAAGGATCAGTTCTATATTTCGGTCGCCAATCCACGATTCGCGGGCGTTGCTTTGAGTGCAGATGGATCGTTGGATCGCGACTACAAATATGGTCGCTCTCCGGGGCGACTGGATGTTGAAGATACAATCTGTGTGCCGATGACTCAGGATCGTCTTCCGCCCACGAGCCTGAATCTGATCCGCACGAAGTTGCCCGAGGTGTGGCAGCGACTGAATCTTTTGAGTCGTCCGTGATGCGGGTACGATTGGGCGGATTCATGATTTCCTGGCCCATATGGGCAAGCCCCACTCAGCATTTCTTAGGCATGTGGACAAAATGATGATTGCAAAATCATGAACAGCAACGCATGAGGGCGCGTTTGACGAGGATCCATCTTTTTGTCTTTAATCATTTTGTCCCGAAAGCACTGGGTTCGGTACGGGTGAAGGAAAATCATTACCGGACGGCTCGCGCCGTTCCGCTCAATCAGTTGATGCTAATCGCGCAAAACCGGGGTGGGGCAAGGGCATCGGGATGCTATAAGACTGTTCACAGTGTGCCATCGACGGACAAAAGCAGGATCTCCAATGACCAAGACCATTTTTTCACTGTGTGTATGCAGCATGATTGTCTCAGGAGTTTTCATGACGGCCCGAGCTGACGATGGCATGTATCCGATGAGCGAACTGCCGCGACTGAATCTGAAGGACAAGGGTATCGAGCTGACCGCGGATGAGCTCTTCAATCCCAATCAGATTAGTCTGGTCGACGGGATCTGCCGCGTAAACGGCTGCACGGGATCATTCGTTTCTGCGAATGGGCTTATCATCACCAATCATCATTGCGCCTTCGATGCGATCCAGAAGGCCAGCACAGCAGCCAATGATCTGCTGACGAATGGATTCATCGCCGCGAACCGAGAACAGGAAATTTCCGCGCCGGATTATCAGGTTCGCATTACCGAAAATTATCGCGATGTCTCTGCCGACGTTTTGACCGCCGTCAGTGACAACATGACGTTTCTGGAACGTACCAAGGCCATCGACAAACGTCGCAAGGAACTGGAACTGGCCGCTGAAAAAGAGAATCCCGGCCTGCGTGCGGAAGTGGCCGAAATGTTCGCTGGCAAAACCTATGTGCTGTTCCAGTACACTTTTCTGAAAGACGTGCGGCTGGTGTTCGCACCACCGATTGCGGTTGGCAATTTTGGTGGCGAGGTTGATAACTGGGAGTGGCCACGACACACCGGCGATTTTTCCTTTATGCGAGCTTACACCGCTCCGGATGGCTCATCGGCAACATATTCCAAAGACAATGTTCCATACAAACCAAAGCGATTTATTCAGGTGGCTCCGGAGGGTGTGGATGAAAACGACGCGGTGTTTTTGCTGGGATATCCGGGCCGAACGGCTCGCCACAAGACCGCCAGTTTTCTGGACTACGAACAGAATGTACGACTGCCTCTGACGGTTGAACTTTACCAGTGGCAGATTCATGAAATGGAAAAGGCCGCAGCCACAGATCGCTCGGTTGCGATCAAACATGCGTCTCGCAGCAAGTCATTGGCCAACGTGGAAAAGCGATCGCGAGGCCAGTTGCAGGGGCTGCGACGAGCAAAGATCGTGGCGACTCGCCAGCAGCAGGAAGCGGACCTTCAGGCGTATATCGACAGTGACCCGCTGCGAAAAGCTCGCTTTGGCAGAGTGCTGAAAGAGATCGAAACTGTCTATCAGGAAATGTCGGCGGCCGGTCCTCTGGAGATTCATCTGCTGCAGCTTCGACAGGCGTGTCGAGCGGCCGCATTCGGTTACTTTGTCTTTGACGCGTCCGTCGAACGGGCGAAGCCAGATCTGGATCGCGAGCCACCTTACATGGATCGCAACTTTGCACAGTCGACTCAGGAGATCAAGGTCGCGATGTCTGACTGGCATCGCGAAACTGACGAGATCATGCTCGCGGGAATGCTGGAGCGATTAAGAAGGATTCCGGCATCACATGAAATCGAACCTCTGAAGGTTTTATTCTCTGAAGCGAAATCGCTGGAGTCTGTAGCGAAGGATCTGCTTCAGAAAACTCAACTCGGCGATCCGGCGTTCGTGGAAGCCTGCCTGAAGAAGTCGCCGGACGAGCTGCGTCAGACGGATGATTCTCTGTTGAGCTTGATCGTGAACCTGCATCCGTTTTATTTGAAACTGCGAGATACCGAGAAGGCTCGCGAAGGACGACTGGGACAACTCTACGGATCGCTGATTGAAGTAAAGCAGCAATTTCTTGCGACCAACTTCATCCCGGACGCCAACGCTACGCTGAGATTCACCTGCGGTCGAGTTCGCGCGTATTCGCCGGCGGATGCTGTCATCAGAACGCCGATTTCGACGCTGAAGGGAGTCATCGAAAAGACAACCGGCATGGAACCGTTTATTACTCCGGAAGCAGTGGTGAAAAAATACGAAGCCGGTGAGTTCGGACGTTTCCTGCATCCGCGCCTCGGACAGGTTCCTGTCGCCATTCTTTACGATACAGATACGACAGGCGGGAACTCCGGGAGTCCGGTTCTGAACAAAAACGGTCATCTGGTTGGAGTGAATTTTGATCGATGTTTTGAAGCGACGATTAACGACTTTGCCTGGAACCAGGACTACAGTCGCTCAATCGGAGTTGACATCCGTTACGTACTCTGGATTACCGGGACCGTTTATGGAGCCGACCATCTTTTAAGCGAAATGGGGCTGTAGGCGGGCACCTGAAAAACGGATTCTGCAACTCAGTCATCTGTAAAACTGCAGGAATTCCTCGCAAAATGCATGGGTTCGCGGTCCGTTAACGAAGAATTTACAATGAATTTGAAAAGGACGTCTTCGTTCCGGGGGCGTTAGACGATAGGATTCTCACGCTTTTCGACCGTCCTTTTCGCGGAATCTGGTGGCGTCGATGCTCGACGCCCTCTGCGGTCACCACTGCTGCTGACGGTTGTTTTCCCAGGGTAAGTTTCATGTCTGTTGTTGAGTTTCCGTCAGT
>JBPOIW010000010.1:0-7757 GCA_052034165.1 Planctomycetota bacterium | reverse complement strand
GACGCCGCACAGAAAACCACGCCTCACGCACCGATTGACGCAATGTACAACCTGAATTTCACCCGACGACAAAATCTCACGTCGATTGACTCGTGCCATGACTTCTTTCCCAATTCAATTGCGGTTGCTTGATGGAACGTAGGGTAAT
Source organism: Planctomycetota bacterium (assembly GCA_052034165.1). Taxonomy (GTDB): domain Bacteria; phylum Planctomycetota; class Planctomycetia; order Planctomycetales; family Planctomycetaceae; genus SXXK01. The sequence continues at coordinate 7,609 of JBPOIW010000010.1, read as the reverse complement.
TCTCACACTACGCTCTGTCAATTCAGTTTGGATGGCCCCGTTGTTGTTCGCATTATGTCTTACGTAGTTTACAACCTGGATCAAATCAATGAGCGACGACAACCGTATTGATTTTGTAGTGGAATCTCCCTCGGGCGTGCATAACGAAGCTACTCACTCAAAGGGCGTACGTCGCGATCCTAGAGCCGACGCAGTATTGACCGAAGTACGCTCCATTCCCGTGGACGCGATTAAAGGCAACCTTCGACACGTCGCTGCTGCGGCAACCGAGTTTCTTTCGGACATTCGGGCCGTCGGCGAGTTTGAGCTGACCGAGGTTCAGCTGCAGGTCGAAGTATCGGCCGAGGGTGGTGTTCACTTTATAGGTACGGCGAAAGCTGGCGGCAAGGGCGCGATTACCCTGACATTCAGCCGCCCTACAACCAGCGGCGACAAGGCGAAATAAAACCATGGGCCGCAGACGAGCTGTTCTTTTTGGTGTCGAAAAATACGTCGAGAAGGCCGGGTTCAGCGATCTACCCGTTGTCCGTTTCGATTTGCCTTTGCTTGCTCGTTCGCTTGAAACCTCAGGCTACGAAGTGGATGCAACTAATGTCGGCGAACTGACTAAGACACGATTGCAGGACAAGATTAAAGCGGCACTAGACGATGCTGAGTCAGATGAAACGCTGATCATCTACTTTACCGGTCATGGCGTCTATCACAACCGCAGTACTTACTTGGTTCCAAGTGAATCAGGCATACGCAACACTGAGAATGGAAAGACCCACGCACCTGAAGAATTGACCGACTATTTAGTCTCACTGGATCGAATCAAGCGCAACATTGAGGGATCGCGGGCACGAAACATCGTTTTTCTGATTGATGCTTGTCGAGAAGGCTTGAACTATTTTGTCGATGAGTCACTCGACAGCAGCAAAGGCATAAAGGGGTTTATCGCAGACGAATCGTATACTCCGCAGCAGCTACAACAGGCCGACGAAAAAGCTGTTTGGTTCGTTTACTCCTGCTCGCCCGGCAGAACTAGCACTTTGGTCCAGCTGATGGCCATGAACAAATCAGCTACTTTACGTTGGCAGCCAGCAATGCGTTTTCGGCCAGTACCAGCCCATCGAATCTGCGCGAGGTTTTTGCTTTCATAGAGTGCGAGCTCAGCGGTCGGCACCACGCCGCTGGTACGCAGAAAGTCAGGAACGAAGCACAAGCTCCGAAGGATGCGGACCTTCGCATAATCTGTGAATCGTCGGACAAGGTTGGGGAGCGGAACATCTGGCTTGACGGAGTGAACGAATCCAGTCTGTTGCCCATAAAGACCTCGAACCAACTTGATCAAGATCTGCGAGTTGCGGTCAGTCAGATCATTGAGCTCTGCTGGGCACAGTGGCGAGCCGCTTACAGTTTATTCTCGGATGATTCTTGGCTGGATGTGGACTTTCCTGTTCGAGTGGTGCGAAAACTCGAGCTTCTGGCTAAGCAATTCATCGGGATGGACAATCTCAGTCCGCCCGAACGCGCTCTGCTTCTGGTAGCTCCGTTCGTACGGGAGGCCGCGTTCGCATGTGCGCGTCACGCAATACTGAAGAGCGACCCAGAGGGAATGAATGACGGATGGACGCGAGCTCCGCAACGCCCGATCACTGTATTGCGTGAAGGCAATCCACGTGCGGTTCGAAAGATGGACCGCCTAAAGACCAAAGGGGATGTGGTAGCCCGAAGGGCCACGGCAGCCTCAATGTTGCATGTGGGACTCTTGAAATCAGTTGAGGTTTGGCAGCCCGATGCGGATGGATCACTCCCACAAGAGTTTTTTGAAGAACTTGAGCAGGAAACAAAAAAAAATTGGGAGCAATGGTTCAAAGGGTATTTGAGCTTCCATCGCTGGTTCGTTTGGCACGCGTTATCCATGCGGCGAGCGAACGCCTTTTTCGCCGCAGCGAGAACACTCCATCGACGTATTCAGCTCGAAGCGTTGGCGACTACCAGGGCGATAGTTTGCTGGTGCGAGAACAATCCGTTGGGGCTCTGTTGTGTGTGGCTGGGTGGTTGGCGACGGATGTCAGAACGCTCGACCCAGTCATCGTGGATCATTTCGGACTATCGCCCGAACTAAGCCTCAATCCCGCCGAACTGGTTGTCAACATTCGGGAAATCGGCGGTGCTTCTGTCTCAGCGGAAAAGGATGCGTTTGAGCTGCGAGGAACGGTGACGCACGCGGCTTTGGATAAGGCCTTTCACAGTCATGCCGACAAGTTGCGTGGTCTACTGATTTCATTGACCGACGCCAATTGGGATGCCGCACAACGTCTCAGCGGCTGGAATGAAATCCCTACTCTGATTCGAACAAACGGCCTTGTGCCCGCGATGGTGGAAACCAATGGCAAACAAGAGCATCGATTTTCTCCCGGGCCGCACGTTGCTTTCAGTCTGGCGGAGTACGAAGTTCGAGAATTACTGATGGGAGAACGCCTCTATGGCGATCCAACGCTAGCCATTCGCGAACTGTATCAGAATGCTCTCGATGCTTGTCGCTTCCGCGAGGCGCGTTTGACATATCTGCAACGAAAACATGGATGCACTTTAATAGACCAATGGAAGCCAGGAATCGAAATAACGCAGGACACCGACGAACACGGGAATGAATACATCCAATGTCGTGACTACGGAATCGGCATGGATCGTTCAACACTCGAGAAATGCTTTGCAAAAGCGGGTAGTCGCTTTGCTGACACGACAGAGTTTCTTGAAGAACAAGCGGATTGGCGAAGTCTTCCAGAGCCGGTTGAGTTCTATCCGAACAGCCAGTTTGGTGTGGGAGTATTCAGCTACTTCATGCTGGCTGATGAGATTCGCATCCGGACTCGTAGGCTGCGGAAAGATGGACATCCTGAGAATCGCATGCTGGACGTTCGAGTCCCGGGCTCTGGGAGCCTGTTCCACATCAGGGAGATTGACGGACAACTGACTGAGTTCCCGGATGCGGGTACCGAAATCACGTTGTACTTGAATCGGACAGACTATGAGATAGAAGGCTCAGTAAGCAAAATCGATGCATCTGAAACACTATCGCGACTGCTCTGGATCGCTGAATTTCCAACGTCGGTTCGACATGGTGATGACACAATTCAATGGCCGGTATTGGAACTCCGACATCCCGAAGGGATACCATCGGCGATGGGGGTGACTGCAGATGTTTGGTGGTCCTCAGTTAATGAAGGTCGAGTTCTTTGCGACGGCATTATGACAGAGATGGAACATCCATTCGCCGTCATCAACTTGCGTCGCAAACACCGACCAGAACTGACCGTTGATCGTAGGCAGATTCGTAATAAGGATGAGACATACTTTCAAAGTCTATTGATCGACAATCTTGCATCACTGATCAATGTCCCACCGTGGCTCAACTATCCGTGGCTCTGGGATTTTGCGAATACGAATGAGGCGCTAGGAAGACACTTATTGAAGCAGTTTGAAACGCACGAAACCAAACTGCGAGTAACGGTCGGTAATTCCCTTCACAGTGTAAGTGCTTCGACAGTTGGCTGCAACTCGCTGGACAGACTTGCACTCCACCCTGATCTTCGTGACCGCGACCGTGATCGTGATCGTAACCTTGAGTCAATGGCGACACTACAGCCAAAGTTCAAAGCGAATCGCACACGCATCTGGAGAACTGCCATCGCAGGTAACGGTGATACCCTCCGAGAAGCAGAATGGCACTATATAACTTGGTCTTTCAAGGACCGGATCGCGATGTCGGCCAGCCGCGATGGGAACGGTCCTTGGCTTAACGGCACCGTTTCAGTCGCACACATTCTAGCCGCAGCGCAGCAGCTTGAGGAATCCTCAGAAGCGACCTACTCACGCATAAAAAAATACGAGTCACTTTGCGGACTAGAACTCCCTCAGGTCGAGGCGGAACAACTCAATAATCTCGTTTGGTCCGAAAACGATCGGATCGCGATGTCAAGTGGCCTTGATGGTGATAGCCCTTGGTTGGCTGGCACGGTTTCCGCTGCACACATTCTCGAAGCAGCGCAGGAGCTTGAGGAAACGCCAGAAGCAACCTATTTACGCATAAAGAAATACGAGTCAATTTGCGGACTCAAACTCCCGCACGTCGAGGTGGAACAACTCAACAAAATTGCTTGGTCCGAAAACGACTCGATAGCGATGTCAAGTGGCCTCACGGGTGAAAGTCCTTGGCTGGCCGGGGCCGTTTCGGCTGCACACATTCTCGCTGCAGCGCAGCAGCTTGAGGAGTCACCTGAAGCAACCTACACACGCATCAAGAAGTACGAGTCACTCTGCAGGCTAGATCTCCCGCACGTCGAGGCGGAACAACTCAATAAACTAGCGTGGTCCGAAAACGATTCATAGCGATGTCCAGTGGCCTTGATGGTGATAGTCCTTTGCTTGCTGGCACGGTTTCCATGGCACACATTCTCGCCGCAGCGGGGCAGCTTGAGGAATCGCCAGAGGCAACCTACTCACGTATTAAGAAATACGAGGCACTTTGCGGGCTAGAACTCCCGCACATCGATGCGGAACAACTCAATAAACTAGCGTGGTCCGAAAACTATCGGTTAGCGATGTCAAGTGGCCTCGATGGTGATAGCCCGTGGCTTGCCGGCACCATTTCCGCGGCACACATTCTCGCCGCAGCGCGATCTCTTCATGAGTCGCCTGAAGCAACCTACACACGCATCAAGAAGTACGAGTCACTATGCGGGCTCAAACTCCCGCACATCGATACGGAACAACTCAGCCAGCTTGCATGGTCGAAAAACGATCGGATCGCCTTGTCTCAGGACCTCAGCGGCGAATCGCCGTTTCTTGAGTTCATCGACGCACAGCACGTCACCTATGCCGCATGGTATATCGGAGAATCGGAAGAAAAAATCAGAGAGCGATTGCGGCGTTTCGCCGTCCTTGGAGTCAGAACTACGGAACAGTAATCAATATATTGTGAGGAGCAAAAATGGCGCCCCGCGGGTTGGCTCAGCCTGCATAGGCTGTGTTGCGGTGCCCCTCTGCAATGCGCATTGCAGGTCAGTTTCGCCCTCATCGACGTTTCCCTTTGCACCGTGGGTGATTAGCCGTTGCGTCGCTGATTGCATTCTCGGACGGCAGCCACCAGAATCCTTCACAATGCTAGAGATGTCCTGAGAAGTCTCCATCGGAAATGTGCTCGCTATGAGATCACTGCCTGTTTGCGTCCGTGTCGTTCTTTGTCTGCTCTTGCTGATGTTTCTGGTCGCGCCGTCAGGGTTGGTTCAGGCCGACGACGCCGGTTTGAAGATCATCAGTCCGCAGCCGTGGCAGGTCGTCCAGCGCGTCGGCTTTGATCCTGCACGGCGTGAGAAAGAACCGGAGAACTCGGCGGCGCTGGGATTTGCCGAAGTGAGTGTTTCATTGGAGCGAAAGATTCCGCTTGCGGCGTCTGAGTCTCTGGAGTATCGGCTCAGCTCTGCGCAGGAAGAGAAGCCAGAAGACGACGTTTGGAAACGACTGCCTATTACGAGTTCAACGGGTACAGGCAAGTCTGTCACCTCGTCGATTCTTGTGCCGGCAGGTGGTTGGTATCGCCTTGAGATTCGGCGGACGTCGGATGATGGAAAGGCGCAACAAGCCAGCGTTGTTGAGCGTTTTGGTGTTGGTGAAGTGTTTCTGGTGGCTGGCCAGTCTTATGCGACGAACACTAATGATGAAAAGCAGAATGTGACAGATCCCGCGCAGCGAGTTGCTGCGTTCAACACGGCGACTGGAAGCTGGAATCTGGCGAATGATCCTCAGCCTGCTCCCGATGGGAGCGACGGTGGATCGATCTGGCCGCCGCTGGGTGATTTGCTGGTCAAGGATCTGGGAGTTCCGGTGGCATTTGTCAATGTGGCCGTCGGAGCCACCTCGTCGACTCGCTGGTTGCCAGACGGCGATCTGCATAAGCGGCTGTGTGAGGCGGGAAAACACATCGGAAGATTCCGCGCGGTGCTCTGGCAACAGGGTGAATCGGACGTTATTGAGAAAACACCAACGGAACAATACATCGCGAATCTCAGCCTGATCAGAGCGAGAGCGGCTCGAGCCTGGGGATTTGAACCGGTCTGGCTGGCCGCGAAGTCGACGCATCATCCGACGGTCTACAACGATCCGGAAGGTGAAGCACGAATCAGAAACGCGATTGAAAAACTCGCCAAGGTCCACGGCTTCGGCGCTGGCCCGGATACAGATTCCCTGACAGGCGAGAATCGTGGAGATGCGAAATCGCGTCGACACTTCAGCGCGATCGGACAGCGACGAGCGGCGGAGATGTGGGGGGCTGTGCTGTTGGAGCGATTGAAGAGAACTCCGACTGGCCTAGAGGCCGCGTCATTTCTTCTGCCTGACATCGCATTGATGAGTCCCGCGTGGAAGTCCGAATTGATCACTCGCGAAAGTTGTGTGTTGCTTCAGAAAGATGCGTCGGCGCCGATTGAAGCGAAACTGGCTTTTCATCCGGCTGAGATACTGAGTGTGACCACTGCAGATCGCTCCCATCAGTATCAGACGTCGTCCGAAATGCAGCTGGCGCCGGGAAGCAACGTGCTGACATTTCAATCTGCGAGTCCTTTAATGCCTATTCAGGACGCCGATCTTTACTTGCCGGTCGGAGCACCTCATAGCTACAAGCATCGGATGGGTAACCCCGATCAGAATCTGCTTTACCGACCCGGTCGATGGTTCCACGATCACAACATCGAGGTCACTTATCGACGAGAGATGATCGCCAGTCCGCTGAAGGATGTCACGATAACCTACGGAACGTTACCGCGTACGCTGTCAACTTTGGCGTCTGGTCAACCTCTCACGATTGGTGTCAGCGGGGATAGTATCTCGACAGGACTTGATGCGTCGGACAAGACTGCGGCGCCTCCATTTCAGCCCGGTTATCCGGAACTAGTGGTGGCGCAGTTGAGAGTTCTCTCTGACAGCGACGTGCAACTGGTAAATCGTGCGGTGAGTGGATGGAGTATCGCCAATGGAGTTGCGGACCTGGACAAACTTCTTGCCGAGAAACCCGACCTGTTGATCGTGGCCTATGGCATGAATGACGTGGGGCGACGTGATCCGCAATGGTATTTCAACCAGACAAAACTACTCATCGATAACGCCCGCAAGGCAGATCCGGAGATTGAGATCCTGCTGGTCTCAACGATGCTGGGCAATGGCGAGTGGGTCCATACTCCACGTGATATGTTTGAAGTCTATCGTGACGAACTCAAGAAGCTGGTTCAGCCAGGAGTGGCGTTGGCGGATGTGACTCAGGTTTGGACAGAAATGCTGAGCCAGAAGCCGGATTTTGACCTCACAGGAAACGGGCTCAACCATCCCAATGACTTTGGTCATCGATTGTACGCGCAGGCTTTGCTGCAGGTGTTGGCGGTACCTTGATTCTTCTTAAGGAACAGTCCCGACATATCATCCGGTTTTACATGGGCGAGAAACCCCAACCCGAAACGTGCGCGAGCCGCAGGGCTTGCGAACTGAGTCGTCATCTGCTGAAAGGTGGATGGCAATAAACGGAGAGGTCGTCAGAGATGGTGGCCGAAACCTACCCAGGCTGGTCCGTACT
>JBPOIW010000223.1:0-10902 GCA_052034165.1 Planctomycetota bacterium | reverse complement strand
TTGGTCTTGCCGAAAGGTTCCGAGACCGGTTCAGCACCGGACACAACAGATGTCATCAGGAATGCTCCAAAAATCGCTAACGTCAGTTTCATGGATTCTCGCCTTGAGAATGGTGGGACATGTCAGCTGTACATACGACGGAATACATTCGAGGCCTTTGGGCCACGCCGAATAGCGGGTCTAAAGCCCCGGAAAGCCTCTGTCCGCTGTATGTCGAAGGGCAGCAGGATCTGCCTTCGACGAACGCAGCATTATCGGGAAGCGTTTGCCGCGCTACAAGCGATGGGCTCCGGGAATGGTTGTATTCACCGCGACTGGAGTTTGGTTTATCAAATGCTGGCACAATCGAGTTTCCGAGACTATACCTTTCGGCTCCAATGATCTCCCCGCCCGGGCGTTCTCGTCTTTTCGTGAATACAGATTCCTGAGCAGAGACCAGCGCCCTGTTCAGCCTACGCCCAATTCGTGCGATTTTCGTCGAAAGACACCCACATGTTAAGAAGATCGCTTGTTCCGACTGTCTGCCTTCTTGCCTTCCTTTCGAATCCCGATCTCTACGCGTCCTCGCCGCCGAATGTGGTCGTTTTTCTGGCCGACGATGCCGGGTGGGGCGACTACAGCCAATCGGGCAACCAGCAGGTCAGTACACCGCATATTGATTCGATCGCTCACGGGGGCGTTTCGCTTGACCGTTTTTATGTGTGCCCGGTGTGTGCACCGACTCGCGGGGAGTTCCTGACGGGCCGATATCATCCTCGCGGCGGCGTTCGAGGTGTGTCGACCGGACAGGAACGGCTGGATCTCGATGAGAAGACAATTGCCGATGCCTTTGAGGCGGCAGGATATGCGACCGGTGCGTTCGGCAAATGGCATAACGGAAGTCAATGGCCGTATCATCCGATGGCACGCGGTTTCGATGAGTACTTTGGTCACTCGTCCGGCCATTGGGGCGAATACTTCGATGCACCGCTGGAAGACAATGGCCGCATGATTCGCACGAAGGGATTCATCGTGGATGTCTGCACGGATCGAGCGATCTCGTTCATCGATCGAAACAAAGAGAAGCCGTTCTTCTGTTATGTGCCCTTCACCACACCGCATTCACCCTGGGCCGCACCTCCGGAGGACTGGCAGCGTTTTAAAGATCGTCCGATTCTGCAACGGGCGACAGATCCGTCCAAAGAAGTTCTGGATGAAACTCGGTGCGCTTTGGCCATGGTCGAGAACCAGGATCGCAACGTGGGACGTATTCTGCAGCGGCTTGAGGAACATGGTCTTGCTGAAAATACGATCGTGGTTTACTTCTCCGACAACGGCCCCAACTCGATGCGCTGGACTGGTGGAATGAAGGGGCGAAAGGCGACAACAGATGAAGGAGGAGTGCGTTCGGTCTGTTATCTCCGCTGGCCCGAAAAATTGCCCGCCGGACATACAGTCACTCCGATAGCGGGTGCGATAGATCTGCTGCCGACTTTGACCGCGTTGGCGGGGATTCAGCGAGTGGAAGACAAACCGCTGGACGGAAGTGATCTTAGTCCGTTGCTTCGGAAACAGTCCGCTGAATGGCCCGAGCGAATGATCTTTTCGACATGGGCTGGCAACATCAGTGTTCGAACTCAGACACATCGGCTGGACAATTCTGGTCTGTTGTATGATATGGTGGCGGATCCCGGCCAGACCAAGCCTGTCAATGAAAAGCAGCCGGAACTGGCGGCTCAATTGAAGACCGCCGTGACGCAATGGCGCGAAGAAATGTTCGCTTCTGCTGACGGGAAGCTCAAAGGAAAATCGCCCGGAGGAAAAGCAAAGCCCGGCGGAGGCAATGCGATCGATCCGCGACCGATTCCTGTCGGCTATCGTGAGTTTCCGATTACCATGCTTCCGGCCCGCGACGGTGAGCCTCGTGGAGCTATCAAACGCAGCAGCGCGGCACCGAACTGTTCTTACTTCGTCAACTGGACCACTGTCGATGACAGCATGGTCTGGCTGCTGGATGTGCATACGGCCGGCAAATACGAAGTCACGGTCGATTACACCTGCAAAGTTGCTGATGCAGGTTCGCAGGTGGAACTGAGCTTTCAGAGTTCGCAGCTCGCCGGGAGAGTTGAACCGGGGTGGGATCCACCTCTGTACACAAACCAGGACACGCTGCCTCGGCCAGATGGCGAAAGCCAGATGAAGGAGTTTCACACATTGAGACTGGGCGAGATCAGTCTTCCAGCGGGTCAGGGACCGCTGACTCTGAGAGCATTGGAAATTCCGGGTCAGTCCGTGATGGACGTCCGCAGGGTAACTCTAACGCTAATGGAATAGCCCGGGAGATTCGTCAGGCAACAACTAACCGACGTTCCGTGCCAATGGAGTTGTTTGTTCCCAGTGGAAGTTCACGGTCCTGGCTTTCGCTATAGAGCACCAGCGTGACTTCATTACCGGCAGGATTGAAGAACAGTTCGTCAGAGAAGCCTCGCATCAACAGCAGGCCACGGCCGCTCGCGAGAAGTGCTTCCGGATCATTGCAGCGATCAAGAGCCGCTTGAACATTGAATCCGTTGCCTTCGTCTCGGATCGTAATCCAAAGACCGAACGGGCTAACGAGTTCAGTGACGTAGACGTTGCGGTGACACCACGGGGACAGCAATTCACGTTCGGCTGCCAGGTCAACGAAGCGAGAGGAGCCATCTTCCTTCAGTTCGGAACTGATTTCCAGATTCCCATGATAGAAGGCATTGTTGAGTGCCTCCTCCAGAGCCATGCAGAAGTGATTCTCCTTTGTGCCTTCGACCACATGATAATCCTGAATGCCCCGCATCAGGCGGTCGCGGAGCTTTGGTATCAGGCGGCAACAGGTGGGAACCCGAAACTGTGCGAGCCGCACATGCGGTGACTGGACAACAACCTCCTCGACAATGGTCGCTTCAGTTGTCATGACTGGGAGTTCCCTCAGACGGAGGATCAAATCATTGCGCGAGACAGGAAGCCATGAATGCGGCTTCACGTTGTTTTGACAAACTCTGCCGATCACTGCAAACGCATTTTGCGAATTTTGTTCGACTTCATCCATCCTCGAGCATTCCGCCTGCACGATACAGACATCATTTTTGCCGAAGTCTACGACAGGTGGTCGACTCCAGGATTCCCTACTGATATGCGTAATTCTCGCCCGGCCCATCACCTGACGACTCAGCCGGTGAACGTTTTGGAAGAATTCTGCTTCATCAGTAATGACCAGGATCTGCATGGTTCGGGTGTCTCGGTTTGCACGTGGGTGCGGCAGTTTGCGTCGCACGGAAGCCTTCCCGACGCGATTCGACAACATGTTTCATTTCAGAAACGTAGCCCAAAAACGGATCAAGCCCCTCGGTTTCGCAAAAGTCAATTCCCCTGCAGAGGCCAATTACTGAATGGGAACAGGGTATGCTGAGTGTGAGCATTGTGACGATTCCGGTTATGGCGATCGTTGTGGTCAGTAGGTTTTCTCCAATGGGGTTTTTTGCCCCGGACCGGAGTTTTATCAGCAAGTTTGTCTGCGAATCCTGTTTTTCCGGCGTACGGGTAATAGAGGCTTGAGATGTAACCATCGGTCGGCCATACTCTTTCTGTTCGCTTTTCCCAAGGCCTTTGCCAGAGCCCTTGTTCGTGGGACTTTGAAGTGCTTTTTCATCGCCTAATCCATGAAAACGCTGTCAGGATTGCCGCCTGCGTGGCATTCCTTGCGTGTTCGTTGCTGGGCAAACCTCTGCATGAGCTGCAGCATCAGGTTGATGCCGGCCACTGTGGGCATCATGAACATTCAGGCGCCGCAGAGGAAAAATCGAAGCACAACGGCTGCGGCCATACCTGCAAAGATCGCTTGCATCCGGCGGATCTGACCGTATCGGAGGATCGATCGAAGCCTCAATCCGAGCCGCACAGTCACGGCCATAATATCCCGGAGCATTCTCACGATTCCCATGACTGCTCTGTATGCCAGGCTCTCTGCGTTACTGCAACTTCACCGGATTGCTGTGCCGTCTCATTGAGACCGAATGCTTGCGAGATTCGGGACACCGTTGACAGTGAAAGTGTGGACGCGTCTGCTCTGCAGTGTGCCGACGCCCGTGGCCCGCCCTGCCTTGCCTGACCTTGCTTTTCAAACACTGCTGCGCGCGGGACAGGCACCGAAGGTGTCAGGTTTCCGGACAGCGCGGGCGGTTGTTGAAAGCAAAACGCCCCGCAATGTGTGATGAGGTTTTCGCCTTGTCCTCCTTCCGATTTGTCGAACAGACCTCTCTTTCGTGCCGCACGAACGTGCGCCGGGTCTGTTTCGCTCAGTGCGTACTCGCCCGCAAACTGCGGCATTTCCGGAGCCATAAATCATGTTGTTTGCCAAGTCAAAATCCCTGCGCGGATTTACATTGATTGAACTGTTGGTCGTAATCGCAATCATCGCCGTTCTGATCGCGTTGCTGCTTCCTGCGGTCCAGCAGGCTCGAGAAGCCGCCCGACGTACTCAGTGCAAGAATAATCTGAAGCAGATTGGGCTAGCATTGCATAACTACCATGACAGTCATCGAGTGTTCCCGCCGGGTTGGATTGCGGTTGATGAATTCCGCAGGCCCAGTGCTCACGAAGGAACCAGTGGTGTGGCCTGGGGTACCGCGATACTGCCCTACATCGAACAGGACGCCATTTATCGCTTGTTCAATCCGAGCCTGCCGCTGACGGACCCTGCTAACGCTGCGTTTCTGCGATCGCAGGTGAATGCCTATAAGTGCCCGTCTGATCCACAGCCATTGCAGTTTGATTTGCATGAGGAAGGTGGAGGTGCGGTGTTGGCTCGCATGCCGATAGCCAACTATATCGCGGTGTTTGGTCCGGAAAGTTTGGATGACTGCGAACTGCCTGCCGGAAACGCACCTGTATTGCCGGATGGCACATGCAAAGGCAGTGGCATGTTCTATCACAACAGCAGCGTCAAAATGGCGTCACTGACCGATGGAACCTCAGGCACGTTCATGGTTGGGGAGCGCCGGACCAGAGTCGATATGGGCTGGTACACGTCGTGGCCAGGGATGGTCGCTGAGGGAGAAGAAGCATTTCAGCGTGTCTGTGGTTCAGCGGATCATGTTCCGAATGATCCACATCATCACTTCGACGATTTCAGCAGCAACCACACGGGTGGTGCACAATTCTGCCTGGCCGATGGCTCCGTGCGATTTGTCTCCGAAAACATCGACGGCGGCGTCTATCAATCCCTTTCAACAATTCAGGGTGGCGAGGTTGTTGGCGAGTTCTGATCTGGTCAAGCTGGTCGAAGTTGAGGATAGGCAATGCTGGTTAAGTGAGTGAGATTGCACAATCTTCAATCATCTTGAACTGGTTGACACAGGTCGTGGATGACGACGATCGGTCGTTAGTGCCCGGATTTTGGTTCGAGTTGTCATCCTGATGTCATGAGGTATCAGAAGGCGGGCGCAGATTGATCTTCGATAAGGAATGTAAGGCTGGTACTGCCGATGCATGCCATGCACATAAATCAACTCCGGCAAGGACTTATGACGATGCCGAAGAATTCGGGGAACATTGTCGATGATTCGGCACAGAGGATGCCAGAAGGGAAATATGTAAAGTTGTTCTGACAGTCATTCAGCGACACAAGGCTTAATTCATGATCCTCCTGGAACTCGGCGTCCGGGACGAGGCCCCCCCTGAATGCTGTCGTGGAACAATTGTTTGCCCGAGTTGTTTCTGAGAAACAACCGAACCTCGATCCCTTCTTTGTTTCTTCCCTGCTGAACTGCCACGAAAGGATTTGATCATGTCGATCAGCAATCTTCAGCTCGAGCGTCAACTGCTGGAATCCGATGCCGGACAAGCCGTTTATGACGCCCTCATTCAGGCCAATGTTGACCTGAGAACCGTCTCTCTCGAACTCGTCAAGGACATGCTGCGTGCAGAGCATCGGCACCGACGACTCATGGGGTATTCCGCCAGACGAGGCTGTCTTTCGTGACGTTGAAGTTGAAGACGTCAATTGAGCTCCGCCGCGACAAGACGTCCGGCGTTTTTGTCTCGCGGAATTTCCGAGTTCGTGAGTGTGCGACTGTTGTTCTGCTTAATATTTGGTGACAGCCCCGAAATAACTTGCTGCTTGAATGATCCGGGAGTTCAACCGGTGAGCCTTAGCGAGCGCAGGCACACTATTTGTGGATATTCATTTGAACCACTTGCTTATTGGGGATGCTCGTTAAACAGCTTTCCGGGAAGATGCAGTTCGGGCCGAGGGATTGGATGCGAGGAATGGATTGCCGTTTTGACCGAGGGCCATCCAGTCTTTAGCACAAATACGACCACGCATCGTCCATTGAGCAGATACCGATCGTCATGAGAATAGGTTGAAGTCTCTGCTGCGGAAAGGCTGGTATCTGTCCAGACGACCCATCGCTCCGACGGCTTATGTCGAGGTAACTGAAACTGGACAGGCTCATGTTGAGAATTAAATAACGCCAGCAAAGTGTCTCCGACAATGGGTTCGCCACGTTCGTCGACTTCATCAATCGATTCCCCGTTAAGTCGCATACCGAGGGCTCTGAGGCCGGATTGCCACGCAGAATCAGCGATCTCGTTGCCATCCTGTGTCAGCCACGAGATATCCTTGATGCCTGCTCCGCGAATTCGTCGACCAAGAAAAAAATTGCGGCGACTCAGCACAGGCTCAGACCGACAGAGCTCCGTCATTTGCTGACAGAACCGCAGAAACTCAGTCTGCTCCGCATCAAGGTCCCAGTTCAGCCAGCTAAGTGAATTGTCCTGACAGTATGGATTGTTATTTCCCCCCTGCGTCTGGCCGAGCTCATCGCCGCCGCGAATCATGGGCACGCCCTGTGATAACAACAGCGTGGCCATCAGGTTCTTGCGCTGACGAAGTCGCAGTGTTCTGATGTCAGGATCCGTCGTTTCGCCCTCAACGCCGCAGTTCCAGTTATTGTTGTGGCTGTCCCCGTCTCGATTATCTTCAAGATTGGCGTGGTTGCGCTTCTCCTGGTAGGTCACCAGGTCTCGGAGTGTAAACCCATCGTGAGCAGTGATGAAGTTGATGCTGGCATAGGGCTTTCGCCCGTTGTGCTGATAGAGATCGCTGCTTCCCGTCAGACGCGTTGCAACTTCGGAAATCAGGCCTCCGTCGCCGGCCCAGAAGCGTCGAATCGTATCGCGATATCGGCCGTTCCATTCGGACCACAGATGCGGGAAGTTGCCGACCTGATAGCCGCCATTTCCCAAATCCCAGGGCTCAGCGATGAGCTTCACCTGTGACAGAATCGGATCCTGCAGGATGATGTCGAAAAAGGCGCTGAGTTTGTCGACGTCGTGTAGTTCTCTGGCCAGCGCGCTGGCCAGATCGAAGCGAAAACCATCGACATGCATCTCCAGCACCCAATAGCGGAGGCTGTCCATGATCAACTGCAGAACACGAGGAGTCTGCATGTTCAGCGTATTACCGCAGCCTGTGAAGTCCTGATAATAACGGCGATTGTTGGGCATCAGGCGATAGTAAGAGGCATTGTCAATGCCGCGCATCGAAAGCGTTGGCCCTTTTTCATTTCCCTCGCCGGTATGGTTGTAGACGACATCGAGAATCACTTCGATTCCTTCCTCGTGCAGCCGCTTGACCATGCTCTTGAATTCATGGATGACTTCCTCTGGTTGGCTGGCTGAAGAATATCGAGTGTCCGGCGCAAAGAACGAAAGAGTGTTGTAGCCCCAGTAATTACAGAGCCCGTGTGAGACGAGATGGCGATCGTCCACGTGATAATGAACGGGCAGCAGTTCAATGGCCGTGATCCCCAATTTCTTCAGGTGATCGATGGATGCTCTTGAGGCCAAACCGGAATAAGTTCCACGCAGTTGCGGTGCGATGCCGGGATGTCGCTTCGTTTGACCCTTGACGTGGGTTTCGTAAATGATTGTCTGGTGCCACGGCGTTCGCAGTGGTCGATCATTGCCCCAGCGATATTGAGAATCCACGACAACGGCCAGTGGTGCACACCATGCGTTGTCTCTGTCGTCAAAGCTGAGATCTTCCGCAGGATCGCCGATGCGAAAGCCAAACATCGTATCCGACCAGCCGATTCCCCGCCCAATCGCTTTGGCATAGGGATCGAGAACAACCTTGTGCGGGTTAAAACGGTGCCCGGCCGCGGGGTCATATGGACCGTGCACTCGATAGCCATAAAGCTGCCCCGGGCGAATGTCCGGAAGATATCCGTGCCAGACTCGATCCGTCTGCTCGGTTAAGTGAACGGTATGAGTCTCCGTCCGATCGGTCACGGATGCGAAGAGGCAGAGTTCCACTTTTGTGGCATGTTCCGAAAACAGGGCAAAATTGACCCCGCCACCATCCCATGTCGCACCCAAAGGATTCGGCTTACCCGGCCAGACTCGTGGTTCCATATGGCTGTTGCAACCCGTCAATGAAGGACTCGGCGAACCATGTCTTTGATCTTGTTCAACGCACTCGCTGGAGAGGGAGTGAACTTTTGAATATGCTTTTGCTTTTCTCGCCACTTTGCCTGTTCGGAATGTAGCGAATTTGCAGATCCACAGGGATTCAGGGTCACCTATTGGGGTCCGGAATCCCAGACCATGGACAGGAAGGCACCAGGTTTGGACCGATATCACAGACCAGCAAGCTCTGCACGAGGACCGATTGTTCGCGCGCAGACAAGTGTCTTTGGCGAATTGGTCGACCTGAGCGGATTTCTGTTTGACTCTGTTTTTTCCAGAGCTTCTTATATCCCGTTTGGGCAAATTGGCTAGTCTGGCTGAATTTTCTCGCCGCGTCTGTGTCGTCCCGAGAGGGGTTTGAGTTCCCTATGAAGCAAGCAATCTTCAAAGTTTTTGCGGTCTTCATCACCGTTGTGGCCGTGTCCATGATGGGTGCTGCGTTGGCGACGTTCTTTGTTCATCCGGACGCGCGGGCGGAGATGAACACGCCGGCCATGATGAATTACTCATTTGAAGAAGTACCGGGCGAGGTTCCGAAGTGGACGGTGACACGTCGCTTCAGCAATAACCCTGCGGATCCGGCTGAGCGTGGAAGCGTGGGAACGTTTAATTCTCCTTATGAAGCTTTGATCAAAGCACATGGTGACCTGAAGAATTATCTTTCGCAGCAGTCTTCTGCGATGGCAGCTCAAAAAGCGACCGCTGACTCTGAGGCGACTCTTTTTGAAGCAAGTCAGGCTCAGGATGTCAGCGCGATGAAAGAGCGAGCCGCTCAACTAAAAGTCGCGGCCGATCAGCTGGCCACGTTACTGCAGACTCGCTCGGAAGAGCTTCAGGCGTTGTCGGTGAAGTCTCGTGAAACGCGCGAAGAAACCGCGGCACGCAGAACGGACGTTCTCCGACTTCGACATGAACTTGAAGAAGCTCGCACAGACTTGTTTCGGCTGACCGCCATCCGACGGGATTTGATGGATCGACTGGTGCGGATTGAGATAGAGAATCAGGGAATGAAAGATCGGCATGCCCAACTCGGAGGAGATCCGGTGGCTGCTGTTCCAGCTGATTCAGGTCAATAGTGAGTCGTTGTGGAATCGGGCGATATTCATTTGACCTGCCGAGTCCGGAGGTCGTGAAGTGCCCGGTGCCTGGGCAACAGGTTGTCTTGTTGCCTTCGGTGATTAAGTTACGAAATCCTTCTGATCGTTTTTTGAACCTGGCGCAGGTTTGTGCGGAGCAGCTCGATGAACAATGTCGTCGGCAAGATCCTGATAGTTTTGCAGTTGGTCTTTAGCCTGTGCTTTATGTGCTTTGCTGGTGCAGCCTACACGTTTCATGAGGGCTGGAAGAATCGCGCGACCACTGCGGAAGACAAATTAAAGAATACAAATCTGCAGCTCACCGAAGCTCAGACCGCTCGTCAGCAGCTGGAAGAAAAGCTCACGGCCGATGTCAAGACGCAGACTGAACGCGCCGTGATGGCTGAAGCCAAAGTCACCGGTCTTGAAACCAGCCTTGCTCAGGCTCTGGGAAATCTTGCCAATGCAGAACAGCAGCGAGACAAGCATCTTGCGGATCTGGCGATTGCTCAACAGGAAGCTCAGGCGAGAATTTCGGAAACGACAGATGCTCGCAGCGAAAACCTGCGTTTGAATGATCGCGTTGTCGAGGGGATATCTGTGCGACGCACGCTGGAAGATCAGGTACTTGAATTGCAGGGCCAGCTGAATCTGGCAGTTCGAAGAGATCAGGCGAACATCGACAAACTGCAGCGTCTGCGGGGTGTTCTGAGCAGCAAGGGAATCGACTACGAAGAAGTTATCAAAGGACCAGTTCTTCCAGTCTTTGAAAAGGTTAACGGTGTTGTAAGGGCGGCTCGCAAGAACGAATCTCGTTCAGCGGAGCTTGTTGAGATTTCCGTCGGCAGCGACGATGGAATTTCCAGGTCCATGCGGTTGATCATCTTCCGCGGCGCTAAGTTTATTTGTGAAATCGAAGTGACCGAAGTTTATCCGGACGTTGCGGTCGGCCGGGTTATTGAAGAAACGCGTAACGGTACAATTGAACGGGGCGACAATGTCACAACAAAAAAACTCTGATCCGACCATCTACGACGGCCTGATGTTTGTCTCCCTCGGGGCAGTCATCATCGGAATCGTTTTCCTGGTGTTGTCACTGAATGGCTACGGCTGGTCCAGTGGCGGCTCATAGGCCTGCTTTTCTCATCGAAGCCCGCGATCTGATGGATGCATAAAATGAAAACGCCCCGAGTAATGCTCGGGGCGTTTCTTTTAGGTGTGCCGAGCATGTTTAACAGCTTGAGGGTTTGAGTCCCTTATCCAGCCTGATGGAGGTGAAGGATTAGCGAAGCGCACGGGCGGTGTCGTGAGACACGGTCTGAAGGAAGCGTGGAGCAAACGC
>JBPOIW010000294.1:0-12450 GCA_052034165.1 Planctomycetota bacterium | reverse complement strand
GGGGGGGCCCCCCCCGCCCGCTCCCCGATTCCCCACAGCATTCGCTCGCCGGCACGATGCGATAAATTCGTCCCATGTCGCTGCCAGCGTAGAGATTCATTTTCCGCTGATACTCGGGCGGGATCCATTCCGGATGCTCAATCACCGCACGGTACATGTCGGCGACCCAGAGCGCTCCGTCGGGACCAGTCCTGATCATCGTCGGACGGAACCAGTTGTCGGACGAAGCAAGAAACTCCGACTGCTGCTCATCAGCCGCTCGTTCGCCATTAAATCCGTAGCCATCGCGAGTCATCACCAGCCGCGACACAAGGTTATGAACTGGCTCCGACGTAAACGCGTTGCCGTAGTATTGTTCGCCGAGATAGTTATCGCGATAGATCATCGTGCTGCAGGCCGATGTGAATCGATTCGCAAACGCGAAGTCATTGAATCGAGCCAGCGTGCGACTTGTGGGATAAACCGGAGCTGCTCCCGGAACCATAGCGACCGGCGCTGTCACCTGCGAAATTCCTGCATGAGGATTGCGGCGAACGTAACGATCTTCCAGCACGTACTGCCAGATCGGGTTGGAGTTGTTATTGCCGAACCAGTTGCCAAAGTCATCGCGTTCGCGACCAAACTGTGTTTGGCCTGAGACCGTATCCAATTCGTTCGTGTCCGGATTGATGCGAAGATCGCGGCCACGCAGAGAAAGTTTCTCAGTGAGCCGGGATGCGTCAGCACCCGGACTCTGCGATTCTTTGTTCTGCTCGGCAGTCCGGGGGCTGACGCCGCCCGGCTCACCAGAAGTCAAGCCGGGCACGTACCCCGTTCCTGTAATATCACCGCCGCTGTCCCCATTCGCCAGATACAACCAACCTTCCAAGCCCCAGCGCAGGCCGTTGATTCTGTGTTGTTGATTGCCTTCGACGAAGCCTCGATACATTGTCTCGCGAACGTCGGCCTTGCCATCACCGTCCGTGTCTTCGGCGTAGAACACCTCCGGAGCCATCGTGATAATCACGCCACCTCGCCAGCAATGAATGCCGTTCGGGAAGGCAAGATTATCAAGGAACGTTGTGGCCTTGTCGTAAACACCGTTTTTGTCGGTGTCTTCGAGCATTTGCACGCGGCCTCGGTGTTTCGGCGAGCGGTTGGGCGTCAGCCCTCCGAGTGCGTTTTGTTCTTGTTCCGTTTTCGATGCATCAGGCGCGTGATCTCGGAGGGCTGACGCCCTGCCGCTCGCCGGGTCATCCCCGCGCGGATAATCCCCCATCTCCACAACCCACAACCGACCTCGTTCATCCCAATCAAACGCAACCGGATCACGAATCAGCGGCTCCGATGCGGCCAAAACTACGCGCAGATCGGGCTTGGTCGTCATTGTCTTCAGAGATTCCTCGGGGCTCTTTGGAGCTGGGAAGTCCTGCTGCAGTTTGTCCGAGTAAAACTTGTGTGGCATGATCTTCTGCAGGGCGTCGCACAGAACATCTTCGGCCTCAGGAGCCAATCTTGTCGGCCGTCGATAATACAACATCGATGAATCGCATTCGTAGCCGCCTTCGCGGAGAACTCGCGCGGAGGCGATGTAACAGGGCACAGCGTTGGCGTACGCGTTGATCCACAACCGATCGCTGTCAAACATGTCGTTCAGGCGAATCGAATAGTCCACCACCACTTCACCACCCAGAAAGACCATCGCCAGATCATCGCCAAAGCACCACGTCTGTACGGGATAATCCGGGATCGTGTGCGGGATCGGTTTGCCTTCGTCAAGCATCTGCAAATAGTAGCGAGCTCGCGAACCCGTGACTCCGGGTTCTTTGGCTTGTTGTTCCCAGGTGTCTCGTGTTGGGATCGGTCCGAGCGGCAACTCGATGCGGGCCATGTTGCAGAGAATGTCGGGGTTGATTGGGTGTAACAATGCTTTCGGCGAGCGGTTGGGCGTCAGCCCACCGAGTGCGTTTTGTTCATGTTCTGTTGGCTGAGTGTCAGGCGTGTTTGCTCGGAGGGCTGACGCCCTGCCGCTCGCCAGGATGCGCGTGACCTCATCCGCAATCGTCTTCCCATGCACCTTCGCCTGCTCATGAGTACCTCTCGGCGACGGATTCGCGTCCGCTCCGCAACCGATCGCAATCAACGCCACCGCGCCGGGGTTGTCGGCTTCGAGCATATCTGCGGCGAAGCCGGCCCAGTCGCCGCTGATCTGATTGAAGTCGCCGGTTTCCGTCGTGCAATGACACGCATAGTTCGCCAGCACGGCGATCAATTTTCCTTCGACATCATGAGCGGCCAAAACGGGAACTCGCTCGTCCGTCGGCCCATCGGGCACTTCCCCGAAACCAGACCATTTGCCATTCGCGAGGGCTCGTCGATTCATCGCAAAGCCCGCTTCGCCAAAACCGTAAGACAGATGTCCGGGCCGCTGGCTGGCGATGGCTTTTTCGACGACCTCGACAAGTTTGTCCGTCAACTCCTTTTCATACTGAGCCAGATGAGCCGCATGGTCCTCAGGAATCTCCGCAAAGATATTCGGCGCGAAACCTCGCAGCCACGGCGCGGAGTGAGAATGCGTGGACGAGATCGCGAAGTTCTGTCGCGGGATGTTGTACTTCGCGGCAATGCGTTCGTAGACGGCTTCGGTCATTTCGAGCGGAACACCGCAGTTGTCGACGGTGATGAGAACAGTGTAGGTCCCGCCTGCCGGGCGGGACTTCGCAGCTTGCTGCGACGCATTGGTTGCACGCTCGTTTAACTTGTCAGTGGCGTCCTGTGCTTGATCGGCGTTGTGCGGGTCCGCCTGCGGCGGTAGTCCTGCCCGGCAGGCAGGACCTACATCAATCACCAACGCCCGCGCATGAATCTTTGCGGCGACGCCTTCCGACTCTTTCATGCGGTTGCCATAACCAGTGAGTCGCACGGGATAATCAGGCGTGATGTCCACAACGGCCGCGCCGATGGGGACCGGATCGTAGATCGCAGACGGGACCTCTGATTTCAAATTTGAAATTTCAGATCTGGAATCCGCGCCGTGTCGCTGCTCCGCGGCGGAATCGCCGCCCTTCTTCGCCGCCGCCAGCACTTCATCAAACGAAACCCGATACATCAAATCCGGCAGCTTCGCCGTGTCTTCGTTAATCCAGCAGAAGTGGTTGTCGTGGATGAAGAAGCCGTTGTGAGTTCCATCCTGTCGGCGGGTTGGCCTCAGCCCAAATGGAGGTGTTTGATTTTCTCCATTCCACCATTGGTCAAATTCGTTGCTCTGCACTAATGTCTTTGCTGCGGAGTATCCTTCTGCAACAGTGCTTTGTACAAGGAGACGTTTCGATTCGACAAATTCGGCTTTCCGCTTACCGCTTTCCGCTTTCTCAAGCCGCTCCGCCACCTCCCGGAAGTTCATGAACTTCACCTTATTCCCATGCTTCGCCACCGCATGGTCGATCATCTCAACGACTTGTTCGGGCTTAATCCAGCCGTGAGGATGGAAGACCAGACTAAAGCAGCCTTGCTTGTGAACGGTCAGATCGATCGCGGCTTTCCAGTCTTCTACGGTGACGGGATTGTTGATGCCGTGAAGATGTTGAGCAGACCAGTCGCTGGGAGCGATGCAGGGGATCTCCCAGCACGAATTATTGATCACGTACGGATACGGATAGTTCTTGATATAGTTGACGAAGTTGTCATGAGTATTCCCGCCGTACTTGTTGTTCTTCGGCAGGTACTTCCAGAAACGCTCTTTGCCGTTCGTGTCGAGCACCAGTTCTTTGGGCAGTGTTTCATCTTCGGATGTGAAGAATGTGAAGACAGAAGAATCAATCTGCAGAAAGTTGCCGTTCTCTGTTGTGCTGCTGAAGATCTCAGAGAAAAACCGCGGGCTGACGGTGTTCAATGAATCGCAACACGGCGTGCGGAAAGCCACAGGCTTGTTGCCGGGGATCGTTCCCATCAGGTCGACGCAACGATCATACGTGGACTTGGCTTTCGGAAGGTCGCCGCCCTGCAGAATCGGGCACGGATGATCGATCGTGTGACATTCAATGCTCAGGCCTTCCCCGAGCCAGCTCTGTAGCTGAGCATCATCCGGTTTCACATCGCACGTCATAATGCTGACCGGAGCACGACCGTCGATCTGCTTGAGTCGATTCAGGATCGGCCGCAGGTATTGTTCATACTTCGCGGGATCTCGCATATCGTCAATGGCCAGCACGATGACCGCTTCAACGCCTTCTTCTCCGACCCATTGCGGGGTAATTAGCTTCGGGAACTCCTTGTGCGGATACCACGGATTGCATTCATGGAGATATGCAAGGCTGTTGACATCCTCTGTCTTCGCAGTGGGCTTCTCATCGGCTGCACAATGGCTCATCACCGCCAGACATGAGACGAGTACCAGGCTCAATCGCAGCATTGATTAAAACTCCCTTTAAGGGCAAACGCACACAGAGCAACACGAGCAGTATGCCCGCAGTTTTTTGGAGTGTAGTTGCGGCTTTCGGTAGGTCCTGCCTGCCGGGCAGGACTTCGCGGCTTGCCGCGACTTCTGTGCATGCGATGATACTATGCAGCCTGCAATCCCGACCGAATTGCACACTTGGTTCGCCTTGCGGCGAAAATCCTTTCCGGCAGAAAGGACCTACTTTAACAAACATCCGCTACTACACTACATGGTCCGCAGTGTACCGAATCCCTGCGCGGGATTCACGCACTCGGCCCCTTCTTGACCGGAGGAGCCGTCAATGGATCCTCGGGCCACGAATGCTTCGGATAGCGTCGCTTCAGTTCTTTACGCACGTCTTCATACGTGTTGGCCCAGAAGCTGGCGAGATCATCGGTGACTTGTTGAGGTCTCATGTTTGGCGCAAGTAGATGTAGTAACACGGGAACTCGGCCACCGGCGATGCGAGGCGTCGCCTTCATGCCGAAGATCTCCTGAATTCGCACAGCCAATACAGGCGGACGACCTTCTTCATACGTCAATCGCATGCGACTGCCGGTTGGAACAGTGATCCGCTCCGGGGCTTCTCGTTCAATCGTCTGCACCAGAGCGTAATCCATTCTCGACTGCAACGTCGACAACCACGGCGCGGACTTCAGATCGGCGAACGAGCGGCGACCATGACATAACTCGTGCAGCACCTCCAGCATCATCGATTCATCCAACGTCGGCAGCGGCAGATCGGGCATCCATTGCTTCAGGCAGCGAACTCGAGCCAGAAAGTTTGAGAGCGCATCGTCGTCCGCCGGGATCACGGACTCCAGATGCCCTTTCGCCGCGTCAAACAAGACTTCGGCGGCTGCCTCGCGATCGGTGATAGCCGTTGGAGATTCGTCCAGAATCAAATCGGCAAACGCAACTCGTCGACGTGCCACCACCTGCTTCTGCGTTGGATGCAAGAATAACTCTTCGCCGCTGCGAACCTGATCCTGCGGCAACCATTCGCGCTGCACTTCGGAGGCCTGCCGGACTGTGGCTTCGATGCCTGCTCCATCAATGTCGACGCAGAGAAACAGCGGAGACTTCTGCACGGCAGATTTCGGTCCCAACTTCACTCCGCGACCACCAACCATCAGACCTTTGTCGCTCGTGACATCACGTCGACGAGCAACTCGGTCAGGAAATCCCGCAACGAGTGCTCGCAGCAGAACTTCATCGGAATCGCGTTGAGTTAGTTCGATAGCGACTTCTCCCTGTAGCTGAACTCGTGAGAGTTCAGTCTGAAGTCTCACGACTTCAGCGACAGAGAATTGCCGAACCGAATTTTCTATCTGCTTCGCCACCTGAGTCAACGTGCGCACGGCGTTGCGATTGATTTCCCCGCACGGTGAATTCGTCTGCCCGGTGCTTAGGAAATCTTCGACGGCATGCAATCGATCGAGCACATCGGATCGCGAACGATGGATGCTGCTTGTGCGAATCCCGCCGCCCTGATTGCTGCCACCGCGAGAACTCCGGTCTGCCGACGGGCCGCGCAGGAACGGATCTCGTTCCGACAACATCGCTGCCATCAGGGCCGCTCGGTCAGGTTGGCCCAGGCGAAACGCTTCGACCAACAAGCGGCCAATGCGAGGAGCCACGGGAAGCTGGACGATCATTTGCCCGAGCGATGTGATGCCCGACTCGTCGATCGCACCAAGCAACCGAAGCAACTTCACGGCATGGTCGATGGATTCTGCGGGCGGAGCTTCGAACCACGGAAACGCCGCGATATCTGTTTCGCCCCACGCGAACAGCCGCAGCACAGCCGACGAAAGATCGACTCGATGCAGTTCGGCCGCATCGAAATCCGGTCGACGGCGTTGAGCCGACTCTTCCCACAATCGCAGGCAGACTCCCGGTTGAGTACGACCAGCTCGCCCGGCCCGCTGATCGGTCGAAGCTTTCGAAATCGGTGTTAGCTCAAGTCGATCCAGCCCCACGTCGGCGTCGAAATTCATCTGTCGAGCCAGACCAGTATCGACGACGGCAGTGACCCCTTCAATCGTCACGGAGGTCTCAGCGACGTTGGTCGACAGCACGATCTTGCGACGATCACAGGGCGAGAGAACTCGATCCTGTTCCTCGGGCGTCATGTCACCAAACAGCGGCAGCACTTCCAGATTGTGTCGACGTGAGAGCGGTTCCAGCTCAGAGCGAGTCTTCATGATTTCGCCGACGCCGGGAAGGAAGACAAGCACATCGCCGGTCGTCTGCTGCAGCACCGTTTCGATACCGCGAGTCGCCAGCTCGGTCATATGCTGCCGTTCGCCCGCACGCAGATCTCCGGGACGAAGATAGTCGATGCGAACCGGATGCAGTCGGCCTTCGCTTTCCACGATCGGACAATCGCCAAGATACTTTGCGATCGCGGCTGGATCCAATGTTGCCGACATGACCACGATCCGAAGTTCCGGACGCACGGTCTGCTGAACTCGCCGCACCATAGCAAGAGCCAGATCGCTGTCGAGCCGTCGTTCGTGGAATTCATCGAAGACGACAATCTCGATGTCTTCCAAAAATGGGTCGTCCTGCAAACGTCGCAACAGAACGCCTTCGGTCACCACTAAAATGCGCGTGTCCCGGCTGACGGATTCTTCGAAGCGAACTCGATAACCCACCGTCTGGCCAACTCGCTCACCGCGTTCAAACGCCATTCGACGGGCAGCGGTTCGCGCAGCAATGCGGCGAGGCTCCAACATCACGATCTGACTATTGCTCTTCCCAGCTGTTTTGTTGCCGGCCAGTCCGGCCATCAACAGCGCGGGGGGAACTCGAGTCGTCTTGCCAGCACCTGCGGGAGCTCGCAAAACAACGCAATTCGAAGTCTGCAAGGCCGCCACAAGATTCGGAAGGACGACATCGATGGGCAAGGACATGGTCATTTTTACAACAAGTCAGCGTGAGAATCAGCGGGCGGGCGACAATGGTACCGGATGATGCGGATTGCGAGTTCCGGAGGCAAGTGGGGCCGAGATCTGGTTACTGGGGGAAGGTTTTCGGAGGAATTACCCCGTCGAATGGCCAGAGTGTTGATTTAATGATAACCCGATGCGTCAGTTTTGAAGTTGCGCTATTCGACAATCAGGGAGATCAATAGGGCGAAAATACTGGGGATTATTCATAACCCGACGCGTCAGAGAGGGATTTACGGAAACACTGGTAAAACGCTACAGCTCAATCCCTCACTGACTTCGGGTTGTGATGGCGGCAAAGGCGCAACTTCAAAATGCGTCAGCCAGGGATTGTTGTTGAAAAACGCGGCAACTTTTATCACTCACTGACGTTTCGGGTTGTGAAAACCCATTAAATCAACAGGCTGTGACGCGTCGGGTTTTGATGAAATGAAGAGTCGATTGGAGTCGGAATTTTCCGGAACGGGCGGTGAACAGTCGTCGTACCGAGGGTAATTCCGGCAACAGAAGTTGATTTTGAGAGGGGCAATCGGACAATGGCCAGACAAAATCCCGCGGCCGCTCGGTCATCGAAAACCTGCGTCCCGAATGAATGGTACATCAGCTCGTTTGGGACTGTTCGACGGTTCTGCCTATGAAACTTCTTCATGACCTTTCAAAGAATTTCAAGGCGCCTCGTGCCACTTGGGAGTTCAAATTGACCACAAGCCGAATGATCAGACTCAATCGTGGACTTGGGATTTGCGCAGTGTACGTTGCCAGCGGCTTCCTGGCCGTTCACTCCGTCGTAGGCGCGGATGAGGTGCAGGCAGCAGTGTTGTCGGACGAAGTTGTCGTTGAGTCACCAACTTCCCCGTCTCCGCAACCACCCGCGGCCGCAACTCCGCCGACCGATGGGTCAACTCCCACGCCAGCGCCTGGGACACCAATGCCGGGGACGCCAATGCCCGGCTCGGAAGCGAAACCGGGAGAAGCCACGCCAAACGCATCGGTAAAACGACCGACGGCCGACAAGTATGTACCGCAGCCACTTGACACGGAGATTCGCAAGAACCCTGACGGCAAAGTTTCCTTCAATATCAAAGGTCAGCCGTGGGAACCAGTGCTGCAGTGGCTTTCCGATGCGTCATCGCTGTCACTCGACTGGCAGGAACTCCCCGGCGATTCGCTCAATCTGATCACAACTCGCGAATACACCATGGAGGAAGCTCGCGACCTGATTAACCGACATCTGCTCAGCCGTGGCTTCACGATGATCGTGACGGGCGAAGTCATGTCGATCGTCAAAACCAAAGAACTCAATCCGGCCATGGTTCAGCGAGTCACCCCGGAGATGCTGTCGAAGCTGCCTGATCACACGATGTGCAAGGTGTCGTTTGATCTGGATTGGTTAATCGCCGATGAAGCTGTCGAAGAGCTCAAGCCAATGCTCAGTTCCGCCGGGCAGATACACAAACTCAGTCGCACGAATCGCCTGGAAGTCATCGATACGGCGATCAGTCTGCGACAAATCTGGGAGTTAATCGAGTCAGAACAATCCAAGGACGGCGAAGAACAGCTGGTTCGCGCGTTTCATTTGCAGAATCGCCGAGCCGATGACGTCATCAAGATGCTGCGGGAATTGCTGAAGCTTCAGGGGCCGGGAGGCGACGCTGCTGGAGGTGGTGGCGGCGGCATGGATCCCAACATGATGATGCAGATGATGCAACAAATGCAGCAGCAGATGCAACAAGCGGCTGCTCAAGCCGGTGCAGCGGGTGGAGCTGGTGGGGCCAAAGCCAAAGTGGAAACTCGACTTGTTCTGAATCAGAAGGAGAACATGATTCTGGCTCAGGCCGCTCCCGATCAGATGGCCATCATCGAAAAGGCCATTGAACAGATCGATGTCGTCAGCGGTCGCGAAGGCAGCTTGCTGGACAATATCAATCGAATGAAGATTTACCGGCTGGAATCGATCGATCCGCAAACTCTGGCCGATTTGCTGCAGCAATTGGGCGACCTGGATCCGGCCACGGTTCTGAAGGTCGACAAGCAGAAGCGATCCATCATTGCCTGGGCGACGTTGGCCGATCATCTCACGATTAGTTCGCTTGTCGAAAAACTGGACCAGTCGTCACGCAAGATTGAAGTGATTCCGCTGCGACGACTGGACGCAGAATACGTCGCCGGCACAATCCGATTGCTGATGGGGAAAGAAGAGGAAAAAGAAGAGAACCCGATGTCACGGCGATACGGGTTCTTCGATTTCGGTGCGATGAATAATCAGGATTCCGCCAAAGAGCCATCGTTCAAGGTTGAAGCCGATACGGAGAACAACCGTCTGCTGGTTAACGCGAATAACATCGAGATGGATGAGATCCAGGATTTGCTGATCAAGCTGGGAGAACTGCCCGATCCGAATGCCGCTAATGATGGGGTTCGCGTTTTCGATCTCAATCCCGACGAAGATCTGAATGATTTCCGTGAACGCCTGCAGCGTTACTGGCGACGAGGGAATGCCATTGAGTTTGATCTGCCTCCTCAGCAGCCAAAACAGGAAACGCCAGCGGATGAATCGAATGACGAATCCGGATTAAAAAAACGAATGCTGAAGGATGGCGATGCCGAGACGGCAGAGCCTCAGCGAACTGGCAAAGAGAAACGACAGATCAACACATCGACGACCGCCGCTGATACACAACGTGGTACAGACTCGTCACGGGTCCGCGTATGGCATCGAGGAAGAACCACGGCCGCGTCGGAGGAATCTCAGAAGCAGAAGAACGACAGTCGGCCGGGAGCAGACCTGGATCGTCTGCTGGAAGCTCACCGTGCCTCGCAACAAAAATTGACCATCGATGAAGCGGCTTTTCTCACGGGTTTCAAAGACGAAGAGACTTCATCCACGGGCCGCGATGAAACTGGCTCGCAGACAACGCTCGATGATTCTGGTCCTGCGAATGAAGTGCAGGAAAAGTCTGCTGAAGACACAGCACCCGCAAGAAAATCGGAGCCCCGAATTAGCCGTGAGCTGATCGAAAAGCTGCGAAAGCAATTGGATGCCGCACCGAAAGAAGTGGCTGAACCCGAGGCGGAAATGCCCCGTGAGCAGCCCATCGCCGGTCCGATCGTTGCAGAAGGTTCTCCTGTCAGGATTTCTGTCACTCCGGATGGCAAGCTGATTGTCAGCAGCAACGATCCGCAGGCGCTGGCCGAGATGGAAGATTTGATCTCGCAAATCGCCGCACCTCGCCGCAGTTTTAAAGTGTTTCGACTGGACTATGCGACACCGTCGTGGGTGACGCTCAATCTGAAAGACTTCTTCAAAGCCGATGAAGAAACGAAGAGTACTCTGGAGTACAGCCCGTACTGGGGCATCATGCCGTCGGAAAAGAAAGTCAAAGGCAATCGCACCTTATCAAAGCGTCGGCAGCCCCAGTTCATTTCAGACAATTTCACCAGCACGATTCTCGTACGAGACGCTGACGCAAAGCAGCTGCAGACGATTGAGGATCTGATCAAGATTTATGACGTGCCGGAACCATCCGACAGTCGATCGATGCGAGTCACCACGATCTTCCGCCTGGAACATGCGCGAGCCACGTCGGTGGCGGCCGCCGTCAAAGATGTCTTCCGCGATTTGCTGAGTTCCAATGACAAAGCGCTGGAGAAGAATGATAAGGATGGTCAGCGTCAGGGCAGCGGCGGACTGGTGACGTTTTTGCCGGGTGGAGCAAAGAAAGAAGGAGAAGATGAAGAGGAGCCCATTCGGTTCAAGGGCCTTCTGTCGATCGGCATTGATGAATCATCGAATA
The DNA here is from genome assembly GCA_052034165.1 of Planctomycetota bacterium. Taxonomy (GTDB): domain Bacteria; phylum Planctomycetota; class Planctomycetia; order Planctomycetales; family Planctomycetaceae; genus SXXK01. The sequence continues at coordinate 1,285 of JBPOIW010000294.1, read as the reverse complement.
CGCTGATTGTCTCTTCCGCCGGGACTCTGATGGATACGATCTCGGAGATGATTGAATCACTGGATAGGGCAGCCGACTCTTCTTCCGTCGTTCAAGTGATCAAGGTCGACAAAAGTGTTGACCTGAGCCTGATTCAGGAGCGGCTGAAGGAACTGATGAAAACAGCGCAACCTCAACCGGGTCAACAGCCCGGTCAGCCAGGAGTGCCAGTGCCGGGCCAGCCAATGCCCGGCCAACCAGGAGCACCCGGCGCAGAAGCAGCGGTTCAGGACGCGAATTAGTTTGGCTGTCCTTAAGTTGCACCAGTTGACGCCACTCAGCTTGCCTGGGTGGTGAAGCGTTTGGCAACCAGAATCGAACACGTCCCCGAGCCTTACCACTTCCCTCGATTACCGCCCAGCCGGAGGACTTTCCATTCCGCCGATGGCAGACGGGGTGAACCTGCCGCAGTTCGGCGCAAATCCAGGACTGTTTTAGGCCAGTTCACAGGAACGATTGGCGCTTTCGGGCGAGAGCGTTAACATTTCGGTCCTTGTCAATTTCTGTCACTCGTCACATCAAAAACACGGCATTTCCATGATTAAACTTGGTATTAACGGATTCGGACGTATCGGACGAATGGTCTTCCGCGCTGCGGTCCAGAACTTTTCTCAGGACATCGAAGTCGTCGGCATCAATGACCTGCTTGAGCCAGAATACCTGGCTTACATGCTGAAGTTTGACTCTGTCCACGGTCGCTTCAAAGGTGAAGTGTCTACCGAAGGCACAAATCTGATCGTTAACGGCAAGAAGATTCGCCTGACCGCAGTCAAAGATCCATCCACACTGAAGTGGGACGAAGTTGGTGCGGACATCGTTGTTGAATCAACGGGTCTGTTCCTTGATGAAGCGACGGCTAAGGCTCACCTGGCCGCCGGTGCGAAGAAGGTCATCATGTCAGCTCCGTCCAAAGACGACACTCCGATGTTCGTCTACGGCGTCAATGACAAGTCCTATGCAGGTCAGGCGATCATCTCCAACGCCAGCTGCACGACCAACTGTCTGGCACCGCTCGCGAAGGTCATCAACGATTCCTTCGGCATTAAGCGAGGTCTGTTGACAACTGTTCACGCAGCCACAGCCACACAGAAGACCGTTGACTGTCCCAGTGCAATGGACTGGCGTGGCGGTCTCGGCATTCTGGAAAACATCAATCCGTCATCCAACGCTGCTGCTAAGGCCGTGGGCACGGTGATTCAAGAGCTGAACAAGAAGCTGACCGGGATGGCGTTCCGAGTTCCAACTT
>JBPOIW010000087.1:0-2661 GCA_052034165.1 Planctomycetota bacterium | reverse complement strand
AAGATTCATCGAGTGATCTTCGGAGAATACATTCCCCTGCGAAGTGTCCTTCCGTGGCTTTCCGATCTGACTCCCTTCGGGGCCAATTTCGGGATTGATGCAGGTACGGAAATGAAGATGTTTGAGTACGCCGGATTTCGTATCGTCCCGATGATTTTTTTTGAGGATACCGTTCCTGATCTGACACGCAGAATGGCGGCCCAGAAGGACTCTGATGGTCGTGAATGTGACGTTATGGTCAACCTGACCAACGACGCGTGGTTTCGAGGTTCCAGTGAACTGGATCAGCATTTGATAACCGGAGTTTTCCGCAGCGTTGAAACTCGTGTGCCTCTGGTTCGCTGCGTCAATGGAGGAATCTCAGCCTTCATCGATGGTAACGGACTCGTTCGCGAACCGGACAAAATCCTTGTCATGAAAGAACCTCTGGAAGGACTTCACGCCGAGGTCTCAGAAGTCAAAGGCATGCGTGATCCATCTACAGGTGCCTGGCGACGTCAGTTCAACGGAATCATCTTTGGCCAGGTTCCCCTCGACCCTCGCAGTTCGCTCTACGTCCAATACGGCGACTGGTTCGCCGGACTCTGCCTGTTCGCGATGCTGGCCGCTTGTGTGACATCGTATCTATTGAAGAAGACGTAGGGCGCGTGCAGCGGAGCGGCACCACGGAGAGCGAAAACAGGTGTGTTTCGCTCCCCTGCGCACCTACGAAACTGACGGTTAATCACCGGCCGATCAACATGCCGACGTATTCCTTGGCAAACGACCACGTACTGCCAAAGGCCGCGCCGTTGGGAATCAGGGCTTCGATACGCTGCCCCATCGTCGGAGCTTGCCCGGGGGGCGATGATCGAAAATCTGCGGGCAGCGGAACCGTCTTAAGTCCGTTGCGAGCCGCCAAACGGGTCGCTCGCGGCAGATGCCAGGCGGACGTCAACAGCCCAATTCGCAACGATGAATCCTTAAACCGTGCTCCCAGATTCTGCATTTCTTCGGATGTGTTCTTGCCACCAATACGCTCGATTGATGACTCCGGAACTCCAAGTCGAGTCAGGATGTCGAGTGATGTATCAGCCGGATCAACACCCGACGAATTCATCGACTCGATTCTCTGCCCCGTGACAATAAACTTCGTTGCAGGATCTTTGTGATAAAGCTGTGCCGCCAAAATCATTCGATCACCGGAGCCATTGCCCTGCAGCCGACCATTGGCTCCCTGGCTTCCGCCTCCTCCGAGGACCACCACAATATCGACAGGAGGCTCGTTCAGAGGATTAATCTGAACGTAAGGTGCCTCAAGCGAGGAGGCCATGAATTCGGAGATATACCCGCTGCCGCCTAACGAGTACGCACCAAGGCAAAGCAACGACGTCCATCCACCAGCCGGTCGATCCGATCTTCGCAGGGGCCAGAGTTGAATGCAGAGAGCGATCAGCATCAACCAGACAAGTCCGCTGGGCATAAACAGAGCCGTGCCGATTTTCTCGGCAGCGTCGCGGCCCAGTGCGAAGTAAACAACGACCAGCAGTACGACGGTGCCAACAAGGACAACAGCGATCGATCGCAGCCATGACGAAGATCGGTTCACTCGCGACTACTCTCCGGTTTCTGGATTGAAGTCTGACTCAGCCGACGTCGCAGCAATCTGGCTTCCACAATCAACAATTTCAGATGCGACTTCCTGCAGAAGAGTTGTTGCGTAAGTTCCGGCCGAAAGATCAAAACAAACCTCCAGAGCTCCATCAGCAGTAAGACTCACCGAAACGTTGGATGGGAACTCCAGCATCTTTCGGCGAACGCCCGAAGTGAGTTTTGCATAGCGTTCGAAATCCTGCGGTCGCAAGCCGAGTTTCTCCATCGCAGCCAGTTCCATCTGCTCAATGTCGCCACCAGCCGCCAACATCTCGGGGCCAGGCATTGGTCCGGCTGGAACAACGTCTGTCGTCTCAGCGCCATCCGGATAGCGATACGCCTTCGTGCCACCTTTTCGAATCACCACATCACCGGATTGAGGCAGGCCAGCATTCCCGGCGGCCACTCGTTGTGACACAACCAGATTGAAAATCGCCGACTGAACAGCACTCAACGCCAGGCGTCGAAGAGTTCTTGACTGATTTTCCGGCCAGTGATCCTTCGGCAATTTGCCTTTAAGGAATCGCAAACCATCAACGATCGTATTTCCGCCATGTCCAAATCGCTGCGGACCAAAATAATTCGGCAGACCGCTCTCCACCAATTGATTCAGTCTCGCCTCGACCGACTGCTGTTCGGCAGTCGTAAACGAACCCGTCGCAGCTCGTAGCATCAGGCGAAATCGATTTCCCTTGAGATGTCCGGTTTTCAATTTGTTCTGATGGAACGTCGTGCTGATGACTGTGACTTCATCGGAATTCAGTCGCTCGACATTAATCGCCAGACGCTTCGGGATCGAACAATACTGTCGAGTGATCGCATATCGATCCTTCTGTCCAGCCAGGCCCACATCCTTCGACGGGATTCCAAGCGTCCTGATGATTCGACTCACCAACTCGGGCGATGAGACACCGCGTTTTTCAATCCAAAGATAGGCATGCTCACCCGCACCAGACATTTGATAGGCGGGGATCTCTTCAACCTGAAAGTCTTCGATCGTCGTTCGAATTCGACACGGCCCGATCACTG
>JBPOIW010000072.1:0-43977 GCA_052034165.1 Planctomycetota bacterium | reverse complement strand
TTCGTGGTTTTCAGACCTTGATCTCTCCACTCCCCCAGAAAACAACCACCCGAACACCCGTGTCTCCTGTTTCGGGACAAACAGCCCGCATTCCTCGCGAATGCCGGGCTGTTTGTCTTTTGTGGGCAGGAATTCTCAGGAATTGCGGCGGAAAAAGTTCCTGAAAGCTGCCATCGCGGCGAACCTGTTGTGTCCCTAGAATCCCCGAACCCCTCAATTCAGATGTTGGTCGTGTCCTCCCATACTGATCGGGACGCACCAACGAACCGATTCTCGGAAACGAACCATGCGCAGCGAATCAGAAGTCCTGTTTGAAGACAATCCGTTCACAATTCCGGTGGCTGATCGAGTTCGCCGGTTGCCGCCTTATCTGTTCGCGGCCATCAACAAACGAAAATACCAACTGCGAGTCGCCGGCGTTGACGTCATTGACCTCGGCATGGGCAACCCCACCGATCCGCCGGATCCGATGATCGTCAAGAAAATCGAAGAAGCTCTGGCTGATCCTCGCAATCATCGTTACTCCGTTTCCAACGGCATCGGCAATCTTCGCAAAGAAGTCTCCGCGCGATATCTCAAGCGATACGGTGTGCGGCTTGACCCGAACGATGAAGTGCTGGCCTGTCTCGGTTCCAAAGAAGGCTTCAGCCATATGTGCCTGGCTCTGATGGGGCCTGGCGACACCGCGATCGTTCCCGCTCCGTCATTTCCGATTCACGTGTACTCGGTGATGCTCGCCTCCGGCAACGTGATTGCACTCGATGTACGAGATCCCGAAAAGTTCCTGCGCAACATCGCCTACACCTGCGAACATCTTGTTCCGAAGCCCAAAGTTGTCGTTGTCAACTTTCCTCACAATCCGTCGTCGACTGTGATCGAGCAGGACTTCTTTGTCGAGTTGGTTCGATTGGCCAAGAAGCATAACTTCCTGGTGATCAGCGACTTCGCTTATGCCGACGTTTGCTACGACGGTTACAAGGCTCCGAGTTTTCTGGCTACTCCGGGTGCGATCGATGTCGGTGTGGAACTGACTTCGATGAGCAAAAGTTACAGCATGGCTGGCTGGCGTATCGGCTTCTGCTGCGGAAATCGGGAAATGGTCCGAGCCCTCGCCACAATCAAGGGCTACTACGACTACGGTATTTTTGCTCCCATCCAAATCGCGGCCATCGTGGCCATGCGACATTGCGATTCTGCGATCGACACCATGGCGGCCGAGTATCAGACTCGCCGAGACGCCCTTTGCGACGGACTTCGACGCATCGGCTGGAATCCGATCGTGCCCAAAGCCGGCATGTTCGTCTGGTCAGAAATTCCAGAGCCATGGAAAAAGATGGGCTCGATCGAGTTCGCCATGAAGCTTCTGAATGAAGGCGGTGTCGCTGTCAGTCCGGGTCGCGGATTCGGTTCCGAAGGCGAAGGCTTCCTGCGTCTGGCAATCGTCGAAAACAGTCAGCGCCTTCGTCAGGCCGTGCGTCAGATCGACAAATGCCTGAACTCCCCCGGAGAAGCACCGTCTGCCTGACAAAGCATTGCCCTTAACCGTAACACTCTCAGAGCGGGCTCTTCAGTCCGCTCTTTTTCTTTCACCCCTCTGCGTAGCTCCTCGTAGCGTGGGCTTCAGCCCACTTCCCGCGCAATGGTTTCACCACAGAGCACACAGAGGTGAATCACAAAGCAAGACACTGTGTTGTTGATCGGCTTCCTCTTCGATCCGTGGCAGCTCCCCGTAGCGTGGGCTTCAGCCCACTTCTCGCGCGTAATGGTTTCACCACAGAGGTCACAGAGCACACAGAGGTGAATCGCAAAGCAAGACACGGTGTTGTTGATCGGCTTCCCCTTCGATCCGCGGCAGCGCCCCGTAGCGTGGGCTTCAGCCCACTTCTCGCACCTGCGACTCTACCGCACAGACCGCAGAACACACGGAGGCAAATCGCCGTAGAAGAAAACTTAACGCAGCTCATTTTGCATCGCAGGATGTCTGACCGTCTCGTGGCAAGACACAGCGTATGAGAAGTGGGCTGAAGCCCACGCTACGGAAAGCTACATTTATTGCGTAAACCTTACGCCAACCCAGCCAGCTTTCGGCCTGTCCAGAACACGCCCAGCAGCACAACGATCATCGCGGCCCACGCAGGATGACTCCACAACCGAAACGGACGATTCAGCGGTTCTGGTTCCGGCATCGCGGCGATGCGATCCACAAGCTTCTGAATCTCAGCCACCGTGGTCAACTCACCGCGTGTCACCTGAGCAATCTCCTTCAGCACATCAGTGCGAGCAGGCTGGCCGATCAGTTCCTTCTCCTGCCCCTGAACCGCAATCGTGGTCTCCAGTCGACCACCGGTTTCGGCACACGTCGTTACGAACTTGTATTGGCCACCTTCGGTCGGAGTAAACGTGCCGGTAAACAATCCCCACGAATCTTCACCGGCCGGTGCCAGTCGCACCGAATCCGTTTGCCCCGAGGGAGATAACGTCTGCACAACCACAGTCCCAGTTCGCAATGGATCTCCTGCAGTGCTCATGACGTTCGCATTCAACGTCAGTACGTTGCCCGCTTCTGGTCGATCGGGCGAATAAAACAATCGCATCGATTCGCCCTGAGACATATTTCGCTGATAGGCCATCCAGCGAACCACCTGGCCCCAGAAGCGATAGTGATAAAGATCCTCCACACCTTTTCGCCATCGCCAGGCACCATCGGATCCCATGAACAACACTTTGCCGGTGCCAACGGTCCGAGTCGCGATCAGAGGGACTCGACCTGATGACGACGAATCTGAATCGTGTGTCGCCAAAACCTGCGAACCAATCTTCGCTCGCTGAGCCGCCGCGTACCACTGGAATCCCGGTAATGCATTCCAGACCGTTTCATTGGCGCTGTCATCAGGCTCAAGTCGAGTCAACAAGCTGCGACGACCGGCTTCTGTTAACGCAAATCGCGAGGGACGAGATGACCCGTGTCCCTTCGGATGAGCCGGATCCAGAATCACGGGATACAACTCTTCCAGCTCACTGGTCTGCAGAGAATTCTGGAATCCTCGAAAGCCCGGCAGAAACACCAGGCCACCCGCCTGACTGCGAACCAGCTGCCGTAGATTGACACAATCCTGCGGAGTCAACTGCTTGCCGCCAATGCCAACGTCACCCAAAAACACGACGTCGTATTCGAACAGTTCCTTCTCCGTCGGAAACTGATCCAGATATCCTCGCCCGCCGCCCACACTTTCCAGATCGGGATGGTAAAGCAAACAACTGACCTCAACGCCGGGATCACGCTCCAGAGCATTTCGCAGATAGCGATATTCCCACCGAGGATATGACTCAACAACCAGAACTTTGAGTTCCTCGTCACGAATCGTGATCGGGATCGTCAGCTTGTTATTGTCAGTCAGAGTTTCCGAAGCATCGACTGGAATCTCGATGGTCAACTCATAGTCGCCCGTCTTCTCCGGCTTCCATTCGATCGTATCCTGCAACTGTCCCATCCCGGTGACTCGTACATTCTTCTCAATCTTCTCGCCGCGAGTCCCATTCAAGGAAACTTTGATATCTTTGTCGGCTGGCAACCAACTGATAACTCGAAACGGAATACGCAGCGACTTATTCACGACCCCGAACGTCGGGGCATCAGACGCCGCCAATTCCATGTCCGGTAATCGCTCTTCACTGCCAACACCGACCGAAAACACCGGCACGTTTTTTACTCGAAGCGCGGAGGCCGCAGCACTCGGAGCCTGCCCCATGTTCCAGTCGCCATCAGACAACAACACGATGCCTCGCAGATTGGCGTGTTTGTCAGCCGCGGCCTGCAGAGCCTGGTTGAGATCCGTTCCTTTCTCGACCGTCGGAGGTTGCGAAGAGAACGGCTCAAATACGACTTTCATGCGGCCTTCAACAGGCTTCCAGAGTTCCGGCAGAATCACCGGCGCAACGGACTCTTCTCGTGTCTTCGGTTTCTCGGCAGGAGCAAGAGGATTAACAACGTCCTGCGTTTTCATGCTGCCGGATGTGTCATGCAAAATCACAAGCGTCGGTTGTTCCTGAGGCTTAATCACCTGCACAAACTCAGGCTGATTCAAGGTCAACACCACCAGAGCGATCAACACAAACCGCAGGATCTCCAGCCAAAGCATCGACCGAGTGTATCCACTCCGCCGCCAACTGATCAGGCAGCAGAAAGCCGCAGCAATCAGAACGATCACGGAAAGCGAAAGTGTAAATGGAGTCCAGACAAACGTCATGGTCGAGTCGATTCTTTCATCATGGCACGTTTGCCCCAGTCGTAAGTCTTTTGTTCCGCCGTTGCTGCTCGTGTTTCATTGGCCGCTGCGCTGACTTTTGGTGCGGCCGCAGAAACCTGTTTCTCCGGCACACACAGCAACGCTTCCGCCATCAGCGCGAAGATCATCAGCACCAGAAACGTACGCCAGATCTCACTGGCCAGAGCCATCGCACTGCCAGCCTTGTCATCAATTCGAGTATAATTCAGACCGTTTAAGACCTGTTCCAGAGTTCCATCGCTCACAATTTCAACGGCATCTTCTGTCAGCGGACGGTTGAGCGCAAACGACGCTTCTTCGGATTCATACAGTCCGTTATTGATGGTCCTTTGAGACATCAGGACTCGTCCGGAAACTTCATCCAGCGGCTTCCACGTCTCGGCTATTCCCGCAGGCAACGTTCCACAGTCATACTGCCTCGCTTCACCCAAAGCCGCGGCCCCTCGAGCGACCGCGCGCTGAATCATGACGTAGAACGTGATTCCATTGCTGACAAAATTTGAGCTGGCTGTGGTAGGCAGAGTACTGCAAAACCAAACCGCTCCCTGGTCCGTCGGAGCGCGCAACAATAGTGGCGGTCCCTTTTCCAACTGAGCCAGCGCGGTGCCTTGTTCATTCACGACTTCACAACTTCGATAGGTCACAAGTTGGCCAACGGGCAACGGCGTTCCGCTGAGAGTATTCCCCAGCAGATCGGTGTCCGTTCGCCATCGCGAAATTGCGAAATGGTCGACGTCTTGAGGCTCCAGCCACTGCCCCCAGCGAGTTCCCAGGAACGCTGTGTCCGATGGGACTTCCGGCGGGAAGAACATCACACATCCGCCCATGCCAACAAATGACTCCAGTTGCTTTGCGAGGACGTCCGTCGGCAACGGCGCATGCCAAAGGATCAACGCAGTCTTGTCGAATTCAATAACAGCCGCCTGCGAGGCCGCAACAATCTGCGCGTCGTAAACCAGACTTCGATCCGAGGGAGTCGCCGCAGCGAGCCGCAACAATTCCGCGACTTCAGTGTCATCAGACACGATAACGGTCTTCTGCACAGCGGGTTCCGCATAGACAAAATCAAACACGTTGTCGGACGAATTGGCATCGCGAGGCAACTCAACTCGTCCCCATCCGCGTTTTGATTCGCGATCGATTGGAATCGTATGGCCGTTGCGAACCAATTGAGTCCCTGTCAGTTCCAGATCAATCGTGGAACGAGCTCCCCCGATAACAAAAGTCACCGGAACTCGCACAGGATCGCTGGTCGCTGCTGCTCGCGTGAGTTTCAAATCCATCACCAGCTCAGCACCGTCAACAGTCTCACGGCGATGAACTCCGCTGACGGAAATCGCAAGGTTATCCGGAGCCAGATCCTGATAAGCCAGCAGATAGATTCTGACGCCGTCTCGATCACGCAACTGTTCACGAACAGACTCCCAGCGTCCACCGCCCGGATTCCAATCGGACTGTCGCAGATCCGAACAGATCCAAACGTCGGTACGACCAGCTTCGTTGGCCAGAATGTACTGCGTCGCCTCCTGCATCAACGAAGGAATATCAGCACTTGTTGAGGTCGGCGCGGTTTCCGGCAGTTCCGTAAGAGCTTCCGGAGAAGTCAGATCGAATCGCTGCCCCGTCGCGCTGTCGAAGAGGGCGATGCGAGTATTCCGGCCCAGGTCTTTAAAGACACTGGCGAGTTTCTCCACGGCGGTGGCTCGCTTGGACCGATTGGTGTTGGGATCCTCTTCTTCCATGCTGACCGAACGATCCAGAATCACCACCGTCAGTTCCGGCGCGCCGCTGGTGGTCAGCCCCAGCCATCCACCGGCCATCGGTCGGCTGACAGCAAAGAGCAATCCCGCGACAGCCAGCATGCGAGCCAGCATGATCAGAATATATCGCAATCTCGCCATGCCTCGCGCCATTCGCTTAGCCTGCAGCAGGAACATGGTGGCCGCCCACGGAATCGTCTTATGTCGATTCTGATTGATCAAATGAATCAGAATCGGCAACGCGATCAGCGGCAGGGCGTAGAGGATGAAAGGTTGAAGGAAGGTCATCTTTTTCTGGCTAACAAAAATCGGGCGAGGACGTCAGCATAGTTTTCTTCGATGCCGACTCGATGATAATCCACGGCTGAGTCACGAAAGACGACTCGTAATTGTTCCAGCCAGTTCTGAACCGCCTGGCGATACTGTTTGGCGATTGTTGTTGGATCAACGAGCAGCGGGCCGGCACCTTCCAGATCCACGAAACGAATCGGACGATCAAACTGGAAGTCAATCTCTGATCGTTCCACCAGATGAAACACGGCGACATCGTGCTTGCGAAATCGCAGATGCTGAAACGCGTCTTTGAGCGTTGCGGGATCCATCAACAGATCTGAAATCACAACAACGAGCGCTCGCTGAGCAATCCGTTCGGCCGCTTGATGCAGAGCTTCCGGAAGTCCGGTTTCGCCTTCCGCCTTCATATCTCCCAGCTCATCCAGGACAAACTTCAGATGTGCGCCGCTGCGTTTGGGGCGAATCTCTTTTTGAAACGTCTTGCCAGCGGAATACAGTCCAACCGCGTCACCTTGTCCGGAGGCGAGATAAGCTAAAGTTCCGGCAAGTCGGCGAGCATAGTCCAGCTTGGTTGTGCCTTCTTCGCGACTGCCATCTGGGCCGAAGTTCATGGACCCACTGACGTCCACGACCAGACATAATCGCAGGTTTGTGTCGGCTTCGTACTCTTTAATATAAAAGCGATCGCTGCGTCCCCAGGCACGCCAGTCCAGACGTCGCGTATCGTCACCGGGGACGTACTTGCGGTACTCGGAGAATTCCAGACTGGAGCCGCGAGTCGGGCTGCGATGGCGTCCGGAGACGCTGCCGATCATCGGAGTTCTGGCATCCAGAGCCAAGCCCTGCAGGCGAGCAACGACTTTCGGATCAACAAAGTTTCGCATGATATGACGAGCTTGTAGTGAAGACCGTGTTCCGAAAGTCAGGCAGACGGAGGCAAAAGTCCCGTCGACGGGACTACTTGCTATTTATCCAACCTGCTCCGCGTTCAACTCTTCCACCAGTCGTGAAATAATATCGTTGCTGGTGATGCCTTCTGATTCTGCGTTGAAGGTCGTCAAAACTCGATGAGTCAACACGGGCTCCGCCACAGCCATGATGTCTTCCAGCCGAGCCATATAACTTCCCGTCAACGCCGCCCGTGACTTGGCACCCAGAATCAGATACTGGACAGCTCGCGGACCCGCGCCCCAGGAAACGAGCGGCTTCAGCCAGTCCGGAGATTCTTTTGTTTTCGGACGAGTCCTGCGGACAAGGTCGACGGCGAATTCATAGATATGCTGAGGAACCGGGACACGTCGCACAAGGTCCTGGAATCTCAGCACCGCGGCCGCGTCAAGAATATGATCCAGCTTTGGAACAGAGCCGCCCGTCGTAGTACGAGCAATCTCCAACTCTTCTGATCGCGACGGATAATCGACCGTAATCAGAAACATAAACCGGTCCAGCTGCGCTTCGGGCAGGGGATAGGTTCCTTCCTGTTCCACGGGATTCTGCGTTGCCAGGACAAAGAATGGCGGTTCAAGAGGGTAGGGCCGTCCCACCACGGTGACACGATGTTCCTGCATCGCTTCCAGCATCGCGGCCTGAGTCTTCGAAGGAGCACGATTGATCTCGTCGGCCAGCACGATGTTTGCAAACACGGGGCCTTTGACGAATTCAAACTCACGACGACGATCAGAGGTTTCCTGCAGGATGTCTGTTCCGGTGATGTCCATCGGCATCAGGTCAGGAGTGAACTGAATACGGCTGAAGCTCAGCGACATCGTCTCGGCCACTCGACTGACCAGCAACGTTTTGGCCAGCCCGGGAACACCCATCAGCAGAGCATGCCCGCGAGCAAACAAGCAGATGCAAAGCTGTTCGATAACCTGTTCCTGTCCCACAATAATCTTAGACAGCTCCGCCTTGAGCTTTCGGTAGACATCTCGCAATTCATCGATTGCGGCGACATCATCGGACTGAAGAGGCGAAGCGGCAGTTGTTGTGGAAGACATCGTTTTCCTGTCAATGGTCTGTGATTACTGTTGTCCGGAGGAGACTGGCTCCACGAGTGATTCTCGTTACGTTCTAACTGGTAATAGGATAGCAATGTTCTGAGGGGTGTAGGCCGGACCGAGCGATGCGAGTTCCGGCAATTTCCCGGGACGCCGGAACTCACGTTGTTCGATCCGGCCTACGAAATCTGATTTTGATAGCGGCTATTAATGTCCAATCTGAAACCCAAAGTTGCCGTTGTTGTTTCTCAACTGGATCTGCACATAATTGTTCTGATTCTGGTAGTTAAAGAAGGATTGCATAACCTTCCACACTTCCTGTTGAGGCGGCGTAAGAACTTCATTGCGTTTCTTTTCATTGGTCAGAAACAGCGGATGAGCCATCAACACGATTTCGCGGATGTAGTCCTGATATTGAAAAGACTGTTCGGTTTCCGGGATCGATTTTTCAAACTGCGAGACTAATGCTTTGCGCTGGTCCGGAGTCAGCCATAATTCTTCATCAAACAAAGCCAGCAGAGCTGCGCTTTTGGACGCTTTCAGCGAGGCGGCTCGTTCGATCATCCCGCCATTCGATGTTCCTTCCGTCATCGTCTTCAGCGCCTCGGACCAGATTTCGTTGCTGTCGATCGCCATGGTGTCGATGACACTTGAGCTGAATCCAAAATTGCCACCGGCCTGAGCCATGTGTTGCTGCATCTGCTCAAATGTCTGCTCGGTGCTCTCTTTCCAGTCGGCTAACGCTCGAATCGCCGCGCCCTTGCTGGCAAGCGTAAGGTGATCGACTTGCTCCGGAGACAGCTGCAGTTCTCTCTGATACCAGGCGATGCGCACCGCTGCGGCTCGCAGGTAAAGATCCCGCTGCTTTGCCCCGAGCTGATGCATCTGCTTGTACCAGCCCTCGACACCATCGGCCGCCTGAAAAACCATCGATTGGTTGTTTGGATCAGTACCGGTCAGATCCGCCAGCCTCTTCTTCTGTGGAGGATCCAAAATGCTCTTGCCAGGAACACTCGAAAGGAGCGTTGCCAATGACTCATAGGGCAAATAGTAATTCTGCGGCTGAAACGAAAACATGGTATGAGAAATCGACTTCTTTCGCTCCTGCAAATGTGCCTGCAGAGCGTCACGCTGCTCAGCACTCAGGTAGAGTTCTTTATCGATCATCGACACCAGAAAACGAATATAGGCATCCCGCTGAAAGGTCTGTCGCTCCGCCAGGGCGAGGTGAAGTTTCGCGGACTGCTCCGGCGTCAAGATATCTTTACGCAAGGCTTTGAAGACGTCGTCTGAGAACTCGACCGCTATTCCATCCTTGCGAGTAAACAGCAGCACAAACGTTTTGGGGAATGGCTTGTTCCGCTGATTAGGATCCTGACCTTTGCCGAACGCTTCAATGGCGCTGGCCACTTGAACAGAAAAGATCTCTCTCAGCCGAGCTCTCTGCTCGTCAGAGGCTTCGCACGTGGACCCAACCCAAGCCTCAACCGAATCACTGTAGGCCTGAATTCGTTTCTGGAAGTCCTGTCGATCCTGCTCACCAGGCTTAAGACGTGCCTCATCCGCTGGCATCTCTCGTACAAAAACTTCGGGCTCCGCCTCGCCTCGAATCGCACCGCCGATCATTTTTCCGATCTGCAGAAATAGCGAATCTTCGTCGGCACAAACTTCACTCGCATGCCAATTGAGCACAGGCAGAAGCAGCACAAGGATGATTGACCATCGAGTCATCGAATACATCACACAGGCCCTGCCAAATTGGTTTTACACTGCCGGAGCTCCTGACGACTCCCCGCAGGTCGAGACGAATTGTCCGCTTCCCGAAGAGCAATGGCAAGCAGTTGCTGAGATTTCTGACACTGCCGCTGATGAACTTTTTCTGGCTCGCAAGAGCGTCCTAGAGGCGGAATTTGTCTGAAATCCGCCTCACCCTCGTGGTTAACGAAGGAAATCCCGCGATTTCATGAAGTCATGAACCGCACGCTAAAGCGTTCAGGCTGGTAAATCAGAACCCAAAACTGAAGCTGCGGCCTTGTCAGATGGGTCGTGACAGACGGGACAATCACGCGACTTATGTGCCGCGGACGTTGCCGAACATCTCTATATGCAGCCGAGAAGAATAGTTGAAACCATGTCGCCGCGCGAGGCTGCGCAGCCAATCGGACTTCTCAGACAACTGCTCTCTGGTTCTGGCCTGGGGCATCAGCCACACGATATCAGGCTCTGCTTCAGGAATCTCTGACATCCAGCGAATGACCTCTTCGACATCCTCAGGACGATCAATGACAAACTTGAGGATGCAGCGATAGCGAGACACCAAAGCTCGAATGACATCGGGCTTAAATCTTGTCTGCTCATGCCGATCACGCCACTGAGGATCGTCAGGAACGGAATTGCTGAGCTTTGGGCTGATCGCCATCAGATCGCATTCAACCGGCTGATCGACAGTTCCGGCGGTCTCGATGGTGACTCGTCGTCCCAGCTCATGACACTTCTTCGTGAGCGAAACCAGGTCCGGAATCAGCATCGGCTCACCGCCGGTCAAAACGACATCCGGGGCCTGACATTCAACGATCCTCCGAGCTAGTTGATCCAATGACCAGGCAGTGCCTTCCGGCTTCCACGACGTGTACGGTGTGTCGCAAAACCAGCAACGCAGGTTGCAACCGGATGTCCGAATGAACAACGATTGTGTTCCGGCCCACGGTCCTTCACCCTGGATAGATTCAAAGATTTCGGCGATCTGCACGGCAGTGGATCAAAGATGGAGGTCTGTGGAAAAACGACGACTGGATATTGTCGAAGAACTGCGGAAGATACCCATCCCTGCGGTCAGATGCTGTGTCCAGATCATGGTTTGGCGCGAATTCGTAGCCTTCGGACTTGGGAAAATCGCCCAACGAGGTCGGCCGAGGCGGATTTCCCGGTAGATTTCTGAGAAATCCGACAACAAGTGGAGGCCGATTTTTCGAATAGTCCGCATCATGACTAGACTCTTCGCGGCGATTGGTTCCTGCCGGGCGTTGATTTCATTGCGTATCAGCAATTTCGTTAACGGTGAGCCGCAAGCGGACGGAAAATCGAGCGACTCTGTCTCCGGCTTGCCGTTCAACAATCAACTCAACAGACTGCCTGCAGGCTCATTTCTATCACTCTTTCCCCCCGAACTGCCATGCACACTTCCGCACTTGTGAACAACCTGAAGCCGTCCGAAACTCTGGCCGCCGCCGCTAAAGCGCGTGAGCTGCGAAGTAAAGGCATCGACGTGCTGGAGTTCACAGTCGGTGAACCAGACTTCATCACACCACAGCACATTCGCGAAGCCGCCAAAGTTGCGATGGATGCCGGACATACTCGCTATACAGCAGCGACCGGGATTGCTGAACTCAAGCAGGCGATCTGTGACGCGTTCAAACGTGATCATGGTGTCAGCTACAAGCCTTCAGAAGTCACGATCTCCAACGGAGCCAAACACTGCCTGCACAATGTTCTCGTGGCCTGCTGCGAACCGGGCGATGAAGTCATCATTCCAACGCCCTACTGGGTCAGCTATTCCGCGCTGGTGGAGCTTGTCGGTGCAAAGCCCGTTCTGGTGGAAACCAAAGAGAAGGACGGCTTCTGTCTTTCCCCTGATCAGTTCCGCAAGGCGATTACTCCGAAGACACGCCTGATGATGCTGAACAGCCCCAGCAATCCGACCGGCGGAGTCTATCCGGTCGACATGCTGGAAGGTCTTGCCAAAGTCGCCGTTGAAAAGGATATCATCGTTCTTTCCGACGAGATCTACGACAAACTGATTTACAGCGGTCACACCTTCCGTTCATTTGCTTCGTTTGGCGAAGAAGTGAAGAAGCGAACCGTGATCGTCAACGGCGTCAGCAAAGCCTACGCGATGACCGGCTGGCGAATTGGCTGGACGCTGGCTCCGGAAAACGTCAGCAGTGCCATCAACAAGTTACAGAGTCAGCAGACATCAAATCCATGCAGCGTTTCTCAGTACGCAGCACTGGCGGCTCTGAATGGGCCACAGGAATGCGTGGCCGAGATGTGCAAGGAGTTTGCAAAGCGACGCGACTATGTTTCCGGCCGTCTGCGAGCGATCCCGGGGTTAAGCTTTGCTGAGCCTGGCGGAGCCTTCTACGTGTTCTTCAACGTCAGCAGCTACTTCGGCAAGCCAGTCGGCGCTGGTGAACCCGTCAATAACGCGACAGACTTCTGCACCGCGCTTTTGGAACGAGCCCACGTGGCTCTCGTCAGCGGCGACGCGTTCGGTGCTCCGGGTTATGTTCGCCTGAGCTTTGCAGCATCGATGGAATCACTGACCCGAGGCCTTGATGCGATCGAGAAGTTCCTGAAGTAGTTGAAGTCATGCAGGTGGGACATTCTTGTCCGCCTGCCTTTTATGACTGCCTTTTCCCACTGCGTTTCGATGGTCTCTGGTGCCATCGAAACGCATGTTCGTTGCTGGTTTTCGGGGACGGCCCCGATCCTTGATCAGGACAATGTCATACCAGCCTCTTCAGCCGAGGCTACCCCATCGACATCGACTTTATCATTTCGTTCTCCGGCCTTTTTTGCGGGGTCCAGAATTCGATAACGAAGTTCACGGCGATGTCTTCGAATGGCCTCCACTCGCAGAATCAGTTCAGCGATGGCCAGACAAACGATCAATCCCATGAGCCAGCCCAGCGACGGGAAGTAGATCTTCATGGCCGAGTTGGTTGCGATTGCCAGCACCGAGACCACAGAGAGTCCTGCAACGAGCGTAGTTCTTCCCGCCACTTTTCCTTTGGCCTGACGAATGCGATGAGATGCCAGGGCATGTTCCAGCGAAGTTGAAGCAACATTACGAAACGAGTTCATGTGTTCGCGGATCGCCTGAACATCCACTGGACGTCGTTCGACGGGTGGCTTCAGGTCCTGTGGACGTATCGACTCTTCAAAAGAGGCCTCCGATGATGTCTGCGTGACAGAGTCATGAGACAACTCACCACCATGCTCGCTCAGGTAAGACTCTATGTAAGACTTTACGGGAGCCTTGGCCTTCTGACCGCCGCGACGATCAGCACCGTCCCATTTCCCGGGCGATTTCTCACCAGTTTTTCTGCGGTCGACAAAAATCGCGTCCGCCGCTTCGTCCTTCTTTGACCTTTCCAGCAACTGACTCAGATACTGAGCAACGGACTCCAGATGTGTTTCTTCCGGACAGGCCTCTGGTTTACTCGTGCCCTCTCTGGTGTCTGCAGCTTCCTGAGCCACTGACTCAACGGCAACGCTTCCTTTGGCTTCTGCGGCTTGAGCCTTCTTCTGGATCGCAAACAAATCCGCCAGCTCATTCCGCAGACTGGCAATCTTGTCATCGGTTTCCTCGGAATCCTCAACGGACTTTGAATCTGCAGCGACTGCCACAATCTTTTCGGTCTGTGGCGCTGGACCTGGAATGTCCGGTTTCTCTTCTGCATAACCGGGCCAGTCTGAGTTCCAGCGAGGTTCCGTTGGCGATGAAGTCTCCTCATGATAAGTCGAATGTGGAGCACGGCTACGAGCGAACTCAGAACCATCGGCCCGCCTTGATCCATCAGCGAACTCACCAGGCTGATCGCGGGAGAACTCCACGGCGGCCAACGAACGCTCTTCAGTTCGGGCAACTGTCGATCGACCGAACGATGTCTCTGCCCCGGTCTCGCGATCATCGGTTGGCAGGCGATCCTGCGGGGCAGACTCGACAGAGCCAGCCAGCTTTTCCAGCCGATCACCCAACTCGGCATTCTTCGCCTTCAGTGATTGCAAGTCGTCTGCGTCATTAAAGTAATCGTCATCAATCAGCGATTCCGGATCAAACGAAACACCAGTCTCCTCTTCGTCGCTGTACGCGATGACGGACTTCGGCGTCTGCTCGATCTGAGGGAACACTTCGTCCAGAATCGGCTCCGTCACAAATTCATCAGCAGCCTTCAACTCCGCCTGGTCCTCTGGAGATGTCTCTATCGCAGCGACTTCCTGCTCCACCTCCGCCTTCTGCTCCGTGACGTTTTCGTCATGAGGCTGTGGCAACGATTTCCTGAAAATCTTCCAGCGATGACGCAACACATAGGCTGCTCCCAAAGCGATGATCAGGCTCACCAGGCTTCGCAGGAGAAATGTTTTCTGCAGTTGTGCGACAACTTCCGCCGCTTCGCCTTCAGCATTCGTTGTGGCCTGATCTGCACCAGACTTTGGAGATTTCGGATCGAGTTTTCCGCTGCCGTCAGCAGTCGCCGCGTTTAATTGGAGAGCAGACTGGCCCGACGATCCTGACAGAACCAGCGTTTTACGATTCGCATCGGAAGGCTCCGGAAGTATTGGAGGCACATCGGAAGGCGTCGGCACATCGGCAGGCATCGGCACCTCAGATTCCGATGAAGTAACGATTTCCTCTGCTGCCATCGAAACATCCGGGACACCGGAACCCTCTTCTTCCCGAGTCGGCCTGTTCCCGACACTAACCTTCGATTCAGGAGTCACAATCGGCGGCCCGGGCACAGATAAGTCCGTCGAAGATAAGTCCGTCGAAGATAAGTCCGTCGCGGGCTTTTGAATGTCCAGCGTCACCGGCTCCTGCCTCACAGATGCTGTCGAACTGCTCTCGGTCATCGAAGCGTCAATAGAAGGATTGACCGCTGACCCATCAACGACAGCAGGCACTTCCAGCGCGCTCACGTTGCCGGAGACCGGGACTTCTTCAGCGTCCTGAACATCGCGGACCAACACCTGAACCTGGATGCGTTGCACCAGCGGAATCAGTCGGGATAAAGTTCTGGATGAAAAACCCTCGTCGCGCAAAGATTCTGCAAACTCTGCAAGGTAGGGGTCATTCTGCTCTTCGCGAATATCAGCGACGATCGTCAATGTAATGGTTGATCGCTTTTCAAAATCCAGCTTTGCTCCGTCCCTGATCGAAATCACACCCGTGTCCGGATGAACGTGAAACAGCGTGGATCGAGATCGATTCGAAAAGCGAAAATGATTGAGTTCCGGATAGAGTTCCGCCAACGCACCAACTTCCGTCCCCGCTTCACTGTTCTCATCGATGGAGAAAACCAGCGTGGGAATCTCGATAGCATCCTGCCCCCATAAACGGTCGGTGTTCGCCAACAACAAAGCCGTGGCAAGCCACATGACTCTGGTCCGCAGAACGATCGACGCTGATAGATTTCGGTTTGCCAACATTATTTTGAGAATTTGCGAAGCGAATCACGAAACGATCGTCTGATGAACCGCTGAATAAAAGGACAGTGATAGATTTCAACCCGTGCAAAAATAGCCCGCATTTGTTGCCCTGTCGGAACAGGTTGTTGCCGAATTTCATCAGGCCTGGGGTGGGTATTAACCTGTGCGGGCTGTAGCGATTGAAATGAAGAGTCATACGTCTCAAATTCAGGCGGTAGACCCTATCAAATCAGACCAAACCGCGGATCTGTCCAGAACCGTACGTCCGCCATAAAGAGAGCGATGTCCACAATGGACAAAGAATCTCCCTGTGCCATCCCATGAGTCTGTGTGACTGAAACCAAAGCGACCGAAGAAAGCTTCGTCTGCGCAGTGATTGCCAGCCCACGATCATGGACGATCCTGAAAGATTTGCACGGATGCCTTTGCCCGGTCTTTACATTTCCGCGATTCGACTTCGCTCAACTCCACTGCTGTGGACGCTGTTGCTGGTGAGCAGTCTTGCAGGCTGTCGGTCGACTTTCCGCGAAATGCCCCGATCCTCGCGATTTGGTTTCCCCGCGTCTCATGTGGCTGAAACATCGCCACGCAGTGAACGACAATCGACGAGTACTGAAGCTGACTCGGGGGCACTGACGAGTGCTGAAGCTAAGATCAGGCCTCACGATTCAGAGTTTCATGATCCTGCGAGTTCTTTTCCGCCAGCCGCCGACATCCAAATGCCGGATTCACAACAGGAACCCGCAATCCCGGAAACCGAGCAACTCTCAGAAGAAGAAGTTGTCGAAGCATTTCGTCGGTCCGGCGGAAAACTCAAACCGAACGAAACAGGATCGATCGTCGAGATCGACCTTTCATTCAGCAGTATCACAGATTCGCTCTTGCTCACGGTAGGAGCATTTCCGGAAGTCAGTGAACTCGACCTGACAGGCACAGAGATTCATGACTCCGCTATCGCCGGTTTGCTTAGCCTTCCGAAACTGCGATCGCTTAAGTTAAAGGGAACGAAGATTACGGACGAAGGTCTGCGATCGTTGGCGGGGGCATCGGAACTCATTCTGCTCGATGCCTCAAACACTGAGATTACCGATGAAGGTCTGGCGGGGGCTGATCGCTGGGAAAAGCTGCGCTACCTCTCGCTAAACAACACAAAGATCACAGACGCCGGATTGATTCATCTGCAGACCTTGAAAGAACTCAAGGGACTCAGCGTCATCAATACGGGCGTGACAGAGAATGGCGTACGCCAATTGAAAAACAAAGTGCCTAACTGCCTGATCGTAGCGCAAACCGCTCGAGAACTGAGCCGAGTGCGAACGTTCGACAAAATGCCACGGCTGGCGGAGTCGACTCCTCTAAATTCTGCGACAGTCGGTGTTGCCTCGCACGATCAGTTGTCGCAGGTGATTCGACTAGCCGCCGATCAGCCGCATCTTGCCGTTCATCTTTCCAAAATCTACGCCTCGCGCGATCAGTGGGAAGAAGCGGTGCAGATTCTGGAAGTGGCCACTACTGCCAATCCTTCAGACAGAAACATCCATTACGCTTTGGGTCAGGCGTTGGCTCGGTGCGGACGACCGGAAGAAGCGTTGCCCCACTTTGAACAGGCAGTGGATGAAGCTACGGCGAAATATCAGGTCGCGATGATTGTCTATGAAAACTCACTCCGCAATTGCGAACAGCTCTTTGACGAAGCCGTCAGTGCAGATCCTTCGTTTGCCGCTGCAGAATCCAGACGGATGGAGATCCAGCGGGAGATCGCTCAGTTGAATCGTCAGCGAGGAATCCCGGAGCCAATCTCAGAAGCTCCCGCCGAAAGCGTCGCACCGGAAGTCATCCCTGCCCCTGTTCGCAGCGCGTCGTTCCATAACCTGCGATTTGATAAATGAGCCGACCGGCGCTAGCCACGGGTGATGGGGTTCCGACCTGGTCACATTCTGCCAGCTCCTGTTTACCGCCCAGCCAGAGGCGCTGGCTGTTGCTTTGGCCGGTGCCTGCGGCTGGGCGGTCAACGATTGAAGCAGATGCTCGTGACACCGTTCCGCCCATCGGGGCCTACGCAACAACCTCGTCGCCGTCTGCAACCTCACGAAAGTCCGGCACGAGTCCTCGACGCTTCGCATCCTGATCTCGGATCACGACTTTAATCATGTGCATAATCATCAGGATTCCGGCGAGCGCGCACAGAATCAGCAGCGGTGCTTCATATCGCAGGAAGCCATCCGGATCGCGTGAAAAGAACACCCCGTCGGCAACAATTCTTCCGCCTTCTCCTGCATGAAATGTGGCGATCGCATTGTTGCAGAAATGGAAGGCCATGGCCGGGAACAGGCTGCGACTGTAAATCGCCAACAAGCCCAACACGAGCCCCAGCAGGGCCGCGTTGAACGCCTGCTGCGGAATCATATGAATGATTCCGAACATCATGCTGGAAATACCAATCGCGATCGCGAGACGCCCGCCGCGAGCCAGCCCGCTGAGAATAAATCCACGGAATGCCAGCTCTTCGCAAATCGCGGGAGGTACCGCGAACACACGCAGAAGCAGCCACGTCGGCTTATCTCCAGTCTTCATCAGGCTCATAACCTGTCGAGCTGACTCAGGAAGTTCCGGAAAGACCTGATGCTCAACCAGAAACTGGCTCAATTCAACGCTCAACGGATGAGCAACAAATGCAAGACCAACACCCAGCGCCATGGCGGTCAGAGAGGGCATACGCAGACGAAATGTGGCTCGCAAACTTGTCGTGAGCAGCACGCCCATGAAGACCGCCGGGCAGGCGATCATCGTTAACTGCTGAATTACGATCAACCGCATCATCGAGAGGCCCGGATCTCCGCTGGTGAGATCCGGCTTCATGTAAGTCATCGCGACAAACTGCAGCATCAGAATCAGGATGAAGCAGAAGCCCGCTTCAGGCAGAGCAGGGACCGCATCTTTTGTTCGCAAAAGCTGTCGGAACCACATCCGGATATCAAACTTCTCGGCTTCACGGAACAACACATCTTCGCTGTTGTAAAGTTCGATCGCCCACCACAACGCCAGCATGCTGTAGCCGATACTCGAAATCAAAACCGGCACCGCATACACGACCAGATTGCCGGAACTCGCCGAATTCAGCAGCAGCCCCTTCAGCAACAGCGCCACGTTGACGACAGGAATCACGCTGTACAGCGGAGTCATCTCAACGGCGGGCGACAGACAGAACATCGTCAGTCCCATCACGACCATCAGCAACGGTGTCAGATAGTACTGACCTTCTTTTGTTGATCTCGCAAAAGTCGCCAGAGCCAGACACAACGCACTGAAGAGTGCAGACAATGGCAGCAGGAGAATTACCAGCCAGGCCAATGGTGCGAGGCCTGGAAAATCCAGACTGACTCGATTGGCCATTCCATCACTCATGACCGCTGACATCTGTTGCCCGGTCAGTCCCATACTCAGCAGATTCAACAACGCTGTCGCGGTACTAAACAGCATGATTGTGGCAAACTTGCCCAGCACCAGTTCAACTCGCTTCGCTGGACTGATCAGCAACGTCTCCATCGTGCCGCGTTCTTTTTCGCCGGCTCCGAGGTCAATCGCCGGATAGAACGCTCCGGTCAACGCCATGATGACCAGCAAAGCGGGAAACATTTTGCTCCATACACTGGCCGCCACCTGTTCTTCACGAGCCA
Source organism: Planctomycetota bacterium (assembly GCA_052034165.1). Lineage (GTDB taxonomy): Bacteria > Planctomycetota > Planctomycetia > Planctomycetales > Planctomycetaceae > SXXK01. The sequence goes on along the minus strand of JBPOIW010000072.1, from coordinate 24,754 downwards.
CTTCAATCCAGGCGAGTCTTGCCGGGTGCTGGAGCTCTTTCGGCAAGCCGGCCTGCTCAAAACTGAATTTTCGTACGGCGTCTTCCCAGGATTGGAGAGCCTTCTGGACTCGTCCAAACGCCACCATCGACTTGTCATCCGCGCTGTTGCGAACAACGAGCACAGGTGGGACTCGAGTCGCAACAGTCTTCGCGTCGGCATCGGCCGTCGGCGACGCGGACGTCTGGATCTCCCGCTGCATGGCTTCCATCGCAGCTCGATAGCCTTTGGGAATAATTACCAGAACCTGAAATCCGCTGGTCCCGAACTGCTGACTAATATCGTCCTGAGCAGCCGTCAGCTTCGCTTCTGTCGATGCAGCTTCTGCCTTTGCATTTGTAGCCTCCGCTTTTTCGTCAGCAGAAGATATTGTGGAACCAGCGTTCGATTCAGACGATGTATCCCTGTTCGATTGAGCAGCAGCATCTGAATTCGCCGATGCAGCGTCTTCCGGACGCAGCCCGTGCAGTCGCTCAAGCTTCTCGGCAAGCTGATGAGCGACGGTCAGTAGTTCCTTGTCCGTTTTCTCACCGCGGCGAGGTCTTCGACGTGACTTTTCTTCATCACCAGCGGCCGCCGTTCGTTCCGCGAGCACTCGTAGTTTGGAGGTTTCTGCTTCGCCATCCTCAAACCATTCCTTGCTGATTCCAGCCTCATCAAGCAGAGCAGGGGACGTCGGCAAATCATCCGCATTCAGCATGACGACGACGCGCGGTTGTTCGCTGAAGGTGAGCATCATTTCGACGATACCCAGACCCAGCATTGGGTACAGCAGCACCGGCAGAATGGTAATCATAAACAGCGTACGTCGATCTCGAAGCTGATCTCGCACTTCGCGGAGAAAGACAAGTCTGATGTTTTTCCAGCTCATCAAAATCCTCAGGCTTCCGAATGTGTTCCGGAAGTTCGAACCTCTTCTTCACGACGCTGAATCAGGTCAAAGAACAACTCTTCGACGTCAGGCTGCTGGTATTTGTCGGCCAACTCCGGAAGCGTCCCTTCCGCCAGAATCTTTCCGCGATGGATGATCCCGATACGATTACAGAGCTTCTCAACTTCACGCATGATGTGCGTCGAGAAAATAATGCACTTGCCCTGATCACGCAGCGACGCCACGGCCTGCAACACGGCCCGCGCGACCAGAACATCCAGCCCTGAGGTGGGTTCATCAAAGATGATGACCGGCGGATCGTGAACAATCGTGCGAGCGATCGAAACCTTTTGTTTCATTCCGGTCGACATCTTGCCGCCCAGCCGATCGCGAATGTCATTCATCTGCAGGACGTTGAAGATCTCCGTGATGCGGGCCTGCAGTTTCTCTTCCGGGATTCCGTAGAGTCGACCGTAGTACTCGACCATTTCCCAGGCCGTCATCCGATCATAAATGCCCGTGTTGCAGGACATAAAGCCAATGCGGGAGCGAACCCCTTCCGGGTTGCGAACGACATTGATTCCGTCGACTTCTGCAAGACCGCGAGTCGGTCGAAGAACAGTGCTCAGAATTCGCAGGCAGGTCGTCTTTCCGGCCCCATTGGGACCCAGCAGTCCGTAGATTTCTCCCGGACGCACTTCAAACGACACATTGTCCAGCGCGCGGAAAACTCCGCTTCTGGGGTCGTCGAATTCTTTGAAGAGTCCCTGAACTCGGATCATTCGTGGCTCACTGACAAACGGGCCATCAGAAATCTGACGACGAACGCATCACCGCACTCTGAACCTACCACATGTATCTGATGCAGGTTTGAAACAGTCACTGTTGCGTTCGATCTTTAAGTCGTCAGAATCGGAACAATCGTCCGAACAGCCCTGATCGTCGCAGCAGACTGCAGAGTCGCCTCACCGATAAACCATCTGGAGTACATCCAATGCACGCAGGGATTCTGAAATTGGCGTTCATGAATGCGACACGGATTCTGAAGCTGGCCCTGACCGTTGCGATTGTTTTTGCGATGCTCGGCCGGATTAGGGCCAGTTTCGTCGACAATCAACATATTTCGCCATTGATGCAGTCCGTGGCTATTGGTGGTCTGGCCTTTGTCGCCACAATTGCCCTCGCGATTCGCGACCTTCAGAAGCTAAGTACTCAGAAGTGCCTCGTGCGTCAGCATCTTGAAAACAGACCTGACATGGATGAACGCACATTTTCCGCCGGGTATGAGGTGATGAGTACCCAACTGGCTGTCTCTGTGCGTGCAGCCGTCGCTGAATTTTTTATGGTCCCAGTCGAAAAAATTCGCCCTGACGACAGCCTTGAGCACCATTACCAATTCCAGAGAGTGATGCCGGATTTTCAAGTATTCATCGTATCTCGAGTGCTTCGCGAGTATCATTTCAGCCCCGCCGTTTATCGATTCGACTCCCGAGATCTCGCCGACTTCACCGACCTCGTTATTGAGGTCGGGCGTATCACTTCGGATTGCCAATAACATGCCCGCCTCAAGATCCTTCCATTTTCGCACGGTGCTGCTTTCTTCGATGTTCCTTCTCAGCGATTCGGTACTGGTGGCCGGTGAGCCGCCGGCCATCGATCGATTGTTTCCGCCGGGTGGCCAGCGAGGTACTTCGTTCGAAGTCAAGCTGACAGGCAAGGCTGGTGATGGCGACGTCAAGCTGCATTCAGAAACAGACAGCATCACGTGGGTACTCGGCGAAAAACGCGATACAGCCACCATCACGATTGCTCCCACGGCTCGAGGTGGCATGCACTGGCTTCGCTACAGTAATCCTTCCGGTGCGACAGAACTCAAGCCGTTCGTCGTTGGATTGATTCCGGAGGTGACCGAGACGGAACCAAACAACAAGATCGCGGAAGCTCAACCGGCCGCTTTGCCCTCGGTCACGATCAACGCGGCCTTCGAAAAGGGGCGAGACGTTGATACGTTTGCTGTTTCACTCACGAAAGGTCAGACATTGGTGGCCGCGTTCCTTGGAAATGACATTCTCAACTCTCCAATGGACGCAGTGCTTCAGATTTCCAATGCTCGCGGGACGGTGCTGGCTCAAAACAATGACGACACCAGCCTCGATCCGCGTTTAACTTTCACAGCGCCGTCTGATGGAACGTGGTATGTGCGAGCCTTTGCATTTCCATCGGCCCCAAACAGCACCATCGCATTTGCCGGAGGTGCAGACTATGTCTATCGGCTGACGCTGACGACTCAGCCTGTTGTGGAGCATACGACGCCGGTTGTAAAACCGCCTGGCGACGGTGAAGTCACCCTGAACGTACACGGCTGGAACATTGCAACTCCGACCGCGGCATTGCCTGCAGGATCAAACACGATGGACCTCGGCCTGGCACTTCCGTACTCGGTGCCAGCATCTGACATCCCAGTGGTTGTTGAATCGCAGTTGCCTGCCGAGCGAACACTCTCATTGCCCGTTGCCGTCAGCGGGATGATTGCTCCGGAAGGGACCGACACTTATCTGATCAATGCCACAAAATCGCAACAGCTAAGCTTTTCCGTGCAGGCTCGAAGGTACGGCTCACAACTGGACCCAGTGCTTTACATTCAGGACAAGGACGGCAAGCAGTTGAAAGAAGCGGATGATATCAACGGAGAAAACCCCGACGCGGAACTAACGTTTTCAATTCCTGCCGATGGTCAGTATCGAATCGTCGTGAGTGATCGATACCAGCATATCAGTGAGCGATTCTTCTATGTGCTGCGATGCGAAGAAACGAAGCCGTCTTTTGACGTCGAGTTAAAGACGACTGCATTCACGGTGCCAGCCGACAAGCCATTGGAGATTCCTCTGACAATCGTTCGACGCAATGGCTTTGCCGAAGCGATCGATTTCAAAATCGAAGGACTTCCGGAAGGATTGACGGCAGAGTGCCCTCAGTCAGCAAAAGAGGGTGACTCATCCAAGGCTGTAACAATCAAAATCTCCGGCACGGCGAAAGCATCGTTCTCAGGTGCAATCAAAATCATCGCCGAATCTGTTGACACAAAACTTCAAAAGCCTGCGACTCTTTCTTTGGCCGACCGGACCATCGTTAGCCAGCTTTGGCTTACCGCTGTTGCACCTGAAGCACCAGCAGCGGCGGCGGATCCAGCGGCACCGGCTGCGCAGTGATGCTTTGTGGTTGATTGGCTGGTTGACCATATGGGACTTATAAGTCGTATAGGACCTATGGCTTTTTTGCCCGATCAACCAGCGTCCATCATCCCCGGTAACTGCCGAGCAGCAAGAATCGCATGGTGCAATCGTGACTTGACCGTGCCCAGCGGCAAATCAAGAGCGGCCGCAATCTCTGGTTGAGTCATATCATCGACGAAACGCATCAGCAGGATTTCTCGATGGGCATCGGATAAAGAAGCCATCGACTGTTCCATATCACTGCGGTCAGATCCCGTGGCGGCCTGCGGCTCAGCGATCAGCGGCAACTGGTCATCTCCACCACTGGAGCGTTGTCGTTTCTTTCGAGCGGCGATCGAAAAATTTCGCACGGCCGGATACAGAAACGTCGTCAGCGCGGCGGTCAGTTCAAAGCCGGGGAACTTGCGAGCAAAGTAGCCGAAGGTTTCCTGCAGCACATCCAACGCATCATCGTGGTGTCCGGTGAATCGCAGGGCCAGCCGCATGGTCCAGTCACGATGACGAAAATACAGAACCTCAAACGCTCCCGCATCGTCTGCGTTGACAGCAGCGACCAACTCTTGATCGGTTCGATTGTCGATCGGTGCCGGTGCCATGAACAGTTGAGTTCCGGATTCCAGTAGCCAACGTCCGCCGTCGCACGATACGCAGCCGACAATGTGCGGGAGTACGTTAGCCGGATTCGATTTCCACAGGAAATCATTGGAAAAAACCACCTCCAAAAGTTCTGTCGGATTCTTTGAACCAATTTGAGAGGTCACTCACTTAACAGTTCGTGAATCCGAAGAATCGACTTTAGACCCGCCAATCGGCTTTCGGAAGATTGACCATGTCACCATATTCCCGGACGTTGATCATGAAGACCTTCACGCTGGCCATGGCCAGTTTGGCAATCTGCGGCTGTGCTGGCCGGGCTGCTCCGGAAAGTCACGATAGCTCTTCAATGTCAATTGTGGCGCCTCTTCAGAACGAAGGCTTTGCTTCAATCGATGACTCAAAAGCTGCCGAAGACGCAGCCCCACAAATCAAGATGCCGCAGCACATTATTCGGGAAGGTGAACTGCGATTTGAGACAGCCGACCGAGTAAAAACTCGGCAGGAGATTCTGGCCTTTGTAGAGACTCACAAGGGCTATCTCTCCGACGACAGCGAACACCGAAGTTCGCATCAACTGGATCAGCATGTGGAACAGTTGATGGTGATTCGAGTTCCCCCGGCGAATTTTGCAGGCCTGCTGGAAGACGTGTCACGAGGCGTTCAGAGATTTGATGTTCGTAACATTCAGGCGATCGATGTAACGGAGCAATTCGTCGACACCGAAGCTCGTCTGCGTGCCCGCAAAGAGACCGAGAATCGTTATCGCGAACTCCTGAAACAAGCCAACACGGTTGAAGATGTGCTGAAGATCGAACAACAAATCGACAAGCTTCGCACTGAGATTGAATCCACCGAAGGTCATCTGCGGCTGCTGCAGGATCGAGAAAGTTTCAGCACATTGCGAATCACTTTCTATGAACCTCGCGCAGCAACAACTGACTTTTCTCATCGGTTTTTTGGTAACCTCGCCACTGGCTGGCGAGGCCTCGTCGAAATCGTGTTGGCATTGGCTGCCATTTGGCCAATGCTGTTGATCGGAGGCCTGATCACTTTTCTTCTCCGAAAACGAATCATCCGTGAGTCATTGCAGGCCGTCGCAAGAATTTGAAGAATTGCACGAACGTTACAAATCAAACCTGAAAGCCGGGATGTTCCATTCATGTTGAATCCTGAAGAACTAGACGATCTTCCAGAGCTGCCGTCGGAGCTTGCGTCGGAGTTGAAGAGCCGATATGGACCCGTTCCAGAAATTCCCGAGGCGATTGATCGAGCAATTCTTGCGGATGCTCGGCGGCATCTCGTTCAGACAATTCCTGTGAGAGCCAGGTCGACGTGGAGATGGCGAATTGCCGTGATGGGCTCTTCCGTGGCGGCCGCCTGCATGCTGCTCTTCGTATTGAATCGTCAGGAGCCTCAGCAACCAGCAAGCGTGGCACGAGATCTTGATGGGAACGGACGAGTCGACATTCTGGATGCTTTCGCAATCGCCAGAGAAATCCAAAGCGGACGAAATCAACCGGAATTCGACATCAACGGAGACGGACGCCTGACTCAGGCTGATGTCAATGAGATTGCTCAACGAGCTGTCACGCTGTAGTGGAACGTCAGGGCTCAGCATTGGCGTAGGATGGGCATTCTTGCCCGTCGATTGAATGTCGGACAAGAATGTCCAACCTACAAATTGGACGTTGGCAAGGCACCAGCACTGAATCAAATAAACAGGACCAACACCATGTCCTCAGAACCATCACTCTATCGATCTTGTCAGTCACGCCCCTTACAGATTCCGCTCTGCTGGGCGTTGCTGATCGCTTTTGATCTATGCCTGATGGCCCTGGCAATGGCCCAGGAGCCACAGCAAGGCTCAGCCAATGTCCCTGTGCAAACCAATGAGGTCGAGATTCCCGGCCCGGCGGATGCATCAAAGGACTCCATACGTTTCGAAGCAATTGATGTCTTTCTGGACTCTGGCAACTTGCCTTTGGCGGCCTGGCAACTGGAACTACGCAGCCATACACAGGATGTCGAAATTGTGGGGATTGAAGGCGGTGAACATCCAGCGTTTAAAGAACCGCCGTACTACGACCCTCGTGCCATGAACAACAATCGAGTTATCCTCGGGGCTTTTAACACCGGTTCTGATAATCAGCTTCCCAGCGGTCGCAGTCGAGTCGCCCGAGTCCATTTGCAGATTACCGGACCAGGCGAACGCTTGTGGCATACCGAACTGACAACATCCGCATCGTCGGATGGAAGAAACATCCCCGCAGAGCTTTCGATTGCCAAAGCTCAGGGCTGAGGCACTTTGCCTCTCAAATTCCGATCTCAAATTTGAAATTTGAAATCTCAAATAATCACGTCGCGATCTCAATCATTCCGGAGTGACACAAAGATGAATATTCCACGACCTTTATGGAACGCGATTGGCGTTCTTTTCTTCTCCCTCGGCTGTCTGATACAGGCGGGGTGCAGCGGCAGCACGGAAAACGCGCCAGCAGCGTCGGCCCCGGTCAGTGGTGACGCCAGTTATTATTCGGAAAGCAAAATGGAACCTTTCGCTGCGGCTCCGGCAGCGAACGCAATGCCTGCGCCATTGGCTGAATATGCATTACAATCCGGGGATCACCCCGCAGAGGTACAAGGTCCAATCGCCCGAGTCACATTTGATCTTATGCCTGGCGAAGAGCTGTGGGTGATCGCAAAAGGTTTCACATCCACACCGCAGCCTCCCGAAGATCGGCCGGGATGTGGTTGCCTGATGGCAAAATTGCCTGCCGTCGAGAAAGAAGTCCCTGTACCGCTCAAGCATACTTCGGTCACTGGAAATATTGACGGCTACATCGCATCTGTCGACGTGACGCAGCAATTCCAGAATCCGTACAGTTCAAAAATCGAAGCCGTCTACGTCTTTCCATTACCTGAAAACGCGGCGGTCAACGAATTCGTGATGACGGTCGGCGAACGAAAAATCCGCGGCATCATTCGCGAACGAGAACAGGCCGAAAAGATCTACAACGAAGCTCGATCGCAGGGCCATGTCGCATCGCTCCTGACAGAAGAACGCCCCAACATCTTCACTCAGAAGCTGGCGAACATTGAACCGGGCAAACAGATCGACATCAATATCCGCTACTTCAATACTCTGCGATACGACGACGGGGCCTATGAGTTTGTCTTTCCGATGGTCGTCGGTCCTCGCTACAACCCGCCTGCCACAACCGACGGCATCGGCTCCGTGGCTCGCGGCGGTAACGGCGTCAGCGGTCAGAACACGGAGGTCCAGTACCTGGCTCCCAACGAACGATCGGGACACGATGTCTCCGTCAGCCTTAACATCAAGGCGGGCGTCAACATTGAGAATGTCCGCTGCGTGAATCATTCGGTCGATATCAAGGAAAGCTCCGACAGCGAACGTCAGATTACTCTGTCTCCTTCGGACTCCATCCCGAACAAAGATTTTGTGCTGAGATATAAAGTCGCTGGTGATCAGATTAAGACCGCCATGATGACTCACAAGGATGATCATGGCCAATACTTTACGATGATGTTGTATCCGCCCGCGGAACTGAAACAGGTGCAGCGAAGCCCGATGGAAATGGTTTTCGTGCTGGACTGCTCCGGAAGCATGAATGGTCGACCGCTCGATCAGGCTCGCGCAGCCGTGACACATGCGTTGCAAAAGCTGACCCCGCGAGACACTTTCCAGATCATTGATTTCAGCAATACGGCCTCACAACTGGGGCCAGCTCCAATCAACGCAACGCCCGAGAACCTCCGCAATGGACTGGCCTATCTGGCATCGTTAAACGGAAGTGGCGGCACAGAAATGATCGAAGGCCTGAAAGCTGCACTCGACTTTCCTCATGACGAAGGTCGCTATCGAGTCGTCTCGTTCATGACCGACGGCTACATCGGCAACGATGCCGACATTCTGCACGCCATCGCTCAGAAGACTGGCGACTCACGTATCTTCAGTTTCGGAGTTGGTCAATCTCCCAACCGCTATCTGATGGATCGCATGGCTCTGTTGGGGCGAGGCGCCGTGGCTTATCTGAGTCTCAATGATGACCCGGTCCAGATTATGGAACAGTTCCACGAAAGCATCAGCCACCCCGCGATGACCGATCTGAGCATCAACTGGGGCAGCATGAACGTCACCGATGTGTATCCACAGATTGTTCCCGATCTGATCGTGGGCCGTCCAGTTGTTCTCACCGGTCGATTCACGGGAGAACCCGGCACAGTGACCGTCAATGGTCGCACCGGAATGCAGCCTGTGTCATATTCCGTGGCTTGGATACTCGCGATGCCAACAAGGAACACAAAGGCATCGGAGCCGTCTGGGCTCGCCTGAAGATCGCCGACCTGATGGCTCAGATTTCACGAACACCCGATCAGGCCGAACAAATCCAGCAGTCTGTACGTCGGACCGCTCTGGATTACAGCCTGATGAGTGCACTCACAGCTTTCGTTGCTGTTGATTCCATGACGAAGACGGAAGGAGCCTTCGGAACAACCGTCGCGGTACCCGTTCCCGTGCCTGAAGGAGTTCGCTACGACACGGCGGTTGAGAACTGAGACGTAGAGCGTTGCTCTTTGGAGCGTAAGGGCACAAGCGAGGTGTTAATCTAATCGTTTACCGCCCAGCCGGAGGCGCCGGCCAACACTAAAGCCGGCGCCTTCGGTTGGGCGGTAAACGAAATTTTCAGACGCCTCAGCAATCAACTCTTGATCTGGCTCTTTGGTGACAAAGCAGCTCGCTGCCCAGCCACCGCATTCACTTCCTGCATTTGCCCCCAGCGATAGAGCATAAACCCGAGGACAACACCACACGCGGCCGAAGAAAGAACGGCCGCCGGGCTGTGAGTGAAGGTTGAGTTCTCAGCAGCCGCCTGAGTTGTCAGAACCAGACCAACGGTACTGATCACGAAACCGATTGCATCAGAAATAATCTCTCGCAGATTGATGCTGCCCTTGAACAGCACGACCAGTTTCCCGAGGACCAGTTGCAGAGCAAAGCTGACGACTCCCGCCGACATGAGGCCAAACGCCAGCCAGTGGAACGACGAGAAATTCAGAGACTCAGCCAGCTTGTAAATCGGCCCAAGTAGACCTTCCGAAGCTTTCTTTGCAGACTCATTCTGATCAATCTTCTCAGCCAGTTCACCAACCTTGGCTTCGACCTCGGCTTCAAGTTCCTTTGCTTTCTCGGCAACATCAGGCTTCTTCTCGTCGCTGCCTGGAGCTGTGTCAGACTCTGCGGTTTCCGTCGGAGTTGTTTCTGCTGCACTTGGAACCTGTTCCGTCGCCGCCGGTGCCGGCGTCGTCTCTTCCTGACAAAAGCCTGCTGCCGGGATCAGACAAACTACAGCCATCAATGACAACGTAAACTTTTTCATCAGCCTGCTTTCCAACACAAAGATTAAAACCTTTTCGCGATCCCCCTGCACCCAAAAAGCGTGCAAGGAACGTCATTCGCCACGGGCCGCGAAATATTGGAACGTTCTTTTGCGTTAACCTTCAATCGGCCCTTCTTTTCTCGCGCGATCGTAGAGCTCTCGCCACCTCGGTGTTCCATCGTCGGGCACCAATCGAGTGTCCGCACCCGGCGCAAAGTACGGATAGCGATCCGCATTGGCCGCTGATAACATAAAGTTCACTTTTCCATTGTTGGCGGTATACATCCTTTTGCCGTCGGCCCATGTCGTTTCGATCAGACGTTCAGGCTCCGGCCGTTCTGCTGGCTTGTCAATCTTGAGTTTTGCTACCGTATCGCGATTGATCTCATATCCCAGACCCGGACGATCGGGAACAACAGCGTGACCATTCTTCAGCAGAATGGGTTCCACAAGCATATCGGTCTCATACAACTGATGACAATTCACAGCCGGCCAGATCGCCTGTTTGAGTACACCTCCGAAGTGCAGCGAATGAGCAGCCGTCAATCCGCTGCCAACCAGCTGCAGCCACAACGGGAATCGAGTCTCCTCACAGAACCGTCCCGTTCGCATCAATTTCGTCGCACCACCTCCGGCAACAAAGCCGTCACAACATCGAGTCTGCGCGCAGGTTTCGGGATCGGGAGTTCCATAATGAATTGCGACTTTCACATGCGTATTGTTAGTGATCATGCGATTGCCATCGACATCTTCCTGAGGAATCGGGCCTTCGAAGATATCGACCTGCGGATACTTGCCAAGCCGTTCCAGAATTGGAAGCCCCTGTTCGGCTGTTCGCAAAGTATCATTGAAGTCCATGTCGATTTTGAACTCAGGTGGCACAACTTTGCAGGCTTCGTCGACCTGCTGAAACACATCGAACCAAGGACGACCTTTGGTTTTGTAAGACATATATCCCAGTCGCATCGCTTCTTTGCATTCGGAGACCATGTCAGCGGCCGACGTGTCGATGTTCCACCACGACAAAGGCGTTGTGTCATGGACCTTATTACCAAGCAGCGAATGCACCGGAACTTCAGCGGCACGGCCAACGGCGTCAAACAACGCCATCTGCAGACCTGCTCCCAAAGTATCGTCCCACATGACGTCGATTGCACTGCGACCGATCACGCGTGGAATCGCCTCATCCGGAGTTGCTCCCCAGGTATAAAACAGCAGTGTCTCGCCGGTTCCAGTCACACCGCATTTCAGAGTCACATCGCAGATCTCCGAATAACGCCAATGGGGAATCTCGCGATCCATATTGCGGCGCGGAGTTGGGCGAAACTCCAGCTTGACCGTGGTGCGTTTGATATCCGTGATCTCAAAATGCTTTTCAGCCGCCACCGCGCCAACCGCGCGAAGGGTGCTGCGGCTAAATCCAGAGAACGCCAATAACCCGGCCATACCAGCCGACTTCTTCAAAAACGCGCGTCGAGCAGAAACCATGAGATGCTCCTGAGGGCAGAATGGAGAGCAAAAAAGCGGGGGGAGAGTTGAGGTGGGAAGAATCGTCGCTGGGGGGATCAATCACGTCGACGAATCTGTGAGACCAAGTATGACTTCCTCAGCCCGGAAAGAAAACCGACAACATATGGCTTATGTAGGTCCTGCCTGCCGGGAAGGATTTTCGCCGGAAGGCGAACTCGTGCGCGACACCCATGAACCAAACGCGGTCCGACAAGATCAGCACACAATGCAATCACAGTCGCGACAAGTCGCGAAGTCCTTTCCGGCAGAAAGGACCTACAGCCGGGCAGATCTTTCGCATCTCACTGCGACCCCTCAGCCTTTCTCAAACTGTTCCTCTCACAAGGTCAATGGAACAATCCTAATATTCATCTTACTCTTAATCATAATCTCCGCCGTCCTCATCTGTTCGCAACTCGCAACCGTCTGCCTTCATCCCTTAAACAGCAGCCTCATGGATGCTCTTCAAACATCGCTGAAGCTGCTCACAACGCTGCTGATCATCAAGATCATCGCAGCCGTATTGCTCAGCTACCGTGATTACATGCCACCGAATTTTGATCGAGGCTTTCTGATCGATCGCGATCCCTATTTCTTCGGAAGCTATCAGTGGGCATTTTACGTTCATGTGACGTCGGGACCTCTGTCGCTCATGCTGGGACTGGTTCTGCTCAGCAAGAGTGCTCGTCTGCGTTTTCCGAAATGGCATCGCATTCTGGGACGCATTCAGACGGCCAATGTTCTTCTAATGGTCGCACCCAGTGGGCTCTGGATGTCACGCTACGCGGAGTCCGGACTTGTGGCAGGTCTTGGCTTCGGCACGCTATCGATCGTGACCGGGTTGAGCGTTGCATTGGGCTGGCGAGCCGCCTTGCAGAGACGTTTTCAAGCTCATCAAATCTGGATGGAACGCTGTTTTGCTCTGCTCTGTTCGGCCGTCGTCCTCCGGTTCATTGGCGGAGCAGCAACCTTGGCGAACGTCGACTGGCCGTGGATTTATCAGGTCTCAGCATGGATCAGCTGGCTGCTGCCGTTAGTGGGGTATGAGCTCTATCGTGTAGTTCAACGGAGCGGGCCTAGAAATCCTTCTCGCTGATTTCGTCGCTTCCACTAGCCGAGATCAGCGCACGCCGAACATGGGAATCCAAATCGACGGAAAGAATTCGGACCGTTCCATCGACGAATCCGGCGCCCACAACTCCGATGTGTGCTGATTTATTGCCCGAGCCGAAGTTGAGCAGGATGCTTTCATCGGCATCTTCCGGCGCCATCCAGTGGACTGCATGACTGGAAGCAACCTCAACGACCAAAACCGTCTGGTGATGAGGATACCTGTTTACTGATACGGGTCGCGGACGATCTCCAGTGAAACATCCACCGGGGGCTGCATTTCCGAGATACGTTGTCAGGCCGCCAGAAAGCCTGGCAGACGGACAAATGAACACATCAACTTCCGTGCCGAATGCTTTGGCGTTTGCGGGATCGTTCCAGGGCTTCGACAAATCAATCGATTCATAGAGTGTCTGTTGATCAAGATAGGGCAGAATCAAAGTTCGCCAACTATGCAGTCGATTGCCATCGGCATCCACAGTATAAGCTGGCGGAAAAGCATTGTGCCTTTCGGCATAGCTGATCACCGCGAGCGTAATATTCTTAAGGTTGTTCATGCACCTGGGACGGCCACGCGAATCCGGTGCCCATCGAATCGAAGGAAGAATCAGTGCGATAACCAACGCGACAATTCCAATCACCGCCAGAACATTCAGCAGAGTGAACGATTTCCCAACTGTCGCGATCTCAGCGGTCTGCGGGATCTCCGATGATTCATACGGATTCTGAGTCATCACACTTTTCTCCACGCCACGACGCTGCCAACGCACTTCACCAGTTTTGTGGCCCGGACCGAGCGCCAGCGAGTTCCGGCGATTCAGCGACTTCCGAACTTGGGATTGCGCAAGTTTTGATCCGTTGTTTCGGGCTGTGTTTCGCGGCGTAGCTGCGGCAGCATTTAGCCCCAGGCTTCAGCCTGGGGTGGGAGGCAAAAACACAATCCATCAGCCGTGAAACGGCGACAGCGATGTTTTTTCAACGATATCAACACATTTCTGTCGCCGTTTCACGGCTTAACATTCATTTTCAATCGTCTTCCCCAGGCTAAAGCCTGGGGCTACCTGCTGCCGCCTCTATGAGGCGAAATCAGAACGAGAGTTGTCCCACTGAATCTTGTTGCAATCCCAAGTTTTTGACACCTCAGGACAAGCCCCATTGTGGCAAGTCGAGCTTAAGTCCACGCCATTCGGGATACAAACCCAGCGGCGTAACGTGTTCGATGGTGAGTGATCCATCAACCTCAAGCCAGCGTGCCGAAGCTTAAACGCGAAGTACTCAGAATTCTCCGACTACTTCTTCGCCATTTATCGAAATCACGGCTCGACGTGTCTCCGGAGCCATGGTCACCGAAAGGAAGCGAGCACTTCCATCCGAAAAGGCCGCCTGAACGCCTCCGCGATGGGCAAGTTCGTCGTGCTCGCTGATCCCCAGAACTGTCTGTTCATCTGCATCCTGCGGCGACATCCAAGGGACAGCTTGCTTCACCGGGACCTCAATCACCATGAGTGTGTTGGATGTGCCGTCGGTGATTTCTGAGATCGCTCTGGGCTTTGTCGGATGAAAACAGGCGTTCTCGCCGACAACAGCCAGATAGGTGGTGAAGCCTTGCGGCAGCTCAGAACTTGGGCAATGAAAAGTCTGCGGTGTCGTTTTGAACGCCTCGGCATTCGTGGGGTGATCCCATGGTTTCGACAGATCGATCTTTTTATACAACTCGTCTTGTTCCATCCAGGGCAGAATCAAAGTCCGCCAGCTATGCAGCCGTTGTCCGTTTTCATCCACGGTATGGGCTGGCGGAAACGCCGCGTAGACATCGTGGTAATTGTGCAGAGCCAACGCTATCTGTTTGAGGTTATTCTTGCATTGCGTGCGGCGACCCGGGGTCGGTGCACTGCGGGTACTGGGATAGAGCAGTGCCACCAGCACGGCAACGATCCCGATTAACACCACAATATCAAGCAGCGAGAGTGGCTTCCGTTTCTTTGCGAGCCCTCGGGCCGGAGTACTCTGCGGAGATTCATACGGATTTTCCGACATCGAACAGCCTCCTCTTTCGACGACACCACTCCGCAAATCATCACCGGCAAATCACGCAAGGATCTCGTTCACGACGCGACCTGCGACATCCGTCAGTCGATAATCGCGTCCGGAATGGCGGAACGTCAGACGCTCATGATCCAGACCCATCAAATGCAAAATCGTCGCGTGGAAGTCGTGCACGTGGACAACGTCTTTGGCGACATCGATCCCATACTCGTCCGATTCGCCCCAGGCCATTCCGGACTTCACTCCAGCACCAGCCAGCCACGACGAAAACACCCAGTGATGATGTTCGCGGCCTGCAGCTCCCGCAGCCGAATTGAAAGGCGTGCGACCAAACTCTGTGGTCCAGACAACCAGAGTCTCCTCCAGCATTCCTCGCTGTTTCAGATCCTTCAACAACCCGGCAATCGGCTGATCAACATTCTTCGCCAGCGGAGCATGAGTCATCATGTCGCCGTGAGCATCCCAGTTGCCGGATGAACCGACATCGATCAGCTCCACAAACCGGACACCTCGTTCCGCCAGTCGGCGAGCGACCAGGCACTGCCATGCGAAACCGTTCGTACTTCCACGCGGCAACCCGTACATCTCGAGCGTTGCATCGTCTTCCTTCGACAGATCAAACACCTCCGGCATCTCGGCCTGCATGCCAAACGCGGTTTCAAATGACTTCATGCGAGCCGTCAGTAGAGGATCATTCGGACGAGCCGCCAGATGTTTTTGATTCATCCGAGCCATCGCGGCCAGTTCCATCTCCTGCAGTCGGCTGCTGGGTGCACGTCGCTGAATATTGGCGACCGGTTCCGCTCCCGGCAAAACCAGCGTCCCCTGATGTGCGCCGGGGAGAAAATCGCTACCCCAGACCTGTCCACCGGCATACGGTGAATGCGGTGCGATGACGACAAACGATGGAAGGTTACGATTGACCGTCCCCAGCCCATAGCTGAGCCATGAACCGATGCTGGGGCGAGCAAACGTAAATGATCCGGTATGAATCCCGAGCGTCGCTTCGTAGTGATTGGTATGGTCCGATTTCATCGATCGAATCACACACAAATCGTCGACACATTCGGCCATGTGAGGAAACAAGTCGCTGACTTCGATGCCACTCTGGCCGCGTGGTTTGAATTCCCACTGAGGCCGCTTCAGGAACATATTGAAGTCACCTTTGCGTCCCTGAAACTCATTGACCGGAATTGTCTTCCCGGCATCTGCGAACAGCTTCGGTTTCGGGTCCCACGAATCGATGTGAGAAACTCCGCCGCTCATATAGAGGAAGATGACTCGCTTGGCCTTCGCGGGAAAATGAGTCGGCTTCGGAGCCAACGGATCGCTCGTGTCGATCTTGGCTTCGTCCGCCAGCAATTGCGACACAAGCCCCGGAAACAACATCGACCCGCCAACCATCGAACGCAGAACGCCACGGCGAGATTGTTCGGGATCGTTGGGAGTTGGCATGGGATGGGGCTCACGAAGTCAGGGTTTGAGGTTTTCGGTTTTCAGTTTTCAGTGAATCGCAGACACACACGCCACCGGGCCTGCCCCGGTGGATCAACGGCCATTGCACCACTATGCCAATAACAGAAGTCCTCGGATTTGAATTCGTAGAAAGAAGTGGTGCAGAAGCCTGTAGACCACCGGGGCAGGCCCGGTGGCGGATAATTTAAGGCTGCCCCTCTCCGAAAACCTTCAACCGAAAACGGTCGTCCTACCGGACGACAAAATTCACCATTCGCCCCGGCACGGCGACGACCTTAACAACCGTCTTACCTTCCAGATTCTTCTGGACCTGTTCATCCGCTCGGGCGGCCGCTTCAAGGGCGGCAGCGTCGCTGTTCGCGGGCACGACTATTTTGGATCGCAGCTTGCCGTTGAACTGAACAGGAACCTCCACAGAATCCTCAACCAACAATGCGGGGTCGTATGTCGGCCACGGTTCGTAAGCAAGAGTATTCGCATGACCGAGCACATTCCAGAGTTCTTCCGCAATATGCGGTGCAAACGGACTGAGCAACTGCACGAACTGAGACAAGACGGACTTCGGACGAGCTTCCTGGCTCGACATACAGTTGGAGAATTCCATCATACGACTAATTGCCGTGTTGAATGACAAACGATCGATGTCATCGGTCACAGCCTTGATCGTCTTGTGGAGAACTCGCAGTTGTTCGTCCGTTGGAGCCGCATCAACAACCGCATCCGCCAACTTCACCGTCTCCGCGCGTTCGTCGACGATCATTCGCCAGACGCGACCGAGAAATCGATAGACGCCTTCAACTCCGCTCATCTGCCACGGCTTGGTTTGTTCAAGCGGGCCCATGAACATTTCATAGAGCCTCAATGAATCTGCACCGTAATCACGCACGATGTCGTCGGGGTTGATGACGTTGCCGCGAGATTTGGACATCTTTTCGGCTTTGCCGTTTTCATCTGGCTCACCCAGAATCATCCCCTGATTCACCAGCTTCTGAAACGGTTCCGGAGTGCTCACATGGCCTCGATCGAACAGGACCTTGTGCCAGAAGCGTGAGTACAACAGATGCAGCACCGCGTGTTCCGCACCGCCGATGTAGAGGTCGACCGGCAGCCAGTACTTTTCCTTCGCGGGGTCGATAAAGTTGGTTGAGTTCTTGTTGTCGCAGAATCGCAGGTAGTACCAGCAGCTTCCGGCCCATTGAGGCATGCTGTTGGTTTCTCGCTTGAGCTTCACGCCGTCGGCGTCGGTCTTGAACAACCATTCCTGAGTCGCCTTGGCCAGCATCGGCTCGGGCGTCCCAGTTGGCTTGAAGTCATCCATATGAGGATGCAGGACCGGTAGCGATTCGGCCGAGTCAGCTCGCATCAGTCCCGTCGGATTGCCCTCAGCATCCAGTTCATGCCAGATCGGAAACGGCTCGCCCCAATATCGCTGTCGGCTGAAGAGCCAGTCTCTCAGACGATAGTTGACGGCTTCTTTGCCAAGACCTGCGGCTTCGAGATCCTTTGTGATCTGAGCTTTGAAATCAGCTGTCGCAAGGCCGTTATACTTACCGGAATTGACTGCGATACCGGTCTCCGTGAACGCCGAATTGTCGATATCTGCAACGTGCCCACTGCCCGGAGCCGGTGCAACGACCTGCTTGATCTCAATTCCAAACGTCTTTGCAAATTCATAATCGCGTTCATCATGCGCCGGCACGGCCATGATGGCTCCGGTGCCGTAGCTGATGAGCACATAGTCGGCGATCCAAACGGGGACTTTTTCGCCGTTGACGGGATTGATCGCGTAGCCGCCGGTGAAGACACCGGTCTTGTCTTTTGCCAGGTCAGTACGATCGAGATCACTCTTTAGCGACGCCTTCGTGCGATACTCATCCACCGCCGCCTTCTGTTCCGGTGTCGTGATCTTGTCGACCAGCGGATGCTCCGGCGCGAGAACCATGTAGGTCACGCCGAAGAGTGTGTCGGGGCGAGTTGTGTAGACGCGGATGGAAGAGGGGGTTTCGGTTTGAGGTTTTCGGTTTTCGGAGGGGACAATTTTGAAATCCACTTCCGCGCCAACGCTTCGACCAATCCAGTTGCGTTGCATCAGCTTGATCGCTTCGGACCATGTCAGTGGATCGAGCTCATTCGCGAGGCGATCGCCATACGCCGTAATGCGCAGCATCCATTGTTTGAGCGGCATGCGAACAACCGGATGACCGCCGCGTTCGCTCTTGCCGTCGATGATTTCTTCATTGGCCAGAACAGTGCCAAGGGCAGGGCACCAGTTCACCGGCGCGTCGGAGACGTAGGCAAGTCGATGCTTGTCCTGAAAACGACGAATGGCTTCGGAGCGTTCAATTTGAGATTTCAAATTTGAAATTTCAGATGGAATCGGCAGCTCACTGATCGGCCGGCCTTTGCCTTTTCGCTTCACGCCATCGGGGCCTGTCCATTCGTATTCGGAATCATACCAGGTGTCGAAGATCTGCAGGAAGATCCACTGCGTCCAACGGTAATAATCCGGATCCGTCGTCGCGAGTTCTCGCTCCCAGTCGTAGCTGAACCCGAGCATCTTCAACTGACGCTTAAACGTCGCGATGTTTTGGTTCGTCGTTTCACGAGGATGAGTGCCCGTCTTCACGGCGTGCTCTTCGGCCGGGAGTCCGAACGCATCCCAACCCATCGGATGCAGAACATTCAAGCCCTTCATCCGCGAGTAACGGCAGACGATGTCCGTCGCGGTGTAACCTTCCGGATGCCCCACATGCAATCCGCTGCCGGACGGGTACGGGAACATGTCGAGCACATACAGCTTCTTCTTTTCCGAAACAGTGTCCTCGGTGCGGAAGGTCTGGTTTTCGTCCCAGTATTGTTGCCAGCGGGATTCAACCGGTTTGAAGTCGTAACGGGGCATGGGGGAAGGTTTTCGGTGTTCAGTGTTCGGTTTTCAGACAATCGCAGTCGGCGGGACGCCAAAGAGTGAGTCCCTGATGTTCCGGGCGACGAGCAAATCCCGCCGGCGGAGCGACGGGGACACGGATACGGTAATTGCCGGAAGTCTATTGAACCGCTACACGGTTGCAAAGTTGTAGTGTCTGTCGCCACATCATGAGGGCTGACGAGGGAGCGAGATCAACCCGGAATGTGAGTAAACAAGCACTGTTCGCCCCTACAAATGAGAAAGCCCTGCAATTTTTCGTCGCAGGGCGATCTCTTGATCGATAATTTTCAGGCACGAATATTGGAACGAGGGTCATCTCACGGGGGCGGACTTCTGATGCGACGCGGTCTTCATTTTCCCGCGGCGTTTTGCAACCAAGGCAGCCGTGCTGGTCGCGTTCGGTGATTTTTCACTACTCAACACTCGCTCATAGTAGAACTGAGCGACATCCGACATCCCCATTTGCTCGGCCACACGACCGCACACGAAATCATCCTCTGAGATTTCCTGCCCACCGCCTGAGGCCTGAAGTCCGCGCTGTAGCAGCAGCATGGCATCGTTCACTTTACCTTTTTCCGCCCAGATCGAAGCGAGAGTTAACAGCGCCAAGGATTTTTTCCCCTGCGCCATTTCAACTGCATTCTCCGCATCCTCGATAGCCCGATCATCAATGACTCCGGCCAGCAGAGCGACCCGTGCCGCATGACTGTACTCAGCTTGACCAGCTTCGTGTGAGTCGCAGGCCTTGCGGGCCAGACGAAGGCTTTCTGCAAGATTCCCCTGCTCCAGTAGTACCCGAGACTTCAACATCAACAGGCCGGGATCTGCAGGACTCTTTTTCAGCGACGAATCGATCCATGCCAGAGCCGACGCAAAATGCCGGTCTGATGTCAGAAACGTAACCTTGGTTGTCCAGTAAACCTGACGCCCCTGTGCATAGGGCAGGAGACGGTCAACAGCAGCAATCCCATCTTTCCATTTTTTGTGCTGGCTCACCCAGTCAACGATAGCGCGGTCAATCTGAATTTGTTCCGGCTGACGAACTCGTCGCCGCATCTCCAGGAATACTGTGAGTGCATCCGGACATTTTTCCGGCGTAGATAACATCATCGTTGCGTAACGAACTCGATCAGCACTGGCGCTGGTTGCGTCATTTTTCGTCCAGATATGGGCCAAGGGGGCACCAAAGAAGGGATCGCGAACTCGTAGTTTGGTTGCAAACTCATCGGCAGCCCAGGTGATGCACTGTCTGGCCTGAAGAAGCTGCCCCTTCGTCAGAAATTGTTGAGCGTCTTCACCAAGCAACTCAGGCGACTCGGTCGTCGCCAGAACTTTCAGCTTTCCGTCAATGGGTGAAAGAAAGAAGGTCACCTCTGAAAGAAATCCCAGTGAGGCTGTGACACGATAACCGGTCGAGGCATTTCCTGCCTGACGAAACTCTGCCAACGAAATCGTATCAGCAATTCGACCAACTGACCGCAGTTCATCGAATGGTTCACGCCCCACAAGTTGCGTCACAATATGACCAGCCAATGCATCAAATCGATCGCTGGAATGATGCAAAAGCGTCTCGTTTGGGCCACAAACCTCCTGATGCGTTAGCGCGTTAATCAGCAGTCGTTGCACAACTCCGATCGGTTCCTTATCTGACTTCAGAACCGCCTCGTAATGACGCGTCGCTTTGAGAATGCTGATTTTTGACCGAATCGGTAAATCCCGTCCTTCGGGCAGTTTTTCAATAAACGACAGCACCTCCGACGCCTTGGAATACTCACGCTGCAGTTCCAGATATTGCTCGAGCTTCACCGCCTCAATCAGTTGCGATTCCGGAGGCAGTTCACGTTTCAGGACCCCCAAAGCATTCTCAACCCCCTCGGTAATTGCCAGAGAGGCGAGTTTAAAGATCAGGTGCGAATCGTCTGTTCCATGCTTGTCGTGGTATTTCAAAACCTCCTGATGGTCTTCGGCCATAAACAAAAACTCCAGAACAAGAGAGTGCCCACCCGGCAGCAGATCATCCTCAGCCACACGAAGCAACTGAGCACACTCCTGCAACGTCGAACGACCATTCGAAATGCCGTAGACAGAACACTGCAACATTGAAGCCAGCAGAACGCTCGCGTCCTGATCCTTCGGCGTCAGTCGCAACGCCTCACGACAGAGTTCAATTGCTCTTTTCCGATCCGCGACCGGCACCATCACGCCGGGCACCGAAGGCGTATTGAGAATTCTGGCAGCCGCCAGACAGGCAGCCGTAGAATCAGGATACTTCTGTGTCGCCTGCAAGGATTGTTGCCGCGCGATCTCTGCAAAGCCTGCGTTGGCATAGGCTTCGGCAAGCCGAATCTGATGAGCAGGATTCTCGGGCTGCTTCAACACCTGAGCACGAAGATGTTGCAGGCCCAGCTTGAGATTTCCTTTGGCGAGGTGCTGATTTGCTGAATGCTCCGCACGTAATACAACATACCATTCTTCTTCACTGTCCTTGTTCACGCTGACGAGATCTCGAATGCACTGCTGCCATTGCCGCAATTCGTCCGGAGTCAACGACCCTGAACCGGTGCAGGATGTAAACTCCGCGATGAAGATCCCGTCTTCTTCCATCCTGTATGAGATCTTTAAATAGCCATTCCCGATCTGATACTCACGATTTTCGGGAACATCACCGATCTGAAAACCCTGAGGCCAATGGATCCGGTTCGTGACAACCACAATCTGCGGTGTCTGCACCGCAAGCGGCTGAGTTCGAGGTCTCTGTTTCTTGACGTAAAGGTCTTCGGAGACAGAACTGAAAGGATCCTGACGGCAGATTTCCAGTTCCTCCTGCGACATCGATTCTCGAGTATCCAGAAACTCCTCGGGAATTCCCTGCAACACGGTCGCCGGGCTTAACAACACTTCTCCGACACTAAGGTCACATTTGACGAGGTCTGTTCCGGTACAGCTTAATGTCATTTCGAGAGGCACAGACAAATCACGGAGCGATTGGACTTGAACATCATCGATTCTCGATGTCACAAATCGCTCTTTCGTTCTCTCTCGCATTGAGCTCCGAAACTCTTTTTCGCTCGTGGAAAGAATTGCCTGCCGAAGGTCACTGGCCAACGTTCCCGTATAGACAGTCGTCTCTTTCAGTGTTGAAGCGTCTCCTTCAACAATTCGAAACTCGCGAACTCGGCGCATCGTGTTATCAGACGGTTGCGACCCCGGTGATTTTCTTAGCGATGTCTCTCCGTCTTTGATGATCAGGCACTGGCGATTCTGATCCTGAACGGGCAACTGGCTCAACGGAACGGTCGTGGCCACAGGATCGATCCAGAATTCCTTTTCTCCGGACACGTGCACAATCATATGATTGAACAGACCGAGACCAGGCACGGCTGGGTTCACTTCGCGTCCCGGCGCACATTTTATCAGTACCGGATTAGCGTCCAGTCCCGCATGACGCAGCATCGCGATCAACAGTGTGGACTGGTCCTTGCAGTCTCCGTAGCGACGACGCAAAGTTTCTTCCGGTGGCGCGGGCACGATGGAACCATCGCCAAACGTCAATCCTGTATAACGGATCTGCTGACGAACAAAGGCCAGCAATTTCTCGGCCTTCTGCTCGGGATCAGTTTCACCCTCAACAAGCGTCCTGACCTGTGCTTCAAGTTCCGGCGCATTCAGTTTGGGATTGATCAGCTCGGAATATCCGGCCACAACCCTGGCCCAGGATTCTGCCGTAGAAAAAGCAACCTGCGTTCCCTGAACAAGATCTGACGGAGCATTCAACTCAATTTCGTCGAACCAGACCGGACCTGTTGTCTGCCACATCCATTCGTTTCTCCCGTCTCGCGATGCTTTGGAGAAAGTCAGTCCTGGCCCACTTGCGGAATAGTGGAAAGGAGTCTCGTCGGAAATGTCCACCACCAGACGCACATGATGCGTCGGATAGAGACGATTGAACATAAAATACTCTGCCGTACCGGCAGCAAAGAAACACTGCTGGTCCTGTGTTGTTACGACAACCTCAACAACAGAGCCAACTTTGACAGCCGGCAGCGGCGCCTGCAGCATTCGAGTATCGCTGTAAACACTGTCGCTCTGCTGCACAGGCCCTTCGACAATTTCGCGATCAATCAGGCGGACTTCATCATCTGCACTATTGATGACCCGCGCCTGAATCGTTGGACGTTCCTGATACCAGGGAGACCATTCGGCCTCAATAGAACCAAATTCTTCAACACCGACTTCGGTAAGGATGCGATAGATCAGTCGCCGCGTTCTGCGCGACCTGCCATCGTTCTCAATCCGAACATGTCGTTCTTCAAACAGGTTCTCAACATCACTGTTTCCCGAACTTGCCGACTCGGCGGCCGCT
The DNA here is from genome assembly GCA_052034165.1 of Planctomycetota bacterium. Taxonomy (GTDB): domain Bacteria; phylum Planctomycetota; class Planctomycetia; order Planctomycetales; family Planctomycetaceae; genus SXXK01. The sequence continues at coordinate 1,185 of JBPOIW010000072.1, read as the reverse complement.
CGATAAAGCTCAGCGGTTGGAAGAGACAGCGGTTCTGCACCCCACTGGATCTCTTCAGCGAACAGGCATGTGGATGGCATCAATACCAAAACTATGACTAGTAGTGACCTGAACATGATCCCCCCTGATCAAAAGTCACAGTCGAGCCGGACCGCGTCTGGCAGAAAGTTCTTTCCGCACATCGCGCCGTTCCTTGGCATCGGCGCAAGGGGGTATTGGATGACTTACTGAAGGCTCCTTCTGGCAAGAAGTTTTCTGACTCTCAGCCTGATGCCGTACCCGATACGGCGATTCCTGCCGCTAACCTTGCCCATGAACGTGAAAAGCGGATTCTCTGCGACAGAAGCGGAGACAAAATCGGAGCAAAGGTCCGCGAATTGAACCGCATCCACGATGCAACAGGGTCCATATTTTCACGATTCCCTGAATGGTCTATTCTGCATCCAAATTGCAGACACTGTGCCAAGGGAATTGCCATGAGCTACAAACAACTTTTCCTCCTGATTCTGACAATTTGGTCTGCCGAACTGTGCACAAGGCTGCTGTTTGATGCACTCCTGAAGCCACAGATGGAGTATCGCACTTACTATCTCGAAACCGACAAATACGGCCGATTTCTGGGCGAAGACATCAACGAAGAGGTCGGTGACCGAGGCTGGCAATTGGTCTCCGCAGTCCCGAATCCGCACAACAAAGAAGAAATGATCCTCTTCTTCCAGCGACGGATCCTGTAACGGCAACTGGCCCGACACTGGACCGTGACCGCCGGTTGCGGTACCAATGCGGCATTCTTCCGTTATTTGCCTCAGAAAGTGTCATCTCATGTCGGTCAGCGCGACTTCGCCGTCTGCTTCTTCGAAACTCATTACACACGCATTTAAGCAGCGTCTGAAAAGCATCGTCGGACCTGAACGGCTGCTGGATGCGCCGGATGAGCTGGTCGTTTACGAATGCGATGGCTACGTTGTCGAAAAGAATTCGCCGGACATCGTCGTGTTCCCGGTGAACAGTGATGAAGTTGTCCGGATCGTTCGTGAGTGCAATCAGTTCGGCGTGCCTTTCGTGGCGCGCGGGGCTGGAACGAGTCTGGCCGGAGGATGTCTGCCCGTCGGTGGCGGAGTCATGATTGCTCTGGCCAAAATGAATCGTATTCTGGAAATCAATCAACGCGATCGTTACGCAGTC
>JBPOIW010000156.1:0-52165 GCA_052034165.1 Planctomycetota bacterium | reverse complement strand
GACCTCTGAAGAGAGGTCAGAGCGTCCTTGCTCAGACATGTCGCGGCTCCTTGCGAGGGTGGTTGGTGGTTCAACCTAACTCTAATAGGAGCCGCGATTTATGAAAATATTGAACGGTATTGCGTTTTAAGGAGCGGGGCGAGATCAGGCGTTTTTCATGAGGAGGCGGCCGGAACTCCCCCAGCAGTTCGAATCATGGCGAAATTCAGATGATCGCGCCAACCGCGATACCATTCGAGAGACGAATCGGCTGAAGCAAGCTCAGTCGAGGTTGGCGAGTAGTCTTCGAATTTCCCGTCGACGAATCTCTGGATTCTTGTGGACTCCGGATCAAGGACCGCCAGCTGTGCCCAGCCGTTGCGACAGATGCGACCCACTGTGGGATTCTCTGCCATAATCTGCAACATTGCTTCCGGAGTTGTCTCCACGACGAACAGCAACCGCATCGGTTCGTGAATGTCAACACCCTGCCATGGAAGTCCTGGCCGAAGATCACTCGCGGCTCCATCCATGACTCCCAGCAGCGAAGTCACGTTATGCGGAAGTTTCGTACCCGAACCCCAGCCGCGGCTGTCAATCGCCGACAATGTGTAAAGCATATTGATGCCTTCACAGACCGGAATGACCGCCCCCAGAATGCGAGCAAGAATCATATTGGCCGGCGTATCCTGGGACTTATCGTACGACATCAGGAATGATCGACGATCCAGATACAAGCCACGAATTCGACTGCGCCGCCCGACGAAACACAGCGCGTTCGTGCAATTGCCGTACTCCGGTCGAGTTTGCGCAAGATCTTCCGTGCGTTCCTGGACATGCAGCAACGCTTCCGAAGCCGTCAGGTCCAGGGGCGCCGATTCGAAGCGGCGACATCGTTCATGAGCATTCCGTTCGGCCACTCGACTAAACAAATCTCGAGCAAGTCGTAAGGAACGCACGTGAGATGTCGGCAGCAGCTCAAGATCAAAAAAGGTAATCTCTTCGGAGCCTGTATTGTGCAGGCCGCCGATAAAGTACGTCTCTTCCGGGATCTCCAGTCCTCGTTCTTTTAACTGTCGACGAACGCGAACATCGTTCAGCATGGCCGCCAGAGCTCGCGCGTTCGCACCGCCCGCGCTGCCGGAACAGGCACCGCAGTGATAAGCCGACTCGTGGGGATTGTTCAGGCAATTTGATCCATGCCCCAGAAACATCACCAGTCGGGCAAAATTGGAGATCAGCCCGATGTCGCGCAGCGAACGCTCAGACATATTCACCATTTCGGACAACGTAAAGCCGATGCCCTCGTCATCAGGACCAGCCGGAGTACCTTCTGCCCGCTCAAGCCGAAGACGCGTGACCGCCGGAGGGGCGACGAATCGTCGAGCTGTTCGATGCATCTTGGCGGCGAACCGAGGAAACAGAATACGGCCGAGGAGCGGAACAGTCGCCAGCGGCCCGAGCAACGCTGTCAGAACAGCTCCACTGAGTGATCGGCGAGTTCCGGCGTCGAAGTGATGCGACGCGCTTCCCAGCAGACGCCGCGCGGTGGCTCGCTGACGATGCGAATCCTCCAGAGCGTAGACAACATCTTCCACGATCCAGTTCTTCGGCATGACGACGATCGGACACAACGCAGTAAAGTGAGCTTCTGCCGCGCCGCGATAGTACATCGGTACACAGAAGAAGCCGGCGTTACCAAACGTTTCGACGTCCGGAGCCACTTCTTCCAGGTGACGCCGAAACGATTCTTCACGCGCGTCGATGCAGGTCACAATCTGCAGTTGAGGCGTCTCGGGTTTGGTCGGCGGCTTGGCGACTCGGACCGATACCGCATCAAGGGCTCGATGAACCAACTGACGTTCAAAGGCGAAATGGAAAACGCGGCGACGTTCAAAGCTGGAAAATCGATCGACTTCGGTGATCACTTCTTTCCAGAGTGGCTCTGGCAATTCGGCAAGCGTCTGAGAAGACCATCCGTGAATCTGCGCCAGTTGAAGCATCAGGTAAGCGCGTTGATCGTCCGTTGAATTTCCATTGGCCGCATGCAGTGATGCCCGCAGCGTCGTTCGAAGTTCGCTCAACGGTCTGCGAAAATCCATGACTTCTCGAGAAATACTGGCTGCGGCCAGACGATCAAGCAGAAGCCTGACCGCCACAAACTCGATCAGTGTTCCCGGAGGTGAATACCGATAAACTCGATCGGGACGAATCTCGGTCTGCCAGATCATCCCGGCCCAGCCGCGAAGAGCTAACAGAGAATTGCGAAGGAACTCATTCCGCTCTCCTTCTTCGACCCCGAGCTGTCGCAGGGAATCCGCGATAGACTGCAGCGGAGTAATGCTGCCAGCCTGCAACTTTTCAAGCTCTGCGGCCAACGGTCGCATCCAGCGCCGATTGCCAAACCCGCCGGACTGAAACAACGCACAAAAGGAAGGAAGAAAGCCCGCGTCGCGATCAGGAAGACGCCACTGAGCGTAACCCTGATCCAGATAAGCTGCACAAAAACGAATGAGAACTTCGTGTACCAGAATGTCGCTGTCTTCACGAACAACATCGAGCAGCAGGTCTCGATGTCGAACTTCTCGGTGCATCGGTCTGCGAGGAGCAGGAGTCGTTGTGATTCGGTGTTGAATAATCTTCCACAGCAAATCGAGTGAAACCTGCTCCCATATTTCGTCAGACCATCGCTCAATGTTGCTGCGACCGAATTTCAGCAAGACCGATTGAACGATACCGGAGATTTCCGGGAGAGCGGTCGTCGGGCCTGGTTCGCCCGGTGATCTTATATCACGCATGATCCAGTGCTGAGTCTGCTCGAGCAGTCGGTCACGAACCTCATGAGTCATTTCTGTCCGGAAACGTCTGAGTGCATCGGATTCTGCAATCGTCCAACGCAGCTCATTCTGATTGCCTGGTGTCACAGAGTGCTGCAACATACTCAAACGCAGATCAATCAATCCGACGATTCCGCCGATGCGAGCATCTTCACCCGCGGGATTCTCTTCTCGCAGGATCTCGCGCAGATCGTCGACGGTAATGCGGCCTCGCGCCATTTTCTGGCGATAGCGATTCTCTGACAGGAATGGTTCGCAACCATAGATCTGAGAGACCTGTTGCAGGGCTTCGACGAACGGCTGATCTTCCATTCCCTGCAAAGGGTTCAGAAATGCGAACGCTGTAATCGGTCCCTGAAGAGGTAACAATTCAGCAAGGGCCAGAATCTGATCGCGGATACAAACCAGTTCAGGCGAAGTCTCATTGACCGGGACTTCGGCGGCGGCAACTGTCGACACAAACTCCCTTTCCGGGAAAGTCGAACTCGGAATCTGTTGAGCAAGCGGGAGAGTCTTCAATCTCGCTTGCAAGGGTTCGCACGCAAGGCTCATGCCGAACTTGCATCACGCCTTTGTGAGCAACATCGCGCATCAATGGTCGCCTGGAATACGACCAGTCGTTGTAGCGCGCAGGGCAGCCTGAATGACACCAACGCATTTGGTTGGCACAAAGATACAGGGCCGAACAGCAGAAGTTCAGATCGAAGGGGGCGGTCGACAACCCAGCGGATCAACGGCCGCGAAATGAACCGTGTAGCTCCAGTTCAGAGGCAAATGGCCGTCCGGCTGAGCGCGGTGCTCAAACAACGCAACCCCGTGGAAGAATAACTCGGGATCTTCAACTTCCCCTTCACTGGCCGTCAACAACTCATCGGAGCTGGACGCATACCAGGCCTGCGCGAAATCTTCCTTGGATTCGGCGCAATGGTCACACACTCCCGGTGGGACGACGAGCACGAAACCGGTCAGGATTATGTAAAGATTCCACATAACTCTAGTGTCCCACAATCCCGGCCTCTGTCAAGGTGGATATGTACCGGATTAAGTTGTACGGACTGCCTGAAAAACAGCCTGATTGCCGCAAAAGGGGACAGATTTGAAGAGAAACATCTTCACCTTCGCGACGCGTTCGTCCTTCCGAGGTTAGCTGCAGCACGCCCGGTCTGGTTCCTTTTCATGCATCCGTGAGACCTTCTCCACAGGCAGAACGCACACAGAATTCTCTCAATGTTCTTATTGTCTCGACATCCTTTCCGGTCTTACTTGTACGGGAAGACACACGAGCGATGGCCGCAGGTTTATGTCTTGCCTGTCACATTGTGTACATCGTGACAGGGGACCATCGTCTGCCTCGCATACGCGCAGGCCGCGGGCTATCGAAGCAAATCTAACGCAGCCATTCGTCAAGATGTTCAGCCACGAAGTGGTCGTCATTGAGATGCGGATAGGCTCGATAGACGCGATTAATCTCCTGAGCCTGTCCAGGACTTAATCCTTCGTTCTCATCCAGGCACCAGGTGCCCTGCAGCAAACCCTGGCGACGCAGCACTTCGTGAATACCGGCGATGCAACCGTGAAAGTTGTTGGCAGCGTCGAAGAAGGCCGCATTGCAGTCCGTCACTTCAACTCCCCGTTCCAGAAGTTCTGGCGAACCCGCTTCCATTTGACAACGCTCCAATAGCTCGACCGCTGATCTGGTCCAGACAGACCAATGTCCCAGCAGGCCGCCAGTGAATCGAAGCTGGCGCTCTCCAAATCGCCACGGCGTTATCAGATCGGCCACGATGTTGTCGTCGTTGCCTGTGTAAAGAGCGATGTCGTCTCGTCCTGATTCCGCAACAGCCCGGATGACATCCAGTGTCTGATACCGATGGAAGGCCGCGATCTTGATGGCAACAACCGTTTCAATTTCCACGAACCGTCGCCAGAACGAATAGGACAGAACTCGCCCGCCGACTGCCGTCTGCAGATAAAAACCGACCACCGGAATGACACCGGCCACCGATTTTACATGCGCGATCAATTCGTCTTCATTGGCTTGAGGCATCGCGGCGAGGCTGAGCAGACCGCAGTGATAGCCCAGCCTCGAAAGTGTCTGCGCTTCCTGCACGGCCTGAACGGTGCGGCCACAGATTCCGCCAATGCGCACGACAGGATTGATCGCACGGTCCATTTCTTCAGCGGCCAGCGTCAGCACGTCCTCAAACAAACCAAACCGAGGATCCCGAATTGCAAACTGAGTCGTGTGGACTCCAACAGCCAGTCCGCCAGCTCCGGCTGCCAGATAGTATCTCGATAACGCCCGCTGATGTCGTTCATCCAGACGACGATTCTGCGTCACCGCCAACGGATGCGCGGGAATGACAAGGCCTTTCTGCAAAGCCGCTCGAAAATCAAAACTTGCCATCGTGAGACTCAAAATGAGTGGGTTTGCCTAGCGATACGCCGCCGTTTCTGACCCAGTCTGCGGTGGCGGAAATCATCTCTTCCAGCGAAACGGTAACATCCCCCAGGAGTTCAAACGATTGACTGGCATTGTTGAGCCACGCCAGTTCTGCCTCCTGGCCTGTGATGATCGGAATTCTTTCAAAAAGTCGACCAAACTGCTCCGCCAGCCAGCGAACCGAAATACATTCGCGGCCGGTCACGTTCAGAATCTTTGGTGGACTCTGTGCCAGAGCCAAACTCTGAAGGGCTCGTGCGTTCGCATCGCCCTGCCAGATCACATTGACGTGTCCCATGGTCACATCAACGGGTTTGCCCTGCCAAACTTTTGACGCAACATCGTAGAGCACTCCGTAGCGCAGATCGATGGCATAGTTGAGTCGAAACATCAAAGTCGGAGTTCCGCAGACTTTGGCAAAATGTGTGAAAACTCTTTCCCGAGCGATGCATGAATAAGCATACTCGCCCGGCGGTGCCAGCACATCGTCTTCCGTGGAGCCACCACCAGCAACGGACGTCAATGCATAAACGCAGCCCGTGGAGAACACAACGGTCTTCGCTCCTGCGTAACGCTCAGCGACGATCGCCGGAAGAACACTGTTCATCATCCAGGTCAGTTCCGGAGTATCGCTTGTCCCGAATTTATGCCCAGCCATATAGACCACGTTCGCCGCACTTGGCAACCGGGCGACCGCTTCTCGATTCAGCAGATCGCACGAGATTGTCTGGACTCCGTGTGCTTCCAGGTCTTTTCGAGCACTGCTTGACGAATACCGCGAGACGGCAAATACCTTGCGATCGGATGGAAGTGCGCGCCGCGCCATTCGCGCCAGCGTCGGCCCCATTTTTCCGCCAGCTCCCAACACAATCAGGTCGCCATCAAGCTGCCGCAAAGCCTCGATCGTCCGATCCGTTGGCCGACTCAGCCAGTCATCCAGTTCTAAAGGGGACATTGTACTATTCCATTTTCAGTGGGCTCCGAGGAGCATTTTTCCTGAGTTGACCGTAGTGGCTTCGTGATTACTCCAGTCGCATCCGGACCTGATGTTAGCAGATTCATAACGAAACGCCCCAGCGACGCATGAGTGCAGGAGGATCCGCAGTGGTGTGTTGCGCTCCGCTTCTCGCCACCTGCCAAAATTGACAGAATGGCTGGCCGAGATGATTGTTTCCTCTGCGTGTTAAAGATGGTTTTTGGAACGCTGCTTCGGGCATCAAATTGTTCCCTTGAACGACTCATTTGTAAACGCTTTGGTTGACGAGTGAGGTTCTCCGATCAGCTTGACTTAGAACGCCTAACAAAACTTACTCAAGTAGCCGGATTCGTGAGAATGCGGAGGTGTGTCTGAGCTCTCACGAGCCCAGCTACGGTTTTGTTAGGCGTTCTTAGCCATTCGTCTCGCCAGTTGTCCACAGGCTGCCGCGATATCAGCACCGAGCGAATAGCGGATTGTTACTTTTAGTCCGGCTGACTTCAGACAATCAGAAAATTGCCTGATCACCGTGGGCAGACTTCCCTGCAGACGCGGTGCATCTTCGATCGGGTTAAATGGGATCAGATTGATATGCACGTTCAGCTCGGTTACCCACGCCGCCAGCTGATTCGCATGTTCCAACGAATCGTTGATGTCGGCCAGCATTAAGTACTCCAGCATCACTGGTCTTCTCTGCAGGCGATTAATGACCTTGATCGCTTCCTGCAATTCCGCGATCCGATACTTTCCGGCGAGTGGTATGATGGATCGACGAATGTCCTGATCGACACTGTGCAGGCTGAGCGCCAGATTGACGCCGGGAAAACGTTCTGCACATCGAACCATCGCAGCGGGGATACCGACCGTTGAGATCAGCAGGCTCCCCGGTGATCGAGCAAAAAGTCGAGAATCCGTTAGACATTGGATCGCCTCAAGCAGATTCTGTTCATTGTGAAACGGCTCCCCCATTCCCATCACCACGATGTTATGCAGTTGTCGTTGCTCTGCGGTGAGAAGTTGCCCGGCTTGCACGACCTGATCCAGAATCTGGCCGGTGGAAAGATTCTGCGCGATGCCCATTTGACCGGTCGCACAAAACTCACAAGCCGCCGCACAGCCCACTTGACTGGAAAGACAAAGTGTGGTTCGTCCGGTGGCAATCCGAAGAATCACCGTTTCAAAGAGCGTGCCGGTCTCCGTTCGGAACAGCAGCTTTGTTGCTCCATCAATGCAAGAATCATGACGCTGAGACAACTCCAGGCAGTGCAGCTTCAGATCATGTGAGTGCCCGAGGTCCTTTAACACGGCGGAATCCGGCAGGAAACGTTTGAACAATCGATTGCGGAGGCATCGAATAACTTCATGACTGAGATGGAGGTCGAGTCGCAGCGATTCAGTTGCCTCGTTATCGAAGAGATGAGTCATTTCGAGTCAGCAAGTGGAGTTCAACGAGAGTCCAGTTTTCATTCAGAAGAGATACGCGACCGGCATCTCCGTCTCTTTGCTGTTACTTCAGTGCCGAAACGACGGCGGCTCCAGCGAGATCTCTGGGATGCGGATCGATGGCTCGTCCCGGCAGCGAAGTCAGAACCACGCAGATCGTATCTTTGACGCGATCAGCCCACGCCAATGTTCCTGTTGAACCCGTATGACCGAACGTCTCGCCTGAGCATCCTGGACTACCTGCAGCTGCGCCGACGTTGAATCCCAGTCCTCGTGGAATAAGCTGGGGAGCGTTGTGATTGCTGACCATCATTCTTGCGGTTTCTGGTTTAAGGACCTGGCCCCGTTCATGCAGAAACTCACTGAAAAACCGGCCAACATCCGGCGCGGAGGCATGAGTCCCACCCCACGGCGCGCCGAGGCCACGCCAATATAAACTATTCCAATCCCAGTCCTTTGCGGTCGGGTCACCAGCACCAGCTTCCGGGGCTGCGAACTCTGTCTGACAAGGCACGAAGTCGCTCAGTTGAAAACGGCCAAAACCCTGAGCTGAGTGCTGCATCTTCAGTGGAGCAAGCACAGTCTTTTCGACCAGATCGCGAATGTCGGTGCCACTGATCAGCTCCGCTACATGCGTTGCCAGAAGAATCGCCATGCTTGAGTAGCTGTAACGAGTTCCCGGCGCGAACAGCAATGGGGTTTGGATCGCTTTATCAACAAACTCATTCAGGTTCGCGTGTTTTCTTCTGAGAGCATCGTTCTCCGGAAGTTGATCGGGAAGGCCTGAGACATGCGTCACTAAGTCTCGCATCGTGATTCGTTCTCGACCATCGCCAGTAAACTTCGGGAGAAACTTCTTCGCGGGATCATCCAGTCGAAACTGGCCCTGATCAAAAAGAGTCATCAACGCCGTTACGCAGACTGGTTTCGAAATCGACCCCAGCAGAAACATCGCATCACTGGATTTCGCTGTGCCAAAGTAACTCGAAAAGGAATCCACTTTTCGAACTACGTGCAACACCGCCGCAGACACCTGACCGTCCGACGTCGCCTCATCCAGCACTCGGATGGCGGCTTCAAATTGTTCGGTGCGGACAGCTCCCAGTAGTGGCGTAGCAAGGCCGGCGACCACTCCGCTCAAAAGAAAATCACGTCGATTCATGGTGGCCACCTGTACGATTCTGCGCACAACCGAAGTCGTGCTGAGCTTGCTGCCTGGGAAACGCTTCAGACGCGAGGCCGGTCAATTGGCCGGGGTGATCACAAATGCATCGGCTGCACCAAGTTTCGTATAAACTTCGGCACAGAACTGAAGTGATTTTGACGCGGCATCGCGGGGTAGCGAAGCCCCTGATGGACTTACGGGATTTTCGATCTGCAAAGATCGAGGAGCAATCATTGCCGCGATATGAGCAATGTCGCCCACATCTCGCAGCAGCCCGGGAACCAGAAATCCCAGCCGGGGCCCATTGTACTTTTTATCGTCGATAAAGGTGCCGAGCGAATTCTGGATGAGTACTCTGGAAACCCGATCGTCCATGGCCGCTGCAGTGAGAGCGATCGTTCCGGAAGATCCCTGCCCCACAATCAGAACATCGTTTGGCAGAGTGCCCAGGTGCTTTTCCAAAGCTTCCACCGTCTGAACGACATCCATTGTCCATTGGCCCAACAACGGGCGACCAATCCAAAGGGACCATTCGGCGGAATTGTGGTCAGGAGCGTTGCCAATTCGATCTCCCGCAACCGCATATTGTCCGGTCGCTCTCAGCTCCGGTGCGACAATTCTATAACCCTGCTCGCGCAGCGTCTGAGCCTGTTCGCTGTTGAACGCTTTCTCCGAACCTTCGTCAATGTTCAGCAGGATAGCCAGCTTCTGAGTGTCTGTTTTCGCCGCCAGGCCTGAATCGCACAACGCGGAAATCCCGAGGCCGGGTTCTGTTTCAAAGACCAGTTCCATGAACTTTCCATCAGAGCTCTTTTCGGCATTCACAACAACCGGAGATGTCGTTGGCTTGATGTTCAGTGTTTTGGTGAGTTGATCCACGGCCCGCTCACGCAGCACTTCTCGATCGTCAGCCGTTTTTGCTTCTGCCAAGGATGCCAAATAAGGGAGATCAGATTGAGATTCACGAGATTTCAACAGTTGTCGAGCTTCCTCGGCAAAGAAGCGCGGGATTGTGACATAGTCATCGGGGCGACTGTCTCCCGGAAAACATCGCAGGACTTCGGGCTCTTCCGGACTGATTTCCGGCTCTGGAATTGGGCCGCCGTCGCCTTCCCCTTTCAGATGTTTGGTCATCCAGCCGTACATAGCTTCTCGCATCGGCTCATTATAGTGGTGAGGCGATTCGATGATCGTATGCTTGACCGCCGACGGGCCGTCCGGTGAAGTCAGAGCAGCGATCTCGCGGGCTCGACTGATTGAGATGCGAGCCTGATCGACCGAGAACTGAAAAGCATCCTGAGTCGCACTGGTGACCATAAGACCGCGATTTGCCGCGAGCCCCAGAACGTGACCTTCTTCGTGACGCTGCAGAATGCCGGGTACAACTTCGCACATGCAACAGGCCGCGCTCAGATAGGCCTGATAGTTTCCGACGGAACATGTCGGCACGACACAGCGAAACCGTTCGTCATAGGCACCGGCATACATCGACTGATTACCACCGCCGCTGGCCCCTGTTACGCCCAAGCGATTTTGATCAACTTCCGGCCGTGACTGCAGATAGTCGACAGCTCGCATGTTTTCATAGACCTGAATCCCGGAGAGCGGCCGACCCAACAAAAGCAGCGTCGCTCCAGTCATTTCCCCGTGATACTCGCCCAATGCTTCGCCGATGGCGCGTTCTCCGGCCCCGAACGCGTCTACGCACAGGACGAAGAACCCCAGTTTCGCCAACCCGATGCACCGCGACTGAACGACAGGATCCTGCTTTGCTCCAGCCCAGTGACCATGGACGCATAACACGGCCGGGAAAGTCTGCTCGGGCTTTCCGTCCGGAACGTAGGCATTCGCGGTCATCCAGACATTCGGCATCGTCTGAAAGACAATCTTTTCGACGCGATAACCGTCTCGCTTCAACTCACCCAGCTTACGAGCTTCCAATGGACATGGTTCTGCCGGAAAACCACCCCACGCCTTCAACAGCAGATCGCGAAGATCTGCGCGAGTCTTCTGCCAGTCTTCGACAGTTCCCGGCGCGTTATCGTTGGCTCGCATGATCGCGGCCTGCTGTTTCACGAAGACGTTAAATCGCTTTGCGGGCTCGACCGAGCTTTGTTCGTTCTGCGCTGAGACGGGCAGAGTCTGCATCAATAGTACCGCAACGCATGCAAACGCGATTCGCATTTCGAATTCTCCGGTTCTCGATAAGTTGGTTGCTCAGTTCATCCTTCTGCAGACGAAGCGTTGAGCCATTTCTCGAAAGCACGCGCTGCAGGGCAGGATATTCTTAGCGCGGGCACAATTGAGGTGATAATTTGAATGGTCGATCCCGCGAACACCTGGTCTGTCGTTATGCCCCCCCCCGGAGAATAACGTGGCTTGATCCTGTTCAGCAATCGACGAACGGAATAGAGAATGTCTCGAGGTATTCCTGTGGTATGTTGGTATGGTGGAATTCGGGACAGGTCTGCTGCCCGAATTTTGGCCTGCGTTGCGAAATCCCCCGGATGCCGCTTGAGAAAACTCCTGCAGTCCCGTATTCGTGGAAGTGGACATATGCTTCGGCAACAGCGATGCTGACTGATAAGATGTGATCAAAGGGTGAGATGTGATCAACGGTAAGATGTGATCAAAGGGATGTTCCTGCCAACAGACTTCCTGCCAACAGAGAAGAATTGAATTTCAGGTATGCTCAAAAAAGAACAAATGCGGCGTTGGCTGACAGAGCGGCTGCAGACTCAAAAACAGCTTGTGATGGCGGCGATGGCGGGGATGGCCGTCATTGGCACGGTGGCCACGTTGATCGAGTTTGTGCTGTTCTACCTGATCATTCGCTACGGTTTCCTCAAGAGTGGTGCTCCAGCCATGCTGGCCACGCTGATGATCCTTGCGACGATTCAATACTTCACGCTGCTCTGGATGCCGAAACAACTGGCCGACATCGAGCATGAGTCAGCTTCCGAGGATGAAGTGATCATCGTCAGATCTGCGGCCACGATGTCGGCCGCGTGGACTTATGCTTTTGGCAGTCTTGAGTCCGACCGGACGTGGGTTGAGATTCTTCTGGGATTGCTCTCTCTCCCACAGCGAATGTTCGCTGCCGCCTCGTTTGCATGGCAGCGGAAAGGCGAAATTGAAGCCGTCGAAATTGCCCCGTGTGCCTTAATCCTGCGACTGCTTCATAAAGAGGCCGAACGAGTGGATCTGAGGAAAATCAGTGAAGAGGTCGAAGTCAGCGATCTCGCCAAAACTTTACGTCAGGTGTCGCTGATCGACGGCGTTGTGTTTCTAACACGGAATTCCGTGGGACTTAGCCTCGCCAATCGACTGGTCGACGATATTGAAGCGTGGCGAAAGAAAAATGCCGAACCTCAATAAACGCGGCGTCGAAGCATGAGTCTGCTCGGGGCGATGAAGAAGCGGCTCAGCGAGCTTCGTGCAGATCTTCTCGGCTGTTGATCTGACGCACTCGGCGTTTCCACCAGAATGGGAATTCGGGCTCAGAAATGTCGACTCGGAATCGCACGGATTCAGGAACCTGTGCCAACAGGCTCTGAATCACGGCACGCTGAAATCGATCTTCGGGATACATCGGCGACCGAGTCTGCTCGAGCGACCAGCGGTCCAGCTTGACGACACACCATTCACTCAGCGGCGCCGGATCTGCAATCGCGGTTTGAACCGTCTCCGGGAAATGTTCGCGATCGGATTCATGAACGGACAGGATCCACGATTCGGGACGGCTTGAATAGAGTTGCCATGATGGCCAGTTGTCCGCGATCCCAAACAGGCCAGACAGAGGAAACAACCACGTGACCAACAGCACAGCCGTTCTGCGTGGGGCGTGAGCGGAACTGTCTTGCTCGTTAGTTCGACGCAACGGAAACAGAATCGGAATCAAACATAAAAAACACAAGTTCCACAGCAGCACTCCGGCGTGATGATTTAACCCCAGTGGCCCGAGTGCCAGCAGCAGTGAACTGTGCAACAGGATTGCTCCCCGGGCACCCCAGCCCTGCGTCTTTGGAAACGCCAGCAGCAAGCCCGTCAGCAGCTCTCCCAGTGTCATCAAGTTGCATAGCTTTGAAATGTGAACGGCAGATGTCTCCCAGCCGGATTGCCCGGCAAGTTCCAGCAACTGACGGACAATGATCCCGGAAACTCCGCGGTCCGGCGCCAAAGAGATCCTGGAGAGCGCGGAGCAAACATAAACGGCAGCGACAGTGTGTCTCATCGCTATCAGCAGATCCTTGCGCGGGAGCACGATCAGCCATGCCAGATTCAGCATTGTTAACCAATGCCAGGACTGAAGACGATGCTGATTCGAAACGATGAGGACAAAACTGCAGACCAGGGCCGTGATCGAAGCTTTAGTGAGAAGTTGCGACGGATCCTTGTTCGGCAGGACGACAAGAGCCGCACAGCCCATCAGGAGGCAGACTGTTGCGATCGGTGAAATTGCCGTCGAGATTGCCGGTGGCACTGCTATCAACAATGGCACCTGCGGAAACGCCGACGCGCCCCACCAAAGCGGAAACGTTGCGACGATCAGGATGACTTCAAAGACCGCAAGGCATTTGATCGCCAGCAGCGCTCGTGATTCGGAGTGGATTGTCAGATCATCTCCGTAAACTAAACTGCGCAAGTCGATCACTGATATCCTCGATTAACATTGTCCTGATCGATGATCAACACCGTTGATCAAATTCTGCATGTCACGCCAGCTCACACTGTCTCCTGCGGCACTTTATCGAATGAAGACTCTGCTTGTCACCGGAACCGATACTGGCGTTGGCAAGACGTGGGTTACATCACTTTTGGTTCGCTGGTTCAGGCAGCAGGGAATCAGCGTGGGAGCCTACAAGCCTGTCTGCAGCGGCGCGGAGATAACCTCCAGTGGCGAAGTCGTCTGGGCTGACATCGAAGCTCTGCGTGCCGCTTGTGGGTTCGATCCTGAAATTGATCTCGTCTGCCCTCAGCGATTTCATGCGGCGGTCGCTCCAAACATCGCCGCGAGAATGGAAGATCGCCTCGTGGACAGTCGACTGTTGATCAATGGGGCCGCTCGCTGGACAGCTCACGTCGACCAACTGATCATCGAAGGCGCCGGAGGAATCTTTTGTCCTTTGTCAGACGAGTTGACCGTTATGGATGTCGCAGTTGAACTCAGGACCCCGACGATTGTGGTGTCCGCCAATCGCCTGGGAGTTATCAATCATACTCGCCTGACGGTTGAAGCTCTGCAGACCCGCGGTGTTCCCGTGCTCGCGATTGTGTTGAATGAGATTGGTCCCGCTTCTCAGGAAAACTCCGATCCTTCCGGCAGTACTAACGCGGCGCAAATCAGGCACTGGTTGCCGGGAACGCCCCTGTTCCATTGTTCGTGGCGAGCAACCGAAATCACCAGCATTTCAGACGGGGTTAGTCTCGCGGATCTTCTGCCATGATGTCGCCCGTATACCTTGTGAAATGGACTCTTCTGGCCAGCGTCCTTGGAATTCTGACCGGCTCGTCCTGCGCTTTGTTCCTCTGGCTCCTGGAGCATTGTTCGAGCCTCCAGGCCGAAAACTCATGGCTGTTGTGGCTCCTGCCGTTGGCCGGCGTTTTGATCGGATCGGTGTATGCCACAATCGGCAAATCGACGGAGACCGGAAACAATCTCATTCTGAACGAGATCCATGAACCCGGCGAAGGAGTTCCTCTACGGATGGCTCCGTTAGTGTTGTTGAGTACACTGGTGACGCATCTGTTTGGCGGCTCTGCGGGTCGTGAAGGGACCGCCGTGCAGATGGGAGGCAGTCTGGCCGCGGGACTGTCGCGATTCATTCCGAGAATGAGTATTGAAGAGACAAAGATTCTGCTCACGGCGGGTATAGCATCGGGGTTTGCAGGCGTCTTTGGAACTCCGGTGGCGGGAATGATCTTCGCCATGGAAGTGCTGACAGTGGGCCGTCTGAATTCTACCAGCATTCTTCCCTGCATGATCGCAGCGATTGTCGGAGATCAAACGTGTCTCGCATGGGGCATTGGGCATACTCACTATTCAATCGCGTCGTTGCTGCCAGCCGGAGCGACCTCTCATCCGGCCCACGTTGATGCTCGGCTGCTGCTCTGTACGGTATTCGCAGGCGTGGCTTTTGGTCTGGCCAGTCTGATGTTCTCGGAGTTGTCGCATTATCTGAGTCGACAGTTCAGGAGGCTTATACCGAATCCGCTACTGCGACCGTTCGTGGGCGGCGTTCTGGTGATCGTGCTGTTCCTGATCGCGCGAACAGACGATTATCTTGGTCTTGGCGTTGCGGCCGCCGATCAGCATTCTGTCACCATTGTCAGAGCCTTTCAAACGGGAGGGGCGGAGACATGGAGCTGGCTTTGGAAGCTCGTGTTTACGGTGGTGACGCTCAGCAGTGGCTTCAAGGGCGGAGAAGTCACTCCGCTATTTTTTATCGGAGCAACTCTGGGTAATACCTTGTCCTCTGTGATGGGAGTTCCTCCCGACCTGTTTGCCGCTTTGGGATTTGTCGCAGTCTTTGCGGCCGCTACGAATTGTCCGCTGGCCAGCACCGTGATGGCGGTCGAACTCTTCGGCGGAGAATTCCTGCTCTATTTCACAGTGGCGTGTCTAGTGGCCTGCTTCATCAGCGGACGGTCAAGCATCTATTCGGCTCAACGACACTGCGATATCTGAAGAATGGTTGTCAACCGATTGAAGTCGGATCAGGATTTCGCCTGACTCTGTTCCAGCTTCAACTTGTACCACTCCATCGTGGATTTTAAACCTTCTGCCAGTCGGACTTGTGGTTCCCAACCCAGCAGAGTTCTTGCTTTGGTGATATCGGGGCATCGTTTCTTGGGATCGTCTTTCGGCAACGGCATATGAACGACTTTGGAGCGACTGCCGGTGACCTTGATCACGGCTTCAGCCAGTTCCAGCATCGTGTTTTCAACGGGGTTACCGATGTTGATCGGTCCGGTATGTTCGTCCTGATCCATCAGTTTCATCATGCCCGCGATCAAATCATCGCAATAGCAGAAAGAACGAGTCTGCAGACCATCGCCGTACACCGTCAGATCTTCGCCCTTGAGCGCCTGCATGATAAAGTTCGAGACGACTCGCCCGTCATCCGGAGCCATGCGAGGGCCATAGGTGTTGAAAATTCGTATGATTCGGATTTCAGTCCCGTGCTCCTGATGATAATTCACCATCAGCGATTCCGCGATGCGTTTGCCTTCGTCGTAGCAACTACGAGGACCGATCGGGTTGACATGGCCCCAATAGTCTTCGGTCTGGGGATGAACCAGCGGATCGCCATAAACTTCTGACGTAGAAGCATGTAATACTCTCGCGCCGCATCGCTTGGCAAGACCCATGATGTTGACCATTCCCACTGTGGATGTCTTAATCGTCTTGATAGGATTGTACTGATACGCTTCAGGAGACGCCGGGCAGGCCAGGTTGAAGATTCGTTCGGCTTCGACATACAGCGGATGAACGATATCGTGCCGAATCAGTTCAAAACGAGGATGCCCAATCAGATGCCGGACGTTCTCTTTGGAGCCCGTAAAGAAGTTGTCGACGCAGATCACATCGTCACCGCGTTCGATCAGACGATCGCAAAGATGACTTCCCAGAAACCCAGCGCCACCGGTAACAAGGACAGTTGACATAGACTGAAAATTCCATTTTTTAAAGGCGAGCGGCAGGGCGTCAGCCCTCCGAACACATCTCTTGTTCAAACTGATTTCACAATGTTCACAACGGCCGTATTCTGTCGCTAACAAATATGAAACGTGCCACTGATTATCGACGACTGCCGTTGCTTGTTAAGGCTTCACGCCCCGTCGCGCGCCGAACGACTAAACTCGTTGAGATTCCGCGAGACCGATCGATCGGTCCATGCGACGTACTACGCATTCGCGTCCGAGAAGTTCCAGAGACTTAAACAAGTCTGCTCCCTGAGCTTTCCCGGTTACACACAGACGAAGTGCTGGAAAAACATCGCCAACCTTCACCTGCTTTTCGGCAGCAAATCCCTGCAGGAGATCATGAATTGGTCCAGCAACAAAGTCTGTCAGGTTGCTCAGCCGCTTCTGAAGATCTCGCAGCAGATCAATTGCGTTCTCCGGTTTCACAACACGTTTCTGGAAGTTCTTGTCATCAATCTTCAGGTCTTCGTCAACAACAAAAAACTCATCTAGCTGAAAGATGTCCCCAAACACACGCAGGCGATCACCGGCGAGGTCAATCACACTGGCCACGCGAACACGCGTTGAGGGGTCGGTCTCATCATCAATCAGGCCTGCTTTCTTCAGAAACGGCAGACATCCGTCCAGTTTCTCACTGGCTGGCAACTGGCTCATCCAATGTGCCTGAAAGTTCAGGAGCTTGTCCGGATCGAGTCCTGCCGCACTCTTGATGACTCGTTCAAGCGTAAACTTCTGCTTCATGTCGTCGAGGGAGAAAAACTCGGCCTGATCATCCAGCGACCAGCCAAGTCGCACCAGTGCATTCAATACTCCGGCTGGCAGAAATCCCACTTGCTGATAGTACGCCACCATCACGGGCGACAACGCGTCCGACTTCGGGTCGATTCCAATTCGACTGAGCACCTGATCGCCCAGTTCGAAGAGCTTCTGAAACTGCGGATTGGTGCGATACTTGTCGATCTTGCGTTTGCTCATTTTCTCCTTGCTGCCCGGGGAGGCGACGTAAGGAATATGAGCCCACTCAGGAGTCTTGTTCCCGAGTGCTCGATGCAGCAGTACCTGAATCGGCGTGTTCGGTAAATGCTCCTCGGCGCGGATGACGTGATTAATCTCCAGGGCCGCATCGTCGACAACAGTGGCGAAGTTATAGAGTGGTGAGCCGTCACTGCGAGCCACCACTGGATCCGGCATCAGGCTGCAATCCCACTCGACGCGACCACGCACATGATCGTCGATCACGACCTTGTCGCCGCGAGGAACCAGGAGACGCACCACGAACGCTCGCCCTTCTGCGATGCGCTGCAGAACTTCGTCGTTGCTCAGGGACAGCGACGCGCGACTGCTGATGTAAACTCTCTTTTCTTTCTCCGCCGCCTCGCGCTGGGCTTGAGTTTCTTCCGGTGTTTCAAAGTCGCGATAAGCACGGCCCGTATCGAGAAGTTTCTTCAACGCGGCATCGTAGGACGCACGACGCTGCGATTGGAAGTACGGAGCATACGGACCACCGACTTCCGGGCCTTCATCCCAGTCCAGTCCCAGCCAGCGAAACGCGTCCAGAATTGGTCCGAGTGCCGCATCAATGTTCCGTTGTTGATCCGTATCGTCAATGCGCAGAATAAACTGGCCACGATTCCGGCGCGCCCACAACCAGCAAAACAAAGCCGTCCGCATTCCACCGATGTGCATGTATCCGGTGGGGCTGGGAGCAAAACGAGTTCGAACAGACATGTCAGGATTTCAGTCGAGAATAGGAGACTTAAACATTAACAAAACGGAGCTTCTCACCAGTCAAATCTCCTGCGGCTGGAACAGCAACAGGAATCCGGGAAGAGGCCAGTTCGGAGCAAAGAGTCCTCTGGCTACCAATACGCTTCAGAATCGTAGCGGGACGAGTACCGTCATCAAATGCCAAGTCTCAATACGGCTCACCGGATTCCATCATCTCAGCATGACTTCTCAGAGTTGGCCGCGAGAGAACTCAACTTCGGTCGCCCGGGATTTCCTTCACACGATTATTCCTGGCCGTGACGACGCAACATTCTTCGTCGGCGCAGTTTTCCGGAAAGAAATCCTCAGAATCCTGCCGCCGCCGCGAAACCAGCGGGCATATGATGCAGAGTTCTGGTGCCAAAACGTCTGAGTAAGGTTGTGCGAATGTCGGCCGGTTCAATCATGAGGCTATTGCCGTGGAAACGACAGCAGGCTCGGCAAACTCCTCTGCCGGGCGATCCTCCGCCGGATTGGTCGCTGCTGGCTCAGTTCGTAGCCGGAGATCAGGCGGCGTTCGCGAGCTTAATGGAACGCCATCAGGGTCTGGTCATGTCTGTGTGCCAGAGAATTCTTCGTGAAGCGGCCGATGCCGAAGACGCATTTCAGGCGACGTTTCTGGTCCTGGCTCGCAAAGCCACGTCGCTGCACTGGCAGGATTCCATCGCCGGCTGGCTCCATCAAACCGCTCGACGAACGGCGATGAAGCTTCGTTCCATGAAAGCGCGGCGGAAGACGATCGAACAACAAGCGGCCAGAGAACGCAGTGAGATCACTCACAACGAGAAAGATTCCGAAGCGGTCGTCACGGTTCACGAACTGGCTGAAATTCTCGATGAAGAACTCGATCGACTTCCTGCTCTGTTCCGCGAAGTCATTCTGCTGACGCAGGTTGAAGGCCTGAGTCGCGAGGAGACCGCTCGGCGACTCGGAATTTCCGAAGCTGCCGTCAAGGATCGACTGGAACGGGGTCGTGGACAACTACGCAGCCGACTCGTGCGTCGGGGCATCACGATGTCAGGAACTCTGTTGGCGACGTGGCTACTTCCTGCGACGGCGCAAGCGGCTTCAACAACGCTGGTGACAACAACCGCCAGTTCCGCCGGCGTCTTTGCTTCAGGGATCACAACATCCGGGGCGGCTCCGGCCGCAATCACACTTGCTCAGGGAGTTTTGAAAATGATGGGACTCGAAAAGATCAGATTTATCGCCGCGTGTGCGCTTTCGCTGATCACCGCTGGAGGAGTTGCCTATGGCATACTACACGATAATCCTCAGCGGTTTCAGAAAGGACTCATCGGACAGATTGTGGATGTGCGGAGCGACGGTCCGTCTGCCTCGGTCACAATTCAACTTGAAGAATTCGATACGCTGCTGAATCTGGATATCAGCAAGGATGTCAAGGTCTGGAAAGCGTTCGAATCGTCAAGCCTGGTTGGCGTAAAGCCCGGGCAATTTGCTTCGCTGCGATTGGCGTCGGATCATCGAACGGTGAATGAGATTCACGTCAGCGGTGTGCAACATGAAGTTGCGATCCGAGGTCTCTCGGACTCCGGGGCGATGTTGGCTGCTTCGACGGATGACGATGATGAGGCTGCGATCGAGTCTCGTCCTTATCAACTGGCCCCGGATGCCATTCTGCGAATCGGCGGCCTTCCAGCAACGCGAGAAGACTTCACGCCGGGGATGCAAGTTCCGCTGGAATTGGCCGAAGATGGGCAGACGATTCACGCGATTGAAGCGGAAGCCGATCCACAGACGATTCTTGTGGGCTCACTCGTTGCTGTCGACGCGGCGGCCGGCACTGTCATGGTCGAAACCGAAGACGACAATGACACTCTGATGAAAGTTCCGCTGAAGATCGACAGCAAGGCTGTGATTGAAGTCGATGGCAAGCGAAGTGACCTCGTCTCCCTTCGCCCGGGCAGCGAAGTGATTTTTCGCACGACCATCGATCGCAGCACGGTGCGAGCCATCCGTGCGACGAGTCCGGAAGCGGATGATGATGGGGAGTAAAGAATTGGTCATGGAGGGGAGAGGACGCCCGTCGCTCCGTCGACGGGATTTCTGCATCGCTGATTCAAACTGCAAACCGACTTCGGAAATCGACCATGCGAATCACCATCATCTATCCAGTTCTGTTTGCGACGGCAATTGCAGGCAGTACCGTCAACGTCGCAAGTTCTCAGGAGATCGCTCGCTGGTCCTTTGAGCAATCCGATGACGTCACAGGACCGGCAATGATCAGGAGTCGGCGAGTTCCCGACGCGACATCGGAGTTCACCAACGATGTTCCCGGAGCCTGGCTGTACGATCCATTAACCATGCGAAGTCGAGCAAACACGTCCAGCGCGAAGTTCAACGGGAGTGATCAGAAAAGTGACGCCGTGCTGGCGGATCTTGGGGATTCCATTCAGGCGAATCAGAGCATCACGATCGAAGCCTTCGTCAAGCCGTCGCAACAGGCAGGAGGAAACTCATGGCTGGTTGGAAAGGCCCGAGCTGCCGCAAATGGCGGAGAACTCTCGCTCCAATTGGTCTATCTCAATAATTCGAATCAGACATGGCACGGGGCTGAAGTATCGACTAAAGCCGGTTCTGCGGATCGCTTTCCCGTCGGCCATTATTCCTCATCAACGCGGCTTGATTCGGATGTATCTGCGTGGCGACATTTGGCGGTGTCGTACGATGCTGAGACGCAGCAAGTCACTGCATGGGTCGACTACCATTTGTCTCATACGGTTAAGCTGGATGAGCCAATAACATGGGACGCAGGAAGTTTTCTGATCGGCGGGCGTGCTGATCATTGGGGAACGGCCTCCCTGATTGATGAAGTGCGAATCGTCGGGCGGGTACTTGGGCCTTCTGAATTCCAGCGTGCACGAGCGGATCAGATTCAGGACGTCTCGTTTGCCTCGACTCAGACCGTTGTGCCGCGTGATGCCGGTTGCCTGGATGCGAAAGAGCACTTCGGCGCCGTGGGTGATGGACGCACCGACGACACGGCCGCTTTGAATGCCGCGTTCACACATCTGACCAGTCGTGTGCCACTGGCCTACAACACTTTGATTATTCCGCCGGGCGACTATCTGATCAGCGGCACCCTGTACTGTTCTCGCTTCATCGATGTGAAAGGAGCGGGGCCCGGCAAGACCATTCTGCGTCTCAAAGACAACACATTCCTCAATCGCGAAACGCCTCAACCCGTTCTCCGCATGAGCAGCACCAACGGCGCGCCGGGATCGCATGACTGGGTGAACGGCAGCAGCATTTCCATTTATCTGGATGGACTCACGATCAACACGGGGCGAAATAATCCAGGAGCCAGGGCTCTGGAGTACCATTCGAACAATCTCGGCCGTCTTGAAAATGTCGTGCTGCAAAGTGATGACGGTGGCGGAGTTGTGGGGCTGGATTTGACGCATCACGACGTTGGCCCGGCTCTTGTAAAAAAGGTCCGGATCAACGGATTCGAGACGGGAGTTGCGATTCGTTATCAGGAATATTCGATGACCTTCGAAGACCTGACGCTGCAGGGACAAAGCGTTGTCGGGTTTCGCAACGAGGGCAACATTGTGGCGATACGAGGCCTGACGTCACAGAATTCCGTGCCAGCGATGATCAGCGAAGGAGCGAATTCGATGGTTGTACTGTTGGATTCGTCTTTGACCGGAGGCAGTTTGCAGCACTCGGCGATTCAATGCGATGGCGGTTTGTACTGTTTGCGAGTCAACACGACCGGGTATTCATCGGCGATCACAAAACGCACGCTGGCCAATCAGGATCCTGCCACATGGAAGGACGAGAAGATTCGCGGGCCAAAGATCGACGAATATATCGGTGACAAGATTATAGCCGGTTATGGAAGCGGCCAGGGCGCACTGAAACTGCCGATCAAGCCGACGCCGGATCCACCGCTTCCGCCAGTCGGTGAATGGATGAATGTTCTGAAGTTTATCGACCGACAGAAGGGCGATGATTTCAGCCCGGCGATTCAGGCGGCCGTCGACAGCGGAGCGAAGCTGATCTACATTCCTGCCAATCTGCGGGTGACGTTGCGAACACCGATTCGCCTGCATGCTCCGCTCGAACGCTTGATGGGATTTGGCGGTGAGTTGAACTGGGCGGGCGACGTATGGAAAGAGGAGAAGCCGCGCAATCAGACTGATCTCGAGGGTGTTCCACCAGCGATGTTGATCTACGACGAGCCAAACCCCGAGCACACTTTAATTCTGGATCGACTGGGCTGTGTGCATCTGCAACATGCTTCAAAGGCGACGTTGGTTCTGCGAAGCAGCACACCGAATCGATACACAACGGCCGTTGCAGGAGGACAGTTGTTTGGCGAAGACATCGCTGGAGCCGACTGGCACTTCGATCATCCGCAGAGTGTCTGGGTGCGGCAATGGAATCCCGAAAGCCATGCGACCGGACCGTGCATTCACAGCAAAGGTACGACGATCTGGTCGTTGGGGTTCAAGACGGAATACGAAAGTCAGAAAGTTCTGGCAGAAGCCGGAGCTGCAACAGAAATCCTTGGCGGGTTCATTTATCCGATTGGCGAAATTCCGGCTGAGCGACCCATCTTTGAAAACCGCAACAGCCGCATGTCACTGGTTTA
Organism: Planctomycetota bacterium; assembly: GCA_052034165.1. Lineage (GTDB taxonomy): Bacteria > Planctomycetota > Planctomycetia > Planctomycetales > Planctomycetaceae > SXXK01. Next base: position 29,227 of record JBPOIW010000156.1, on the reverse strand, counting down.
TGGCGCCAGTATCTACCACGCCAATCACACCGTCCACATCCGCGACACTCAGGGTGCAGGGACCAAAGACATCGGCAGCGAATCGCTGAACTGGGCCGGCTCCCGAGCACGAGTGGATCTGTTTCGTAGCGATCCATGAAGTGGCGATTCAGGAAAAAACAGCAACTTTGAAACGGAAAGGGGCGTAACTCCAATCAATTATTGATTCAGGCGATCCCGGAATTCGAACGATGCCGGACGTTGCTTAATCAGGATTGATGAAATCGAGAGACCATGAAGGATCATTGTGAAGAGAAACCGGAAAATACAGTTGTCTCCGGGAATGCAGTAGATTCGCGGTATGATATTCTCGAACGCAGCCGCTATAGTCGCTCGCGGATTGAGTCTTTGGATTCGAACCGTTTGTGCTTAGGGTTAAGTGAACAGGTTTGTTTCTCCGAAAATGGCAGTCTCAGAAATGCGTGGTCCAGGATCGAAGCCCAGTCTTCTTTTTCAACTTGTCATTCCGGCAACGGCTGTTTTTGTCATTACAATTCTGTCGCTGATCGCCGTGGTGTTCAGCGATCCTCGCGCGCCGCTGGCTCAGTTGCTGAATAAGCATGGCAATACATTGCTGATCGGCGAGTTTGTGGTGGTGATCATCCTGAGCATTCTGGCCATGGCAGTGGATCGAATTCAGACCCTGCGTCAGATCAGGCAGGAGCGCCTGCAGCAGACCGGCAACTCGACAACAAATGAAGAAACGACGTCAGTCGAGGAATGAAAATGGGGCAAGGACAGCGGGCCGTAAGATCCGTGAGTGCTGAAACAAAGAAAGCTCGTCCGATGAGATTGTCGGACGAGCTTTTCTTTTTGGGAGAGGAGAAGGATGCGATTCAGAAACTGTGACAGAGGGAGATTGAGAGAGAAGTCACAGGGAGCCTGAATTTCGTTCGACCAGCTCAGATATTTTTATCCTGCTTCTTTTTCTTCTTCGTGTCTTCGCCGTTCTTGTCTTTCTCCTTCATCTGCTGCTGCAGACGTTCGGCTTTTGTTTTCTCTTCCTTCTCAGACTTTTCAATCACTGCGGTCAGTTCCGCCAAAGACTCCTTCACCGGCTCCTGTGTGAACGAAGAACCCGCCGTCCGTGCTCCGCAACCTTCGATGGCAGGGATACTGTAACTCTGGTCCAGACTGCGGATTGCAAAGGCAACATCCTGCAGCTCTTCGTTAACCGACTTTGCCACAACAGTCAGACCGGTCGTCAGCCCGACGACCGCAACAGTTCCTACCACGACAGCTTCCGCTGACAACAGGACCCCCGCTTCATCACGCCACAGTTTCGCAAACAGATTCATCTCTCAATCTCCCCAAAGTTCTATGAATTAACGACTTACGACCGCTTGAGTTCTCTCAACAAGCATGGTCCGTCTGAATCGACTTTGAGGATTGTGACGATTACTTTACATCGCCCGCAATGTTAATGTGGGTAAAATGTACAAAATGGAAAGATTTGTTTACACGTGGCAACATCAGGTGTTTCTGCCGGCCGTCTGGCTCAGGGTTCTTCGTGCGGCATCCACTACAATGCCTTCAGCATTGCGGCAACTTTGTCTTCAAACAGCTTCTGCCATTCCGGACCAACGAGGCAATCGCAGTCTTCCTGCGCGTAGCCGGTGTTCATTCGCTGAGCCGCTGTCGGGGTATAAAAGATGTAGCCGTTCGTGTAACCAGCGACGAACGTAAATCGGTGAGGTGACGCCTGCTTGATATTGAGCCCGACCTGCACAGTTAGCTCGCCCGGGAAAGTCATCAGCACAAAGTCACCGACTCGCAGGCCACCGACTTCTACGTCGAGCGTATCAGAGCCGGCTGCTTCATTTTCTGCCAGATGCTTCTTCAGCAGCGCGAGATTCACGTTCAGCTTTGTCAATTGTTCCATCGTCTGAATGTTGCGGAGATAAGCGTCCATGTTGGCTGAGTTCTCCGCATCCATTTTGACGAGGTCATCGCGGCCATTCGCCTTCTCCAGCAGATAACGGTGGGAATAATACGACGGAAACTCCGGAGACACCTTGTACTGCACATAGAGCGGTAGAAACGTCTTGAAGTTCAGGCTGGTGCCACCAAGCGATTTCAGCAACCTCGCTTGTTCCGCTTCGATCGACGCGATCCGCTGCTGCATATCCTTCGCGCGAGGCAACGCGAGGGATTCATTCATGACCTTTAACTGAGCAGTGTCGGACATTTCGATGGTCTTTAATCCTCGCATCACATTCAGGCCCAGCATCGAGCCGAACGGTTCAGAATCGCGAGGATTATGCACATCCTTGTACACAACCGGGTTGATATCTCCTGCGCAGCCCTGAACGAAGAACGCCATGACGCCGCTGCCGAAGTTCTCTTCCACAACGCGGGACGCATGAGCCGGAAAGTCGGCGGTATTCAGCTTGTTGGGTGCTCCCTGAATCGGGTGGCAGGCGAAGTTGTAAACCACTGCGAGCGGAGTACCGTCTTTGCGATCCAACCGCAGCAGACCAATCTCAGGATCAACCGGCCCGATAGACGCCACGTCCTCATCGCGAGGCATTGAATAAGCGTGCCGAACGTCCGCCTCGCTGCCATCTTTCAGCATCAGGCGGCGGTTTTCCATGATGCGAACTTCCTGACTGATTCCGGTTCCCGCTGTGACAGGCACCAGATTCTTCCATGCCTCCTGCACCGCCTGAACCGTTTTCTGATCGACGTCGGCACATACCGTTCCATGGCAATGGCTGGCATTGACGAAGACATTCATGGGAGGAATCTTCAGCGAAGCTTCCAGCTGCTTTCGGACCTTTCCGAGGTAGTCATCTTTGATATAGCCAATGCCGCCAATCGATACCGCATCAACGGTAATTACGACGGCAACAGCGTCATCCTGTTTCAGGACCAGGGCTTTCGCGAACAGGGGATCATTGGCCGGAAGAGTCGGTTCGGAAATATCCACCTTCGCCACACCGGCCAACAGCTCACCAGCTTCGACGGTCGGCATCGTCCAGATCGACACCGCAAACATCAACAACATCAGGCGAAGACCATTTCGCAACACACAAACCGAAGCGTCTTTCAATGTGGCCATCACTAAACTCCCGTTTAAATTGTGTGCCGTCTGGCAACCCGAAAACTGAAAACTGAAAACCTCAGGTCTACCAATCCCCAACACTCCCGTCGGAATTGAAGACTCGCTGCAGCAGTTCCTGTTCAAACGGATGCTTGCGAACTTCGTCTTCGTTGATCGAAATGCCAAGCCCCGGCCGTGTGTTCGGGCGCACGATGCGTCCTTTTTTCTCAACCACGAATCCCTGGTCAACAACGTCCTGACGCCACGGCACATCTTCATGCACGGTTTCGCAGATGATGTAGCTGGGTTGTGAAAATCCGAATTCCAGCGATGCCGCTGTGCTCACGGGCCCCTGAGGATTATGAGGCGCGAGAGATAGGCGGTGAGCTTCGACCAGAGCGGCAATCCGTCGTGCTTCGCTGAGTCCCCCGCAATGCGTGATATCCAGTTGGCAAACAGCACACGCGCGAGCTGCGAAGAGATCTCGAAACGCCGCCAGGCTTGTCACGCGTTCGCCCGTTGCGATGGGCGTTGTGACAGCCGCGGCAATCGCAGCCAGTCCATCGACGCTTTCCGGCCAGCAAGGTTCTTCAAAGAAATACAGTCCGTAAGGTTCCAGGGCCTTCGCGAACTGCAATCCCATCGCTGGTGACGGACGAGCATGACAGTCGACCATGATATCGATTGATTCGCCGACAGCTTCTCGCATCGCCGCCACGGCTTTTTCTGCAGTGCGGATGGGCTTGAGTCCTTCCAATGGCAACGTCGGAGGAACTGCCATGGACTTAAACGCCGTAAATCCGTCTTCCACAGCTTGTCTTGCGAGGTCTGCAAAACGTTGAGCATCCTCGGTGGATGTCTCATAAAAGTCTTCCATCTTGCCGCCGCCGAGGTGGCAATACGTTCGCACATGATCGCGAACGGGGCCGCCCCACAATTTGGAGCAGGGCAGATTGGCGACCTTGCCAAGGATGTCCCACAGTGCGAGATCAATGCCCGCAATCGCGGTCGCTCGCACAATGCCATTGCCATGCCAGAAATGTTGCCGATGCATCATCTGCCAGAGATGTTCGACTCGCGTGGGGTCTTCGCCAATCAGCAGCTGAGAAATGTCTTCGATCGCGGCGACGACGCTGCGAGTATGCCATTCCAGTGTCGCTTCGCCCCAGCCAATCAAACCGTCCTGGTCCGTGATGACTTTGACAAAGATCCAGTTTCGCATGCGAGCGTTGCATACGAGTGTTTCGATCCGAGTAATCTTCATGGGATGAGCAAGCTTCCCGATTGAAAAATAAGGTGTGAGTGAAGAGGCTGGCTGAGGCGGCAGTGATCTGAAGGATAGTCTGCCAGAGTACTCAGGAACAAGCGGCCGGGAATTTCAGGCCAGCGCGGGGAACACCTGATCACGCGCGCGGCACGTCAGATCTCCGTCGCTCGATGTTTGACGTTTCAGATTTCAGATGGGAAGTTTCACCCGACAATCTGAGGCGCAGGTTCAGGCTTTCTGAACAAGCTCCATGGTGACTTCCATGCCTTTGCTGGTTGGCATGCCGGAGCCATGAGTATCCCCGACCATCATTCGGCTGGAGATATCTCCGTAAGCGATGAACAGCAAACCTTCGGGCAGTTCGTCTTTCTTAGCCGACACGATACAAACTTCGACCGTCTGACCCTCTTCGCCAGTCAGGCGAACGCGATCTCCGTCGGACAAACCCAGTCGAGCCATGTCACCGGGAGCCACTTGCAGGGCTCGGATTTCATTCTGGTATTTGTCCTGAAACTTGCCCTCACTAATGCCGCAGCCCTGGTCTGTCGTTCGGCCGGGAATAAGTACAAAAGTTTCAGTCATACGACACACTTCAGCAAAATGAGGGTTCAAAGAATACTCGTTATCAGTCATCACGTCCCACCCCCGCGCAGTGTTGCAGAATTTCCCGACCTTCGCCAACCGTGACATCGCTGTTTTCATTCGCGTCGGCTTCGTGGAACCTTCGCATGAGGCTGCTTGTCGACAGGAGTGCCTCACGCCTATGCTGTGTGCTCGGCAGACATCCGGTTGATCGATCGAAAGGAAGCTCTCTCAATGAAAACAATTCTTCTGGCCGCAGTGTTTGCAATAGCCATCATGAATGTCGCAACGGCTCAATCGATCTCCGTCATGACGTGGAACATTCGCTACAACAATCCCGGCGATGGTGTTAACGCCTGGCCTCATCGGAAAGACTGGGTTGCTGAAATCATCTCAGGCAATGAAGTTGACATCGCCGGTTTTCAGGAAGTGCTGGCGGGGCAGTTTGACGATTTGAAACAGAGGCTTCCCGAGATGGAGGCTTATGGTGTGGGACGCGATGACGGAAAAATGGCTGGAGAATTTTCTCCGGTTTTCTATCGTCGCGATCGATTTGAGTTGATCGAAAAGTCCACGTTCTGGCTTTCTCCTTCGCCCGATGTGCCCGGCAGTAAAGGCTGGGATGCAGCGCTGCCGCGGATCGCAAGCTGGCTGAAGCTAAAAGACCGTCAATCGGGAACAGTCTTCTACGTTGTGAATACGCACTTCGATCACAAGGGAACGCAGGCCCGCACCGAAAGTGCAGCGTTGATCGTCAGGCAGCTTCGAGATCAATTTTCGGGCCATTCTGTAGTGCTCACGGGAGACTTCAATACGACACCGGGTACGCCGCCCTACCAGACTCTGATCGATGCCGATTCCGCTGGCCTTGTGATGCTCACTGACACTTTTCAACATTCCAGTTTTGAACCCGAAGGTCCCAACTCAACCTGGAATGGATTTCAGGCCATCGTTCCCGGTCAGCGAATCGACTTCATCTTCACGAGCGCCTCTGTCAAGGTTCAGAATCTTCGCATCCTGACAGATCAACGCGACGGTCGCTTTCCATCGGACCATCTTCCGGTGGTGAGTGAACTCGAGATAACGAAGCCCTGACGCGAACTCGGGACGTCTCATGCAGGGCCATGCGACTTGCGGAGCATTTCGGATCATGAGACTTCTGAGGGCTTTCATGGGTTTCGTCGCGGTATTGCTCAGCCTGCTCTTTGCGTTCGATGCGCACATCCTTCTCAATGCCTCAGACATCTTCAGGTTCTCAGTTTTCTCGGTCTTCGCGATCGTGTTCGGATTCTTCGGCCAGCGTTGGATGCGTAGCGGATAGGTAACCTGATTTGGTACTGACCGTTTGGTAGCGGCCACTCAGGAATCTACAATGCTGCATTGCGGCAGCAGCAATTTCGTTTTTTTGGAACCGCTTGTTTAGCAGGCTCTTTAACATGACACAGCGTTCGAAAGAAGCCTTCGGCGTTCGCGTGACCAAGGATACCCTGGTCTTCAGCGCGGCTCACTTTATTACGTTTAACGGTACGATCTGTGAGCGAATTCACGGCCATAACTGGCGCGTGGAAGCTGCTATCGAAGGGCCACTGGACGAAAACCATTACGTCTTCGACTTTATCGCGCTGCGGGATGGTTTACAGGCTCTGGTGCACGAGCTGGATCACCGAGTTTTGTTGCCGGATCGGCATCCGTCGATTCAGGTCATCACGTCCGACGATGGACGCGAAGTGACAGCTCGGTTTGAAGATCGGCGCTGGGTTTTCCCGGCTGAGGATTGCTGTATCCTTCCCATTGCAAACACGACGGCAGAATTGATTTCCCGCTGGATCGGACAATCGTTAATCTCCCGCTTGAAGCTTGATCAGCAGCACGGTTTGGCTCGGCTGCGAGTCAGCGTTGAAGAGAACTTCGGCCAGTGGGCGGACTGCTGGCTGAATCTTCAATAAGTGCCGCCGTTTGTTTTCTCGCATGTACTCTTGCTGAAATTCGAGTTCACTCATGTCTGACGCGCCTAACATTATCAGCACCAACATGGAAACGTTCCGCGAGGACGTCATACAGCAGTCGATGATTCGGCCGGTTGTGGTCGACTTCTGGGCGGAGTGGTGTGGGCCTTGTCGTCAGTTGATTCCATTGCTTGAAAAGCTGACCAATGAAGCTAACGGAGCTTTCTGCCTCGTTAAAGTCAACGTCGACGAATGCCCCGAAATCGCCGGTGCGTTTGGCGTGCAATCGATTCCTTTTGTCGTGGCGATGGTTGAAGGTCAGCCAGCCAGCCATTTTGCCGGCGTGCAGACAGAACCTCAGCTACGCGAGTGGCTGAAAGGGTTCATGCCATCAGCTTCGATGGAAGCGTTTACTCAAGGCCAGCAGCATGAGACTGACGGCTCAGTCGAGTTGGCGGAAGCCAGCTATCGGAAAGCTGCGGAGCTGGAGCCGGACATTGCGGAGTTCCGGATTGCACATGCGCGAGTTCTCATGGAACTGAATCGTGATCAGGAAAGCCGGGAGATCCTGGACGAACTCAACAAACGCGGCTTTCTTGAACCCGAAGCTCAGGCTCTGGTCGAACAGCTCGACATGCGCAGTCAGGTTGAGGAATCCGGCGGTGTCAGTGAAGCCAAGAAAGCTCTGGAAGCCAATCCCGGCGATTTGACTCTTCAGCTGAAGCTTGCGGAAGCTCTGGGTGCTGACAGCCGCTTTGAAGAAGCCTGCACCATGTTGCTGGAGATTGTGAAAGCTGATCGGTCGGGCGTTGGTGTCGCCGCCAAGGAAGCAATGGTAGGACTGCTCACAGTGATGGGCTCAAAATCCAGACTCGCATCCGACTTTCGCCGCAAACTTGCAACCGCTTTTTACTAAGCAAGTCGCAAAATAACGGCCGGCTTGAAACAGATTGGTGCCTCAACCGGTGCGACAGGTTCGCTCCGGCGAGAGCAGTCAGGTGGTCTACGGATATGGTTTTGAGGCCAATCCTGATGTGAGTTTGCGGTCAGCCGACCGAGACGGGCAAAGCGTCCCCAGAGATGATAAAGCCCTCTTCGCGGGTGAGGCACCCAATTGCGGGGCCGTTTTGAGCGAGCCTATAATGTGGGCGGAGAAACCAACACTCCTGAAAATGAGTTGAGAGCTCTGCAGGCTTCTCTATCTCTGTGGGTTTCTCTACCACGGTCGACCCGCCACAACTTTCCCACCTCTTTGTTAGTGTCCGGAGCAGATCATGAGACGCGCCTGCGTTTTGCCAGTGGCTCTGGTGTTTGTTGCTTTGATCGGCCTTTCAGAATGCTCGCTGGTGATCGCCCAGGTGGGTGCATCAGCGGCCAGTACAAATCAGGCCGTCCGCAATCTCGCCTCGGTGCGACTTGTTTCTGCGTCGGCCAATGCCGCGATGGAGCGAGGTCGCCAGATCTATGAAGAGCGATGTATTCGCTGTCATGGCCCGAATGGTACCGGAACAAAAGATGTGCCGGCTCCGATCTTTGGCGATCGACCAACATCCGATCTGGCCGACGTGATTTCTCGCACCATGCCGGAAGACGCGATTGGCGATTGCGTCGGCGATGATGCTCGCGCGGTTGCGGAATGGATGCAGTCCGCATTTTATTCTCCCGAAGCACAAGCTCGCCTGAACCCGCCGCGTGTGGAACTGAGCCGACTCACAGTGTCGCAGTATCGAAATGCGATCGCCGATCTTGGCGCCAGTTTTCGTTGGTTCAGTCCACCAAAGCCGGAACGTGGTTTGAAAGCCCAGTACTTTGCCAGTCGAGGTCAACGCGGTGATCGCAAGGTTTACGACCGGATCGACAGCAAAGTCGATTTTAACTTTGGAGCCTTCAGTCCGGACGGGGAAAAGATTCCGGAAGAAGAATTCTCGATGGTCTGGAATGGCTCAGTGATACCTCGTGAATCCGGCTGGTACGACTTCACGATTCGCACCGAGAACGGCGCGCGATTATTTGTGAACGACGACGAAACGCCATTGATTGATGCCTGGGTTCGTTCCGGCAGCGACACAGAATTTCGTGGTTCACGATATCTGCTGGCTGGTCGAACATATCGCATACGGCTCGATTGGTTTAAGTTCAAAGAAGCATCAGCCTCGGTGGCTCTGTTGTGGAAAACTCCGAACAGTGTGGAGGAAGTGATCCCGACTTCCAACCTGATGCCGGAGTGGTCTCCCGCTGTTCTGGTCGTCGAGACGCCGTTCCCGCCAGATGATCGGAGTTCGGGCTATGAACGTGGGACCAGCGTCTCACAGGAATGGGAAGATGCGGTGACCAACGCCGCCATTGAAGTTGCTGACAAGCTCGTCGCGAGGCTACGTGAGTTTACCGATATGAAGCGAGGAGAAGACAACTCGGCCAAGATCCGTGAGTTTGCCGGACTGTTTGTTGAACGTGCTTTTCGTCGACCATTAACAGATGAGTTGAAGGCCATCTTTGTCGATCAGCAGTTCGCGGCGGCAAAGTCTCCTGAAGAAGGATTGCGACGAGTCATTTTGGTGACTCTGATGTCGCCCCGGTTTTTGTATCGTGAGCATGGGGAGGCAGAAGATCAGTTTGATCGAGCGTCTCGCTTGTCGTTTGCGTTGATCAATTCGATCCCCGACAAGCAACTCCTGGAAGCTGCGAGGAACGGACAGTTGCAGACTGAGAAACAGGTTCGCGATCAGGCGTGGCGTCTGGTCAATGACTATCGCAGCCGATCTCGACTGCTGGAGTTTCTGCGAAGCTGGATGAACCTGGAGCGTCTGCAGGAGATTAACAAGAGCAGCGCCGTTTACCCGGACTTCACTCCGCAGATTGCCGCGGACCTGAAAGTGTCGCTGGAGCTGCTGATGGAGCAGTCTGTTGATGCAGAGAACAGCGATTTCCGGAGGCTTCTATTGAGCGATTCGATCTTTATGAATGGGCGGCTGGCAAAGTTTTACGGAGCCTCATTGCCGGAGAATGCCGACTTTCAGGAAGTGAAATTTGAACCGGATCGCAGAGCCGGGATCGTGTCGCATCCGTTTCTGCTGAGCGGGTTTGCTTACATGGAAACAAGTTCGCCCATTCATCGAGGCGTTTTCCTGTCTCGCGGAGTTCTGGGGCGAGGCGTCAAGCCGCCGCCGATTGCGGTGGCTCCGACGGCCCCGGATCTGGCTCCGGATTTGACGACTCGCGAACGAGTCACAGTGCAGACGCAGGCGGAAATGTGTGCCAATTGCCACGGGCTGATCAACTCCCTCGGCTTCGCACTGGAGAATTTTGACGCGGTCGGTCGATACCGAGACAGCGAAAAGACCAAGCCGATTGATGCAAACGGCCAGTATTTGCAACGAAACGGAGAGTTAGTCAGGTTCGGCGGAGCGCGGGATCTGGCCAGCTTTCTGGCTCGCAGCGAGGAAACTCACCGCTCGTTCACTCGGCAATTGTTCCACCATATGGTTCAGCAACCGATTCTGGCTTACGGGCCGGAGTCAATTTCTGAGCTGGCCGAGTATTTCGAGAATCACCAGTTTCATATGAAGCATTTGATGGTTGAAATAGCCTGTCGATCAGCGCTCGAAACGACCTTGGCCGGTTCACAGCCTGTGGTTGCAGCAGAGCCGCAAAGTTCGCCATAATGGCGGATACGGCGGTTGCTGTTGTTTCAAATCCAGCAACATCATGGACCTGCAGGGGAATGGATTCCTTCCGAAACTAACTTCCTTCCGATCTCCGCCTTCGAATGGCCTCCCTCCTATGAACAGCCGACGACAATTCCTCCGCAAACTGGGCGTTGGTGCTGCGGCACTGCCGTTCGTTTCAAATCTGAGCACGTTTGCGTCATCACTGATGGCGACGACCCGCAAGCAGCGCCTGGTCGTCATGTTCAGTCCGAACGGAACAGTACCGTGGGACTTCTGGCCAGATGAAGAAGGCGACAAGTTTACTCTGAAGAGGATCCTGGAGCCTCTGAAAGATTTTCAGAACCGGACACTGGTTCTGAACGGCGTGTGCGACAAAGTTCGCGGCGACGGTGACAATCATATGCGTGGCATGGGTTGTCTTTTGACGGGAGCCGAACTTTTCCCGGGCAACATTCAGGGTGGATCTGACACCCCGGCCGGCTGGGCCAGCGGCATCTCCATCGATCAGGAGATCGCCAATTTCCTCCAGTCAAAAGAAGAGACGCGCACACGATTCGGAACTCTTGAATTTGGAGTGATGGTTCCCGATCGTGCGGACACGTGGACTCGCATGAGTTACGCCGGGGCGAATAAGCCGATCGCTCCGATCGACGATCCCTATCAGATGTTCCGAAAACTTTATGGCCAGGTCCGGGATCGCGAAGTACTGACCAGCATTCTGGACAGCGTTCAGGAAGACCTGAAAAAGATCAGTCGCAGTGTTTCCAAAGAAGACCGACATCTTCTGGAAGAGCACACAACGTTCGTGCGAACGATGGAAGAGCAATTGCGTCAGGCTCAGTCCAGCGATGTTGGGCATGCGATCCCGGAACTGGAGCAGGGCATCAAGGAAGAGAACGATAACATTCCGCAGATTGCAAAGATGCAACTCGATCTGATGGTGAACAGCTTCGTCAATGACTTCAGCCGAGTCGCCACGTTTCAGATTACGAATTCCGTGGGGCAGCCAAAGATGCGATGGCTGGGAATTGATGAAGGACATCACGAGCTGTCTCATGAGCCAAATGAGAACAAGGATGCTCATGAAAAGCTGACGAAGATTAATACGTGGTACTGCGAGCAACTGGCATATCTCGTACGACGATTGTCCGAAACTCCTGAGCCTGGCAGCGATGGGTCATTGCTGGATAACACGCTGATCCTGTGGGGCAATGAACTGGGGCAGGGCAATTCGCATACGCTCGATAACATCCCGTTTGTGATGGTCGGTAACGGGCTCGATTTCAACATGGGGCGATCGTTGAAGTACAAGCACGTGCCGCACAATCGACTGCTGGTCGCACTGGCTCATGGTTTCGGTCATCACATTGAATCATTTGGAAATCCGGACTTTTGTAAAGACGGAGTTCTCACGGGGCTGACATAGTGAGTTCCATCCATCGTTATCAGTGGCACCTGTAGGGAGTACAGCGACCTTGGCTCAGAAGATCATCATTGATGCTGATCCTGGCATCGGCGATGCACTGGCGATACTCGTCGCAATGGCTGATTCGTCGCTGGAGGTACTTGGACTGACTGCCGTGGCCGGGATGGTGTCCGGCATCCAGGCCACTCGTAATCTGCACTTCCTCATCGGGATTGCCGATCCGTTACGACATCCACGAGTCGGTCAGTCTGATGTTGCGGTTTGTTCAGCGGATCAAACTCCACTTGGGATGCCACATCCGCAAGCTTTGAACGGTCGGTTTGGACTGGGCGAAGTCGATCCACTTGTGCCGGATCTGCACAATCGACGTGAGTCAGCCAAGTTGATTGTGGACCTTGTGCGGGAACATCCCAATGAGGTTCGCATCCTCTCATTTGGCCCGCTGACTAACGTCGCCATGGCCCTGGATCTTGATCCGGAGTTGCCTTTTCTCCTGAATGGGCTGATCTGTCTCGGCGGTGCTCTGCATCATGATGGTGATGTGACTGCAGCGGCCGAATTCAATATGTGGTCAGATCCGCAGGCAGCTCGGGCCGTCATGAGATCACCTGTGGGCAAGATCGTGGTCCCGCTGAACGTGAGCCAGTCGCCGGGCCTGACGTTTGATGACATTGACCGTCTGACCGGGCTGATTCCGTCAACACCAGTCGGGGAAATGATCTCGGGGCTCATGCACTACGCCGTTCGAGCGAATCGACAAAAGTTGCCTCGGGAAGAAGTTTCTCTTCCGGCCGCAGCAGCGCTTGCCGTTGCGTCGCGGGCCGCCAGATTCTCGACCGAGAGCGTTTTCATAGATATCGAGACTTCAGGGGATCTTACCAGCGGTATGACTGTTCTCGATCGACGTCCGTTTCGTCCGAGTCAGACAAATGCCGACGTGGTGACAGAACTCGATGCCGCCGCCGTGATAGATTACTACTGCCGCAGTGTCAGAAGAATAGCGGTTTCTTCTGACCGTCGTTCCTGAAGTCTTTATACAGAATCACCCAGCTGTGCGTGAACTTCACACCTTTGCTGATGAACAGCTTGCTCACCGGTTTGTCAGTATTCTCCAGTCCCGACAGATGCCAGCGCACGCGGAACAGGAAGGCGTTTCGTGGATCGTATGGATTGAAAACGATGACCATCGCGACAAAGCAAGGGAGTTGCTGACGGAGTTTCAGGTCAATCCGGATGCGGAACAATTCGCGGAGGCAGAGAAGACCGCCAAGCGAATCCTCGCCGAAAAACTGGAAGCGGAGAAATCCCGTCAGAAGCTACGTAAAGATCTTCGTGATCGCTGGCGAGGGGTTTGGTGGAAGTGTCATCCCGCAGCAACCATTATGGTGCTGATTTCGGTTTTCGTCGTTGCCGTATCCACTGAACTCAACCCGGTGAAGATCACTCAGCGTATTATTCCAGTTACCTGCAATCTGGAGACGTCTGCCATTCGCAATTCACTCTTCATTCAGGAGACCATCATGATGGTTGATGAAGAGGGTAATGATGCGGCCGGATTTCTGCATAAGTCACCGGCAGAGGTCCTGAAGACCTGGCAGATCTGGCGTTATGTGACGCCCATCTTTATTCACTTCAATCTGCTGCATATTCTGTTCAACATGTCCTGGCTGCGCACGCTGGGAAACGCGATCGAGTTTGTCCGGGGTACTCGCCGATTTTTGGCTCTGGTCTTGTTTATTGCCGTCGTCTCAAACGTGGCTCAATTGATCTGGAGCGGTCCGGCGTTTGGCGGAATGTCGGGGGTTGACTTTGGGCTGATCGGTTATGTGTGGATGAAAGGGAAAACTCAACCGAAGTATGGACTCGCGCTTCCACAGGAACAGGTGGTGATGTCGATGCTGTGGATGCTGCTTTGCATCGGAGGAGCCTTTGGCCCCATCGCAAACGCCGCGCATGTCGGGGGTTTTCTGGCTGGCATGGTGATCGGTGCTCGTACTGCCATCTGGAAAAAGATTGTCGGCCCCGGTCGGGCTTAGAAGGTCGGGTTGAAAAGCCATCTGCAGTAAAAGACATCACAAGTCGGACTCGCACGGACCGTCAATATTCTTCGGTCACCATATCTGGCGATCCGTGTTTCTTGAACACACCAGTATCCTCACACGGCGAAGTCTGCAGCGCCCGCGCGGTGTCATCGGTGAAAGGATGAGAATGTTTTGGTCTGCTCAAGTGCACTTCATAAAAGAGGCACGGGGCCAAAGCATTTTGAGTGCATTAATCTCCGGTGAGAATTACCCTAACCGCCGAACTTCGGTTGATCCTCCGTTGCCTGAAGACGTTCCTGGCTGATACCTTCCGTCACCCGCTGAGTTCGCCAACGGAAGAATCGAGATACATGGGACCCTGGTCTATTGGCCCGGCATATGAGGAATCCATTGCCCACCAGAATTGAATGCTACGAAGACGCCATTCGATGGCTTTACGATCGTATTGACTACGAGCGGATTCGGCCATCTGCTCAGATCAATCCGTTTCGGCTCGAACGTATTGAAAATTTACTGCAGCGTATTGGGTCACCTCATCAGCGAATCCCGGCCGTGCACATTGCGGGAACCAAAGGCAAAGGCTCCACAGCCGCGATGGTCGATTCCATTCTGCAGTCGGCCGGAATTCGTACGGGGCTGTTTACGTCACCCCACATCGAACAGTTTGAAGAACGCATGCGGGTTTCGGGCCGTATGCCGCATGCAGATCAGCTCACACGACTTGTGAGCCGTCTCTGTCAGGTTCTGCAGGATGCCGAAATGGACGTCAGTGATCGCATCCCGACGTTTTTTGAAGTGACCACATTGCTGGCCTGGATGCTTTTCGACGAAGAACAGGTGCAGATTGCCGTTCTGGAAACAGGGCTCGGCGGTCGCCTCGACTGCACGAATGTCTGTAGCCCGCTGGTTACCGTAATCACCAGCATTGGCCTCGACCATACGCATATTCTGGGGGACACGCTTTCAAAGATTGCCTGGGAGAAGGCCGGCATTCTGAAATCCGGAGTTCCCGTTGTTCAGGGCCAGCTTCCGGGAGATGCCGACAGTGTGGTTGAAGCGCGAGCGGCGGAACTGAATTGTCCCTGCTTCGTCTGCGGCCGGGATTTTGCGTGGCATGATGCGGACCATGGTGATGCATCACCGGCTCCGAAGAGATCTCAACGAATTCTGGTGCTGACGCCATGTTGCAGTTATGAAAACCTCTCAGTGCCACTGTTGGGTCGTCATCAGGCGCACAATGCCAGCCTTGCAATTATGACGGCCGATCTTTTGCGCGATCGTGGCTATCCGCAGATCACGACGGAAGCCATTGCGGAAGGAGTCAGGACAACTCACTGGCCATTGCGTTTTGAAATCCTTGACGGCCATCCAACGATTATCCTGGATGCCGCACATAATCCGGACTCCATGGGCGCTGTCGCTGGTGTACTGGAAGGAGCGGAATGGCAGGGGCGTCGGCGAGTTCTGGTGTTTGCCGCATCGGCCGATAAAGATGCCAGCAGTATGCTCAGAATCATCATCCCGCATTTTGACGATGTTGTTTTGACACGATTCATTGGCAACCCGAGAAGTGTGCCGCCGGAACAATTGCAGGCTCTTGTTGACGACCTCGACACCCGGCATTTCAGCCAGACGCAGTTGTATCAGGCCAGTGATCCACCAACCGCCATTGCGAAAGCTCGTCAACTGGCCGGGGCTGAGGGACTTATCTGCATCACTGGCTCCCTGTTTCTTGCCGCAGAAGCCCGAGTTCACCTGCTGAGAGCCAGTGGCGGGTGACGCTCCGGGAACTGCGTGTTGATTTCATCAGCCGGAACGCGTGAGCGTCCGGTTTTTGCCGCTGAAACGCGGGAAAAACAACCGATGGCTAACGGCCAACGGCTGATGAAGCGGCTGATTCAACAGCCTCAGAGCATGCATCGCCGACGATTCTTTTCTGATGTCTGATGTCTGATTTAACGTTGGGCGATTGCGGCAGCGATTGCCGCCTGTAATCGGTGAATTCTAAACGGCTTGCCTAACACGGCACTGGGACGAAGTTCATCGAGGCCCGCGAATTCTTCCACCGTCATTTCTCGCCCGGAACACAGAATGATCGGAATTCTGATTCCGAGGTAAGCCATCTGCTGCATCGTTTGTGGCCCACTCATGCCTGGCATCAACTCATCCAGCAGGATCAGATCGAACGGGATCTCCGATGACTGCAGAGTTCGGATTGCTGCTTCACCGCCGCTGACAGCAACAACCTCATGCTGGAGCAGTGTCAGCATTCCGCTACATACAGTGCGGACCATTTCATCGTCATCGACAATCAGGACTTTCACAAGAATACCGGACCTTTAAACCCGACACGCGGCGATAGACGTCGGAGGACAATCCGCGTGCCAGTGGCAAAACGAGTTCAGGGTGTACATCAAGGTGTGTATTCAGGATTCAGCGCATTGCGCTCTTTTTCGGCCACAACGAGCGCAGACCTCCCGGAAGGATCGGGAGATTCAGACGATTCGTCGTCGTCTTACTGGCGCCAGATGGCTGTGCAGAAGCTGTCGGAGTTGAAGTCGTTGCCTGAGATGTTGCCTCAGAAGTTTCTTCCTCGTCCGATTCAGAAGACTGCACCGAAGGCCCCGCGATACCGATCGGCTGATTCAGAAAACTATCGGTCTGATGCAGCAAACTGTCCGTTCGGTTGAGAAATCCTTCCGTCTGCTGCAGGAGTTGCGATGTCTGCGGAACGAAGATCGGAGCCTGCTGCAGAACATCCGACGTAGTCGGAAACTGGCCGTTGGATCGTTGCAGAATCCCGGGCAATTCCATCGCGCCTTGTGGCAAGTGGAGTTTCTCCTGAATACCCAACGGCAGCGATCGGCCCTGCAGCGTGTTGTCGATCTCATCCATCACACGAGTAATCTTTTCCTGATCCTTTTGTGGGATGAGTTTTGAATTTTTGACCTGCCGGAAGATGGTTTGGGTATCCAGTTTTCCGGACTGCAGCGTCGCCACGATTTCACGAACTTCATTAATCTGAGCCAGAAGCTCCTTATTGTCTTCCCGGAGCTTGTCGTATTCGCCCGTGAAACGCTCTTTGAGCTTTTCGATCTGATCGCTGGCGTAGGAGTTGACTTCGGAGATGAGTCGCTCTTTGGCCTTGTCCAGCTGATTCGTAAAGGCAGTCTGCACGCCCAGAGCAACCTGCTCACCAACATCCGACTGCAGGTCAATGACCGGATCACGCAAAGTGCCTCCCAGTTTAACCGACGCATTCAGGACGTGAATGCTGTTAAAGGCATCATTAGCCGCTTCCGTGATTTCACTCCGGACGTCATCCGAAGCCTGAAAACTCAGGTTGGAAATATTCGACTGCAGATCAATATTGCCTTCAATATTGTCTTCAATCAGAGCCAGTCGTGTTGTCCATGACAGATCGCTCAACGTGGCATGCACACTGGCTTTGTCTGATTTGCCAGCCACCAACGGCAGAGGATTTGTGTCGCGATAGTCCACCAGCATCTCCGCTCGAGGTCTCTCGCCCGTGGCGTCGTAGGTGACTTTCATCTGCAGAGGTCGACTGCCTTCAGCGGCCAGTTTCATGACACAGGGACGCCCCAGCAATCGCGGATCTTCAGTCACATCAGTCAGCAACGCTTTAAAGGGGACCTGTTCTTTGTTGATGGAAACAACTCCCGTCAGCGAAAGTTTCTTCAACAGAAAATCGGGAGCCGGGTTTCTCATGACAAACTCGAAATCGCGGCCGGCACTCCGCGGTGGCTGGACCTGTTCCTTAAGATCTCGCTGGTAGTCTCGTGCGAATTCCACCCAGGTGAGAACCTGCTGCAGCTGACTGTACATGGTCTTGCCCAGCAACGCCTGTGAGATTCGACGGGCATCGGGTTTCAGCAACGACAGAGTGTGTTTGACTTTTTCCTGATCGCGTTCGCGAGCTGCGTTCAGAGTCTGAAAATCGTCGCGGACCTCGGGCACGATGTCTTTGATCTCATCCCGAAAACCCTGAACCTCGATGATGATCTCTTCGGCCTTCTGACTCACCTGCAGGTACTGCTCAATTTGTTGAAGCGTATCGCCCTCTTTGGCCTGTTTAAACTGAATGCGGAGCTGTTCAACGCGGGGTTTCATCGCCATTGCCCGATCCGTCATTTCGACGAATCGCTCGTCCCATTTTTCATAGACTTCAGTGCCCAGACGGTAGGTTTCCAGGGAATTGGGGTCCAGCTGCGACTTAACTTCATCTGTCAGGTTCGAGAGCCATTCCGAACTGAGTTCAGTCAGCTTCTCCGTCATCCATGACGGTTCGTCGCTGACGGGTTCCGGATCAAATTCCAGTTGGCCATCGTCGCTTCGAGGAGTATCAAAGCGAAGCCCATCGAGTCTTCCTTCTTCGACAACAAGACGTCTCCGCGATAAGGACGATGACTCAAGACCCAAATGCATTTCTTTGAACTCAACCATTTTCCACCCCGGTCGCCTCGCGCTGGCCAGAGCGACGTTGCTGAGCGTCACCGCCGGCGGAAAGAACGAGGTTCTCAGTTGGCCCACGTCAGCCCGCGCACCGGTGGCCGTTTGCAGAGCCTGAATGGAGCTATACCTGAGCAGCGGGTCCATTCCAAAGGCGACAAAGGCCCAGACGGAACCCACGATCAGCAGACGAGATATTAGATAGGTCCAGCGCATGGAGCCCTCCAGGTGTTCGATTCAAAACGAATTGCCGGGTGACGCTGATCAGAGTTCTGCTGATACAACGGCCGACGAAAGACCGTGAGTTCGTGCTGGCGAACTAATTGATCGCGGCAATGCGATCAGCCCACTCTGCTCCCATCATCAGTTTGGCCCAACGCCACTGACGTGCTCGCTGAGCAATCTTTTCGGCGTACTTTTCAAACAGCGGACGACTCAGACGATGGACCGGCCACAGTAACACCAGGCCCGTGGCAAAGCTGCCCATCACGATCGTATTGTTGAAGTTCGTCCACGGCATAAATGGCATATTGGCCATCTCAGTCCACAGGCTTTGCAGGGATGGTTGGGCCAGAATAAACCCACCGACCTGATCGAACAGAGAGTCGCAGACTGTGGCCACAAACGTACACAGGACGATGGCCAGCGTCGCAATTGCCAGGTTCACTCGCGTCGACGCAAGCAGAGTTCCCAGGACGATGGCCAGAAGATTTCCCTTGGGAACCAGCCCCACCAGAACTCCCAACGCCAGGCCCATTGACATTTGCCGAGGTGTGGATTCCATAACAAACGCCTGCAGAAGCAGACGCAGGGGACGCAGAATCAGGAACATAATGAGCATCCTCCATGATGCATTCGATCAGCTGCCGAGTCGTCGGATACACGGATAAAACGAGAGAATGCCCCGAGCATGACGCTCGAGAAACATCAATCCGACGACAATTCTGCTGAGCATGCCATCCGAAGTTCGCGAATGTCAAGAGCCGCAGATCGGACTTTGAACTCAACACTTGAGCGTGTCGGACGGCCGCAACCGGAATCAGCAACAGCACTCCAGGACCTGACTGGTTCTGCAGGATCTGCCGATCAGCAGGCAGAGAGGTTTGCTGTCAGCCTGGAATTTGTGCACACTACGGGGCATCTCGTTTCTTAACCGCGTATGAATGGCCCGTGATGGCTCGGATAACCCTGTCGGTATTGGAAGGTCTTGAAAGAGGCCATGTTTATCGCAATCTTCAAACGCCGGTCACGATCGGGCGGGAGGAAGTGAACGATGTGCAGCTTAACGATGAGCGGATCAGTCGCCTACACGCGAAGCTTCAGGAAGACTCGGGCCGCGTCATCTTCACGGATCTGAACAGCACCAACGGAAGTCGCGTCAACGGCCATCCGGTGCAGTTACGAATTCTTCGTCCGGGTGATCATCTTCAATTGGGTCGTTGTACTCTGCTGTTCGGCAGTGAACAGGAAATCGCCGCTCGCGCTGAAGAACTGGGAGTCAACGTGGCCGCGCTGCTCCCGCTACAAGCTCCCCCGAACCGCTCGATCCCTGCCGGTGGGATTCCTGACGCTGAATTCAGTATGGCGGACAATGTGAATTCCGACCACATGTTCACGCCGCTGTTCTTTGGTGAACGTCCCCCGCTGCCGGAGAATATGACAACGATCCAGCGAGCCCAACTGACGGACCTGCTGACCTGCATTCACGAGCAACTGCAGAACGTCGTCCTCGACTCTGCCTCACATGACGACAACGAACGCATTATGCAGGTGGGCTGGGAACGCTTTCAAAGTCTGCTGCTGATGAATCGCGACATCGCTCGTTACCTGCAGGCGATCGTCAGTCCTGATTCAGGTGAATGATTTACGGCTGACCCGCGCGGTTACGTGCTGTAGTAGACCAGAGCAAGCCCGCCAAAGACAATTCCAATGACGAGCCACGCATCCAGGTCGATGAATCGACGACGTCCTTCAACATTGTAGAGCTGGCCCATGATGGCTGTTTGAGTCGCCAGAATCGCAGACAGGCAGGTGATGCCATGGCCCACAGACACCTGTGCCATCAAAGCACCTGACTGCACGACGTCCAGCGGAACCAAAAGAAACATGTTAAACGCATTGCTGCCAAACACGTTTCCGATCGCAAGGTCATACGCCCCCATTCGCACAGCGGCCAGAGACGCCACAAATTCCGGCAGCGATGTACTGAGTGCAACCATTGTCGTGCCAACGAAAGTCCGCCCGATCCCGGTCGCCCTGGCGATGCCCTCTGCGGCGTGAGCCATAAACGGACCAACGATCAGGATCACTGCTGCTGCAGTCACGAAACAAATGATCGACGATTTGAGCGATCCCGTTGGTTCTGGGACATGTTGAGGATCCGCTATCGCTTCCGTCGCAGAGACACGCTGATCAAGGTAAACAATCCTGATGCCACCAAAGTAGATCATGGCGAGTGCCCATAAGCCGGGACCAATTCCGAGGAAGGTCATGTTGCCTGTCAATGGTGCCGTCAGCAGCGTTAAACCAGCCACACAAATCATCGCACCACTCATTCCGCCGGACAATGCATGCCGGGCCGCACGACGCGATAACATTCCTCCGGATGATTGTTGCATCAGGTCCAACATGGCAAGAATCAGCAGATTGGCCAGACAGCTGCCGAACAGATCTCCGATCGCCAAATCCGGTGCTCCCATTCGGATCGCAGAAATATCGACCGTCAGTTCCGGCAGCGAAGTCGCTCCGGCCAGAAGCACGCTGCCAATCAGCAGACGACCAAACTTTGTGATTTCCGCAATCTGGTCAGCCGACTTTGCGAGATAGGTGCCCGCAACGACAATGACCGCAGCACATATCGAAAACTGCAGAACATAGGTCATGATCTCCATGGACGTCTTTCCAGAACGATAATCTTCGGGACGATAATTTCCGGGACCATCGTGTCAGTGTAATTAAAGTCCTTCGAGACTCAGAGAGCAGACCATTCGAATCCTGTTCATCTTCGGTGACGCTAATCAAAGGTCAATTGTTCTGTGCTCAGCTGCAGTTCCTGACAGGCCTGGATATACGACGATGCGGACCAGGCCTGAAAGCATTTGCCCATCGGTCTTCCGGTACGGCTATGGACCCACTCATTGAACTCCCATTGCTGATTTTTTCCCAGACGATTGAGTTGCGCCAGCTTGAGCAGTTCATGGCAGGCAACTTCGTACAGGCCGAGTCGATGAATGAATCGGACCCACATGCCACCAATGAACGGCCAGATGCCTCCATTGTGATAATGTCCGGGCAGGTTGAGCAGGTTCACGATGTAGTAGGGACGCCAATCGGGATCTCCGGCCTGAACGGGAGGATACAGATTCGCAACGGGGTACGGTTCATTGACGCCCACGCCCCACATGAACCTGAACGCCGTTCGAGCTCGATCAGCATCCAGCACATTGGAAAGAAATGCCTGAATGTTGCTGAGCACGTCGCAGCGCCAGTTGAAACTGAACGGAGTCACCTCGGCGAGCAGATAACTGGCATCTCCAACGGCCGACTGCTGATGAGCAAACTGAAATTTCTCCACGGATCCGGGGGCTGACGCCGTTGAGGGCCAGAAGGCTGCCAGAATCTTTGAACGAATCGCCTGAGATCGACGCAGACATTCTGATGCGGCATCAAACTGTTCCTGCAACTCCAGGAGTCGACCGTAGGCGACGTTGGCACGATACCAGAGAACTTCGTCGTACAGAATGTGGTAGCTTCGCCCAAACAGATCAGTCCAGTCCCCGGCTTCGGGAATCTCCAGCAGAAGATCGTTGTTGCTGTCCAGAGCCCCCAGCCAGTCCATGACTTTCTGAAGTCGCCCGGAATATTCCCGCAGCAGTTCAAGGTCATTATGTTTCCGAACCCATGCATGAAACGCCACAATCGCCCACAGTCCACTATCGATGGAACAAATGCCTCCGACACCACTGTAATCAGGCGCTCCATCATCGATTCGAACATTGGCTGGCATTTGGCCGTTCGGTGCAAGATGATCGAACAGTGTTCTGAGTGTCGCTTTTTGAGCAGCACGAATCTCCTGATCGTCGAGCTCCATCGTTTCAATCGTCGTTATCGATCCATCACGAGCCCAGACACTGCGATAGTTTGCATCTGTCCCGGTGACGTCATTGTCGGCGAGGGAACAGGCAGAGAAACCCAGCGGCGTAATGTTCCTTCGGACCACGTTCAATGCTTCCCGATAACCTGTGGCAATCAATGCTCTTTCGCTGGAGGTCAGTGTCCCCAGTGCCGACTCCGTGAACAGCATACGCAGCGTCGGATCCATCTGCTCCGCGCTCAGAGCAGTCTCCGCGGCCTGTGGTGTTGAAGGAATGATTCCAAAGTGCTGCAGACCTTCGAGCACTCCGTCAGCGCTGATTTTCGTTGCATTGAACGTTGGAACCTTCACAACGGCTTCGATCAGTTCCGGCTGAGCATTCTCAACGACGATTCCGCGAACCTCCGGCAGCAGGAACATCGCGGCATCATTTCCGGTGTCGCCAGCGACAACAACATTCGTCAAAGCGATGCTCAGGCTGCTGCAGAGCCACTTGAGTGCTCCACCTTTTCCCGATCCAGCAGGCAGCACGTCCAGATAACGCCTGCCTGAGTAAACGACGCAGACATTCTGTCCCGCCGAAACCAGTCGTTGCTGAAGCGTCGCTATCGTTTCCGGAGTCGCTTCGTCAAGGTACCAACTGGACTTGTAGCGGTGCAGAAACTCAGGTGGCTGAGGAGTGATGCCGGGCACCTCTCGCACCATCTGTTCAATCGTGTCGAACTGCCAGTTCTCACGAAACTGCTGACTGTATGCGTGCAACGGCCGTTTCTGACGTCCGTCGTAGATCTGCGTACCCACACCGCCAATGATGTAGTCAGGCCACGGCAGGACCTGAGTTGCCAGCAGATCAATCACATCCTGGACAAGTCGACCACTGGAATAAATCAGCATCGGGCGAGAAGCGGCTGATAAATTCTCCCAGGCCTGTCTGAACCGTCGAGAAGCTTCGGGGTTGCCCAGAAGTGTGCCATCCAGATCTGAACAGAATAACCTGACCGTTGACAATGTCGGGCGATTTCCTGAATCCATGAATCATCCTGTTGGAGAGAATAAATGCTGGCGTTGGCTCCGCAAAAAGACTTGCCTTCGCAGGGCGAAAGCCGACGCTGTAGACCATTGTTGACAGGCGGGTCCTCACTTTTCATTCAGCATCGACCCAGGGTTCGTCCCAGGCCGTTTCCTCGTTGACAAGGACATCGTCAGGCCTGTCTTCCACCAGTGCAATCAGTTGCTGTGCGATGCCGGTCCACGTAAACAGGCTTCGCGCTTTATGGGCTCCCATCCGGGCCATGCGAGATCGCAGTTTTGAGTATCTCAGTACCTTCAACATTGAAATGCCAAGGTCTTCTTTGTCGAGCGGATCTGCGAATAACGCATGTCGACCGAACGTCAGGACAGGGTGCAGACCTCCATGAATTGTCACCACCGTGGGCGTTCCGCAGGCCATCGCTTCGATGGCTGTCATTCCAAACGGCTCATACCTGCTGGACAGCACAAACAAATCTGCTGCACGATAGTAATCAGCCAGTTCTTCATCAGGAATAAAGCTTCCGAACCGGACTCGTTCTTTCAGTCCAAGTGCTGCAACCAGACATTTCAATTCACTGAATAACGCCTGCTCCGGCGGCGTGGGATCCGTGCCTCCTACGGCCAGATGAAGAATCGCTTCCGGCTCACGATCGGCCAGAAGTGAGAACCCCTGAATCAGAAGATCGTAGCCCTTATTTCGAGCCAGACGACCAACGGCAAGGACGACTTTCCCAACGAAACCAAGCCGGCTGCGGATGGCCTCGCGACTTCCCTCCCCCACCGGAAAGAACCGATTGTCATCGTAACCAGGAGGAATCATTCGACAACGTTCTGCCGGGGAATCGTAATCGCTGACCAGTAAATCAAGCTGCTGCGGTGTCGTCGCAATGACCAGACTGGCCTCCCGATATAGCGTGCGTTCTCGACGAATTCGTTCCGAAAAGTTGTACTGCCGTTCGAAGTTTGCGGCATCTCCCGGATAGTCGATCTCCATTTGACGCATCTTCCAGATCCCGAGTGAATGCGGCGTATGGACGTGCGGCACATTAAGACGCTCATTGAGCTGCTGTCCGGCAAGTCCGGCGTCCCAATAGTGGCTGTTGATGAACTGGTAACTCAGTCCGTGAAGATCGATGAATCTTACGGCATTGTCTGTCCATTCCGGCAGATCCTCACAGAGGTACTCCTTTGGAATAAATCTTCTGCCTCCGCAGGGAACCCGAATAATCCTGACATGGTCACACACCCGTTCCAGTTCGGCCTGATCTTCAAACCGTCTCGTCCAGATGTCGACTTCATATCCCAGCATCGCCAGCTTTTTTGATAGCTCCAGAACGTAGACAACCTGCCCTCCGGTGTCTGCTGCTCCGAGCGGTGGATGTGCAGCGACGTAACCGTGAGTTGAGATCATCGCAATTCGCGGGCGACTGGAATCGGCCTGCAGACAATCCTGTTCCGTCACAGACAGCGTACCCTGCGGAGTACCATTTTGACGCGGACGTGCTCGCCCTGACCATTCCTGCGTATCGGCGAATCGGTGATTGTTCATGCTGCTCTCCTGAGGCACAGTCTCAAAGTAAATTCACGATGTTTCCAGGACCAGAACACCAACCCGAACCGTGACGGCGTGTTGATTTAATGGGTTTTCACAACCCGAAACGTCAGTGAGGGATAAAAGTTGCCGCGTTTTTCAACATCAATCCCTCGCTGACCGGCGTGTTGATTTAATCAGCCGGAACGCGTTAGCGTCCGGTTCTTTCAGCTCGTAGTGCTGGCTTCAGCCTGCATTCGCTTGCAATGCCTCACGACAATGCCTCAAGAAAATGCCGACTGAAGTCGGCACTACGAAATACATCAACACGCCGTCACGCCACCGACTGAGGATCTGCCGGGCTTCCGGCGTAGACGAAAATGCACAAACCAGCAATGACGCTCTGGGTTGTGAGTAATGGAAACCGCCCTCTGCAGCCTGACGGATGTTGGTTCTTAATTCTGCGAGATCGTCTGAAGCATCGAGTTCGCAGACAACGACACTCCGCCGCCAGTCCGGTCGAGTTCAATGGCACGCCGCAGGAACTTTTCTGACAGCGACTGAGAACCTGCCTGATACAGCAGATCGGCCAGCATAAGATTGAACGTCGGCAGCTCCGCAAAGTCCAGTGCAAGAGACTTCAGGCCCTCTTTTACGTCGAGGAATAATCCGACTTTCCACAAGACAAAAGTATCGTGAAGTCGACTGGCCGCATTCCCATATTCCTCTTTCGGCAGTGCCCGATGAAGCACAGAACTGCATCCGGAATAGTCTCCTTCCATCACAAGACAGTGTGCCAGAAATATATGGGCTCGCGGAATATTGCCGCTGACATCAGCTAACTGCTGAAAGATCTGCTTTGCCATGCTGAAATCCCCCTTCATCCAGACGCGATGTCCGGCTGCGAACAATTCAGCGAACGTCAGTTTGATTCGCTTCCCATTACGAACCACCGTAAATGTTCGAGCTTCCGCATCGAAATCCTGCGCATCCTCAGTGGACTGAATCATGGAGTCCTCCTTTCAGGTGATTACTCCGCATTCACATGTGACGACGACTATTCGAGTAGTGTTCTGTCACGAACAAGATTTGGGGTTCAATGCGAGCCGACGGAGCGGCTCGACTACGTAGTTTCGCCGCTCTGTCGGCGAGAATGGGATCCACTGCTAACCCCCAAATCAAAACTTGACGAGCCAGTCGTCACATCTGATCCGTTCATCCTCCGTTGAAGCAATTGCACCCTCCTTTTTCATCTCAAAGTTCTCCGCAACTGCCGTTCCGCGGGCGGGTCGCCAACGCCATACATTGACGTACATCGTTACCAGAGCATCGTTTAAGAGTTCGCAGATTTTTCTGACTGCTGCCTCAACACAAAAGAACTTGCCAAAGCAGGAAAGACATTTGCGCCAAGAGAATGTTTGTTCAACAGAATCTGTGCAGGACAGGGGATCCAGGCTACCCAATGTCGCTCGCCATCCGTTTTCATGACCAGTGGCACGGGATGCGCATCAATGAACGAGCAGCCTGCAGGGGACCACAAAGCACAGGGTTTCCTCAGGATCGCGGTGTTGGTGTCTCGTTACTCATGGAAAGAAACGATGGAAAGTTCAGATCAATTGATGCGGATGCTGGCAGCCATCATCGTGCTTGGTGTCGGTGGACAATGGCTTGCATGGCGAATGCGAATTCCTGCGATTCTGCTGCTGCTGTCAATTGGATGTCTGGCAGGATCGATCTCAGGATTCATTAATCCGGACGAGATGTTTGGAGAACTTTTACAGCCCATTGTTTCACTCTCAGTCGGCTTGATCCTCTTCGAGGGAGGCCTCAATCTGCGTCTGCGTGAACTCAAGGCCACATGGAGATCTCTCCTCGGACTACTCACAATTGGAGTTCTCGTGACCTGGTGCGGCGCATCACTTTCGGCCCGCTGGATACTTGGGATCCCCGCTTCCGTGTCCGTGGTCCTTGGTGCCGTCCTGACAGTCACCGGTCCGACTGTCATCGGTCCGCTTTTACGCGAGATTCGGCCGACGGGAAAAGTGGGGACGATTGCCAAATGGGAAGGAATCGCGATCGACCCCATTGGAGCAACCCTTGCGGTTCTTGTGTTCGAAGCGATTTCGTCCATCCGCGCGGCTGAATACGGTTCGGCCACCATCAATGCGGTGCAGGGATTCGCAAGCACCGCAATTGTTGGATTAAGTGTAGGATTGATTGCGGCAAGGTTTCTGGTCGAATCCTTTCGACGATTCTGGATTCCGGATTACCTGCAAAACCCCATGACTCTGCTCTACGTAGTTGCCTCATTCGCCGGGGCCGAACTGATGCATCATGAGGCCGGACTTGTGGCCGTGACTGTGATGGGAGTCCTTCTGGCGAATCAGAAGCACGTGGATGTTCATCGAGTCATTGAGTTCAAGGAAAGTCTGACCATCCTTCTGATCGCCGCGTTGTTTATCGTCCTCTCGGCGCGAGTTCCTCTGCGCGATGTGCAGCAGTTGGGCTGGAGAGGAATTGCATTCGCTGCATCACTGATTCTGATCGTTCGACCGGTTTCCGTTTGGCTGGCGACCATCGGAAGCGGGTTATCCTCAAAGGAACGTTTGTTTCTGGCGTGGTTTGCACCTCGCGGAATTGTTGCAGCCGCTGTGTCGTCCGTCTTCGCGCTTCGAATGGGAGAATCAGGCGCCATCATCGCCCCGGCAACGTTGATCGTGATCATGATGACGGTTGCTGTGTACGGACTGACAGCCGCTCCACTGGCTCGACAATTGGGGCTCTCCGCGTCAGATCCTCAGGGACTTCTGATCGCTGGTGCCAGCCAAACCGCGCGGGCCGTTGCTCAGGTCATCAGCAAAGAAGGAATACGCGTCGTACTTGTGGACACGCGATATCAACGAGTCGCAAAGGCTCGCGGGGCAGGACTGAATGTATGCTTCGCCAGCATCCTGTCAGAGTATGTGATGGATGCCGTCGACTTCACCGGACTTGGACGGTTTCTGGCGATGACATCCAACGATCAGATCAACACGCTGGCCGCCGCACGATTTCGAGAACTCTTTGGGGCCAGAAATGTGCTTCAACTTTCGCGAGGTGAAGCCAGCTCACGTCTGGAGACCACGTGGCAGAATCGCCTGACCGGCCGCACGCTGTTCGATCCTCGACTCACTTACGATTTCATGGACACTGCGCTCGATCAGGGAGCAGTCATCAAGGCCACTCGATTCAGTGAGGTTTTTACCCTCGAAGCATTTCGCTCACACTATGGCGACCGTGTCCATCCCTTGTTCTTAATCGACGGATCGCGCATTCAGGTTCTCGCAGCCGATTCAAAGATCAGCCCACGAGCTGGTCAATTGGTCGTCAGCCTGATCCTTCCGAAACAGACACCGTTCCCGGACGTTCCGCTGTCGCCTCAAACGGACTTAGCCGAAACATTCGGCGGGAGTATCGTGGAGTTGTGAACGATCTTTCCGCCCCCCGTTCATGTTTTCGGCGAGCAGCTTAGCGTCAGCGATCCGAGTAATGCGATTCTTCGCGCCGGAACGACAAGCATAGCCACGGGGGACAAGACACGTCTGGCTGACGCTCGGCTGCGGAAGATCGTTCTCCTCGACGGATCAACTACGACACGTCAATCAGCTCTGTAGCGATAAGGTCGGCAATGACATCGTCGTGTGCTCGCAAGAACCAGTCGGAGTCAGTTCCACCGTACAACACGTCATCCTCACCCGCGTCGTTCAGCACGTTGATCTTCGCTTTCAGCGAGACGACAGGGTTGCCAACACCAGCGCGGAGATTTGTAATCCGAGTGGCTTACGTGTTAGCCGAAACCCACTGCGTGCGACAATCG
Organism: Planctomycetota bacterium; assembly: GCA_052034165.1. Lineage (GTDB taxonomy): Bacteria > Planctomycetota > Planctomycetia > Planctomycetales > Planctomycetaceae > SXXK01. Next base: position 232 of record JBPOIW010000156.1, on the reverse strand, counting down.
GGGAGATCAACAGGGCGAAAACACAGGCAGGTATCACACCCCGCTGCGTCACGGCGTGTTGATTTAATGGGTTTTCACAACCCGAAACGTCAGTGAGGGATAAACGTTGCCGCGTTTTTCAACAACAATCCCTCGCTGACGCATCGAGGTTGTGAGTTTTTACGTTCTGTATGTCAAATTTTGAAGGCATCTGGCCTGGCGGGCAGGGATGAGCTGCGCTAGAAACCGGTGA
>JBPOIW010000009.1:0-16352 GCA_052034165.1 Planctomycetota bacterium | reverse complement strand
TTCGTGGTTTTCAGACCTTGATCTCTCCACTCCCCCAGAAAACAACCACCCGAACACCCGTGTCTCCTGTTTCGGGACAAACAGCCCGCATTCCTCGCGAATGCCGGGCTGTTTGTCTTTTGTGGGCGACCGAAAAGATCAACGTCTTATCGCCGTTTCCTGGGGCGCACGATCCAGATCACAATGCCGATCACTAGAAGAATCGGGAACAGAACCTTGATTCTGTTCACGAAGACCGCCATCAGCACAAGCACGGCCAGTCGCCCTCGCCCCAGTCCATTCCAGACTGTCGGTCGACGACTTACCGGAAGGCACAACCAGAGCGCTCCCAGGACGATCCCAATGCGAAGACAGGCTGCTGGCCAGGCGGAATCCTGATATCCACCCAAAAGACCATAGACGGATAAAAGCCCACACGCCACTGCGATGATTCCAACTCGGCGACGGCGATCAACTAAATTAGCGGGCTGATCAATAACAGGGGCCTTACCGGGCATCGTGTTTACTTTTCGAGTTCCAGGTAAAGCGGTAAATGCCGGTAATAGACTTCCAGCATCAGCAAGTTCAAACATGTCAGATAATGACGACCACCGCCATTAGCCCACTTGTCGGGCGATGGTCGAGCTGGGTCCCAACTGCCATTAACCGCACCATCCCGACTTTGAGTCGTCACGAGCAGATCTCTTAAACTATTGTTCCACTCGTTCCAATGATCACCCTGCATGTGAAACATCACCTGCGTGGCATAGTACCAATAATAGGCGTCACGCTGTCCAAAATCCGGCAGGCGAGTTCGCAGATAATTTGCTCCGGCAATCAACTGAGCATCGTCGCGTTTGGCTCCCAGATATTGTCGCATCAGCAAGCCCTCGGCCGTCATGGCGGGGCTGACTTCTTTTGTCGGATGATAGCTGAACTGCCCGGCAGCCGACTTGCTTTCCACGGAATCAAGCCAGCGACTTACTCCCGTATAGGCCTCTTTGGGCACATTCAGTCCCGCCATTTCACCGCTCTTCAGAGCCATTAATTGCCAGCCGGAAACTGAAGTGTCAGATTCAAATTGAGGACGGTATCTCCATCCTCCAAACTCTTCATGCTGCGACTTCACGATAAAATCCAGAGCCTTCTGGGCAGGGGCTTTCAAATCCGGATCCTTCGTCAGTCCATAGGCTTCACAAAGCGCGATCGACGCGATTCCGTGGCTATAAAACCAGACAAATTCGGTTTCATCGACGAAGAGATCTCCATCAGGCTTCTGATTCTCCAGCAACCACTTCATTCCGCGATCAACAACTTCCTGATGTTTTCCGGACTGATGAGTATACCCGGCTCCCAGAAATGCCAGCAGGCTCAAACCGGTCGCCGCACTGTTAGAAACGAAGCTGCCTTCACCGAGCGACTCTGATGTCTCTCCGGGAAAATCATCAATGCTCCAGTGCCCATCAGGATACTGATTACGAGCAAGCCACTGGAGTCCGCGTTCAACGGCCTCTTCAGAGTCTTCTGAACCGCCGAGCGTCTTTGCCGCTTCGCGCCGCGCGTCCGTGGTTCGCATCGAAAGGCTTTCGGGGATCGAGGCCTCTGGAGAACTCCCCAATCCCTGAACAGACCGCTTGACCAATCCCGCGATCGCTTCTGTTGACGCCAACGACGGTCGATCTGCTCCTACACCCTTGCGTCCTGATGGAGTCGTAATTCGTGAAGTCAATGAGGGATCGCCAACAGTGCCAACGTCGAGCGATGCCGGAGAAGGTCCACTCGCACCGGGCAGTCCGGCGGATCGTCGAGGCAATGCACGTGTCCGAGGTCCAGCCATCGCAGAAAGTCCAACCGAAGCCGACTGCGGACCAGAAATCACGAGGGCACCACCTTGTTCCGCCGCAACGGTGCCTTCAGTCAACCCCGGCAGAGCTCCCATGGATTTTGATCGCCCTGGTTTGGGACGACTTCCACCCGCAAAGCCATCAGATGCAGAAAGGCGAGCGTTCGGTTCTGTCCCACGGGGGACATCGATCCCTCCTGTTGCTGCTTTCATCAATCCCAGCGCCGCGTTCGATGTCGTTCCAGTTCCCTCAGAACCGTTTCGACTTTGAACCAATGCTCCCGGCTCACCCGGTGCTTTCCCATTCGGTAAGCCGCTGCTCTGACGTCCCGTCGAGGTTCGCGTGGGCCCGACAATCAGTCCGTCAGCAGACGGTTCGGTCCCAACTCCGACACCACTGACACCGCTTTCATCCGCTGCAGTACCAACAGCGTCGGCACCACTTCCCGAACGTCTCGCTGGAGAAACCGCAGCACCTGTTTCAGAGCCCAACGCGGGCTTCGTCCCCCCGAGAGACTGTGATTTGGCAACCGTCACACCCTGCGGCGAATTGTCCGCGAAACCATTGCCTGGGATTCCATTCGATGACGCAATCTCACCCGCCGCCATGGACCCGCCAGGTACTTTTGCTGCGGTTGCTCGCTGGGCAGACCGCGAACGTGCCGATTCCGCAAGTGTTGGCGTGGAGACCTCACCCGTGGAAGACACTTCGACGCTTTCGGCAGCAGTATTATTCGACGCAGCTGTTGCGGCCGGCGCTGACGTGCGAGCCATCACGGCAACTCCGCCATCAGCCGGAGCGAGCTCAGATGTTTGATTCAATCGCGTGGATCGTGCTGGAACCTGAGCCCGAACAGATGGCACAAGCGCCGGAGAAACGACGTCAGCCTGAATGTTCGAATTCGATGCCGACGCGACATCCGCAGCCGTCCGACGACTTACCTCTGTACTTTGTTCTGTCAATGTGGACTGAGGCGCTTGCTTTGAGCCAATTTCGATCTCTTCGGGTTTTGATTCGATGGCCTCCGCGTTTGCAACTTGGCGCTCGGCTGCAGCCGGGGCAACCATTTCCGGAGTCACGGTGGATTCGCTGCGATTCGCCCGAATCTGAGCCGCTTCAATCTGCAATTCCGGCGTCTCACTCTCTTCCATTGCCCGGTCAACGCGAGGAACCTCCGCTGCCGATTTGTTTTGCTCAACCTGATCCTCGAGTTTTGCTTCATCCACTGACGCTGCCGTCGCGACGTCGGGGACCGCGACGGCCTGCGATTCGCCGATCACACCCGTAGTCGACTGACGCTGCATTTGCTCGGCTGCGTCCTGAGCGAGTTCGATATTCTCGCGGCGATCAGGAGTCTCGGCATCTTCGACCGTTTTCGGCAATTCAACAGCTTCTGACTGTGCCTTTTGAGCATCTGCCATCAGCATTTCCGATCGCTCTGGCTCGAGCTCACGATCAGGTGTCTCGGTATCGTCCTGCTGCAACCACGCCGCAGAAGGATCCGGCACGTCGCTCGTGGCGTAGTCCGGCAGCGTAAACTCTTCACGCGGAATCTGTGAAAGATCAGCAGCCTGAGCAGGTGTCGGCAACGGCCCACGAAAATCCACTGTGGTCATCGACAAACACAAGAGGACGTGAATCAGCAGGCTCAGAGCAATCGCCCACTGCAATCTGCGTTTGATGACACCGCGCACCAGAAATGTGACCAGCAGCAACATCGCGATCAAAGCAAATGCCCACGCGATTTGACCTCCCAGATGTTGCATGCCGGGAAGAGGCACAACACTGGCGTCCGTAAAAACTGCCGCCATGCCCTGCAATGAAACTATACCGCAGGCGACAGAAACACCAATGGCAACGAACATTCTCAGTCGCTGAGCAGTGGTCAGCTCGTTCAATTCTTCATTCGAAAGCTGAACAAGATCTCTCACTGCTGGGGCCCCTCCGTGGCGACCTCCGGCGGAATCACCGCCACTCGATAGTCGCGAATTCCGGCCTTGTTACAAAGACTCATCACTCGCGCAATATACTTCCAGTCAGATCGCTCGTCACCACGAATCACAACGGGCTGGTTTCCCGGATTATTTGTTCCCGCCCGCTGCAGCCGTTCCGCCAACTGCGCTTCGTTGTGCAGTTCACCAGCCACATAGTAGTGCCCATCGACGTTGATGTTGACGACCATTTCTCTGGGCCGCATGACCATCGGCATGGCCGCAACAGCATCCGGCAGCGTCGCATCGAGTGATCCTTCGCCAGAAGCTTTGGACTCTTCTTCAAAACGACTGGCGACCATAAAAAACAGCAGTAACTGAAAGACGCAGTCGATCATCGGCGTCATGTCGATAAGACGCTTGCTGGCTCCCTGTCGGCTTTTGTAGCGAAATCGCATTGCTACTACTTCTCCCTGACGCCCGAAGCGGACGGAGCTGTCACCGTTCGAACAGCGTTGCGATCATCAAGCGTCGAAGTCATTTCTCCGCTGTTGCTCTTTGAAGCCGGCGGTGGTTCAGGACGTGGCCCAGTTCCTTTGAGCAGGACACCAGACGCATCGCTTTTCCTGGTCACTCTCCATTTGCCCTCAAATCGTTCAAACAACGGAACGATCTCATTGAAGACATCTTCCATACCTCTCAACAGTCGTTCAATGCGTCCCTCGAGCATATTGGCAATCACGATCGCCGGAATTGCGACACTGAGTCCCGCAAAAGTCGTGATCAAGGCTGTATAAATCCCTTGAGCAAGCTCCTGTCCCTTGGCCGCGCCAGTCGAAGTCGAAGTGCTGATGACCATAAAGGCCATAATCATTCCCTGAACGGTTCCCAGAAGTCCCAGCATCGGCGAAATGCTGACAGCCACATTGATCGGGCGAATGTTCTGAGCCATCTGGTCGGCTTCCCGACTGACCGCATCTTCAACGGCCTTCTCAAGCTCTGCCTGAGGTCTCCCGACTTTCAGGATCGCCGCTTGCAGAACCCGAGCTAACGGGGAGCGATACTTCAGACAGACATCGTACGCCAGGCGAGGATCAATACCGCTGCTCTGCTGATTTAACTTTTGCAAGCCGATCAGAAGCCCAGGAGGAATGACCAGACTTCTTCGCAGCCCAATTCTTCGCTCAATGGCATACGCCATGACAACGATTGAGCACAATGCTATCGGGATCATAAAAAGGCCACCCTGAACGGCCAGATCCCATAAGAATGGCAGAGGCTGAGGTATCCCCAGGCGGACAAGCTCTTCTGATACATTCTTCGAGAACGACTTCGTCTCTGGCGGAAGCTCCGATGTCAGAGTCTCCGCAGTCAGATTCTCCTGCGGTCCTTCCGAAATCTGACCGGTCTGATCAACAGGAGCAGACGACTCTTGCGCCACCACTTGTGGTAGAGTTAGGCACAAAAAAATCACGGAACCAGAAAAGATCAGTGAGGCTCGCATGGAACGACCTGGGCGGGCATTAATGAGGTTCTTCATGATTCAGTTTCGCCTGAAACAAATTGCAGATCATTGCCATTGATGACCCGCAGGTAACAAAACTTTACGCAGTAGGGTATGTCACTCGCCACTAACTTGACTGCCATCCTCGTGACATTTCAAGATGTAGACGATTTCCGCCACGTTCTCTCCGAGGCTTTTCTGCGTTCCAGCAACGAAACCAGAAACTCGGTCTCTTCAGAGAATGCGTCCCTGAAAAAGCTGAACGGAAACACAGTGAAAGGTCATCACTGGCCATGCGGGCCGCTGCTGTCACCGTCCCACCTCGCAGTGACCTCAAGTGTTCGTGCTATTCGGGTGTTTTTCCGCGTTTTCCCGAACTTCTGTCCGGCTTCACACGATACCCAAACATAAACGCCGACTCCGCCCAGCCTGCTATTTTCGACAGCGCTGAAGCCGAACCCCATTTCCCTCAACAACCAATTCCAGCAAAATATCCTGCAATTGGGAGCAAAGTCGAGTCCTATGACGTTCCAGATACGTGTGCTTGCTGCCTGGATCAATCTCCAGAAACGCATCCGTGCTCAGACGGTGTTTCGGCGCTCTCCAGAACGCCAAAAACATCGGGATGTTCACCGTCCCGCGAAGTTTAATACTCCCATCCTGATCCGTTCGAACAATCAACTCATCGCCGAGTTGCTCGATCGTTGTTCTCAATAAGTCACTGCGAAGCGGAATCTCAGACGCTCGGTAAGCCTGTTTTTTCGCCCAATGCTCCACAGCCTTCACGGCTTCTTCAAGCTCCTGTATCCCGGAGAACGGAACTGGGCTGTTTGTCTCTACCGCCTGCCGCAGGGCCTCGATAAGCGGCTGAAACATTCTGTACTTGATCCGGGTCTCAGGAACCAACCGACGGTATTCCCACAGAGCACTGTCGTCGGCAACAAGGATCTCCAGCGATTCAGTACTATTCTCGGAGGCAACTAGATAATGATGATTACTGTCGACCGACGCAGGATCACTCGCGTCGACTACGTTCTGATAGATGAAGTCCAACCGGCGGCGCAGATCTTCAGCAAGAATCTCCGGCGACTCAACCCACTGCTTGCCTTGTGACTTGGCTTCTCGATTTGACATATGCGAACTACGGTCTGAAATGGCCTATAAGCCCGCCGGACAAATACAGGCGGCTTCATCCGAGGTTGACTCTCATGAGTCAGATGAAGATACCCGGATCTTACAGACTCCCATGATCCAGACGAAAGGCTCGAGGTAAAAGTTCGCTCAGGAGTACCACTTCCGGGTCTGTGGTCCCCCCGGAATCGAGATTATCAAGGAGAACAGGCAGTTGCGGGCTGAATTCCATCAGAAACTGACGGCAGGCTCCGCATGGCACAGGCACACCAGTCAGAGAAACACAGATGGCTCGAAAACTCCGATGCCCCTGCACAATCGCCGAACAAATCGCCACTCGCTCCGCGCAAATCGTCAAACCATACGACGCATTCTCGACGTTGCATCCAGTGAAGATCTCCCCCGAATCCGTCAGCACAGCTGCACCCACATGATACTTTGAGTAGGGCGCCCACGCCTTTTCGCGGACTTCGCGAGCCGCATCTCTGAGCGAGATCCATTCCGGAATCTGTGCCAGCAGTGGATCCATCTGTCACTCCGAGGCAAAGGAAAGTTGATGCCGTCCATCACGGAACGTGAGTGGCACAGGATAATCGGCGACTCGACACTTCGGATGCTGCAGCAGTTCTTCTCGCAAGTCTTCGCTGACATACAATGATTCAAGATGCAGCGTATTCGGAATGAACATCCACCGCTGATTCCCGTAACGATCGGCAATCATTCGCATCAATGATTCGTCATCTCCAACAGTCGCGGGGATCTTGGCTCGATCCATATCACCCGTCGTCAGAGTATTGATCAACGTCTTGTGTTCATCAATGGCAGATCTCAATCGCTGAGTAATGAAGTCTGCATTTCCAACGCCAATCGCGTTTCCCTGACTTGATGCAGACAGCGACAGCGCCGCTATCGTGCGAATGCGAGGACTTGTGAGATCTTCAAATCCCGGAAGCCCTCGACGACCAATGACATTCGTATCCATTCCGGTCCCGCTATAAGTCTTGCCAATCGAATCGACGACCAGCACATTCAGGTCTTCAACCGGCAGTCGCGGGAAATAGCTGCGATGATGTTGCAGAAGCTCCGCCTCTCGCCGCAGAATATCCTCAGGGGCAATCGCATGAATCTCGGCGGTCTCATCGTAACCATCTTCGAGGATCCCGACACCGGCAAAGATCTTGCCTGAATCCAGCACAAACTGCCCCATCTCCAGCAGCATGTCTTTCATCGCTCCGGCCCGCGCGGAGTGAAACGTCCGTGCCGAGCGAATCTTGCCCATCCCGACGACCATCATTTTGGTCAAACCACTTTGAATCGGTCCCGCAAAGCAGGTGTGCAACTTGATTCGATTCAGCACCAACACGCCGTCAGATTCCAGGCAATGTCGATCCATAAACACAGAACCGGTTCTTACCTCGCCAATCTCGGCCACTTCCATACTGCTGCGAATCGGCATCCCCATGGCCGCTTCTGTAATGCCCAGCGACTCAACCATCGCCTTCTGCCCCTCGGCCGTAGCTCCGTTATGCGACCCCATCGCCGGAACAATGAAGGGCAGGGCACCATGATCTTTGAGCCATTGGCCACAGGCTTTGACAATTAAGGGCAAATTGCAGATGCCTCGACTGCCGACGGTAATCGCAATATCACCTCGCGGCACCGGACGTTTCAGCTGATCCAATTGCTGAAAGACAGCCGCAGGAACGTCCTTCAGAGGACGAGACACCAACTGCTGAGAGACTTTGTAGACATTCATCATCAGTGCCACGTTCCCGTCATGCGGCCAACAACTGGCTGCGATTCCTGCATATGAGGTGAGCTGGCCTGCACTTCGCGATAGACCTGAATCACTTCATCCAGCATGCGTGTTTCATTAAAGCGATCCCGAATCAACTGTTGCCCGGCAGCGGCAATTGTGCGAGCGCGCTCTCGATCCTGAAGCAGTTCGATAATTCGATCAGCCAGGCTGCGACTATCAGATGGCGGCACAATCAAACCCGTCACGTTATCCTGAATTACACTGACAACTCCACCGACGCCAGACGCAATCACGGGCCGTCCGAGAGCCATGGCTTCCAGCATCATGACTCCCAGTCCCTGCTGCAGCGAAGGCAAACAGAAGATATCAATGGCAGAGATATACCCGGCCATGGAAACACCACCATCCACGAACGTCAGACGCCGCGACAGCTCAAGAGATGACGCCAGTTGCCGAAGACTCCGCTCTTCCGGACCACTTCCCGCAATCACCATCCGAATGTTATGCCCGGCTTCGATCACGCGATGACAGGCTCGCAGAAAGAAAGCCGCTCCCTTCACAATTTCCAGAGGCCCAGCCATTCCAATGACAGGCGGACGATTATCATCGAGCGGAAGACACACGGTCGAATTCTCCGGCACCGCAACCCCCGGCAGAATCACTCGTCGCTCAACTCCGTCAAGGAACGGAGATTCCGGAATCTGCGCCTGCACGCTCTCACTGACACAGATGATCGCTTTCAACTCCGGTGTGGGTGCTTTTAGAATCAGCGATGCAGCATCTGTTTGATCACCCAGACTGACGATCAGTGGCCGATTCAACTTGCGAGCCAGGCGAATCCCCTGAGGAAGCAGCCTGGAATCCTGCAGATGAATCACATCCGGCCGCTGCTCTTTCAGATCTCGGTAAAGTGTTCTCAGGACCAGATGGCCCCACACCGGAAAATTATAACCCTGAATCGTGTGCAGCCTGACGCCCTGCAACAAAGATTCATTCAGTCCCTCGCAGCTGGTACAAACCAGAGCCGTGTCAAATTCCCGCTTCTCCAACCCATGAGCGAGCCGCAGCGTCAGCAGGGACGAACCGCGAAATGACATTTCGGCGTCGAGCAGCAGAATGCGTTGAAGACTGTCAGCCATAGGATTTGCCGAAGTTCGGTCCGATCAGACTCGTTGTCGAAACTCGGGAAGAGGATACTCGGGCAGTGGAACGGTCTGAGCCAGCTCAAACAGTTCCTGAAGCCTCAGCCATCCACGAGTGACCAGTTCTGCTCTTTGTCTTGAGTAGTCGGCGTCAAATAATCGACGATCAAAATCGCCCTCAACTACGACCGGTTCAAAGTCCGGATGGTCAATAAACTGGGCTGTCACCGGATTACATCTGAGATGTCTTTCCGGCGCAGCCAGCAACGACTTCGCGGCAATTTCTCCGATCACGAATCGCAGGTACAGATCACTCTCGCGAATGTTCTCTACTTCATCTCCGCAGACATCGCAGAGATATCCCTGATCACAACGCGCCATGGAAACAACTCTTTTACTTTACACTCAGCTGATTTCAGCCCTGACGACCGGAATCTTACTGAGGTTATGTCCCCAGAATCTTCTCTCGCAGAGTCGTCAAGATCTTGACGGCCTGTCCAATGTCAGCCTTCTGACGTACTGGATCCTGAGGAATCTCACGCTCAATCGTCAGCGGGCCTGTGTAACCAATCGCCAACAAAGTTCTCAGGTAGTTTTCCATGCCAACATCCCCGTCGCCCAGAGGAACTTCCTGTCCCCAACCGGTACCACGAACTTCAACAGGCGCCCACTTGGCATCCTTGCAGTGAATACTACGAACCAGGTGGCCCACTTGCTTCAACGCAGCGATCGGCTCACCAGTGCCGTACAAAATCATATTGGCCGGGTCAAAATTAATGAACAGATTGTCGCGTTGCACATCACTAATGAAATGCAGCAGATGATCGGCGGATTCCTGACCAGTTTCCAGATGCAGATTCTGTCCATTGGCTTTGATGTGGTCGAGCAGATCTCGAGTTACTGTGATCAGATCTTTGTAGCTTGCTGAGGCCGAATCTTCTGGCACGAAACCGATGTGCAAAGCAACCGTCTTACATCCCAACAACTTCGTGAAGTCGCTGATTTCTTTCATTTCCTGCACACGGGCCGCGCGAGTCGCTTCCGGAACCAGTCCAACAGTCTTTGCGGTTGTCGCGATGTCAGCGTAGCTTTCGCCTTCAAATCCCCCAAACACAGCTGTGATCGTAATGCCCGCATCCGAACACTTTTTCAGGAACGCTGAGGCTGCAGCAGGATTTCGAGTTCCCGCGTGCGGCGCATGAACCTGAATCGTAGGCACTCCCAGTTCACGAGCAACTTCCAGATGAACTCCCAAACCCGCATCAATCGAAGCAAAAACACCAATTTGCCATTTCGACATGAATCTCTCCGCTGTCGCTGAATTAAGTCTCTAATTGTTTCCGGGAGCGCCGCTCCGGCACGTCCCCTCCGCCATGTTGGCGTGCCTCGCCCGGGAACGCAACCGTTTGAGAAGAATTCCGATCCTCGCAGCGTTTTGATCAGTGTGACGGAATTCCTGTCTGAACCAGAACCAGAATTTGATCAGCGACGCTTCTGACGTTGTTTCTCGGCCAGACCGGACACGAAAGTCCACCCACAGAATCATCGGAGACAACAGCACGGATCGCCGGGTCTTTAGCGGCGTACGGTTCTTCACTGACAACACTCCGCCAGACTTCGATGCGTGTTGCTGCGGAATTCAGATCTCCCTCAACAAGAATCAAAGAGCAGTCTGCAAACAAAGATTCGAACTGCTCGTAACGGCGCTCTCCACGAAGTTCACGATCCGAGGGAACAAACATGGCTGTCATCTGCGGCGACAAAATCCCCACAGCCGCTGCACCTGCTTCGCGATGCAAATGAGAATCCTTGCCCGGCGTATCAAGTTCGTGATGGTGATGAGTATGTTTGATTGTCGCGACCTTCATCCCACGCGACGTGAATTCACGGACCAGTTGACACACGAGGGTCGTCTTCCCGGAGTTCTTTTGCCCCACAATGTGCACTCGGACTGGCGTTGACTGGGATTCTGATTGCATACGACCTTCTCTCCGAGTTCCCTGGTATCAACATGTCGCATTGAGCCTGAATCGCTAGCCGGTCTGTTCGCGCCAAATCGGCTAGTGATTCAAGCTCAATTCAGGCTCAACTGGTAATTCAGATTTTGATGTTTGGACGGAACGTCTGTCACTGATTCTCGAAAGTGTACCGATGGCAAGTAAACACCAGGCCGTTCAGCTCGGGGTTTTGGCGGAGATATTCCGAGAAGTCCGGTTACGCTAAAGAAAGCGGCTGGGCTTGTTCGATGAAGACGAGGAATCTCGCATGATGCGAGACCGGCAGTTATTGCCGATCAGTGTGTCGGCCACGGACGGGGTTGATGACTCTCCGTACGAGGAATTCTGAGGCCGAGTGTTCGCGGGATACCATGTAGCAGTTAGTCTCATTCGTGGACGCGCACCGAAAATGTACGAAACAAATTTTGGATTTCATCGCCAGCCCTTTCAATGTGCTGATCTGACTCGGGCCTTCTTTATTTCCGAGTCCATCCGCAGCATTCTCCCTCAGCTCCTTCACGCCCTGCGGTCTGATCTGGGGATTGCTGTGCTGACCGGCCCGGCAGGCGTTGGCAAAACATCGCTGCTGAAACATCTGCAGACGCAACTCGCGCATGAAGGACGAGCCGTCCTGTGTTCAGGCGCGGGGCTGGAAACTCCAAGCGAAGTCCTGCAAACCCTGCAGGCCGCGTCACTCCTGAGAGCCGGAGAAGGCTCATCCGAATCCGCATCGTCGGTCGCAATTTCCAGTCGATGGTCGGTCGTGGAACAAATGCGAAAGACGACAGAGTTCTGGGGACCGATCCTGCTGCTGATCGATGATGCTCAACTTCTTTCCGTGCCAGTATTGAATGAACTTCGTGCTTTCACCGAAGAAGAATGGCACGGCCGCGCATTGGTTCGATGCCTGATCGCCGGTCCATTGAACCTGGAAGAAGAATTAGCGCGGCCAGCTCATGCCGATTTTAGTCGACGCGTTCGCTGCCATGCGTTTCTGGAACCGTTGTCGTCTAAAGAGTCGCTCGAATGCCTGAACCGCCATTTGTCAGTCGTGGGCGGAAAACTCCGAGACGTCTTCAGTCCGCAGGCTCTCGACCTGATCGCCATCGCGAGCGATGGCTTGCCTCGCTGCCTGACACTGCTGGCTGACGAGTCCTTGATTGTCGCTGCGGAGCGATCCACAAAGTTTGCGGACGAAGATTGTGTTCGCACCGCTCTCACCCGGCTGCAACATCTGGCTTATGCATGGAACACCTCGCCACTGGTTTCTGATCATCAGAGTGGTCCGATGGAGCCAGTGACGGAGTTGCCAGTAACTTCGGCGAACATCAAAACCTCGCACACTTCGTCGACAATGACTCATGTGTCCCCCGGCATTTTTGAGTTTGGCGCCCCGGGAGTCGTTGAGTTCGGTGCCGAATCCAGGACCGACACTGATCTGTCTCGGCCAGCCTCTGTTACGGTAAACCTCGCAAAGAAAGCGGGTGCGGAAGGGCTCAGAAATTCTGAACAGGCAGCAGCACACTCTACGGCTGCGACACACCAGTTGAGTCCCGGAACATTTGAAATCGGATCCACTCAGGCTCAAAGTTTTGAAGTCGGCCATCGCTATCAGCCGGATGCACTGGAGGCATCTGACGCAGTCGAGATGGATGCGTTTGCGTCCAACTCCTTTGAGAACGAGGAAGTATTTTTTTCACACGATACTGAGGAACTGAATGATCAAGATTCATTCCTCGAACACGCCGCAGAATTCGATGCCGATGCCGCATCTCAGTTGCGTGGCGCGCCTACAGATTCGTTCGAAGATCAAACGCAGCCGAAAGGCGACGTTCAGAGTTCTGAATTTGAGTCCACAAGTATCGAATTCCAGAGCACAGTCTCGGCACAACACGTCCATTTCATGCACAGCCCTGCGGACGTAGGCCCTTCCGCAGAGTCCTCCCCAGCTTCTGCCGACACACAGGAACAGATGATTCGCAGTGCGATCGGGACTGAGCTGTCGAGTCGGCTTCCCGTTTTCGATCGCTACACATGGATTGCACTGGGACGTGAAGTTCCGTCGGGAACATATTCGGTCTCATCTGCATCAGACATGCAGCGAGTCACGGACAATGAGTTTGGCGCGTATGATGATTGGCTCACAAAGGATTCGCTTCAGAACTCGCTGGCCTTTGACAGAATTCCCGTCAGCCGAACTAGTGATTCAGAAATCATGATGATGCTGAAATCACAACAATCGGAACCAGAGCAGGGTGAGTTTGTAACATTTCGTCCCGCCCACGTGTTTGGACCGGCAACAACAGAATTGTTGAAAACGGAGCCTGCGGCAGCAAACTTTGCTCCGGTGTCGGCTTCTTTGTCTCGCGTTGAGCAGCGAGGTCAACAGAATGACCGTCTGGAATCAGATGATGTCGTCTCCGATGCCAATCGCCAGGTCATTCAGGATGCGATTCGATCGAGCCTGCTCGCAGGTTTCGCAAACTCGCCTTCAGCCATGCCTGCCGTGGACGCCTTCGATGTCACAGAGTCATTCGAAGCTGCGGAATCATTCGCAACTTTGGATGGCCCGCTGAATCCCGTCTATCCCGGTATCACTGAACAGTTTCAGGTCAACGGCTGGCATGACGGTCAGCTCATCTTCAATTCTCTGTCTGCGGAACAGCCGGAGTCTTCAGGATCGTTTTCCGCCGCGGAAGTAGCGCCGGAGCAGGAACGCGTTTCGCTGAACTTCGAAGCCGCAAGAATTGCTCGCGACGGCCATACGCAGCCTTCCCGGGAAATCACCGGAGCCGCTCACCGTGAGCCCGAAGATTCTGCTCCAAAATTCTTTTCTCTGCCCGGCGAAGTTCGAACGCTGGAATGGGATCTTCGCGGCGATCTGCTCAGCACAGATGATGCGGCACCACTGGTGGATACGCTGGCATCGTTGAGAGATGAAGTGACGAAGTTCCAGACGACGAGTCGCATCACGCCGCTTGATGATTCTCCGGCGAAACTGCCACCCACCGAGCTTAACGACAGGAAGTCGGACGATTCGCTGGAGAACGTCGTCACCAACGCCAGAAATCGGCTTGAGTCATTTTCGCGAATTGATGTTCATTCGAACGAGCATGTTCCGTCGTCAGCTGCGATCGGATCAGCCTCAGATGCTGCAATTCTGACGCGAATGCCGTCGCAAATGCAGAGCAATGAACGCCAAAGGGTAGCCTCAGAATCGGCAGTCCTTCCGGAAGTCACATCAGCTCAAGAAGACAATCGTTCGCCCAAAGGGGCCGCAGAGCCGGGCGATTTCAGCCCTCGTTATTCTCAGTTGTTCACGAAGCTTCGCCAAGTGCGTTCCAGAGCCGCCGGAAATCGGTAAGAATTCGGCAGGGAATCTCAACCGGATGAATTTCGGAGTGTTGTGAAACGCCATGCAGACGGAAACGACTTCGTTGCAGTCAACCGGAACTTCGCGAGCGGTCAACTCGTTTGATCAGCCTGCCGATGCAAGCTCGCTTTATCGCTACTGCGGCGCTCATTTAGTCCCCGGGGGCGTAAGGTTCGCCGTCTGGGCTCCCAATGCACGCGAAGTGTCCGTCATCAGCGACGGAAATGGGTGGACGTCCGGTCGTGACTGGCTGAATTCCAGCGACACCGGAGTCTGGAGCGGAACAATCCGAGGAGTCATTCCCGGAACTCGCTACAAATACGCCGTTCGCACGCAAAGTGGTCATCTGCTGGAAAAGGCGGATCCGGTTGCCTTCTATTCCGAAAAACGACCGAACACAGCTTCCATTGTGTGGAGCCTTCGCGACTTTCAGTGGCATGATGCGGCATGGTTAAAACGCAGAGCTGAAACGGACTGGCTCAGAGCTCCGGTCTCCATCTACGAGGTTCACCTCGGTTCATGGAAACGCCCTCGCGATGGCCGTACGTTTTTCAACTATCGAGAACTCGCACATGCTCTGGCAGATTACGTCGTTGAGATGGGTTATTCCCATCTTCAACTGATGCCAGTTACCGAACACCCGTTTGATGGTTCATGGGGTTATCAGGCCACAGGCTACTTCGCTCCGACATCACGATTCGGGTCGCCGCATGATTTCCAGTACTTCGTGGATCATATGCATCAGCGAGGCGTTGGTGTGCTGATCGACTGGGTGCCCGGACATTTCCCGACCGACGTTCATGGTCTGGCGATGTTTGATGGCACATGTCTGTATGAGCATGCTGACCCGCGACTTGGGTTTCATCCGGACTGGAATACGCTGATCTTCAACTACGGTCGCCGCGAGGTCACCGAGTTCCTGATTTCCAGTGCGAGGTTCTGGTGCGACGTTTACCACATCGACGGCATTCGCGTGGATGCTGTGGCTTCGATGTTGTATCTGGATTATTCACGCGATTCCGGCCAATGGATCCCCAATCAGTACGGTGGCCGCGAGAACCTGGAAGCCATCGACTTTCTGCGAGGCTTCAATACGCTGATGCACGCCGAGTTCCCTGGTGTCATGACCATCGCGGAAGAATCAACGGCCTGGCCAGGTGTCTCACGTCCCTGTTACACCGGTGGCCTCGGCTTCACGATGAAATGGGATATGGGCTGGATGAACGACACGTTGCGATTTATGCGACGGGATCCCATCTTTCGCGGCTATCACCTGAATGATCTGACGTTTCGGAGCATCTACGCGTTCTCCGAAAACTTTGTGCTGCCACTTTCTCATGACGAGGTCGTTCACGGAAAACATTCGCTGTTGTCTCAGATGTCCGGCGATACGTGGCAAAAGTTCGCGAACCTGCGGCTGCTGCTGGCCGGACAATATACTGCTCCGGGCAAGAAGCTCCAGTTCATGACGACAGAGGTAGGGCAATGGACCGAGTGGAATCATGATGCAGAAGTCGACTGGGCTCTCCGAACTTTTGAGACTCACGAAGGCATCCGTCGCATGATGTGTGATCTCAATAGACTCTATTCCAACGAAAACGCTCTCCACGATGTTGATGTCGTTCCGCAGGGGTTCGAATTTATCTTCGGTGATTATCAGACAAACGTTGTGATTGACTTTATGCGTCAGAC
>JBPOIW010000022.1:0-87319 GCA_052034165.1 Planctomycetota bacterium | reverse complement strand
GGTCAAGCAAAAGCCCTATCTGTTGGTCCATCGCCTGAAGGACCGCGTAATAGAGCGATCGCTTTCTCTCGTCCGTTGAATCTCGCAAGGTCTTTGGCGGAAAGAATGGAGAATGCACATCATCCGGCCAGAGATTCAGGTAGAAGGGTTTACCTTTACTTTGTGCCTGCTCGATGAATCGAATCGCATCGGCCACGAACTCTCTCGTGATCTCTGAACGATTAACCCATCGGATGGGACCATTCCCCAATCCTGCAGAGCCCAGATCATGTTTTTTCGCGGGCTTTCCATTAAAGCCGTCATTTAATGGCAGTACGCGAGGACCAAGTCCTTCAAAGTTTGTCAGGCTACTGTCAAAGCCATACTCCGTGATCAGCGGAGCATCTCCAACATCACGTTGCCCGCCCATGTGCCACTTGCCAAAATGGCCCGTTGTATACCCAACCCGCTTCAGGCGATCAGCGATCGTCGGAGTCTCCGGGGCAAGCCATTGAGCAACGCCTCGCTCCTTGTTTCGTTTTCGATTATCAAGGTAAGAAGTGATTCTCAATCGATGCGGAAATTGACCTGTCGTCAATGCAGTACGAGATGGGGAACAAATCGGTGAGTTGACGTAAAAACTCCGAAATCGAATCCCCTCGTTCGCCAGCCGATCAAGATTCGGAGTCGTCGCGAGAGTTCCGCCGAAACACCCGAGATCGCTGTACCCCATGTCGTCGATCAGGATCACGATCATATTGGGGTTTCCATCGGCAATGAGACTTCTCGCACCGGCGGCCTGAATCACAAAAAGCAGCGCTAAGAAGAGCATCTGCGATCCCGAAGATTGCGCCGCAGCCGAAAGAGTAGCCTCACGTGACTCACGCATTTTTATGACCAATCGCTTTGGGTTCGACGAACCAATCAGAACATCTATTCATTTAACGAGGGAACCAGTAGCGTCTATTCTGGGACGCCCCTGATCAATCATCAACCCACATCAGGTTCTCGAAACGCACTGGGGCTGCTGCCATGAAACCGTTTAAACGCTGATGAGAAAACAAATGCATCGGAATAGCCAACTTCACGCGCGATCACTTTGAGTGGATAATCGGACTGCTGCAACAAACGCCGGGCCTGGGACATCCGAATTTCAACGATCATCTGCTGGGGAGTTGAATCAAAGTAGCGTCGGACCAGTCGCTGAAGCGTCGCAGGAGAAACTCCCAGCCGCTGGCTGATCACTTTCTGAGACCAATCCTGCCCGGGAGTTTGCTCAACGTCCTTCCATAACTCGTGCAGAAGATTCTCAAACGGATCTCTGTCAGACTCGACTGGGCTCAGAATCTGTCGCAAGTACTCTGCAACCAACTCACCAAAGAGATTGGCCGCGTGACTCGAAGGCGTCATTGGTCTCGGTTCGCCGGTCACCCAACCTGATTCTGTCAGAACAGACTGACTTCGAGCATAGCCTGTTTCCGAAAGCAGTCCTTCGAATGCATGATTTAACTGCGTCGCGAAGGAAGGTCGGATCAGTCTCGGCAAACTTCGATCCAGATGCTGCCAGCGTTTGAGCCCGTTAATGTAGAACCACAGAAATGACCACGACTGCTCCACAGTTCCAAGCAACAAAGGAACTCCAACCGGCGATAGCAACAAGTCACCGCTGACCGGACGGAACTCAACTCCGAGAGACTGGTAAAAGCCGTCACCATCCAGAGTCAGCAGCACCAGATGACAGGATGGATCCCGATATCCGACTCGGTAGTTCAGCCCAAAGGTACCGACACCGGAGAGTCTCACGCCCATCTTGAGCAATGGCCCGGCAGCCTCCTGTTCCAGTTGAAGGAATCGCTGACGAGTATCTGCCGGAACAGAGATTACGTTGCGATATCCCGTCTGCACTGAAGGTTCTGCCATAACTCTGCCGACCCAAAATGATGAGAAATAACATGCCGATGATGTCGGCCGCTATTCCAACGAGAGACGAGGTCCGTGAGAATACCGTCGTTTCGTATTCCGACCTTTTCCCACGATTTCTCCCACTTTTTACGCAGCAAACGACCATGAGCAAAGTTGATGAGATTCCGAACCCGTCGCCGTCCCAACTGGCCGCACTTCCAAGGAAGATGACGTTCTTTCCGTCGGTGAACACCAATCCAAAGATCCTGAAACCTGAACAGATCAAGCAGTACAACGAGCAGGGCTATCTCATGCCGTTCAACGGTCTCGATCAGGAAGAAGCTCGTGAGCTGCGTGCATTCTTCGACGGAGTCTTAGCTGCCTATATTGAGCTCGGCAAAACCAGCTATTCCATCAACACAGCACACATGCGATTTGCGCGGATCTATCAACTGGTGCAGCACCCTCGGATCGTTGATGCCGTCGCGGACTTGCTCGGTCCCAACGTTGTCTGCTGGGGATCACATTTTTTCTGCAAAATGCCGCATGATGGGAAGCGAGTTCCCTGGCATCAGGACAGTACCTATTGGCCGCTCAGCCCCACCAAGACCGTGACAGTGTGGCTGGCGATCGATGATGCCGATCCGGAAAACGCCAACATGAAGTTTATTCCGCGATCACACCTGCATGGCCTGATTGATTACGACGAAACCCAGGACGCGAACACCGTGCTTGATCTCGCGGTTCGAAATCCGCATACATACGGAGATGGCGAAATCGACGATCAACTGAAAGCTGGCCAGTTCTCAATGCACTCAGACCTGCTACTGCATGGTTCTGAAGCCAATGAATCGAACCGTCGGCGTTGCGGACTCACCATCCGTTACGCAGCGGCCGATGTGACAACGTGGTATGACTGGCACAAGAAAGGCTTCGTCGTCCGAGGCGAAAATGTTAGCGGACACTGGGCCAATCCGGAGATGCCGAATCATTAGGCGGCCGGATTGCGAAGAATCTCTTTCAGCACTTCGCCTCCGACATCGGTCAGTCGAAAGTCGCGACCGTTGAAACGATGGGTCAGCTTCGTGTGGTCGAGACCAAGCAAATGCAGCAGTGTTGCATGCAGGTGGTTGACATGCACCTTGTTCTCAACGGCCTTGTAACCAAACGGATCAGTGGCGCCGTAGTGGAAGCCTCCTTTCACTCCGGCGCCCGCCATCCAGATAGTGAATCCATTGGGATTATGGTCTCGGCCTTTGTCGCCCTGAGAATCCGACGTTCGGCCAAATTCTCCACCCCAGATCACAAGCGTTGAATCCAGCAAACCGCGCGCCTCAAGGTCTGCCAGCAGAGCCGCGGCGGGCTGGTCTGTATGCAGGCCGCACGAACGATGATTCGTTTGCACGTCGCTGTGGCAGTCCCAAGGAACGTCGTTCACGCTTCCGTCACCGCCAACTCCTTTGCCCGCAAAGATCTGCACGAATCTGACGCCCCGTTCGACAAGCCGTCGAGCAAGCAGGCACTGGCGTGAGAACGTGGCACATTCGGGATTATCCATGCCATAGAGCTTGTGGATGGATTCTGATTCCTTCGTCAAATCCAAAGCGTCAGGTGCCGCCATCTGCATGCGATAGGCCAGTTCAAACGAATTGATTCTCGCTGCAAGATCCGCCTGCGTCGGCCGAGCATTTGCGTGCTTCTGATTCAATTCACGAAGCAAGTCCAACTGAGAACGTTGCTGAGCATCCGAGTGCCGGCCATCTCGAACGAGGTTATCGATCGATTCCTTCCGACGAGCATCCAGTGTCATGGCCTGATACGTCTTCGGTAGAAAACCGGCCGACCAGATCTGATCATCACCTCGAGGTCGCGTATCGTGAAGTACCACAAACGACGGAAGACTTTGATTCTGCGATCCGAGCCCATATGTCATCCACGCCCCAAGCGCTGGAAGGCCGGGGCGATTTGTGCCGCACATCAGTTCGAGTGACGCGGGTGCGTGGTTGTTCTGTTTGAGATACATCGAATGCAGAAAACACATCTTGTCCACGTGCTTTGAAAGATGCGGAAACAGATCTGATACCCATGATCCGGATTCACCGTGCTGAGCCCACGCAAATGGCGACTTAAGACACTTCCCGCTGGTCGTGAAGAAGCCCGTCTTGGGGTCTGAGCCTGCCAACTCCTGACCATTTCGTTTCTGAAGTTCCGGTTTGTAGTCCCACGTATCTACCTGCGACGGCGCTCCGGTCATGAACAACCAGATGATGGACTTCACCTGACCAGGAAAATGCGGCGGTCGCAGTGCGAGCGGGTCTGACACTTCCGCGCCTCTGGCTGTTTCATTCTTAAGCATGCTGGCCAGTGCGACGGATCCGAAGCCAAGACCGGCCTGCTGAAGAAAATTGCGGCGAGCAGGCAGGGAGATTTCGCCAGGCGAGTAAAATCCGAACATCTGAACATTCCTCAAACAGATTCACAACATCTAATCCACGCGACTGCCCAGGCAGCGGCGACTTTTGATCAATCGACGTAGACGAACTCATTCAGACACAACAGCACGTGACAAAACTCGACCAAAGCTCGATCTGTTGCGTCGGGTGATTCACCGCCCGCTGCGGCCCGCTGCTGATCAATAAAGGCCAGCATCATGGTTTGCTCTTCGTCCGTTGGAAGACGTGCGAACGTCAATTGGTAACCTTGCTGAACGATCGCAGATAATGAACCATCGCCCGCGGCCTTAATACGCGCAGACAGCTTTTCAGCCTGCTGTCGCACCAACGGCGAATTCATCAGAGCCAGAGCCTGTGTCGGCACAGTTGTTACGCTGCGTTCGCCAATACTCTGAGTCGGCTCTGGAGCATCGAAGATCGTCATAACCGGCAGAAGTTCACTGCGTTTGACTCGCAGATAGACGCTTCGTCTCTGAGTATTATCGAGGACGCTGGGACCGTACATCGTGCTGTCCAGGTTACCTCCAACGGCCAGTAAGGCATCACGAATCGTCTCGGCTTCCAGTCGATGAGGCTGATAGTGCCATAGAAAGCGGTTGGCGGGGTCGATGGCGAGGTTCTCTGCGTTGACCTCGTGAGACTGCTGATAAGTTTCGCTCAGCAGAATCGCACGATGAAGCGGCTTCAGCTTCCATCCTCCTCGCACCAGTTCAACGGCAAGATAGTCGAGCAGTTCCGGATGAGTCGGTTTGTCGCCCTGAAAGCCAAAATCATTCGGGGTCCCGACAATACCCTGGCCCATGTGATGCTGCCAAAGTCGATTCACGATGACTCGCGCAAGCAAAGGTCCCGCGCCAAGCTCCACATCCGTCATCCAATTGGCCATAGAAACCCGTGGATGCTCGGCCGATGCGGATGAAACCGGCTTCGCTGGTTCGGAACTTCGCCACAGAACCTGCAGGTATCCCGGCTCGGCCTTACCTTGTTTGTTATCGACTTCTCCGCGACGTAGGAAAAAGACGTCCTGACCACCAGCGACCGTTGTATAGATCTCCTGCAAATTCGGCCGTGGCGCTGCGGCTGCATGGTCTCGAACCAGATTGAACTTGCCAGCAGTTTCCGAATCATACGGCGTGAACCAGCGAGCGAGTGAGACTTTAACAGGCTCCGGAATTTCACCTTTATGTGCTTCAGCGACAGCTCGCAATTCACCCACATGCTGT
Organism: Planctomycetota bacterium; assembly: GCA_052034165.1. Classification (GTDB taxonomy): domain Bacteria; phylum Planctomycetota; class Planctomycetia; order Planctomycetales; family Planctomycetaceae; genus SXXK01. The sequence goes on along the minus strand of JBPOIW010000022.1, from coordinate 81,762 downwards.
GGCGAAACATCTCCTGCCCATGTTGCAGGATTGGGCTCGACGCTGGCCGAGATTCGAAGTCGCCCGATGCCCATATCAACAAACTTCAGTTCGACGACAAGTTCCGTCCCATTCGGAAAACCAGCCAGAGGCGACTCCAGTTCAAAGACCGCTGCGTTATCTTTCTTTGCCGTCGCACGCACAACCCAGGCGGTGCCAGGCTTCCCATCGACTGCGTTCGCGATTGGTTGTTTGTCATCCTCAAACGCGGCAAAGACTGGCTTGAGTTTCAAAGTTTGAATCGCCATCGGATCCTGCGAATCCAATGGTCGCGCCGTGACGATAATCTCCGCCAGTTGAAAACTCCCATCAGCGCTCAGCCCTGGGCCTCGCTGCGGCAATGACTTATCTGTAAACGCATCAAGTCGGAGAGACTGGATGTTCTTTTGATGAGTATTGAACGTCAGACGGTATGCCTCTTCATTACGCACATTTCTGCGTTGGCCTCTCTGACGAATATTTGCCCCCGGATTTAGCAAACCATCATGTGCAATCAGTCCGTTCGGAAGAACCTTGAGCCATGACCGTTCAGCTTCCGTGGTGATGGCTTCCAGAGTCTGCCAGCGAGTTGTCTCTGGGTGATTTGCCGACTCTTTGTCGCGCCACGCGACGAAGCGAGCAGGCAATTCCTTCGCAGCAAATTCGTTCAGCGCTGCGACCAGCGGTTCGTGATCCGCCTTATGTTTCTCGAGGTCTTTCTCCGTCGCCGCTTCATCAAGATCCAAAGTCCGCGGACCGTGACCTGTTGTCGCCAGCGATGCCGCCAGAGCATAGTAATCCTGATGTGGAATGGGATCATACTTGTGATCATGACAGCGAACACAGCCCAGTGTCAGCCCGAGAATTGAGCCTCCGATGGTCATCATCATGTCATCGAGCTGATCGTAACGAATTCGTTCCACTGTCTTTGCGGTAATCTGCCCGGGATAGGGACCAGCGACGAGAAACCCGGTCGCGGCTGCACCATTGATGTCATCCGGTTGCAGGATATCACCCGCTAACTGCATCCTGACGAACTGGTCATAAGGCATGTCATCATTCAATGAACGAATCACCCAGTCACGGTAGTGATAAGCTCCCGGACGGAACCCATCGAATTCGTAACCGCCACTCTCCGCAAATCTCGCCGTGTCCAACCAATGTCGAGCCCAACGTTCTCCGTAGGCGGGTTTTGCAAGCAGTTCGTCGACGACTTTCTCGAATGCGTTCGGTGACGAATCCGCAACGAATGCCGTCATCTGTTCCGGCGCAGGAGGTAGACCGATCAAGTCAAAGTACGCGCGACGAAGCAGCTTTTCCTTCGCGGCCGGATGATTTGGCTTCAATCCATTCGCTTCCTGCGCTTGTCGAATAAAACCATCGATAGGCTTGTGAGGATCGGGAAGCGTCACTTCCTTCAACGGCTGAAAGGACCACCACTGTTTGCCTTCCTCAAGGTTGATCTCACGCTTTGGTTTGAAAGGAACTTCACCCTCACGAGGATCCGGTGCACCCAGATCGATCCATTTCGCGAAGTCAGCAATCACGTCGTCGGATAACTTGCCGGTGGGTGGCATCTCCATGCCATCATATTTCATCGCTTTGAGCAGCAGACTTTCGGCCGAGTTGCCCTTTACCAACGCGGGACCGGTCTCACCGCCAGCCGCAATACCAGCCGCAGAATCCAGAAACAATCCCCCCTGGAACTTCTTTAGACTTTGAGCCTCCACGGAATGGCATCCGTAACAATGTTCGACCAGCACAGGCCGAATTTTCTGTTCAAAGAACTTGACGTTCTCTCCTTCATCGGCCGCAATCATCGTCGTGGAAACAGGCATGATCAGGGCAAGCATGACCAGACCAATAGCGCGTGAAATCGGTGAACTCATGGCAGAAAAACCAGTGGCAGGTCGGGTAGGGCAGGATAAAATTCTTCTCGGCAGTGTATCCCGATCCGTTTCAGAGCTCAGGACTTCTCAAACGGATCAGGACGCCAGACTTTAGATTCTGATCTCAAGCTGTCGGCAGTCGAAACAGTTTCTTCGAGTTTTCAAACAGGATTTTGCGTTCGACGGTCTTCGATGTGCTCAATCTGCGGATTGCAGCAACCGTCTGTGATCCCTGACAGGCCGGTCCTTTCCCGACTCGATCATCGCAATCACTGCCGTACAACACTTTGTCCTGGTGTCGTTCCAGAAATCCGCGAGCATGATCTTCATCGCGAGTTAGCGCATTGAGTCCTGAACCGGCCGACATATCTGCAAAGATGTTTGGGTAGTCTGTCAGGTAACGATCCGTCAATCCGCCGGCCGTGACCTTGCCTTTAGGATAGAGATTGTTCTGATCGGCATGATTTTTATCGATATTTGCCCACCACGTCTGAGCATGTCCGATGAACATGGTCTTCGGAAATTTTTCGAACATCTTGTAGATACGTTCGAACCCCATATTGTACGTGCCGTGTTGCAAATGCATCAGGATCGGAACATTAAACTCAGCGGCCAGTTCATAAAGAAGCTGACTCTCTTTGGAGTCGCATTCAACGCTGAATTTTTGCTCGCCGATGATGACTCCACCAAGTTCCAGATACTTCGAAATCTCCATACGAGCTTCGGCAAGATCCGTGACTTCATTGGCACCAAAGAAGAACTCACCGGTGTACTGTCTCGCCATTGCAATCGCCGTATCATTTCCCCCGGCGCCAACTCCGCCAAGCGTATTGTGCTTTCCATCACCAGTAGACGGCGTCTTCACAGAAGATCCCGCCGGTAGCAGAATCGTTTGAGTGACTCCCATCGTTCTTTGGTGTGCAATGAGTTGTTCCGGCGTGCGAGCACGATAAGTCGTATGCTGATGAATATCGATGATCGGCTCTGCCGGATTACGTTCGTCGCCTTGAGCGTGAGCCTTCAACAAAGTAAGTGCGGCAAACGAGCTTGACGACGCCAAAAAGCAACGACGAGAAATACCGTTCATGACAAACTCCGAACAGTTGGAAACAACAGGGAGCGAGTCTCAGACGTAATGCGAATCTCAGACTCAATCGTTTTTTGATTGGTGGCAGACTGGAGGATCGTCCGCACGGATCCGGAATGCAAGTCTTGCTCGTTTTCCGTTAATGCTCGCGCCCGAAGTTACGCTGTCTGCAACACGGCCTCCTGCAACGCAGACCAAAGCTGCTCGACATGGATTCGCTCAGTTTGCTCGGCTCCGATGGAAACCCGAACCATCCAACGCCGCTCGAGAATTGCCGGAGTCAAATAGGTGTAGCCCGATCGATTCAATTCATTGACCCAATTCAACGTGAACTGATCAAGCAACTCTCCGGTCATTCCAACGGGCTCGAATCGCAAACAGACTGTTTGTAACACAACCGGGGCCAGTACTTTCCAACCCGGCGTCTGGCGAACCTGCTCAGCCAACCAGCGAGCATTCTCGATGTCTCGCCGCAATCGCTGTTGCAGGCCAGTAACTCCCTGTTCGCGAATCAGGAACCAAAGCTTAAGAGCTCGAAAGCGACGCCCCAGTGGAAGCCCCCAATCGCGGTAGTTCTTGACTTGTCCGTCTGCGGAGGTTTGCAGGTAACTGGGATTCGTCGACATCACTCGAATCAAGTGTTGTGAATCTCTGACGAAGTAGACTGAACAATCGAAGGCCACACCCAGCCACTTGTGTGGGTTGAGCACAATCGAATCGGCACTCTCAATTCCGCCCCACAGGCTGCGGAACTCCGGCAGAATCATCGCTGAGCCAGCCATGGCCGCATCGACATGCAGCCACAGCCCGTGATGATCTGCAACGTTCGCGATGGCCAGAATCGGATCGATCGCCGTCGTGGTTGTCGTCCCGGTTGTCGCTACGACAGCACATGGAATCCTTCCGGCAGCTCTATCCTGCTGAATCGCAAGTTCCAGCGCATCGGGTTTCATGGCAAAGGAACTGTCATGAGCCACGATTCGAATGTTGGCCCGACCAAACCCAGCCAGCAAAGCGGCTTTGTCGACAGAACTGTGACTATGAGCTGTCACGTAAATAACCAGCGGATCTTTTTCGCTCTGAAGTCCACCTCGTGACAGACTGTAGTTCGTTGTGCGCTCTCGGGCAGAGAGCAGAGCGATCAAGGTGCTGGTCGATGCGGTGTCCTGAATGACTCCGTTCCAGGAGGGAGACAATCCGACCATTTGCCGCAACCAATCCGTCGCCACTTCTTCGATCTCTGTCAGAGCCGGGCTGGACTGCCAGGCAAGACCGAGCACTCCCAGGCCTGTGCTGAGGAAGTCTCCAAGCACGCTGGCCAGTGAGCTGTTCGCAGGAAAGTATCCAAAGAATCGGGGATGTTGCCAAAGCGAAAGTCCCGGCAGGACAACTCGATCAAGATCGCTGAGAATCGAATCGAAAGATTCCGCGTGCTCCGGTGGTGAACCCGGCAACATCGCGAGAACTTCGCCGGGGGCCGTTTTCGCCATCACGGGCAATGTCTCAAGCCTGGCTCGATAGTCAGCAATCCAGTCGACGACCGCATGACCATATATTCGAAATTCCTCAGGAGACATTGACTTGCTCGGCTTCGGGGGATTCGTGACTGGAAACTGTTGCCGCAGTGTAACTCCAATGCGCATCAGGTAACATGAATTGCGAAGACTTCCCACGGAGGACATGCAAAGCCTTTTTACGGGTCACCAGAACGCGTTGGCATTCCCGACCGACGAAACACATCACGCAGGAAATCAGCCTCTATGAACTTCCGGCATCTCTTGTTCGTGCTGGCCTGCATTGCATCGACAACGGCTTTTGGTCTGTTCGACGAGCCAAAGATCAAACGCAGTATCTCGACGGTCGAAGGCTGGAGCCTCCATGTCGACAACAAACTCCTGAGAGAAGATAAAGCAGCCACGGCCAAAGCCAAAGAACTGCTGGCGGCTCAATTGCAGGAGATCACTCGCGTTGTGCCGTCGGATGCCGTGGCCGAACTACAAAAAGTGCCGCTGTATTTTTCCTCTGAGTACCCCGATGCGCAGCAGCGAGCTGAGTACCATCCTGGAGCTCGCTGGCTGAAGGACAACAACCGTGATCCCGCGATGGCAAAGGCTGTGGAGTTTACCAATATTCAGATCTTCGAACGTGAAACCAAACGCATGCCCAACTTTGCTTTGCATGAGTTGGCTCACGCTTATCACGATCGATTTCTTCCGGATGGTTTTGCAAACAAGGACGTTCAGGCCGCCTTCGAAAGAGCCCGCGCAGCAGGACTCTATGACGAGGTCGAACAACGATTCGGAGATGGCCGATCAGTACGAGTGAAGGCGTATGCTATGACAAACCCCATGGAATACTTCGCCGAATGCAGCGAAGCCTTCTTTTCGACAAATGACTTCTTCCCGTTCAACAAGGAAGAATTACAAAAGCACGATCCAGAGATGTTCGAACTATTGCACAAACTCTGGAAATGCCCACAGGAAAAGAAAGCCGCAACGCCCGGCGAAGAGACTCGTTAAGCCTCAAGTTAACCGGCAATCAGCGTCGCCTGTTCATTGAGTCAGTCTCGCAAAAATCTCATTGACGTCCGACGAAGACAGCCCCGGTAATTCAATGATCACGCTTGTGTTAGTCCATTCCACAGGTCGAGTGCGAGCAATCGCACGGCCGTTTAGAATGACGACCAGTTCTTTCGCAGCCATTACTTCGGGAGTTCTCACACGTTCGCGTCCCGACTCGGAGAAATATAAAGTCAGTCGTGCAGGCTGCTGGAATTCATCTCCTCGGAATACGGAAAAATCGGCCGCTTTCAACAGTGGGTCATTATCCGAAATAACTTTCGAGCCATCAGGCAAAGTCAGCGACAGACTGCCGGTTTCTTCCAAGGAACTTATTGCATGAAGCTCAAGCGTCGAAGTCGCTGCGACATACTCACCCCGCAATCTTGGGAACAGGTACAGATAAACCGTGCCAAGAATCGCACCGAAGACCATGATCGCCGCAATAAGTGTCCACGCTGATCCACTCGAACGAGATTCATCAACACGCACATGATCGGCCGTTGCCACAGCTCCCGCTGAACTGCCTGAAGCCATGGCGTCGATTTCAGCCTCCGCCGTCGCGACATCGCACCCGGTGATCTCACGAAGTCGCATAACAGCCTGCTCACGATGAGCGGTTGCAAGCAGTTCTCGGACTTCACGCTGTTGCTGGAGGCTGAGGTTCATAGTGACCGTGTTCGTGGCGATTGTGCCACTGGATGCATTCTGCATTCGAGGGACAGAAATTGTTCGTACGGTTGCCGACGACTGTCACACCGCGTGTCCGAGGAGCTTAACAGAATCCAACGAAAACCGCGAGATTCTTCGACGCCAGATCACGCAATGTTGTCCTCTTCCTTGGACTGCTGCAGCCCGCTGCAGCTTTCCGCTCCACAGCCTGCTGTGAAGCATACCGCCGGATCTCCAACGCCTGTCCAGCCCGCTGTTCGGCAGCAGGCTGCCTGCACCAAAGCGGCAGCAGGCTGCCGCAGTCCAAGAGGGCGGTATCGCTCAATCAAAGCGGATTGATCTGCAAACAGCCCGGTCATACAAACGCACGCATGCATCTAAACCAGTGGCACAAGACTCTTCCAAAACTCGCTATTATCGAAGCAAACGAAACAGAGATTTCCACGATGACGACGGAAGTGCAAGTTCCTTTGCTTGCTGAAAGACACTGACAACTCTCTTTGCAATCGCATCAGCCTCTGCTTCACAATAGGCACCGGGCTCTCCCGATACAATTAGGCGGGACGATTCAGGTCCATGGACAGTACGAACCAAGTAAGACACTCCATCCGCCATGTCAAGGTCCGAGAGCATCAAACACTCTCTGGGAAGTTTGCGAGGACTGAGGACGTTCCAGATTCTGTGATACTCCTCCTGAGAAATGGTTACTTTGTAAGAACGCTGTTTCGCAGACGAGTAGGTAGCAAATGGCCGTCCTTCCGCGACAAACACGCAAACCTCTTCGAACTCTTGACAATGTTCCTTTTCTATACAAAACCCTTGCTCTGCATTTGGGTCAGGTTTTCCGTTCAGACGATCACGGAAACATTCCGGCATACAGTCAATACTCAAATACTGCATGATGCATGTCTCACAAAAATCTCAATTGGCACCAGCTTATGCAAGGCAATTTCCTGGAGTACTAATGAATCTTGTGACATGCCCCGTATCGTTGGCCATACCACGTCAATACCACAGATCAAATTTGATCATTCCGGAGCCACTCGCCCGAGCCACAACGCTGCATTCGTGATGATCCGAAGTGGCAGCTCCTGTTTGTACACGGGATAGGTTTCGTGCCCCGGGCGAAAATAGAACACTCGACCACTTCCGATCTTCCAGATGAGACCACTTCGAAACCTTTCGCCCGCTTCCCATGTCTCTTCGAACAGAACTTCATCTGGCTCCGGCACGTGAAACGGATCCGCATACATCTCGGTCTGAGGAATCTCGAACGAAGCAGGCAGCCCGGCCGTCACAGGATGATCGGGCTTCAGTACCTTCACGGTGCTAGGTTTGCCATCGGGCCGATAAGAGGGAAACACACAATTCGGCAGATCAACTCGAACGGACAACGCGTTGCCTCGACGTTTTGCGTAGTACGCAGGCGTTACGATGGAATCTGCCGTCGGGACAAATCGGCCCTCGGGTGCGATAAACTCAAACTGAACCGGCGGCCCGGAAGGAGGATCCGGATAACGCCGCCGAGCGTCCTCACGAGTTCGCTCATTCATCGCTTCAACAAATGGATTGGCCCAGTGAGCAGAGTGGAGAGCGATCAGAGCCAGTCGCCCCTCTTTGATTCTGGCAACGATATCTCGTGAGATTTCCGAAGAAATCTCATCGTGTCGCACATGCCCCCACCAGATCAGCACATCGGTATTGTCGAGCAGAGCTGAAGGCAGCCCCTTATCGGGCTGACTGAGGTTCGCCGAGATAACTCGCAAGCCGGGCTGCTTCGTCAGATGCTCTGCAATCGCATTGCCCAGAAAATTCTCGTAAGCCTGCTTTTGTGCCGGCTGCTGCTCATCCCAGACGACAACTCGAACAACCGAATCTTGTCCATAGCCAGCCACCGGCGTCAAAAGAACCAATACAAGAAGCAGGGCAGGGCATTTCATTGTTCGACAATCCTGACAGGTTGATTCGAGAGCAGATACTCATCAGCAGAGTCTATCTCTGTAAACCTTCTTTACCATCAGGATCGCCGAAAACTACCAAACCCGACTACGACCGATGCTCGGCCTCCTTTCAGCCCTGTTTGATAAACATACACTGGCTTTCAGGCAGCTCGATGATGCTCTCCGGCTTTGAACCCAGAACTTCTTCAAACGCCTTGCGGACACCTTCAGCCTGAGCATAGTCGTGAGACATCAGAATCCCGCCAGGCAACAGCCGAGGATAAAAGAACTCCAGGCTGTCACGAGTGCTTGCGTAAGTGTCGACATCCAGATTCACGAACGAGAACTTTTTGTCGCGAACCACATCGCCCGTGGCCGCCGGAAAGAAGCCTTTGTGGATATGGACGTTCGGGTATTGCGATAAATACTGACGAACAGATTTCTCTGACGAGGCATAGTCGCTTTGACGGAACAGAGGATCGTTGTCGCTGGCATCGACCAGCCCACAGAACGTGTCGAACACGTGAAATTCCGCGTTGCCTTTTGCTTCGCAGATAAGCTTCGCTGAGGCTCCCTGATAAGTCCCGACTTCTGCCATCGCTCCTTCCATAGTGGACTGAGCACGAGCGACGGAAAAAACCATGTAGCCTTCGTTTGAGAGGATCTGGCAGTCCACTTCCGCACGAACCTGGCGGATCAGCCCGGTGACTTCAGATCCCTTGTAGAAGCTTAGAATCTTCTGCTGAAACCGATGAATGACGGCTCGTGAAAATCGGCGAGTAAATCGGTACTTCGTGGGAATACGACCTTCAAGGCGAACAAGACTCTGCAGCATTTTCAGGATCTTAAAAAGGTTCTGAACGGAATGAATGGTCGACTATTTCCCACAGAAGCCTGCTGTGGACAGAAACATGGGCGGAATTCCTTGTTGGAAAGCAAACCCTCGACAAGGAGCAAACTCTTTCGGAGGCGTCGCCATTTCTCAACAACCGACGTTGCGAAAACCCTTCATCGTGTTACTCACAACGCTTCAAGTTGCATTCATCAAGGCAGAAACACGCAACGGGAAACGGCTTTTCTGAAAGCAGAGATCTGATCTCATGCCAAAGCACAGTCCTGAATCAAGCCATTGCGAGTTGCCACTGATGAAACAAACCCCGGAATCAAACGATCGCAGAACTCACCAGAATTGATTCGGGAGCTACGATCTGAGACGCTCATGAAATGGAGAATGTTTTTCGGTTCAAACAATTCGTGGTTTACCAGGATCGCTGTGCGATGAAAATCGGCACGGACGGGATTCTGCTGGGAGCATGGGCAAAGGCTAACCAGCCGGAGCGAATCCTTGACATCGGCACTGGTACGGGGCTGATCGCCCTGATGATGGCTCAGCGGTTTCCGAATGCTGTTATCGATGCCGTGGAGATCGAGCCGAATGCTGCGGAACAGGCAGCGAGAAACTTCTCGGCAAGCCCATGGCTGGAGCGACTAAACCTACATCATCAAGCAATCCAAAGCTTTGCTGCAAGCAATCTGCATGACAAAGCGTACTCACTGATCGTCTCGAATCCTCCCTGGTTTGTTGACTCCTTGAAATCGAACGAGAGCCATCGCAATCTGGCTCGCCATACGGATTCCTTGAGTCACGACGAGTTGCTGAATTCTGCAAGACAGCTGCTGCATAGTTCCGGCCGTTTTGCCATTGTGCTGCCGTTTGGTGATTCAGCGTCTCTTGTTCATTCGGCCCATGAGAAGAATCTCTTCTGCCACCGGCAATGTCATGTCCGATCGAAACCTGGCTTGTCGTTTCACCGTGCCCTGCTGGAGTTTGAAACAGGGCCTCCGGAATCACCAATGATCCCGCAGGAGCTGACGATCGAGAACGAACAGCACCACGACTATACGGAATCGTTTCGGGAGCTCACACGGGACTTCTATCTGCGATTCTGAAGACTATGCATCGGATGCTTTCCGTGATAACTTTTCAACATTAACCCTTCAGGGCTTATCCTCTCATACAACAGCTCAGGCAGCACCATGATCATTACAAACACAGAAACGGTTACCGGTTATGAAATCACGGAGATGAAGGGCCTTGTGCAGGGAAATACGGTCCGCACAAAACATGCGGGACGTGACATTGCCGCGGGGCTCAAGAACCTTGTGGGAGGCGAACTGAAAGGTTACACGGAACTGTTGACGGAATCTCGACGAGAAGCCGTGCAGCGAATGATGGCACAAGCTCAGCAACTGGGAGCGGATGCCGTCGTCAACGTGCGTTTCACCACCAGCGCAGTGACGGCAGGCGCTGCGGAGCTTTATGCCTATGGAACAGCAGTCATGCTGCGGAAGATCGGCTAAACTTTTTCCTAAGCTGGAGTCGACTTCATGGAACTCATTTTTTCTGTGCTATTCTTCGCGGTTCCTCTGGTTGTCTGCGGAATGATCATTGGCCGCTCGGTCGAAAAGAATCATTTTGCAGAGCTTGATCAGAAGGAAGCCGCCAATCGTGATTTCCTTGTGACAAACCTTAAGACTTTCCCGATGGCCGCCTCGGGCGTTCGGGATCCAACCATCGTGATGTCAGAAGTCGTTATTGGAAGCGACTATCTGAAGAGCTGGCTTGCAGGATGGCGAGGTTTTTTTGGCGGAGAAATCAAATCTCTGCAGACCCTCCAGGTCCGGGCCAAACGAGAAGCGATCGTTCGCCTAATCGATCAGGCTCGGCAACAGGGATTCAATGCGATCTGTAACCTGCGCGTTAACTCAGCCAACATTACCGGCGTTGCCAAATCCAAAAACAGCCTGCCGATGGCCGTCGTGATTGCCACGGCAACCGCCTATGTTGCTCGCCCGAGCAAATAAGATAAGGGCGAGATTGCAAGCTTTGTGGGAACGGGGTCGCAGTGACTCAAACTGGACGGCATGTGCAGCAAGTTTTTGTTGGTAAAGCCTGGTTATAACATGCCGGAACAAACACGTCCCAAAGACGATGAATCTCCGTTCAGACCTCCCGACATCCCGGTGGCGACACAGTCGCACAGCACAGACCCATCGGTGTTCGCTGAGCCCTGGATGAAGCCTGTCATTCATCAAGGCGATGTCAACGACAACCCCGTCGTCGACACGAACTCGTTTATTCGGCCCGAGGTTGATCATTCCGTCTGGGACGAACCCGGACTCTCACGATCCCTTTCTGGAGAGGCACCGGACCATGCAGTGACCTGGTTCAGTCACTACATACAAATGAGGGAATTGACGTCGGCAAGAACGTCGTGGCTGGTCACCATCCTGACAGCGATCATTGGCGGCCCCCTGGCGATTCTGGGAACACTGATCGAGGGGGTAACTCAGTCGGGACTTCTGACAGTCATCGCAATCGGTCCGACGATCGAAGAGATCATGAAGGTGGCTTTGCCACTTTGGATCGTCGAAAAACGCCCTTGGATGTTTCGGTCGCCGACCCAGATTCTGATCTGCTGTTTTGCGTCCGGGCTTGCCTTTGCGGCAGTGGAGAACGTTGTTTATCTGCGGTTCTATGTCCCCAATCCATCTGTCAGCCTTGCCCAATGGCGATGGACGATCTGCGAGCTTCTGCATTCGTCCTGCTCATTGCTGGCTGGATTTGGAGTCATGCGAATGTGGAAATCGTTTCAGGCGGAGAAGACAACTCCTCAGATTTCTTACACGGGGACGGCCTTGTTGTCGGCGATCATTCTGCATGGGAGCTACAACGCGATCGCAACGTTGCTCGAAACCGCTGGCTTTGCATTCTGACTGTCTCCGAGTATTCATAAGGTTAACGAGCGATTCAGAGCTGAAGAACGCCACGACATTTCGGCTGGAATCGTCAAGGCGTGATGAAGGTCGGTTCGGACTGGACACAGGGCACACTGTGCTCGTTACAATCCGCAGGTTGATTTCACGATGCCTATGATTCACAGGATGCGAGGAAGGCGATGAAGCGATTTGTGTGTTGCACCACTTTGATGGTGTTTGCATTGGCCATTTGCAGCGACGTTGAGGCACAATCCGGAAGCCGATCGAGTCGCAGCAAGAAGTCGCCGGCGGCGACACCAACCGCCATGGCAGCGGGCGACTGGAATCAGTTCCGCGGGCCACGACGCGACAATCTGAGTCCGGAATCAGGCCTTGCGGATAAGTGGCCGGAAGGTGGGCCTGAGCTTCTGCAGACGATCTCAGGAATCGGCGAAGGTTACGCCTCGGTGTCGCTGGTCGGCGAGCTGATGTACACGATGGGCAATGTCGACGGAGGCGAACAAGTCATCGCACTGAATCGCAAAACGGGAGAAATCGTCTGGAAAACTCGTAACGGCGATGAATATCAAGAAGGGCAGGGCAATGGTCCTCGCGGAACGCCCACAGTTATTGACGGAATGGTCTATTCTCTGGGAGGCAACGGCGACCTGAGTTGCATCAAAGCTGACAACGGCGAAATGGTCTGGCAGGTCAACATCCTGAAAGCTTTCGGCGGCGGCAATATTACCTGGGGAATCAGTGAGTCCGTGCTGATCGATGATGGGAAAGTCATCTGTTCTCCCGGTGGAAGCGATGCGACGGTTGTTGCACTGGATGCAAAATCAGGCAAAGTCGTCTGGAAAAGCAAAGTTCCAGAGCAACCAGCGGCTTCCTATGCATCGCCAGTCGCAATGACGATTGGAAAGATCAAACAGTATGTCATCTTCACATCGAAGGGCATCTGTGGAGTGCGAGCCGACGACGGTGAACCATTGTGGGGACAGAATGCATCGTCAAACGGAACGGCCAACTGCGCGACACCGCTGGTTGTCGACAACTACGTTTTCAGCTCTTCCGATTATGGCACCGGTGCTGAACTGGTGCAGCTGATCCCGTCGGGAAAATCCGTTCAGGCGAAGCAGGTGTACTTCACCAAGGACATGAAGAACCACCACGGCGGAATGGTGCTGCTGGATGGCCACGTGTTTGGATCAAACGGAGACATGTTGTCCTGCGTGGAACTCAAAACCGGAAAGCCAACATGGCGAGAACGCAGCATGAAAGGCTCCGTTGTCTATGCGGATAAAAAGATCGTGTTCCGCAACGAGAACGGGCTGGTCGTACTTTTGGCGGCTGACACACAGAAATACACAGAACTTGGTCGTTTCGATCAACCAGAACGCAGCAATCGTCCGGCGTGGGCTCATCCGGTTATCGCCGACGGAAAACTCTACCTGCGCGATATGGATAAGCTTCTTGTTTACAACCTGAAGTAACGTCCATCTGGTTGAACCAGGATGAGTTAGCTTCAACGCATTAACCGTGCCGGGGCTGCGAGGACTTCATGTCACGCAGCCCCGTTCTATTTCAGCCGGTTGAATCAAGCTGCTGGAGTACTCCGTCCCACAATTGGATTCGCAGTTCAATAGCTCGACGCGCCGCGGCAATCGCGGCTGTTGTTTTCTCGTGGGTATCGCACAGAGAATTCACAAGCTTCAGAGCCAACGGGCCATGTTGATCACCGTCAAGTTCAATATGACGTCGCACGTAGTAAGCAAAGCGAGGCGCACTCATTGCAGACGGCTCAAATCCCCTCAAAAGCCGCTCAAACATTTCGGGAATTATGTCTTCACGACCAAAGCAAAACACCGAGGCAACTTCTGCTGCCATTCCCTTTGATGCGATGTTGAAGGTAAACTCCACGAATTCCCGAACTGTCCCGGACGGTGCGACTTCGGTTAACGCATCAACAACAACGGCTTTCCTGTGGAGTCGATCGACGAAGGACAACAGTGGCGTCACATCTGAGCCGACATCACGCATGGCTCTCAGGTAGAGTTCAAAGTGGCTGGCGAAAGAGCCATCACCATCTTCATCGCTTTCCTCGGCCAGCACGATCTCGTTGATGAATCGAGAAAGCTCCGGATTTTCCGCTGGCAGCCAGGGAACTTCAACACAACAAAGTTCGCGCTGCAATCGCTTCAGGAGCCACATGAAATCCAACACGGCAAAGCCATGATGCTGCATAAAAACTCGAAGCTGGGGAAGAGTCTCAATCCGAGTGTAGATCGGATGGCTCAGCAGTCTGTGCCTCAGGTCAGCAATGCTGGACTGGATACGTTCACAAGGAGAAGGCTCGGATGAAGTGAAAGATGGTGTAGTCGCAGATAATGTGGTCATAGAATTTCAAATCTGAAAATCACTCTGGCAGGGAGTTGGGAGGACGATTTCGAACTCAATGCAGATCAGGACTCGGTTCTTGTGTCTTAGATGGAACACACTGGAATTCAAAGAGCGTGATCACGCCGCAACCGCGGTTTCTCAGACAATCCAGCAATCTGCCTCTGTAGGTTTCCCAGTTGCGATGAAAATCAGCCCACCTTGCGTGGCGGAAACAGAGGCTTTTCATGCGTTAAGCATGCAAAACGGCCACGACCAGGACTTCCGAAGATTCCGGTTCCAGGGGTTAAGCCGAACTACGGATTTCCTTCATGGTGGAGTTTGCCGATTCCGGTGAGCTTGACACGGCACGTCGAAACCTGAATCCTAATGTTGAATGTCATGTTGCATTTCGGCAACAACGGCATCCCGCCGCGCTTCAACCAGAGGACTCTCCATGCCTCGTTTATCCTTCCGACATCTGATTATCACGACCCTCCTGGGGTTTTCACTCTGTTTTCCGAGCACGGTTTCCTCCGTCAATGCTCAGGAAGCGTTGCTCTCCGGGGCTGCAAAAGTCCGTCAGGACATTGAGCAGCAACGATTGAAGAAGCAGGAAACAGAGAAACAATACACGTTGAAGCAGGGTGCCGCCACGGTTGCCGCGCAGCGTGTGCAGGAGATCCAAAAGCAACTGCAGGAAGCCCAGGCTCGCGCGACTGCAGAAGCCACTGAAGCGAAATCTCTGCAGGACCAGACAGCAGCGATTGAAAAACAGATCACAGACATGACGGCCGCATTACCGCAACATGAAGCGGCCGACGTCCTCGTCTCGAATGCTGAAAAGATCACTTCAAGACTGACGGCTCTGCAGGAGGTTCAGAAGCAACTTCAGACTCAGCTTGCAACACTTAGAAAATCGTCGGTCGAATGGCGGAGCAAGGCAACAGATGCCGAGCAGCAAATTGCTGCAATTGCTGCTCAGCGTCCTGAACTGGACAAGAAAATCGTAGAAACTAAGACGGCGGCCGACACCGCAAATACCACTGTCGTGAATGCTCAGACAGCACTAACCGCCGCTCAGACAAATGTGGACGCTGTCTCCACAACGCTGGCTCAGGAAGAGGAGCGACTCAAGGCGGCAACAGCATCAGTTGGTACTCTTGCCAATTCCGTTGCGTCATTGGAAAAATCTCTGGCCACTTTGCGAGAAGCTGCAAAGCTGACCGGTATTGATTCAACGGCCGCAATTCAGGGGCTGGAAAAAGCTATCACTGACTTCGCGCCACTAAAGGCCAACACGGACGCTCTTGTGGCCCAGGTTACGGCTCGTCGCGATGAGCAGGGCAAGTTGCTGGTGGCTGCGAAGACCGAAATGGAAAAGAAGACGGCCGAGCATAAGGCGGCCGTCGCTGCTGCGGATCCACTGAATGCGGCAGCCAAGACGGCGGCCGAAGCATTGGCTGCAGCAAATTCCCGCGAAGCGGCCATGAAGACTCAGAAGACTGAAGGTGATGCATGGCAGAAAGCACTTCAAGCTCAATTGACCGGCCTTGAACCGTCGCTTCAGAAACTAAACGCGGAACTCCAGATCATCAACAGCGAATCACTCGTTGCCAGGAAGCAGGCAGAGTCCGCTCTTGAACCACTGGGACGATTCGTTTCATTTTCTCGGCATGTGGCTCCAATCTTCGCAGAGCGATGTATTGCCTGCCATAACACTCGCAGCCCGGGTGGTCGACTGAATCTTGATTCCTTTGCCGCACTGAGCAAGGGTGGAGAAGCAGGTCCGGCCCTCACTGCACATAAGAGTGCGGAGTCATTGCTGTTGACGATGATTCAGGATGGCTCGATGCCAAAAGATGCCGATCCTCTTAAACCCGAAGAGATCGCGGTCGTTAAGCAATGGATTGATGTCGGTGCACCTTTGGAC
The DNA here is from genome assembly GCA_052034165.1 of Planctomycetota bacterium. Taxonomy (GTDB): domain Bacteria; phylum Planctomycetota; class Planctomycetia; order Planctomycetales; family Planctomycetaceae; genus SXXK01. Next base: position 65,527 of record JBPOIW010000022.1, on the reverse strand, counting down.
TCAGGCGTTCCCGTCACGGCCGATTTGTTTGACGTCATGCCTGAACGATCACAACCGTTGCCACCGAATGAATATCGCGTCGCGATTCCTGTCACGGCTGTTGCCTTTAATGCAGATGGCTCTCAACTCGCCTCATCGGGATATCATGAGGTCCTTGTTTGGAATACAGCCGACGGGACTTTGGTTCGACGCATCTCAAATGTTGCCGAACGAATTTATGACGTTGAGTTCAGTGTCGATGGGACAACACTGGCTGTCGCTGCGGGAACTCCCGGTCAGTTGGGTGAAGTCAAATTGTTCTCTGCGGCTGATGGAACTCTGGTTCGCACACTGGTGCGTTCACGTGACGCCGTTTTTGCTCTCAGCTTCAGCCCTAACGGTCAGCAGATAGCCTGTGCTGGCGCCGATCGATCAATCTACGTGGTCAACGCTGCGACGGGCGAACAGACGACTCATATCGAAGACCATGCCGACTGGGTGATGGACATCAACTGGTCTCCGAACGGACAACGATTGGTCAGCAGCAGTCGCGACAAGACATGTAAAGTCTTTGATGCAGCGACCGGCAACCCGGTCATCACTTTCCCAGGACACGGCGAACCTGTTTACACCGCAGCATTCCTTGCCGATGGCACGACAGTCGTCAGCGGCGGTGGCGATAAGCGACTGCGAGTCTGGAACTCGGCCGATGCAAAAGAGGTTCGAGCAATCGGTGGGTTTGGTGGTGATGTATTCCGTGTTCAAATCCTTCCTGGTGACATCATCCTTTCAGCCAGCGGCGACCGAGCCGTCCATGAGAACAAGGCTGCTGACGGAGCAGAAATCCGAAAGTTTGCCGGGCACAATGATTGGGTTTACACCCTGAGCGCCAGCGTCGGCAAGAAGATGATTGCGTCGGGAAGCTATGATGGAGAGATTCGCTTGTGGAATTCCGAAGATGGCAAGATGACCACCTCGTTCATCGCAATTCCTAAGGGACAGCAGGCGGTCGCAGCCACTGCAGCCCAGTAAGTGATTGCCTAAAGTCGAGTAAATCGTGGCTCGCTGAACGACAACATCTGCCTTCACGCTTTCAGGTGACTATCGAGCGAAAGTGGAACATCAAGTTTCACTTTCGCTTTTTTGTTGACCAAGCCCCAACTCCCATTCTCGGCCGTCCGGATTGCGTGCTCAAACACGGCATTCAGACCTCGAAATACTCGGTTCTGCCGCGTGAGAAGGCGTCTTGTGTTTCCTGGCGTGTGTTGGTCGTGTTATGCTCTCCGCAAAGTTTTGAAAATGTATTTCTGCTCTTCAACCAGGCATCAATCCACGTGACAGTCGACTTCGCAACGATTTGGCAGGACCGAGCACAGATTCAGGAGATTCAGTCACGGAGACTTGTGGAACTGCTGCAGACAATTGTGCCGCGTAACCGCTTCTGGACCAGTAAGTTCAAAGCCGCTGACGTCGACGTCGCTTCGATCAAAACACTCGATGATCTCCAGAAACTCCCATTAACCAATAAGCAGGAGATCGTCGAAAGCCAGACTGAACAACCGCCCTATGGCGCGAACCTGACATTTCCTTCAACGCGATATCGTCGATTGCATCAGACATCCGGTACGACGGGGCGACCCATTCGCTGGATGGATACCCAGGAGAGCTGGGATTGGTTCATGGAATGCTGGCGCCAGATTTACACGCTGGCAGGACTGCAGTCGTGGGACCGTCTGTTCTTTCCGTTCTCGTTTGGTCCGTTCATCGGCTTCTGGGCTGCCTTCGAAGGGGCAGGGCGCTTCGGGAATTTTTGCATCGCCGGCGGTGGTATGTCTACATCCGTACGCCTTCAATGCATGATTGAAAACGAAGCCACCGTGGTTTGCTGTACGCCAACCTACGCCATGCGCATGGCGGAAGTGGCTGCTCAGGAAGGAATCGACCTGAAGGAAACATCTGTCCGCATGCTGGTCGTCGCAGGCGAGCCGGGTGGTGCGATCCCCGCGACCAGAGCTCGCATTGAAGAAGCGTGGGAAGCCAGAGTGATCGACCACTGGGGAATGACAGAAATCGGGTCACTCGGTGTTGAGAGCGAAGACCGGCCCGGTGGTCTGTACCTGCTGGAAACAGAGTGCATTGCCGAGATTCTGAATCCCGAAACTCTGACCCCCGTCGCGCCCGGCGAAGTTGGCGAACTTGTCATCACGAATCTCGGTCGAGTTGGAAGTCCTCTAATTCGTTACCGAACCCGTGATCTGGTCAAGGCTTCGACAACACCAGACCCCTTTGGCCGCCAGCTCACATGGCTTGAAGGCGGAATTATCGGGCGATCCGACGACATGGTGATTGTGCGCGGCAATAACGTTTTCCCTTCCAGTATCGAAGCGGTCATCCGTGAGATTCCGGAGGTTGCAGAATTTCGAATTGAACTGAAAACTGTCCGCGCGATGCAGGAACTGTGCGTTGCGGTTGAGCCTTGTGCGGAAGTCGCCGAGCAAAGCGTGCAACTAATCGAAACCGTCAAAGCAGCGCTCCGTCAGAGACTGGGGTTTTCGATCGATGTCCGCGGTGTTGCTCCCGGGGAATTGCCTCGATTCGAACTAAAGAGCCGCCGGATCGTTCGCGAGTAAACGCAAAGAGCCTGCTACGGGTTCCCCCAGTTGGAGGCCAGAAGCCTTGTGTGTCCGTATCGCAGCGCAGATAATCCTTAACATCACTGTGACAGAATCCGTGCCTGATCGTCACGTCGATGTGCGAATGGCAGCGCCGCAAGGCAGTGAGTCGTGTGCGGGACTGTGCAGAGAATGTTCCGGACGAATCCGGCACGTGAATTGCCGCAATGTGAAGAATTCCACTTCAAAGCATTTTTGGGATGCCGCTCATGACTCATCTTACGCCTCAGTCGTTCCGACGAATCCTGCATCCTACTGACTTCACTCACGGCAGTGAAATCGCCTTCGTCCATGCATTGCGGCTGGCCTGTGCCATTAAAGGAGCCCTGACGATTCTGCACGTCGACAGGGCTGGGAAGCATCCAGACTGGGATCGCTATCCTTCGGTCCGCGACACATTAGCGAGATGGAATTTGCTTCCTCCCGACGCTGCTCGAACGGATGTGGAAAAGCTGGGGGTTCACATCGGAAAGTTGTCGATTCCCGACTCCAGTCCTGCCCATGGGGTCCTCTCTTATCTTGAAAACCATTCCGCGGACCTGGTCGTTCTTGCAACTCATCAGCGACACGGGCTGGATCGCTGGCTTCACACCAATGTGGCAGGCACCATCAACAGTGGAACTGAAGGAGCCGCGTTATTTATTCCTTACGGCAAAGCGGGATTTGTCGACGAACTGACAGGAGAAAGTCGTCTTCAAAAAATTCTCATTCCTGTCGATCATGAACCGCATCCGTCTGTTGCCGTCCGCGCGGCAGCCGACCTGATCAAGGCCATGGCTCCAGACAGTTGTGAAGTTCAGCTTCTCTATGTTGGAGATCAGGCAGCAGCACCGGCCGTTCAACTCGTGCATGAAGAGCGAGCAAACTGGAAGTGGGAATTTGTCACGGGTTCACCGGTGAGTGCGATTCTTGAGACTGCTGAAATCCAAAAACCTGATTTAATTGTCATGGCCACCTCAGGAAGACACGGGTTTCTTGATGCACTCCGTGGGTCAACAACCGAACAAATAGTCGAACGTTCACCATGTCCGGTTCTCGCAATTCATCCTCGATCAACGTGAAATTGCGCAACGGAAGACCGAAGGAAAGTCTTTTGCTAGAATCCGGGACACCAAATATCCCAGCTTCGCCCGGAGTCCTCCCACCACTTCGGCGTACGGATTCAGCAACAGGCTGCCGCGAGTGACCCAGACGAATTCGAACCTGCAGACGATCAACAACCGGCTTCAGCAACGGCGGGCCGCTCTGGCTGAAATGCGAGGCGGTGTGAAGTCCCGGCGGGAAGCCGGCGAATCGGGCATTGCCTGCTGCCACTGGTTGTCAGACCAGGTCGACGAATTTATTCGTGGAATCGTGACGCAGCAGACCGAAGTCTTTGGCGTAACTCCCGACGGTTACGCGGTTGTTGCCGTTGGGGGAAATGGCAGACGACGCCCAGCGCCATTCTCAGACGTTGATCTGCTGTTGATCATGGATGCAAAGAAACAGGATGCTGTGAAGCCCTGTCTGGCAGCTATCGTGCGTGACTGCTGGGATGCTGGCGTCCAACTGGGTTCAAGCATCCGAGTGCCCAGTGATGTCGTGCGGTTCGCGGGGGAAGATGTCCAGTTCGCAACTTCGCTGATCGAAACTCGCCTGCTCGCTGGCAATGAAAAACTGCTTGAGACAACGTTACAGCAAGTCAGGTCGAAGGTCTTTAGCCACAATCCGGAACGACTGATCCTGAGTCTGGTCGCATCACGCAAAGAAGAGTGGACGGCTCGAGGTAATTCCGTCAATCAACTGGAGCCTGACGTTAAACGCTCTCCGGGTGGGTTGCGTGATCTGCATCTGCTGCGCTGGGTTGCTTTTATTCGCCATGGAGATCCCAATCCGGAGGCACTTCGCAAATCGGGAGAGATCAATGACGATGAACTGAGTGAACTCCATACGTCGGACGAATACCTGACCGCGCTCCGACTGGACGTTCACGGCCTGACGAATCTAAAGCAGGACGTGCTCACTCGTGAACTGCAACTTCAGCTTGCAGCCAACAGATCAGTACAGCCCACTGATCTTTCAAAACCCGTTGAAGTTTTCATGACCGAATACTTTGGGCACACATCGCGCGTCGCTGCAGTCGCGCGGCGAGTCGCGGAGGTTCCTCGGAAACCATCCCTGCTCATGCGTCTGAAGAACCGCCTGATGCCCCAAAAATCAGCGCAGGGCTTTCTGATATTCGACGGCATGTTGCAAGTGCCGGAGCAGGATCTGTCGCGACTTCAGGATCCTCTTGAGATCCTGAACGTGTTTGTCGCTATGGCGGAAAGCCGGTGCCAACTTTCGCCGGAATTGCGTCAGGAAATCGGACGGCTATCAACCGGGCTTCCGGAAGAACCCAGCCATGAAGTCACGAATCGATTTCGTGAAGTTCTGCGTTTTGCTGATGGTTTGCCGGATACTCTTCGTGCAATGTACGAGACCGGCATTCTGGAGTGGCTGATTCCCCCGTTCTCGGGCGTTCGTAACCTCCTGCAATTTAATCAGTATCACAGCTTTACGGTGGATGAGCACACGCTGAAAGCGATGGATGAAATGACATCCTTCGCCCACGATGAATCGCCGGTCGGCTCTGCCTATATGGGTGTTCGACACCGCGCCACTTTGCATCTGGCAATGCTGATGCACGATGTCGGCAAGGGCAGGGGAGGTGATCACAGCATCGTCGGGGAAGCGTTGGCTGAGGACGTTGCCGTTCGACTGCAGATGGCAGCGAACAAAAAGTCGATGCTGATGTTTCTCGTTCGCTATCACCTGATCATGCCGGACCTGGCCTTCCGCCGAGATATCACCGACGCCACAGTACTGGTCGATTTCGCACGACTCGTCGGGGCTCCGGAACTGCTGCGAATGTTGTATGTACTCACCGTCGCCGATATTCGCGCGGTCGGTCCGGATGTCTGGTCTGACTGGAAAGGTGAACTGCTCGCGGATCTTTATAACCGTGCGATTCAGATCCTGAGCGGGCGGCCCTATAACCATCTGGAACGAGAACGCCTGCAGATGGTGCGTACAGCCGTGCGTGGATCAATCGTACCAATCGGAAGCAAATCTGATCCGGAATCGTGGGGCAAGTGGGCCGACGAACAATTAGATGCGTTGCCTCCGTTTTATCTGATGACGGTGCAGCCGGACCGAATTGCCCGCGATCTGGACATGATTCAGCAACTCAGCGACGCCGAAGTCAAGATCGAGGGCGAATTCGACCCGGAAACAGAAACTGTCAGTTATCGAGTCTTTGCTCCGGGGCGATTTGGCCATGGCAGTTTTCACTGCATCGCCGGGATTCTTTCCGGCCTGCGAATGAACATCCACGCAGCTCAGGTTTGCACGACGTCGAATGGTGTTGTGATTGCCTATTTTCGAGTCACCGATAACGACTTCACCGGACGAGTTCCTCAGTCTCGAATTGAAGATGTTGCCGTTGCAATTGGCGACGTTCTGACAGCAAAGAAATCTATTGAAAGCGTTTTCCGCCGCAGCGGTCTCTATCGCTTCAATCGCAAAAACCCTGTGATTGTCAGGCAGGAACCGAAGGTGGGGATCGATAACGATTGTTCAGAACGGTTCACTGTTGTTGACGTTTTCGCAACAGACACTCAGGGCCTGCTGTACACACTTGCTCACACACTCTTCAACCACGGACTGACAGTCCATCTGGCCCGGATCGCCACCAATATCGATCAGGTCGTTGACGTGTTCTATGTGATGGATGAACATCATCGCAAACTGGAAGACCCCGAGAGAATTGAGAAACTGAAATCGTCGCTTCTTGAGGAAATCAAACTGGTCAGTGGCTCCTGATCAGCCTATTGGGCTGGATCAAAGCGGTAGATGCCTTGGCCGTTGATCGTCTCCAGCATGTAGTAAACTTCCCCCGCTTCGTCTTCGCCAAAAGCCAGAACAGGAAACCCGGTGCTGGCAATGCCCATGTTGCGAGTCACCTTCTGCAGGTTTTCATCATACTTCAGAGCCCAGATCCGGCCACTGATAAAGTCCGCATAGACATACATTCCCTCCAGTTCAGGCAACCGAGTCCCGCGGTAGACAAAACCGCCAGTGATTGATTTACCGATCTGGTGATCGTACTCCCAAACTGGTAACTCAAGTGGATCCGCAAGCTCTACGGTCTTGTTGTTGAACGGGTAAGAGGCCTCGCGAATACTCCAACCGTAGTTTCCTCCGCGTTTAACGATATTCACCTCTTCCCAGAAATCCTGACCAACGTCTGCAGCCCAGATACCGCCAGTCTTTCGATCGATGCTCATTCTCCAGACATTACGGAATCCATATGCAAAGATTTCTGGCTGAGCCCCCTCACGGCCCAGAAACGGATTGTCTGCCGGAATCGCATAGGGCTTTCCATCCTGCTCGTGATCGACGTCAATTCGCAGCATCGATCCCATCCATGTTTTCAAATTCTGGCCATGCCCCAGCGGATCATTTCGACCGCCACCGTCACCGAGGGCAATGTAGAGACAACCGTCATGACCAAAAGCAATCGAGCCACCGTTGTGGTTTGCAAACGGCTGAGGAATCTTCATTACGATTTGTTCGCTCGATACATCAGCACGATTCGGGTCAGATGCTGAAACCTTGAACCGAGAGACGATCGACATGCGAGGCTCAGCCGATGAACTGTAGTAGACATAGAACTGTCCGTTACTTTTGTAATCCGGATGGAACGCAAATCCCATCAGACCTTCTTCATTGTCTTTTCGCCAATCCTGAACTCGATTGCTCAGGTCCGCAAACAAAGTTGCCAACTGAGCTTTTGGGTCATTGGGAAACACATAAATAGTTCCGCGCTGTGTCGCGACAAAGTTCCGATTGCTTCCGTCACCAGCGTGAGTCAACACCATTGGCCGCAAGGTTGTGATTCGGCCATCTTCGTCCGCTCCTTCAAAGCCCTCCCATTTCAGTTCAGGGAATGCGACAACACCCTTCAACGGCAAATGTCCATCAACCGGATCCGTCACGCTTCCGTCAGCGGACAGAGCTCTCAGCTTAATGTTGCGGAATGCGACCTGATCACCGTGATCCTGCAGACAAATGTGCCCCTTGCTGGCTTTTCCGAACTGAGGAAACGCCGCAAACTTGCTGGCAGCGACTCGCTTGTTCCATTCTTCATCGCCCTTATGGAAGTAGAAGTAGCTGACACCATTGATCGCCACCTCACACTGTTTTGGAGAGAGTCGCAGATAAACATGATTCCATTCTCCGGCAGGACGAGTTGCATCATCGAGATCTGTCCCTTTGAAGCCTACCTGATTCTCGAACATCGTCGCCCACTCGGGCTTCATCGGCTTGTAAAGCTGATACAACCAACCAGCCTTCTGCGGATCTCGCCCATCAACATTGTCCTGAATCTGCACTTCGGGGCCACTATGCCAGGGCTGCGGCTGATCCTCCGTCACATGAAACATGATGCCACTATTGCCACCTTTTGAGATGCGGTACTCCAGTGACAACTCGAAGTTTTCATATTGCTCGTTGGTCACGATATCGCCAGCACCTTTGCCGACACGCTCCAGCAGACCATCCTTAACAATCCAGCCATCGCTGATTTTGTCCGACCTGTAGTTCCGCCAGCCTTCGGTCGATTTGCCATCGAACAGCATTTGCCAGCCGCCACGCTTCTCTGACTCTGACAGACCGATCTGAGCCTCGTCGGCAAGACTGCAGTTGGCCTGACTGATCGCGATAACGAGCAAAGAAATCCTCAGGAGGATCTGCGTGGGAAAATTCATCGTGTCATCTTTTCTGACAGAGGCTGATAAAGAATGCTGATAATCAGGATGGGAAGGCAAAGGATTGTAGTGCGACAGCCGCGAAGAGTCCCCTCATTTGCATACCCGCAATACGCAATTCAGCATCGCAGGCACATCTTCGCGAAGTTTATCAAAGCTTACAGTTGGCTATACCAATCCGTGGTCTGAAACACAGTTTGAGTAACCTTCTGAAGAAATTCTGTCTCTGCGCGAAATGAAGTGCGTGTGCTCTCATCGGATAAGCACGATGAAAGCACACGCACTTCAATTCGCGCAGAGCCATAAAAACACAGGGCAAACACGATACGGTCCCGACCTGAGGGCAGGTCGGGCTTCAGTAGGCTGATCTGTCTCAGATCAGCTTTCCCGCACGTAGCTCTGGAATGTCGAATGATTCGCGGAGCGGCCTCGTACTCAGCAGGGCGGCATTCGTATCAAACCAATCGTTTCCCATCACTCATTTCAGAACTCTCTGATCGCAGCGATGCTCCGGTATTGAGCGGTTCAGCGACGTCGACTCGGAGTTGAGTACCGTCGAGCTCTGGCGGGATACGATCGACAATTGATTGAGCATGTTCGATCGATGACGCAGGAATGCTGATGCCCGGGCCCCAGGATGACTGAGCAGCCCCGTGAATCCCTGCCGCACGCAACATCGCAACGAGTTTTCTGATCACCGGATGAGCGAAGATGTCACCTTGTTCGGCAGCATAAAATCTCCCGACGGCATCACCATAGTCTTCAAGGCTGACAGAAAATCTTTCGAACCTGTCATTCTGAATCGACGGAACCAGGCAATCTTCGATCTGCCGGACCAGCGACTCCACCAGCGACTGCGACATGATCGCTCGCTGATTGAAGAATGAGCGCTCTTGATCTCCGCAAAGACCTTGAGCACTCATCGGACGCACTAATACGAATCGCCATGCTTCTGGAATCGCAATCCGATGGACATTTCGCGCTTCAGGCGGGGTGTCTGGCAAACCGTGATCGATCAGAAATCCACCATCACGAAAGCCTACCGTGCCAATCGCTGACCTCTCTGCTCGTTGAGCGAGCTCCGCCAACTCAAAAGGATCGTGTACGTTGCGTTGATGGGAGACGAGTTTCGCGGCGGCGGCGATCGCAAGGCCCAACTGAGTTCCACCACCAAGCCCGGTATGAAACGGCACTTCAGATTTGACAGACACGTCAACAGCTGGCAACGAAAGCGTCATGCGGATCTTCTGCAGAAACTCGGCCACGCGATCTGCGACTTCTGACGATGCGGAGATCTGATCAACAGACTTCCGAGACTTGTTCATGGTGATTCGCCACGAAGGTTGTCGCAGCATCACTCCGATACCGCCAAATCGCCAGCCCGTCTGCAGAGTTCCACAGATTAATCCGAAGTGCAGTCGAGAGCCCGTAACAATTTCCACATTCATCGTGCCACGCCCTGTTCGTAGCTACGGATGAATTCTTCAAGCATCGCAAACGCAGACAATTCCGCAGGGCCACCGGTCTTCTCAACAGCGGATCGCATCGGAACTAACGCAGACAGCACTTCTGCGCGAGAAAGCAGATGAAGTCGCGTCGCGAGGATCGCAGCTTCCAGAACCGCGTGACGAGCACGATTGAATCCAAAGAAGGGGCGCCGTTCGCCTCGATGAACAATTGTGGACGGCATTTGACTGCGTGCTTCGGACGCGTCGACCTGGTCAACAGTAAACTCAAACCAGCGACAGCAATCTTTCAGGACATAACCATCAATGACCGATGCTCTCACAACATCAGGATTGGTTTTCAGGCGGCCGATTGCAGCCTTCGCAATCACCTCAACCTGGTCCACAACATGGAACACCCCACAACGCGCAGTCGACAGATTATTGAACGTCGTCGATGGCTGAAACGGGCGCAGCAGGAGGCTGTCGAAGTCTCCTGCGATGATCGGCCCCATCGGCGCGACGTTCAGAGAACCCGTGGAATCAATGCTGGTGACGATGCCTTCAACAATCATGCGGCGGAGTGTACAGAATCCTTCGCCAGCGATGTAGGATTAACAGCGAAGAAGATCCGGATGTCGACGGGACGGGCATTCCGGACACCGGCCAGGCCTCGTGCCCACAGTTTTACCGATTGATGCCCACGTAAAAGCTGAAGACTCGCTCGTCGTCGTAGGCTTGACTCTTGATCGGAAAGGCAAAGTCGAACGCCAGAGGCACCGGCCCCATCGCCGGAATGACGACTCGCACGCCAAAACCTGCAGTGGCTCGGAAATTATCCAGAGTCACTTCCTGTTCAACAGTTCCAAAATCGGTGAACGCCACGACATTGATCATGTCGTCAGCCGTAACCGGAACGCGATACTCGACAGTTCCCAATGCCTGAAACGTGCCCCCCACTCCGACATTGCCCACTCGCGGCGTCACGCCACGATACGAGAAACCTCGAAACGACTGGAAGCCACCCGCGTAGTAGCGTTCGAACACCGGCGTATCGTCACCGCTCCAGCCGACATTGCCCGCAACAGTCAGCACCTGTCGACCACTGCCATCAGGGCGGTTATACAGAGTAAAATATTGACGAAATTCGGCTTCCGCTCTCGGGTAGGTAAACTCATTGAATGCCTGTTCGTAAGCGAGATCAGCGTAATGACCTTCGCTCGGCATAACAGACTGGTCACGAGTATCGTGGGTAAGATTTCCGCGAACGGTGGAGAGGAAGTTGGAACCCAGATCTTTGGCAATGACGGCTGGCGTAGGAACCGTCGGATTCCTCATCTCGACTTCTTCAAGACGCAGAGCCAGTCCGCTGGACCATTCAGGAGTCCACTGCCGTCCCAGCGAAACTCGGCCACCAACACGATCTTCACGCCAGTCCGGATAGTAGCGATTGAAGTAGAATCCGCTCACACCGAAACTGTAATCCGTATACATGAAATAGGGATCAGTCCAGCTGATCGCATAACGGCTGACTTGATTGCCCGGAGCCGCTTCCGCTCGGAATCTCTGACCGCCACCACGCCAGGCTCGACCTTCAATAATGTCCGCAAAACTTGTCGGTGGGCGGAACAGGTCGAAGTTGGATTCGTCCCATACGAATGAACCGACAACTCCGGCATCGCTGTTGACCCCGGCACCAAACATCAGTCGACCAGTTCGGCCTTCGGCAGCATTAACGTTAATATCAACCCAGCCAGGAGGAATCGCCTGAAACTGATTTCGATAAGGGCTGCCTTCAAGGATCGGATCTCGGTAGCCGGGTGTTGCCGGGTCTACTGGTGTCTGCTGATATCCTTCCGGACTCTGTGCGCGAATGATCGGCTCGTCCGATTCCTCAATACATTGTGACGCGACGAACGTCGGAACTTCCATTGAGAACAAACTGACCGGCTCGGCGGACCGGAATCCCATCAGATCAGATTCAAAAACTGGCCGAGCAGTCTTGTGTTCAGCGGGTTGAGCTTCAACCGGTGTGTTGTTCTTCTGACCAAAGGAGTGCCCAACGGCCGGCACCACTGGCGACGTCATAGGCTGCAAAACCGACGAGGAAGGCGTATCGTTTGTGAATAGCGAACGAGAAGAGCCAGCATTCAGTCGCGGCTCTGTCGTAGCTTCGGGCACGGCAGCACGGCTCGACAAACCGGGTCGCGAGGAAACGTATTCGATGTTACTCTGTGATGTGGCTCGATTTCGTGAATGAACCGCGTCCTGCGCCGTGGAATTCGCCCGTTCATCTGATCGATGGCTAGTCATTCCGGCCGTCGATGGAGGTTTGCACTCGACCGTTTCGTCCGAAAAAGACTCTGTTTCAATCGCGGCGATTTCGTCACGCAGTGGATCGGCAAAGATAACCTCGCTCCATTCGGAGCCAATTTCAGTGCTTTCAAAAGCTGAGCGTTGAGTTTCAATGGCAAATTGCTGGGTCCAGTCATCCGGAGCATTGGCAGGACTTTGGCCTCGCCATGTGCGACTGACGGCAGTCTGAGCAAAACTGGATTGTTCCGGCTCAACCGGTGTCACTTCAAACGCAATCCCAGGTTCGAAAAGTCCGCTGCCATTTAAGCGTGAGCGACCTCGCCGGATCAACTTGGGATTCGCAAGATCGCCCGGTTGAACCTGAATGCGGTCAAGAACCACGGTCTGTTTTGTGTGTGGATAGTCGCCATCATAAGCCACGTTAACGTCACGAACATATCGAGGTCGGTCTTCATCAATCTCGAAGACAAGATCAACGACGCCTTCTTGTTCCGTAAACTGCGGCACTGGATTTACAGAGGCAAAATAGTGCCCCATCTCGCCATAGTATCCGAGCATCCGGGTGACGTCTTTGGACAATGGATACGAATTAAACTTGTCGCCGGCATTCAGCTTCGATTCACCCTTCAGCTTTTTCGTGGCAATGATGCTGTTGCCCTGAAAACGAATCTCTCGGACCGTATAGCGACGGCCCTCTTTCACTGTGAAATGCAGGTTAACGTCTGACCTATCTTCTGAAAACATCGGAACCCCGGTCACTTCGACATCGAAGAAACCGACGCCACGATAATACTGTTTGACAGCTTCGATGTCGGAAGGAAGTGTATCAGGGTTGTACAAGCCACCAAAAACGAGGAACGCTTCTTTGGAAATCAGATTCTTGCGAAGATCGCCATCATTCCAGAACTTGTTGCCTTCGAACGTGCGTTGCTTGACCTGTACTTTGGGACCTTCGTTAATTCGAAAAACGACTTCGCGCTCGCCAGGTTTGCTGCCCTTTACCAGTTCCACTTTGACAAAGTAGTAACCCTTGTCGTGATATTCCTGTTCAATTCGACGAACAGCTTCCTGATTGGCCACGTGGTCGAACGGGCTACCTGCCTTCAGGCCTGTCCAGGCCTTTAGGTGCTTCTCTTTAACTGCCGACAAATTCATCTTGTTCAGGACGGACGGTTCACGATTGATGATGAACTGCACACGTTGAACAATCGGGCGTTCGTGGACCGTGAAAACCAGAATCAACCCGTCCGGAGTTTCATCAAGTCGCTCTGTCACGCTGAAGAACCAGCGAGTACTCATCAGTGAGCGTTTATCTTCGCGAATCAGCCGTTCTGAAATCGGTCGCTGAGGCTGGGATTGAATCTTCTGCAGAATCACGGATTCCGGAATCGTCTCATTTCCCTCAATGCGAATATCAGCGACCGTAACTCCCTCTGATTCCACTTCCTGCTGGGCAAAAGTGATCGCAGTACCGACAGCGAAAGTGGCCGTCAGCGTTGCCGCAGCAAGAATGCTCGAACAATGCCACTCGCGGAAGAGGCGTCGGATTCGCTGGATCAGCGTTTGCGAATTCGGCATGTCAGAGGCTCAGATTGAGACGACCACTACACATGGCAGCGGACGGAGACGGGGATTTGATGCAGGGAAGAGGAGAAAACTTCCGGCGAACTTGAGGTGGCCGAAGATGCAGGTAGACGAATGCGAGAGGAGCTTAGAACAAAAAGAGAAATCGAAAGGTCCAGTAGCATCGCACATTTTGGCAATTTGACTCAAGATGAGTTTTTGGGCCTCAGAACGCCGTCAATTTCTGAATGATGTAAATGACGGCCTGAATCACCCGGTTACCTGGGCTCCGGAACGCGGGCTCGTTTCACCAGGTTCCAACCATGATCAGTGATCAGCGAGGATTCTTTGTTCGGAAAGTGGGGGCTCAACCTGCTATGCGGCGGCTGCCGCGGCAGCCCCGCCAACTTCGGCGATGGAAAGTTCATGGCCAAGATGATGAACAAAGACGTCTCGCGACGGGAACGGGATCGTGAAGCCACGCTCATCAAATCCAAGTTTGATTCGTTCGGTCAGATCGAACTTGACGGGATGAAAATCAGCACTGGCCACCCATGGACGAACGAAGAAATTGACGCCACTCTCGGCAAGTTCAGAAACGGCGACAACCGGAGCCGGATTCTTCAGGATCCTTGGATCGCTGTTAACCACATCCTCAAGATATCTGCGTACAGATCTCAGATCATCGTTGTAACTGCAGGTGATCACGAGATCGATTCGCCTTGTCGATTCAGCTGACAGATTGCGAATGGTACCGCCCGTCACAGAGGAATTTGGCAGGATAATCCGCACATTGTCGGGAGTGAGCAGTATCGTGTTGAAGATCTGAACCTCGACAACTCTTCCAAGTATGCCGCCAGTATCAACCATATCTCCCACACGAAAAGGCTTCAGAAATACCAACATCACGCCTGAGGCCACATTACCGAGCGATCCCTGCAACGCCATGCCGATCGCAAATCCTGCTGCGGCCAAAACGGCACTGAGCGAGGTCGTATCAACTCCCAAACACCCCAGCGCGGCAATACCTACGGCCGTCAACATCATGCTGTAAACAACATTCCCGAGAAACCGTCCCAGGGTTTCGTCGATCCGCGCTTTCCGACACGCCTTGACGATCATCGCAGAGCTGACCCTCGCCAGCATCCTTCCGAAAACAAAGACCGCAATCGCCTGCAGGACGCTCGGCCCATGTGTCCGAAGTATATTCAGCACGGCTTCCGTGCTCAGGTTTTGCTTCACTTTTTCCCACGCGGATGCAAGAAAATCAGCATTCTGTGGAGAAACAGCCGCACCCTCATCAGCCAGCATCAGCAAACTGTTTGCAAAATCTATTGCCTGGGTCTTCATCGATGAAATCCATTTCAAACGATCCCTGTTACCTCAACAACGCAAATCGCAGCGCTGCTGAATCCTTGAACAAGCGTCCTGCTCGAGGCGCGGAGACTTTAAAAAAACATTGAATTTCCGTAAACCTCAAGTCCTTCCAAATCGATGTTGGCTACGCGTCTCGATACTTTCAGTAGCTTTCGAACTCCGCTTTATTAAGCAATCTCCTGAACCAACGATCCACCCAGACCTCAGAAATCACCCGTAAATCCCAGTCACCCAGAACACGCCAAGCACACTTCTCCATTACAAAATGCCACGCATTACGCGTCAGCTCATGTGTGGACATGAGAAACCTTGAACGCCACGACTTGCCGAATTCAGGATCGAATTTCAAAATCCCGGCCTATGTCACATGAAAGAATTGACTCGCTGGAAGACTCCCGTCTGGACGTTTTCCGCAGCCTTAAGACTCAGAACCTCCAACGGGACAACGGCCTTTTTATTGCCGAGGGCCCTACGGTTGTTGAACGTGTTCTGCGAAGCGGGTTTGAAGTGCGAAGCCTGCTGATCAGTGACAGCAAGTTTGCATCGTTCGAGGATCGGCTTCCGCTTGATATTCCGGTGTATCGCCTGAAGTCTGACCTGGCAGATTCCCTGGTGGGGTTCCATTTTCATTGCGGAGTCATGGCCAGCGTGGTTCGACGCCAGTCGTCTCCACCGGAAACGTGGCTGCCTCCCTCAGGCCCCGCGCTGATTCTGGCAGGCGACAGGATCGTGGATCCGGAAAATGTCGGTGCGCTCGTTCGTATCGCTTCGGCCTTTGGCGCCTCAGCCGTCCTGTTCAGCAAGGGCTCCGCTGATGCATTTTCGCGCCGTGTACTGCGCGTCTCCATGGGGAACGTTTTGTTTCTGCCCGTGCTCGAACAGCTTGACCTCCCCGCGAGTCTCCAGGATCTCAGAGAGCGTCACGGCTTTCAAATCTGTTCCACAGTTCTGGATGCGACAGCCCAGCCTCTGTCCACCTATCAGTTTCCGGAACGGACGATTTTGATCATGGGCAACGAATACGATGGTGTCTCCGCTGAGGTTCAGACTGCAACTGCCTCCAAACTAACCATTCCCATGTTGAACGGCACAGACTCACTCAATGTGGCTGTTTCATCAGGAATCTTCCTGCATCATTATCGAAGCCAGCATCCCGGCATCTGATCTCTTCAAATCCATGACCCAGCGCACGTCCGCTGAGATACTCGATACATTGAGATGCAGGTGTTAATCAAACGAAGAGGAGACTAACCCGGGTCGTCCGTACTCATCGGAAGTCACTAATATCCTCGAGGTCGAACAAGATACGCTCATGAATCTGCGGTTGCCGGTTTTTATGCAGATCGCCCTTGATCGATTTTCCACAAATCAACGACCAGACTTTACCCGCCTGTGACGCATCAAGAAAGATCGTTCGGCAATTCCAATGAACACATTTGAGTGACGAGCATGCGCAGAAATTCTTCTGTCTGCTCGGGTGTCATGAAGGCTGTCGAAGAACGCAATGTCAGAGTGATTCGTTGGCCCGCTTCGCAGGTTGCGATACTTAATGGCACCTTTTCGCCGTATGGCGCGTAGGCGGTCGCGAATTCAAGTCGCAGCCCACCCGCGTGCAGCGAACCATCTTTCCAGGTCATCAATCGCCTTGCTCCACGAGTGACGTCACCCAGACATGTCCACTGGAGCGTGGGGATGAAAAGTCCAAGGCGGCGAATGAGTTCCATTCCCCCCGGGATCTGTGAAGCACTTTTGAGCCCTTTGATAAACTCCGCTCCAATATAGCCTGTTCGAACGTAAAGCATCTCATCATGAATCCCCTTCAGCATTCCGGCCGCATTAAGACAGTCGGACCGATTTCGACGAATGAATGCGAAGCCAAATCGATTTGTGGCTGGCAATGCACGATCAGACGGTAAGCGAAGATCCGTGGGATTCAGAACAGTGACTCTGTCGGTCAGCGATCCTCCCGGGGCCAATTTCGCAAATGTGCTCATGCACACCGCAATCATGAGGTCATTCAGTGTGATCTTCCATGAAGACAGCCTTTGCTGAACCTGTTCCACCTCCGAAGCGCTGAGAATATGTTCCACAAAGTAACCGTGTACCGTGGAACGCTTTTGCATGTCAGGCCGACGCTCCGAAACCCACCGGGCCGTGCGGCCCTTGATCGTACAAAGAAGATTGCGAAGAGCTTCTCGGAATGTGATGGGCGCGACAGCCGCGGGCTGCGGAAACTTATCGCGATGCTGCAATCGATCAGGATCAATAACCGGCAGCTTTGGAAGCAATCCGTTGATTTCACTGTGATAGAGGTGAAGCCAGTCGGTAATGACCTGCCGAAGTCCGTTTCCATCAGTTATGGCATGATGGACGTCCATGACGACCTTAACACCGTCATCCATGAAACGTATCTCGATGTGTAATCCACCCGATTGCGTCAGGTCAATACGCTTCCCGAACGGACCGCTGTCTGCGGTGAACACGGATCCTTTAATGCTCTGTGTTACAATTTTTTCCGGCGTTCCGGCAACCCAATGGGGGCGAGATCGATGGCCAGAAAGTCGGCAACTCAGGAATGGATGACGCTGCAAGGCCCTTCGCAGAGTCTCAATCAGAGTGACTGACTGATATTCACCCGTGAAACGGAGAACTACCCTCATCACCATCGGAGACTGACGTGTGTCACATTGAACCAGAAATCGTTCCAGCGGAGTTAACGGAAGAGGAAAAATCCCAAGTCGTTCCTCCACGCTCGCTGCAGAGACTTCGCTGTTCGGCATAGCTTCGGATGTCTGCGCTGGATCCATAGACCGAAAACTCCAATACCTTTTCTGAGACTGTGGCAATCCTCGGTTTAAAAACACCCGGGGCAAAGAACGAGCCATTCCGGGGCGACGATTTCAAACCCGAATACTAATTCCGCCGTCAACCACGAGGACCTGGCCTTGAATCAAATCGCTGAAGCGACTCGCAAGAAAAAGTACAGCCCCTGCGACGTCGACCGGCGTTAACATTCGATCTTTCACCAGAATCTGTTCCTGAACCGATTTCAACATGCCTTCCGATCCGGGCAACGTTTTGATCGCATCAGTAGCCACGATGCCGGGCATTATCGCGTTAACGTTAACGCCTGAACGTCCAAGCTCAAACGCCAAATGTCGAACAAGACTTTCCAAAGCGGCTTTAGATGTCCCAATTAGCCCATAATTTGCGATTCCTCGGATAGACCCGTGGCTGGAGATGGCAATGACTCGCGAAATTCCTTCGGTGGACTGAAACAGAGGCAAGGCCGCCTGCGTCAGCCAAAGCAGCGGTGCA
This sequence comes from Planctomycetota bacterium, assembly GCA_052034165.1. GTDB lineage: Bacteria > Planctomycetota > Planctomycetia > Planctomycetales > Planctomycetaceae > SXXK01. The sequence continues at coordinate 47,068 of JBPOIW010000022.1, read as the reverse complement.
GCATTCATCCGCATGATCGAGTCGAAACTCGCCGGGGTTGCCTGTGTCAAGGGGCGAAAACCTCCTGCGGCGGCATTGCTGACGATGATATCCAGCCTGCCAAAGTGCTCGTCAATGACGTCCATCATGGCTTGCACATCGTCTCGTTCCGAAACGTCAGCCCTTACCGCGATCGCCTGCCCACCACAACTTTGGATGGAATTGACAACTTCCTTTGCTCCTTCAGCAGAATTGAGGAAGTTGACAATCACTGAGGCTCCGCAAGCCGCGAGTGACTCTGCACATGCACGGCCTATACCCCGAGACGCCCCGGAAACCAGTGCTACTTTCCCATTGAGATCAAACATTATTTCTGCTCCGAAATCGGCGTATCTATAAAATGTTCGGGTTGTGATTCAGCGCCCGCTGTGTTGCATGAAGTTCGCAGTCTTTCCGCCGTCGGGATCAGTTCTGCCAGGAACTTCTGAAAGGCATAGAGACGTTCCTCGCAGCGACCAAATATCGAATGATCGGTCGCGACCTGCTCGCCACGCTGAACATGCCGGAAGATTTGAAGATCCTCTTTCAGGACCTGATGAGACAGCCATGCCGTAACTTTTGCCCACATGGCCGCAGTCAGCCGCGAAAATGGATTTTTCCTCAAAGACTTCCGACCGTATTGCCACACAGTACTTGACGCAGTCGTACTGCCTGTCGGCCGTACCACCTGAAACAAGGTCAGCGAATCCGTGTGTGAGACAAGCAGATTTGGAAACACGTGATGGTGTTGATATATCCCCAGAATCGGGGCTCCCATGATCTTCAGCAGGAGTTGCTCGTAGAAGTGCATGAACCTGTCAATCAGCCGTGAGCCCACAAATGATGTGAAGAAAGAGGTCGAAGACGATGAAAGCGAATGCTGGCTTTCTGATTCTCCCGGATCCTCTCCGAACGAATGAGGATGAACCTCCGGGATGTGATAGCTTTCCAGCGAAACTTCCACTGGCACCTTCCAGTTTGAGGGAGCCGGAACGGTGAGACATGCAATCGGCTTCCACTCCGCTGAACTGGTCCACTCTTCGAATCGCTCGAACAGATCTCCCATCCAATCTTTCAGAGAGGGGCCTGTGGATGCGATTCGCACAAACAGAAGATCGCCGCATCGCTCAAGTGAGAATTTCTTCAACCGAAAGCGGTCACGATCAAAGTCAGGGAAATTCTTTGCGGCAGGGATCTTCCTGGTGCGACCATCGGCTCCATACTCCCAGCCATGATAGGGACACTTCAACTTTTCGCTCTGACCAGTTGCAGCAGAGACAAGAGTGCAGTGCCGGTGAGCACATACATTCAGAAGGGCAGATAGCTCTCCCTCAAAGTTGCGCACCACGACCGGGATTCGGCCGACTTCCGCAGCCAGATACTTGCCCGGCTTGTCGATCGAAGAAGCGAGTCCGACAAGTTGCCAGGTGGTTTCGAAAACGTACTGATACTCCCGTGCTAAAGCGGCCTCCGAACAATAGTCCTGTGGAGTCAACGGTGCGTGAAATGAAACAGGGGTTTGATACATGAAATAAAGGTCAGCTGGTTTTCAGCCAGCCAATTCGGTAACCAGTTACGGTCAATAATCGATCACCATTATGCCCCTGCAACTGGAAGTTCCAGACGGCCCCGGAATCCGAAAGACTCGTCTGCTGAATCCGAACGAGACATGGCTCGCCCGGATCAGGCAGACGACCGAATTCGATCTGGTCAAATCGCACTGGAAGACTCGGCTTCTGGTGACGATGCCAGGCTGCATACCCAACGGCGTACAGACACGCATCCATTGTTGAACAGGGGACGGTAAACCCGCGGGCACGAGATCCACCAAACAACTGCACAGGCGCTGATGAAGCAATTCGACCAAAAATGGTCTCCCCATCATCTGCGACTTCTCGCAATTCCTGAAGTTCCGGGCCATGATAGATCAGACCATCGGGGTCAACATATTCGATTCGCTTCCAGGCCGGATCGTTCGGCCGCTGAAATGAGGCATTCTCCTGAACCTGCTGAAAGCCTCGGCTCAGATCAAATATCGCCCGGAAAAACTCTCGATCCTCCTCGACCATGCGACCATCACGTCGACGGACATCTGCCAGCAGGCGACATTCGATAGTTCCATTTTCTGCCGGACGTGTCTGCACAGTCACTGCCAGCGGATCATCCGTAGAGAATCTGATCGCCTGTAATGCTCGGGCCTCAATACAAACGCCGGGAGTTGCCCCGCCCGTTCTTACCCGAACAGCTTCTGCCATCAACTCCAGCGCCACAACGAACGGCAGGGTCGGACGTCCCTGAACTCGATGTTGCGAGAGGAACCGATCAGTGACAGGATTGAGTGTTACAACACTCGAGCAAATTCCATCGGCATGCTCAGTAAAGCTTGTTGGTATGAGTGGCACCGGTAACGCACGGCCTGCATCTCCAGTGAGCGACAGACGCTCCGCCGGAAAGAATTTCCGGAAGTAACTTTCATCAGTGATCAGAACTTCTGCTTCGCTGCCGCCGAATTCGACCTCACGCATGAAGTGCTCAATGCCCTCACGAGCAGGCATGAACTCCATGTCGATCATTTCCAGTGCCAACTTGGCTTCCGGCTTTGTGGCCATGCCAATGTCACCCCAGGCATGCCAGTGGAAAGTAAAACTGCGTACATCGGGACGCTCGCTTCTGTATCGATCCACAATCTTGGCCATCATATCATTGGCCAGCGAATAATCCGTGTGACCATTCGCACCGAAACGTCCGCTGATCGATCCAAAGGCGACAAAACACTCCAGCGGATCAGTCTTCGTTGCCTGCATCAGTGCGAGCGAACCGTCAATTTTCGCCTGCAAACATTTTTCAACTTTATCGGGACGTTTTCGGTCGAACCGAGCGTCCTGACCGGCTCCGGCACCGTGAATCACGCCGCTCAATGGACCGAACTGCTCCCGAATTCGTCGAACCGTTAGTTCTACATCCGAAAAATCCGAAACGTCACAACAGTGGTATGTGGCCTCCACATTCTGACGACGGCATTCACGCAAAGTGGCGTCAATCTCAATCGCTTTTTCTGTGTTCCGCCACGCCTCGACAGGATTCTCTCCGCGAGAAGACGCTTCCTGCATAATGTTGCGACGCACTCCTCCACGATCGGCCGCGACCATTCGCACAAAATCATCACTTAACTGAGGAGCAGGGGCCGTCCCCAGCATGTGGAGCCGAAGGTCATATTTCTTCGCGAGGGTCGTAGCAATCACCGCGGTAATTCCTCGACCGCCTCCGGAAACGATCCATGTTCCGCCTCGGGTTATTCGCTTCTTATGGTCAAACGCCGTTTCTTTCAACGGGGCAGCAATCGCCTGAACCGACAGTCGCTCGGGCTCCTGAGGAGTCAATGTTGACGATCGAAACGCAATCTCCATGTCGTACGAAGGAACGGCCAACTCCTGCAATACTCCCGCAGCAATCTCTGACACACTCATGCCAGAGGCCACGTCCACGACTTTCATGGGAGTCGTTCGAAACCCTCGCATCCAGCATTCAATCAGCATCGCCTTCACGAGCCCGCCTATGGCTTCTATGCTGCGCACGTTTCGGCCACTGAAACCGAAGTCTCCTCCCAGTTGTGTGACGGAGACCACGCTGGCATCTTCCATTCGGTTGGCATCAATTGTCTTCTGCATCCAGAGCTGACAAATTCTGAATGGTGAAGTTAATGCCGCAGACCGACGAGATTTCCAGTCAGACTCCAGGAGGCTTTGCGCCGAGTGATTATCGAACGCCATCGTCAGGAATAAATGGGGCGTTGGCGTGTGTTGCCATAGCTCATTGAGTGTTCTCTCAATATGTTCGATCGGGCCGTCCGTATTGAGCACAAATACTTTTTGCCCAAGCTGTTGAACTCGATCCGCAATCGCGTCCGCCAGAGCGTTGGCCCCGAGAATAAGAACTGCTCCCTTCAACTCAGGGGTCAGCGGCATGTCTTTCCGCCGAGGTGCAGAAACGACTCGCAATGTGTAACGATTTGTCTTATGCCCGCTGCCGTCTTTCGGCACAACTGAATGAGAGTCGTCGCGATCAGAAATTGCCGACCGCTGCAAAGGTTCCTCAACGGGAACCCTCGTCAGACGATTTGCCACATGGTCCTGCTCCAAGACCAACGATGCAGCCAGTCTGACTGACGAGTCTGAAACACCGGCCGCTTCAGCAATCCCCTTGAGATGGGCGGTTTCGGCAGCCGACCATGCTCTTTCCACAGCGGGAACGCTCTGCCCGTAGACCATTGACCGCAGCGCCGCGCGAACTTCTGGTTGATATTTCTGACCGACCAGGGTTCCTGTTGAGTGAGCGGTCTCTGTTGTCTTGCCCCGACTGTCTGCCGGTACAAGCCATGGAGACCAGTCCGAAGACAACGCACTGACCGGAGTAAGACCTCGCACCTGCGAACTTGCTGACACAGCAGCCACTCCCGGCGGTCTTGCTGCTACCGGATTCGAGGACGGCGATGAACCCGACGGGGCTGAGAATTCGTGCCGACTTCCCCGGGAGTTATCAGGACTCTTCACTACAGGCGGCTCAGCAGGGGGGGCGGGCTTCGAACTAATTCCCGACGCTTCTGGCCCCTCATCTGATGTACCGGCATGAGTAATCAGAAACTCACGAATGCCACGCAATGTTCTGAAGCGTGCCTGAGCGATGGATTCCAATGTCAGTGATTCAAGGTTGAACTGCTCTCGCATCTCACCAATTAATTGGGCGAGCTTAATACTATCCAGTCCCAGATCGGCTTCCAGGTCGGCATCAATATCCACGATATCCCGGGAGTATCCCGTCTGATCGACGACATAATCGATCAGCAGTGCATCAAGTCGATCGCTGGACGGAAGCAGGCTGCTACTGACTCTCGCAGGTGCCGAAGGCACTGGCGTATGAACTTCCACAGACTGAATTGATGGTTGAACAGGAGAGAACACTGCCGCCGGCGTCACCTGCTGGGGCATGCTGTCAGCCGCAAGTTTCTGAGCGACGCGAACCGCGTCATCCAGCGTCTTGACGGAGTCCAGCCGTAATGATTCAGGTCGAACCGTCAGCCCCATCCACTCGCCGAGCTCTCCCAGAATCTGTGCCTTCTTGATACTGTCTACACCAAGGTCTGCTTCAAGATCTGCTTCGAAATCAATGATCTCCGGAGCATAACCGGTCAGCTCAATCACAAGATCTCGTACGAAGGCACGCAACTGCGCATCTGAGAACGCGGGCGTGGCAACAGCAACTGGTATTGGAACAGCCACAGAGACGGCTTCTGGCTGCTTCAAGGGCTGACGTAACGGCGAATCGGATTGCAATGCCGGGCTTGCCACCTGCGATGCCACTTCAGACGCCTCTTTCTGAGCAGGCTTCCTGACGCTTCGTCGCGATTTCGTGACATCAATCACGGCTCCGGCAGAACCCAGGGCGGCAGAATTAATACTGTCGGCAACGACCATTTGCGTTGGGACGACCAATCGAGATCCTGAGTGATTTACCTGCGGCTTATTTGTGCTGCCGGTCACGCATTCCAGCACCGCATTTACCAGTGCCATGCGTTCGATGTAGGACTGTCCAGGAATATCAAGACTCAGACACAAGGCCTGAGTGTCGACAATATCACGATTCATCCGCGTCAGCACATCATTGGGGCCGACTTCAAGGAATACTCGGAAGCCTTCTCCAAGCATCCGCTGGATCGACGGCAGATACATCACAGGCTGAGTCAACTGACGCACAAGGCTTTGGCGGATTCCCGAAGGCTCTGCCAGATATTGAACGCTCGTCGCAGACAGGAATCCACAAACCGGAGGACGCATCGAAACGCTGGCCGACATTCGCTCAAACGCAACTTCGGCGTCAGCCAGAAGAGGAGTATGGAATGGAGCCGGAACAGGGATCGACATTGATGCGAGTCCCTGCCGATCCAACAGCGCCTTAGCGCCCGCAATCCCTTCACGGCTGCCCGCAATGACCGTTTGTCTCGATGAATTCAAGTGAGTGACATACGCGGGTAAGGCGGCGGACTTCAGAATCGCATCAACTTCATGCACTGCGGCGCGGACTGACAGCAGGCCACCGGGAGTTCGCATATGCGACATCACGGCATTGGCTCGATGTTTGGCCAGCTCGACTGTTTGCGATAATGAAGTTACGTTGGATGCGAGTGAAGCAGTAAATTCACCAAAGCTGTGACCGAGTACGGCGTCCGGACGATGGCCCTCGGCTTTCAACGTTTCAGTCAACGACGCTGTGACGCCCAGAATCCAGGCTTGTGCCCACCAGACATCTTCACCCGGCCGAATTGAGCTATTGCCGAAGGCATCGCTCAGTCGGGGGAGATGGTTCGACGCGTAAAGGTCATCAACGGCCGCAAGCGTTCGCCGCGCGTGTTCGCTCACAGCGAAAACGCCAGGTGTCTCTGTGTAATGCGATCCTTGTCCGGGAAAAAGCCAGGCAACACGAGTTGCTTCATTACAGGCCTGCCAAAGAATCACTCGTTCACGATCAAGAACAGCGCGAAATCGACCAGACTCCACAGACTTAATTGCGGCATTGAGTCGATCTTTCAGTTGCCCCGCGTCGCTGGCCAGAATGACCGCACGAAAAACGTCGTGCTCTGTGAAACCAGGACCCGGATGAACAGGACCCGATGCGCTGCCGCTTCGGTTCACTTGCGACAGCTCAAGGAAACGACTCGGTGCCTGAACGGCCTCTTTCAGCAGCCTCAACAATTCTGCACCCGAGGTGCTTCCAAATCGCACGCTGAATGGCAGGCCGTGGGGTGTCGCAACGGGATTCGTCATGATTCGAGTTACTTGAAGAGTCGATGAGTTTTGAGGGGAAATGGAGTGGTTGTTCATTGGCATTTTCGCCGGTGGGGGAAGAACTTTTTGCCGCAGCGAAACTTTCAGGTCTGCCTGAATAACGACTCCGTCTACTGTTTTGGTCGCCACGGGAATTGTGGAGTGTTGCGCCGAGTCCGGTGCAAATGATTCCACATCGGCGCCCAATGTTTCTGCGGTGATTCTGACCAGCGAGTGTGCACCTGCAAGGTAACCGATCTTGCGGACAATGGCGGCGTCGGCAGCATTGAGTGTCTCGGGAGTCTCGAGACGTTCTCCGGAACTTAATGTCGATCTTTCTGGAGCGCACGAAGTCCGTTGGCCGACGTCGTTAAGGATCCCATAAATCGGCAGCCCCATCCGCATTGCGTCTGATAATCGGCACAGCATCAGAGTCACAACGCCTTCACCCGGAAGGATCTGGTGACAATCGTCGGGAACATCATCGGGGCTTCCGGATCTCACGAGCCTCCCCGTCATGTCCAGCGCTTCAAACGCCGACAGGCTCATTGATCGCTGGGCAGAACCGCAAACAACCATGTCGCAGGTTTCTGCTCGAAGCTGATCCATCGCCACAGTCAATGCTGCAAGCCCCGAAGTATCATCACTATCAAGTGCCGCAGCCCCACCCATCAGGTCAAATGTCTTGGCAACTCTTGAGGCCAGCGTGCTCGCTGTGAAACTTCCCGTTTCATCCAGCAGGGCAGGGCGATTCTTCAGGATGATCTTCCGGAATTCTTCAACAGTTCTGTTGGCCACGTCCGAAGAAATCCCTTTGGACAGCATTGATGCCATCATTCGTTGGCAGATTTCAGGCAGCCTCATTCCCACCTGAAGCTGATCACCGAACTCACCGCCAAAGATAGTGCCAATGACAACTCCGACTCGTTGTCGATCGACGGGCCACACGGGCTCATTGGCCGTTGATTTCTGAGTGGTTGGACTGACCGTCGCCGAAACGGAGGCGACAGAATTCGTCATTTCAGCAAGCGCCTGAGCGACAGCGTCGATCAACATCATTTGCACGGGATTGGCTTGCTGAACCTGCTTCGGGGGGATGCGATAACGAGCCCCATCGAAGGTGAAGTCACTAATAAATCCTCCACGGCAATGAGGCGACGAATATGTCAGAGGAGATTCGCCTGCAGTAATTCCCACTCCGTTTCGCCATCGCTCCACCGGCGCGTCAGAGATCGCGGAATTGGGAGAACTCAGGACTGTTCGGAACTCATTCAGGTTCTTCGCGCCGGCAACGACAATTCCACGACCGACGATCGCAATTGGTTCCAGATCGCGAGTTTGCTCGTTCGTTCGAGTGACTCGGCTCATCTCTGACGTAATTTGTCCGCGATGCTCTTCAATGACGACGTGAGCATTCAAGCCGCCAATACCAAAAGCACTTACCGCCGCACGACGTGGGCGTCTTTCCAGTTCTATCTCCGGCCACGCTGCTCCCGCAGCGACCACCTGGACCGGGGCTGTCGACCATTCATAATTATGATTGGGGTGCTCAAATCGCAGGGACGGCGGAATCTGACGACGGTGCATGGCCAGCAGGACCTTCACCACGCCAATCAACCCAGCAGCCTCCAGCGTATGACCGATATTGGATTTTACGCTTCCCAGGAGAAGCCGTCGTTGCGGCAATCTGCCATCCGGAAATGCAGGACTTCGATCGGCAAGAAATCGCAATGTTTCCAGCTCGGTCGCATCTCCCAGCTGAGTGCTGGTGGCATGCGCCTCCATGTAGTCGATGTCCAACACTGCGGCATCGCCATAGGCTCGCTGAAGGGCCAGTACCTGGCCTTCCATTCGCGGAGCCCACAGACTGCGTCCCTTGCCGTCGGACGCCATACCGACGCCACGGACGACACCCAGTATTGGCAGTGAAAATTGTTCGGCTTTGTCCTGCGTTGTTATGACAATCGCGACATAACCTTCCGAACTTACAAGCCCGCTGGCCCCATCATCGAATGGTCGCGAATCCGTAGCCGTGCAGGCCTGGGAGTGAGAAAAGAGAATCAGGTTGTCAACATTGTTGTACGTCGCTCCCCCCACGATCGCACTATCCAGACGACCGGCTCGAATCGCGAGCATCGCCTGAGACAAGGCTACCAGAGATGAGGCGCACGCGGCATCAATCACAGACCTTGGCCCAGTGAGGCCCAAAACCCGCGCTGCTAACGCTGCTGCCTGATAAGCATGAAAGCTCGGAACAGCACCAACATGACGAGAAGGACGGACTTCTCGAACAGATTGAGCCACTTCAGAAATAATCTGTCGACGAACGCTCTCGGGAAGCTGACGGAATGCGTCAATATCATCAACGAACGAAAGCGCCTCTTCGATCTGTGTCCCGAGGCTTAGTCCTCCACCGGATTTCGTTCCGCCCGAGTGCCCAACGTAAACGCCTGTCCGCTGCAGACGAGAATCTTCCCGATGCAAAGTTGCATTCCGCCAGGCGGTTGCGGCGACCTCTGCGAACTGCACATGAGCCGCATCAAAGAGTGACTCGGTCTGAGGAGGCAGCGGGCAGATTTCACGGTTCAGAGGACGTTCGTGGACGATTCCTCCCAGAGTCGTGTAGGACTTTCCGGTTTTCCCTTTCTGGGAGTCGAAATACAGGTCACGATCACACCGGTCCGGTGGTAGCTGACCATAGCCCGTTCGTCCGTGGAAAAGCAGGTCCGCGAATTCCGCGACACTGTCCGCTCCCGGAACCCGACAGGCGATACCCACAATCACCACAGGCGATTCAGCCACTGCAGTTTTGGACGATCTAACGGACATAAGCGACCTCCGTCCTGGTGCTGAACTCATTCGCATGTCGCTGAACAGCCGCCATCAGTCTTGTGAGGCTGTCTACCAAATCCGTTGATGCCCCAGGGCGAACTGTCTGGTCCTCAAATGCATTTCCTTCATGACGCAGGTCGGATTCGATTAACAGAACTCCTGCAGCGTACACCTGTGCTGCAGTCTTGCTCCCCGAAGTCAGCTCCCCAAAGACCGCGGAGGAAACAATAATGCGAGACGGCGCGCTACCAGCATGAGCCGTTCTGATCCTCCAGCCGCGTCTGTTCTCTTCAACAACCCATTGTCCACCGCACGAGCCGCAAACCTCGATACCGAAAACATTGGCTGGCAACGAATCGGCCTGATCCATCGTTCGCTCGCAATCGAGTCTGAACTGATCCCACGCCGAAGGAGTTAACCGCAGCACCGTCGGTGGTCCTCCATGTTTAGTCTGTCGCATGCAGAAGTCGCGAAGACGTTCGACAGTCAGTGGCGGCAAGTCTGCTTCGTTACAGACTTGCATGGCGTGAACAGTGTTTGTGCGGTCGAATACCGGGTCATCCTTGAAGTATGGCTTAAACGCCGCCACAAATGGAGCGGCCTGTTCATCAATCTGTGACGTCGCTTCGACTCGTCTCGATGGCAATTTCACACCACCTTCAAGAACGGCAGCCCGAAAACCATCTTCCAGTTCCGCAGCTGATGTCCCATCGGCACTGGTTAAGTGATAGGTTTCTCCATGGAGAGCAGGGCGACGGTAGATCTCCGCAATCATGGCCGCAACCCAGTCGACCGTCACAATATTTTTGCGTTCGTGGCCACTGAAACCCAGACGTCGAAACCAGTCACCCCGCTCCGGAAGACCGAAACGCTGACTCAGGGCTTGAAACATCACGAATGCACTATTGATTGTTTGATCTGACCTCATGCTGGTCGTTGGATGCAGATCAATCACAATTGACGGTCGATAAACAGTGAGTGAAGTGATCTGCTGTGACTGACGCAGCGTCTGCTCAGACATTGTTTTGCTGCGTTCATAGTCGTTGCCAAACTCCTGTCCAACGTTCGACTCGCGTTCCAGAATGCGACCAGTTCTCAACCCGGCGATATAAGCTGTCGACACATAGTGCCATTCATTGATTCCGGCCGAGGATGTTAATTCAAGCAGATGCCGAGTGCCGTCTACATTTGTTCGATAAGGCTCATTCTCCGGATGCTCGCTGGCTGGTTTGAAGAGGAGATTTGCTGCGGAATGAATGACACTTCCGCAATTCGCGATCAACCACGCCCGATCGGCCTCTGACAATCCAAGTCCCGCAGAACAGAGTTCTCCGTCGAGCACCACCGGACGAACAAACAGTCGCCCGCATCGTTCCTCAAGCCTCCGCATCAGCGATTCCATGCGTTCATGCGCCGACTGCCGACGATTTCCACGTACAAGGACAGCCACTGGCAGTTCACAGCTTAATAGACGCGCAAGTACAAGCCCTCCGACGAGGCCTGTCGCTCCTGTCAAAAATACAAATGGCCGATCTTGACCAGCACTCTTAAGCATGTATCCGTTCTTTTCGCCTGAATTCCGAGCTTCAATGCGGGCAGTGTTGACATCGTTTTGCAGCGTCCACACATGTTTTTGATGAGTAGTGCTGCCCCGATCTAACTCTACCGAGCCTATGCCGATGCATCTTGAGAAGCCCACCCTGGGAAACGCACGGGAAAACTAGCCCAACTCACTTCGTGGCGGCGAAAACACCCGAATTTTCGGAACAGTCTGCCTGTATCAAACCTGGAAAGGGTTGAATTGTGGCAATTATTCGGGTCGGTGGAAGCGAGTCACCACCGCTTAGCCAGACTTGGTGGCCCAGGTCGGCAGTCTGCCAGACCAGACGACACACCACTAAGGGCATCAGAATTTCAGAAAGTGAACATTCGAACAGACTCAACTAGCGGCGAACTTTTTTTCGTCGTCTCACGTTCACAACCTCCTTCTTCTTCCCCCTCCCTGCGCAATCAGCGCTGTCGCGACGACAGCTTGGGATTCCGCAAGAGGAAAGCCCTGAGCCTTCGAATGTTTGGCGACTTGCGGAGGAAACTTCAGCATTTGGAGGCAATGCAATAATGCTGTTCAAGTTCTGCGAGACTCCTTCACCCGACGGTGTTCCGTGTCACAGTCCGGAGAAGCACAGGACTCTTCCATCAAGAGTCGTCAGAAACAGCATCCCCTGAGCCCCAACCAATCCGTCCCATGACGGTAAGGTTTCAAGCTCAACAGTGTGCAGTGTTTCTCCTGTTTCAGCATCGACGGACACAAGTTTTCCTCCCTGATGACCTTCCAGAGCAGAATCCTGTGCTCCAAGAAGTTTCTGGACTTCCTGGTCTTTCTCTGTCAACTTCTGAAACGTTGATTCCTCGTCAATTATGTCTGGCGGGCCGACAATGAATAAATGCATGCCAGCCAGCACCATGCCTCTGACGTAGATCGGAACATCTGTCTTCCAGCGCGGTTCAATCAACGAATTGCCAGCATTCTTTGCGTTTGTCTTTCCTTTCGCAGCATTCTTGCCTTTCTTCGTGCCAGTTGACTGTTTAGCACTCAACTGGACTCCCTGCCCCATTTTTCCGTTCACAACTTTCACGCCCATTAACGTGCCATTGTTTCGGTAGACCGACATGTCCCGTGCCGTACCATCATCGAAAGTCACCACGAGAGCAGGGTCGCTGGATAACTCAGAATCGTCTTTGAATCTCTGCGCAACAGCCGCATCGTCGACCGCAGTAAAGTAAATTCGCAGTTCGTCTATAATTCCGACGAATTGAAACGGCTGGCCATAGTCACCAACAGATCCGGCGAGGTCACCGCCAATTTCTAATCCCTGAGCCGGATCTTTGGTCAGTAATCCCGACGCTTGACCTTCACCCACCAGCTCTCCATCAACGTACAGTCTCATTTCTTTCTCAGCGGTGAGTACACCCACAATGTGATGCCATCCCCCCACAATGCGTTTCGTTCCGGAGATGGTGGAAAGATTTGAATCTGATCGCACATGGAAAGTCGGCTTCCCGGTTTCTATTGCCAGGGCGAAGCCTTCCGCGGGACCACCGCGAGCAACAATGACGCCGTTGGGATTTGTTGTCGTCATCCACGCTTCAACTGTGACTGGCTTACCCGCAGGATCAAGACTCGGGCTGCGTGGAAACTGAACATAGGACGCCGACTCTGCAGCACCGGGATCACTCTGTTTTCCAAAGTTCTCCGGCACCTCCGGAGGTTCTGGTGCCGTAGAATAAAGTTGCCGCTCAAGTGTCGTCGTCCAGCGGAAGTACTCGGGCTTTCGACCGTATCCAAAAACGTAGCCATTGCCGTTGACCATAATATCCCCGGATGGTGCGAATCGACCGGCCTGATAATAACCGCCATGTCCTCCAGCAAAACTTCGGCCATAGACCCAGTAAGAACGATGGAACCAACTGTCGTCCAGAAATCCCATCGGAGCGAACATATGAACGCCTTCACCTCGCTGAGCCGATCCCTGAGCGACGAAATCTCCTGAGACGGGGCCAATCTCAATTCGATTTCCCTCGGCATCAAACTTCTGCGAACGCATGTAAACAAATTTTTCGTCACTGCTCAAAATGTCCGGTAACCCAACAGGCATCTGAAGGACCTGCAGTTTCTCCTGAATATTGTTGCCCGTTTCCGGATTTGTTTCATCCATGATGGTTTCGGACAACTGCTTTCCCGTTGCAAGATCCAGTCGAACCAGTCGAAGACCTCCATCAAGAAAATTGGAACGCCCGGCCACAGCCCAGACCACGTCGCCCCGAACCAGAACGCTACCATGGACAGGCCAGAGTGATTCCAGTTGCTCAAAAGCCATTGCTCGACGATCCAGCGGAGCAACGCGATATTTCCACGCTAGTTGGCCATCTTTAGCTCGAAGATTGTAAACCCAGCCGTCGGTGCAACCAAAAACCACCTGCCCGCGTTCGACTGTCGGTGGTGAGTCGATTCTGGCTCCGGCCACATAAGTCCAGACACCAACGCCACTCTGTTGATCAAGAGCATGCAGGGTGTGCGCATCCGTTTGGGCAACAAAAACGAGGCCATCCGCAATAACAGGCGAAGTGAGTTTTCCACTAAGCTTAATATCCCACTTGATACCGACTTTCGCAGGAATCTCCTGACGTGAAGTCCCGGTCCGTTTTTGATCATGCCGAAACGTAGGCCAGTCGTCCTTGCCGGCGTAGTCGACGGCCGGAGGCAGAACGCCACTGAACGCGGGGCCTTTTTCAAGTCGGCCTTCTTCAGGTACTTTGCCCGGGATAGGACGAGTTTTTGCCATCGGGGCCAGGGCATTGAAGCCGTAGAGTTTGGCTTCCGGATAGCACGCGCAGTTATGAGGCGGCGTATAGGTCAGTCCATTGCAGGGCATCACACCGTAAAGACAACCACCACGAACCCAATGATGGATATCCCAGTGTTCATTCTTGAAGTCAACGAACTCGACCCCCGTGCGTGATGGGATCAAAAAATTGTCTGTTGCCTTTGAGATATAGCAGCGATGATGAAACCAATAGGTGTCGATGTCCGGTGCAAACGACTTTTTGATTTCTCCCGAGCGTGGATCGCGGCCTGTGAAAACTCCTGTGTCCTTCCCTGAAGTTGTCGGCGCACACCATACCAAGCCATCGACAACCATCAGGTCCTGCGGCGACTGATAACCGGAATTCGGGTGTTCGGCTTCCCAGAGCTGTTTTCCCGTGTCGGTGTCGACACTGATCATTCGCCCGTCGCCACCAGCGTAGAGCACGACGTCCTTATAGATCACAAGACGCGGACCAAAATTGAATGTGAACTGTTTCCGACGAGTGACGGGCTCTGTCGTCCATCGTAACTCTCCGGTTTTCTGATCCAGTGCATTCAGGCTTTCACCATCGTGGAAGTAGACGCTTTCACCATCCGCCGACAACGTCAAAGGAGCAATTCCCGTTTGCTTTGCCCAGAGCTTCTTCCCTGTCGAGGCTTCAAACGCCATAACCACGCGAGGTTCTTCGTTCCAGAAGAATTCCTGATTCACTTTCGCCTGATCTCCAACGCGGCCATTGGCGGGCGCATAATCGGCGAGTTCGGCTCTGCCTTTTCGAACAACGATAAAGAGCAGACCATTGGTGTGAATGATCTCTTCCGTCGCATCAGTGCCTTCGTAAGTTCTCAGTTCTTTGCCAGTCGCTGCGTCCATGGCAATTGTGGGCGATTCAAACCCAAGCGGTGCGTAAACTTCGTCCGCGGAAGAAACAAGCCGGCGTGACAGTTGAGTGGGCCCACTCTTGAGAGGCCACAGATGGTTCTGCCATTCAGCAATGTCTCGCTTCCAGAGGATGGTTCCATTGAAGGCATCTCGTGCAATCAACTTCCACTTCGATGGCAGCTGAACAGAGATTCGACTTCCTTCATCCATGATGTAGAACATGCGACCGTTTGTGGAAACGAGGGCACTCATACTGGCCATGCGGTCGTGATGACGCGACCATCTTGGACTGCCGACCCACTGCAGGTGCCGGGGAGAATTGACGACATCATCGTGCGCGACGGCATTGCCAGTCGCGTCATGCAGGTAATGCGACCACTCGTCGATGTTGTCCGGACGAGGCTTAACAGTTCTCTGCCAATTACCGTCTGCGCCCCGCTTTAGCACGACTCCATTCGGCACGAGCACACGCAGGATTTCATCGTCAGTAACTCGCCCCTGATTTTCAACAATGACCAGATTGACAAGGTTGTCAATATAGGGCAGCGTTTCTCCGGAAAACTGCAGTGCAGAAACATTGCCATATTTGCCCGTGGCGTGAATGGCACTTCTGGCGTTTTCCGTCGTTGCCGCTTCTTCAATCAGAGCCTGGACTTGAATCGAATCACCCGTTCGCAAAGCTGCCGTGAGTTCCCCACTGGTCGCACCAAGGTGAACAACAAAGCCTCCACTGACCCTTGCGGTCGTCAGGATCTCATTGGCGTCTTCAACACTGGAGGCCTCAGAAAAACTCACGCTGGCGAACAGGATCAGCAAAGCAACGACGGTTCTCAACATTGTGGGCACTCCGCAATAGAAGTGGGGCTCAGTGAGGCGATCATGGTTCAGCGTCAGGATCCTTGCAATGTATCAAACAGTCTTAATTCGCGGGAGAGAGTGACACAGAGGCGGAGAGCAGGAAGTTGAAGGGAACGATCTGACTGACCGTTACGCAGAAGCTGATTCCAGGGGGATCAGCAATATCCCGGAGACTGGAACTCAGTTTGCTTATCAAGGACTGAGCGGAAGTGAGAATCACTTCGGATCAATCACGGATCGCTGCAGACAGGAGCAAAATTCATGGGATTCCGAGCAAATCTGTTGGTCGTTGGGCTTGTCGTTATCGTCACATGTGCCGTTAACTGTGACAAGGACGCACTTTTCAGTGATGAAGTGACCCCCATTCCCGTGCGGGATGAGAATAGAAGGCCCGCAGAGAAAGATCAGAAAACCGAGGATCTCATGGCGGCCAAGCTGGATCATGCGGAACAGATTCTGGCCGGGTTGGTTACTCACGACTTCGAGAAGATTGCCCGATCCGCTGAATCACTCAAACTTGTCAGCCTGAAGCATCCTTCCGGCTGGAAGAAGGAAACTGATGATAAGGATGTCTACGAACACTTTCGAATGGAGTTCATGAGACAGGCTGCAAGGCTTGAGCGAGAGGCGAACAATCGAAACCTCGCAGGGGCCGCTTACTTTCAGCAGAGCCTGACAGCAACATGCATTGCCTGTCACGACTACATGCGAGACGAAGATCTCAAATCAAAGTAAAGCGTACAACGAGTCAGGCATTGGCCACGCGAATCTCATTTCGAATTCGATACTGGGGAGCGAATTCGCGTGCCAGTTCCTGAGCCTTCTGTTTGCAATACCACGATGCAACTTCGCCGAAGAGCTGCACCTGGCCATCAGAGACGTGAACTCGAGCTGAGATCTGCATGTCGCATTGAAGTCGGCGTTCAAGGCGAACCGCCAGCGATATATCTCTGTCAGATCTTAGTTCTGAAATTTCTGCCGTTGAATCGGCGACCAACAGACGAAGCATGGGAACACACATCCTTTGCGACGAACACAGAATTGATCCTCCTGATTCTTTTGACAATGCCAGCCAGTTTCATTGGTGGCCTGATGAGAACAACCGGGACCTGAAATTCTGTAACTCAGCGATTTGCGACTAAACGACTATCATCAAGCTTTCGAATCGCAACACTGGAGCTTCTCACATGAGCATGGCAGTTGGCACACGTCATCGTGAGACGCATGAATCCTAACGAAACCCCTTCCGTATCTTCGGCCTCTGCCATCCGATCCAGAAACTCTGTAGCATTGACAAAGTCGGCAGTGTCCTGCACAAATCTCGCGCTGGCCATTCGTTCCCACACCTCATGGCGGCTCAGGTCGGACATTTCTGCCGAAGACTTTCGAATGAGCTCAAAGTCTCCCCGCGAGACGCCCTCTAACGCCCGTTGAGCCGCCGCCAGCTTTCGAGCCATGAATTTTTCCATCGCACGTTCGTCGGGCGGAGCAGCAATTTCATCCTGGACAGCGGCTGATGTTCCACTTCCGAAAGGCTCAACCAAACTGATCACCGCCGAGCACATCATCAGAGCAACAGCACCGGACTGAAGACCACCAATTGGGGATAATCGAAACATCAGACTCTCCATGGTCGTTTTGGGAACATTGATTTTCAGAGAAGATCTTAAACATCTGGCAGAGCAGAGAGATGCTTTGTAATACACACCGCGCTATGTCCGCCGGATGAGATGACGGCCTGTCTTCAGGGCTTAAGCGACGAATTGCATTTGGTGTGCCGAAAGAATCGGGGAGCTCTGAAAGGCCGGGATTCCGGGGAAAATATGATTCTGGGTCACTCAGGAACGGCAAGAATTACAAATCCCGTAATGTCGGTTGCTTCAAACCCGGAGCTCGCATTCGCTGAGTCCGTTCTGATTATTTGAATCGGCCGACTGAAGCGGTGGTCTACATCGCAAAGGGCCGTGCGTCTATTGTTCAGCACCTGCCAGTACCGTGTTTCGAACCCATTCATGGCACTTCAGGCACTTCATGGTGACGTTAACCCACGCCATCGACGTGCCATCCATGTTGTTGTCCTCGGCTTCCTTCTGCAGTTCCTCAACAGCATTCACAAACTCAGTGCTGTACCGACGGTACATCATATCGTTCGAAACACGCCATGCTTCCTGAGTACTCATTTTCTTGAGCGATGCGGAGCCTTCTGAGACCATTTTCAGATCTTCAGTACACAGCCCTTCCAATATTGAGTTCGATGCCTGAAGCTTTTGTCTCATGAACCGCGACAGCGCCGTGGCGGGTTCGTCCTTCTTGTCGGCTGAAGGAGGATCATTCGGAGGGGTCGTCTGGGCGGTAGAATTGTCATCCTGGGCTTCCGCCGAAGTTGTTAAGCCCAGCGTACGGCTGAAAGAGAACAGCAGGACAAGAAGGACTACGATAATCAACAGCAATATCGTCGACACCTTTGCAGAACGCGAAAACTTAGTCATGACATGTCCCCTTAGGCAAAAGAAGTACCCACAACCCATCTGGATGGAACTCCGCAAACTTCGCGCCGCAGTTTTGGCCAGTGAATTTCTCGTGTATAAGTTAGTTCCTCTCTGACGAAATGTGCGTTGTAGCGCGCATTGCTGTGCACATTCATTTTCTTCGGTACGCGGCAAGCATCGTTCGACGATCACGTCTCTCGCCATATTCAGCCGGGAAATGAGTCGTTTCTTTACCGTCAGGGATTTGCATAGGTTTTTGCAGTAAGGATTCTGAGCATGGAAGATTTGACGGCCGCAATCATTCTGATGGCTGTATTGTCCGTCGCCATCTTCTATTTGTTCCGAACGGTGCTGTCGAATGCTCCCGAGCGTCTATTGGATGGCATCGCGGCCGTTCTGGTAATTCTTGTTGGAGTTTACGTGCGATTAGTCTGGGGGCAGTTATGGATTGTTCGCTGGATTCCTTTCTCCTCTGCCATCATTCTGTCGAATTGGTTTCCTTTGATCCTCGCTGCGTTGGCGGCTGTGCTGTGGGTGCGAACCAATACTCAGTCAATCCTTCGTCGCTTGCCGGTTCAGACGCTACTGATCGCAGGTGCGATCTGGTCCGTCGTGTCTGTGATCCCCGATAAGCCACCCGTCTGTGGCAACGTGTGGATAGAGCCATCCCTATTTGTGCCATACCGCATCTGCCGGCAAACGACTCCGCATACGTGTTCGGCTGCTGCGGCTGCAACGATTCTCCAATCACTTGGTATCGAAGCGTCTGAAGCGGAGTTGGCGGCGCTTTGTTTGACGAAGCAGGGGACAACCTGGCTGGGGCTGTACCATGGTCTTGCTGTAAAACTCCGTGGCACTGGATTTCGCGCGGAGTTTTTTGAGTGCGCGACCAGCGAGCTTCCCGAGGTTGTTTCGGAGTTTCCGGCCTTGCTGTGTTGCGAGCTCAGTGATGCTGTGGACGCAGAACATCCGCACTATTATGAAATCGATGGTTGGAGGCCAGGCATTAAGCATTCAACCGTTCTGTTCGAAACCGCGCATGGGCGGCATCTCATAGGAGATCCATCACAGATCGAGCCAGAGATCTGGACGGACATCGACATGGACAATCTTTGGACTGGCAAAGGACTGCGGATTGTGCGTGTCGGAACGTGATAGCGGACCCACGTAGCTGGCAAAAGAGTTCATCCGGCCCCCCTTCCGCAACTCCATCCTCTGCAAGATCCATCAATCGTTGCCGTCGACAAGATCCCAGAATTCCGCTTCATTCGGATCAGGCTTTCGAACAGTGCGGCCCGTTGCCTTTTCCACAGTCCGGGATGGTTCTGGCGACGTCTTTCGTCCTTGTTTGTGGGGCGAATTCTCTTCCGTTTTCTTTGACGCTGAGGAAGGCTTTGCCCCGGATATCACTGCTCTCGCATCAAACTCAGGCGGTTGGGATGAAGTTACAATTCTGCGTTCGGAGGGATTCGACTTCCCATTAGTCTGCGACGATTTGGCTGATGGTCGAGAAGGTGTTTTCTCGGTGGAGACGCTCCGCAGGTTATCCACGGCAGGATTGTCACCCACGATCGAATGCAGATCAAGTGCATCGTCGTTCGCCAGGCCCGGCTGCTGCTCCAGTTGCGAGTTGAGGTTACCCTGACGAATAATCTCCACTTCGGCACGGCAACCGCTGACTGGTTCCCGCGCGGAAACGTGAACTCGAGCCTGATGGTCGTAACTGATAGTCACCTCAATCTCAGTACCCTCCGGAAGATTTCGCGGCAGATCTTTAATCTCACAGTCACCCAGAACAGATGGTGGACGATCTGAACCAGCTCCACTTTCCACGATCCTGACATGAACACGATTCTGGTCCGCCACCACCGTACCGAAGATATGAGTCTTTGCGACGGGCAGGGGAGTATTTGCGTCGATCAGATAGTGGGGAACTCGTTGCCCGTTCTCAGCTCGAATCAGAATCCCCAGTGCTCTGGCATTGACACTGTGCTGCTTGACCTTGGCCAGTCGAGATGACGCCGTGCTGTTGAATACGGTTCGTGCATACTGATCGTTCGACAGGAGCATCCCGGCATAATACGCCGCTCCATGGGCGATCGACTGGTCCGGCGAAAGCGACGAATTCAAGGTTCGGCCACTCAGCTTCTTCAGGCTCTCCTTTATCATTGGCATCCGAGACGCACCACCGGTGGTCAGAACAACATCAATATGCGCCCAGCCAAATTTATTGTCCTTTAAGATTCGACGAGTGATCTCCTCGGATCGCTGAATGAGCTTTCTGCTGAGCGTCTCAAACTCTGTTTGTTCAATCTGATAAGTCTTTCGATGGCCTTCATGCTGAACTGTTACAGCCGCTCTCGGTCGCACCGACAAACTGCGTTTGGCTTGTTCTGCTTCTAATGTCAGAAACTGGAGACTGCTTCGATTCGACCGAGGATCCTCACGAAAATCCGCTATGAACTTTTCTGCGGCAGCGTCCACAAGCACCTTTGTAAAATCAAGACCGCCCAGTTCAAGGTCGCCGTCTGAAGCGACAACACGGACTTCATTGGTCTTATATTTCACAATCGCCAGGTCCAGTGTTCCACCGCCAAGGTCATAGACAAGAAGTTGCTGGTCGATGGCCAGTTCGGTGAAGGCAAGGCCTTCGTTTCCCAGGACGTGACAGAGCGCTGCCGCGACGGGTTCGTTGATCATCTCGATGCGTTCCAATCCGGCCGCATGTCCCGCCAGCATTGTTGCGTGACGTTGCGCATCGCTGAATTGTGCTGGCACAGTGATGACAGCGTTTCGAATTTCACCAATCTGTTCCTGTGCCGCAGAAATCAGCTTGCGCAGGATGAGTCCGGAAATGTGGACTGGCGAATATCGCATATCGCCAATTTTCCAGAACTTCTGCGCATTCCCCATGTAGCGTTTTGCGTGCTGCACGACGCGGTCCGGGCTGGCAATCGCATTTCGAATCGCCTCGGTTCCAACGACCGGCTGGTCTCCATCGAAGAAGACAGCCGAAGGCGTTGACAACTCACCTTCCTGATTTGGAATTGTCACTGGCTGACCATGCTCATTCAGCCAGGCAATGCAGGAATATGTAGTGCCAAGGTCGATGCCGATCGCGTGTGTCTGTTTCATAATTCTGTCTCAGAAATCGTCCTGCAAGGCTCGACCTTTGCTGTTGGTCGATGCCATCATCCTACTTTCACGAGATCCGATGCACTATCAGAATAGTGGCTGGACCAGTGAAGTACTCTACAGTTTGACTGGCATTGGGTCCCGCCGAGACTGTTTTCTGCCAGTTTGGAGCAATTGAAAATGGAAACGACTGTTGCCTCGTTTTTCCTGCAGAAAACTCGAATTCCTGGCCGCATTTTTCGAAATGTCCTTCTGGCCATGACCGTACTGCTTGGTGGAAATGTTGCTGCAGACGATATCAATCAGAAACCGGCTCTGAAGACTGGAAAGTCATTGAAAAATGCCATGCTGACCACAGTCAGTTGGTCAAGCGTCAACACTCCGCTTCAGAGTCAGCTGGCTGATTTGATGAAGCAGTCGGAAGTTGCCGTGATTCGTGACCGTCGACTAGATCCCCGCTGTCAAATTAGCCTGACTGCTTCGTCCGTTTCACGTTGGGAAGTTTTGAAAAGCATTGCTGCTGAAGTCCCTGACAGCGAATGTTGTTTAACGGAAAACGTCGCCTGCATTGGCCCCGCGTCAAAAATCCACCGACTTCCTGTGCTGATTGAACTGCGGCAGAATGAGATCCAACAATTACGCCGCAAGATGAAGTCCGAAGATCATCGAAAGCTGGTGGCACTAGTCGACTCAAGTTGGTCCGAATTGGACGAGCCCAAGTCGATACTCGAAGGCTATGCTCGGGCAACCGGCGTTCGTATCACGAATCCCGACCTGATGCCTCATGATGTCTGGGCCCAGTGCAGTCTGCCTCGAATAGCATTTGCTGAGATCGCGACGATCGTCTTAAATCAGTTCGACCTTGAGTTTGAGTTGTCGGATGATGGCCGGTCCGTCACTCTCAAGACGATTGATCCTCAGGAGACTTTTGATCACCGCTACTCGCCGGGGAAAAAGTATCAGGCGGCCGCAACGGAACTTTGGAAGAAACAGTTCCCTGAGATCACAGTGAAGTGGAGCGGATCCGTGGCCACCGTGCACGCGACTCTTGAGCAACACGGCCAGCTCAACGCGGCTCTGTCAGAACTACTGAATTCCGACAGAGCAGTTACAACGAAGCCCGCATCGTCAAATTCTTTGCGAACAATGACATTCATGTTTCGTGCAGAGCGAGCGACGATTGGCGATTTGATTGCGAACTTCCGAGCCAATAAGGTCGTCGTTGAAGTGACCGACGAAAATGAGGCTGCAACCAAAGCGGTGATGAAGGAAATCGTCCAGTTAAGCGACATCAAAGAGAAGAAGACCGGGGCGGAGTTCTTTCCGCTGATCTTTGGACGCCATTTTCACAAGGTCGAAGTTCTTGACGATCGAGTGGTTCTCTCGCTGGAATAAAAGGACAGCGCTGGGAGCGGACCTGCTTTCCGTCGTCGCTACCGAAAAAGACCCAACAAAAAAACGCTGGTCACCTTTTCAGGATGACCAGCGTTTTTTGCAAGGGGAGAGTGGGAGTCGAACCCACGCGTGACGGATTTGCAATCTCTCAAAGCCATCCAAGCAGAGGCTGAACAGGGTCAAAACACGGCCATTTGTTGCTGTTTCCGTCGTGTTTCGTAGCCCTCCGGCGTGTGCTGTCGGCCGGTTTAGGTGACACTTGAGGTGACACTGCGAGCATTGAGGCGCGGCCAGATGCTCAGCTGGTGGGTATCTCAGCAGGACAGGATAATTCAAAACAGTGGCCGTGATGTCGGCCGAGAACGGAAAGGATGTGTCGTGATGGTCTGGGCTCTTTTGTTCATGGTGGCGGATCTGCGGGCTGATGCTCATGAGGCGTTTGCGAACCACGTTGTGGCAGCGAACGCTGAACGGGTTGAAGAACTCGAGGCGATCGTGAAGGGCGTTAAATCGGTCACAGAACGCCGAGAGATGCGGAAGACGATCAGGGAAGCGAAGTCGGGGAAAGCCATCCTGCCCTCGAAGAATGGCACTTACAAGAGCCTCGTTTCCGTCAAAACCCGCCGGGCAAACGGCCCTGATCTTGTGGCGTTCTCGGTTCGCTGGAAAGACGCCAAGGCAGGGGATCTTCTTTCCCATAAGTTCACCTATCCGAATTCTGTCGGGGCTGGTGAGATCAGCAGCGGGGAGAAGTTTATTCGGATTGTTGAGGCCGCGGACGGCTTTGTCCTGGCACATCCGATCAATTGGGACTTCGGGATTGAACGCAATGAACTGGTGTCGTCAGTTGACGAGTCGTTGACGATCAAGATTGTTGACGGAAATGAGCTCAATCCCAGAGCGGGAGAACTGCAGCTTGGCGGGGAATGGTACGTTGCGGAAGTGTCGCCGGAGGTTGTTACGATCGTCCTGATTGACCCGTTTGAGGTGAAACGAGTAGCGGCAGAGAAGATAATGGCAGGCAACGCGGCGCGAGCTGATATCCAGCGGCGAAACTGATCCGAGTAAAGTATTTAAGTCGAGGTGTTTAACCTTCAATGCTGGTTGGATGCGTATTCCAGATGCGCTGGAGTTCCTGAATGTCGCGAAGGCATGCAAGCACCCAACTCACTTGGCATCTTTGTGCCATTGCTCAAACCACGGTTCAATTTTCTTCCGCAGTCTTGAAACGCGTTTTCGTAGCGTGGACGCGGAAACTCCCAACAGCTGCATGGCGTCGGTAAGCTCGCCTGCGAGTAGAACTTCCAAGAGGTGGATGTCGTCAGCATCTAATTCAGTTTTGATTTTCGCCTTCAATAGATGAAGTTGTTCCGCCAAGTTTGCATCATCTTCTACGGTGTGCGTATTTGCCGGAATGAGATTCAAATCAAGATCTGGACGGATCTCTGATAGTTTACGCAAGTATTTTCGTATCTGATATCGTGCCCGTTCGGCCGCTCGAACGAGATCCCGCTCACAGAGCTTTTCTTCCCGTTCCAGTTTTTGCGCGGCCTCCAACACCTCTACCACGTACAGATTCAGGTACTCTTCAAACGGAATACCATAGTGGCTCAACCACGTGTACTGACTTGAGACGATCCGTTGGAGAATGTCGATGTCTATACCTTCGGTCACAGCCGAAGAGATTGCCTCCCACAGACTTCGAATCAACGTGTCGTCTTTTTCAGACTTCATCCCCAAACCATGTCAGATAGGTGAAAATTACGTCTTCTTCAACTCGGTCAACTTCAACCACAGCAATCACGTTGACCCAATAAGCTCCTTGAGCATGTATTCGTACTTGTGCAGCAATAAGCTCATAAGGTGGCTTTCTCGACTGAATAAACGAGACAAGAGACCTCAGGCGATCCAAGGCCGTCTTGTCTCGTATTTTTTGCCACACATAACTCCACGGCTTGTGCTCTGTGTCAAGCACATCTTCCAGCGGTATCAGATGCAACGTCCTCGGTTGATGCGGTGCGAGCTCAACAATCTTGTTGCACCATTCCTCCAACGCTACACAAAAATCGTTGCCATAGGTCTGGCAGAGATAGTTCTTCTCGTGTTTCGCAGAACCTAAGATTTTCTTCTTGAACGACATTTGAAGAACCTCTGGAAAGACAGCAAAAAGCACCCGGGAATTGAATCATCTGCTGACCTATTCCCAATCTTCCGGAGTCTCATTTTCCAATCTGGTCTGAATGTCGTGAAGAATCGACGGACTTTCTGCAAGACGCATAGCGATCTTTTCTGCAATTCGATCCTTTGCTATTTGAGCTGGAACCATTGTGTACAAATTGCCATCAATCAGTACAAACGCGGTTTCCTCTTTCTCCAATGCAACTCGAACTGCGGAGTTGAGATGCGGGACCGTGTCAAAGCTTGAAAAGTTGATTACGCCAGCCATTTTGTCTGCCCTTTTTTTAGATTTACGCATTCCCAATGCGGTGGCCGCCAGTTTAAAGCCTTCGCTTGGCCACTCGATGCATAGTAGAAGGAAAGCAAACGACATATTTGTGACGCAGAATTCGTTGAATACTGAAATCGACAAGAAATAAATGTGAAGCGAAAACGTGCATGCGTGAGATTACTACCACTAGGGAACGTGCAATCGCAACAAACCAGATTCTTCGAGAAACTCCATGTTCAAGTAGGTTCAATTGTGTCTGATAGTGTGTCAGAAAACGTCAGAATCGTCTCAGCTTGACCGAGAGCGGCACAAAGTGCAGACTCCGTGAGAAAATTGCCGGTATCGGAACTGTTTCTTCATTGACTCATGGTAGTTTCGGGCATCAATTGGACGATCTCGTGTTCTACGACGATTGCGACTGTTGGTAAGGATTGCCAACAATTGAATTCAGGGCTGGTGGTAGCCATGTTAGTGCTAAGCCGAAAAAAGAATCAGGTAATTCACATCGGTAATTGCGTGGAAGTGAAAGTGCTTTCCATGAAGGGTGGTCGCGTTCAGATCGGAATTGTTGCGCCTCAGGATGTTCGGATAGTTCGGTCTGAAATTGACGACGCCGACGCGTATGCTCTTGCATCCGACTGGATCGCAATCGAAGACGATTTTGGATGTGTTATCGAAGACAACATGAGAAGACTCTCAGCCCATGGCGTCAAACCGAGCGAACCAGCCGAACAAACAGTCTAAGCAGCAGCCCAGTAAGACACCGCTAAAGTCGGAGAACTCTCTTCATTCCTTGGGGAGCGATCAAAACGCCCATACTCAAGAAGAACAGGTGCTGGAACTGGGATCGCAGGAAGCTGGAACGCTTCTACTCGGTATGAAAGCCTCAAGAGTTTCTGGCCCATTGCCACATCCCGATTTTGCAGAGAAGTATGAGGCCTTGTGTCCTGGTGCCTTGGACCGCCTTCTTACAATGGTGGAAAAGCAGAGCGATCACAGGCGATCGATGGAATCGCTGTCGGTACAAGCTCAGATTAAAGACATGGCGGACGATCGGTTAGAAAGACGCCGCGGCCAGATTTTTGGGCTTATTATTGCGCTCGCGTTCATCTTCGTTGGTGGGGGCGCTTCTATTTTTGCAAGTAACACAGCGGGCCAAATCGTTGGAGCAGTGTTCGGCGGAACTGGCGTTATCGGATTAGTTTCATTGTTTGTCATTGGGCGGGACAAACCACCGGCGATGCCATCCCCGGAACAGAAGCCAAAACCTGCGTCCGACTGATTCTCGGCGTGTCGTTGCTGATGAAGGGTTAGTTGCGATACCGCCCGCCGAGCAACTGGGAATCTGGAAATCCTGTGGTCAGTTTCTGCCGTCCTGCGGTGGCGTGGCTGAACTCGGACGAATCCGCCTCAAGAAATCGTCGATATCCGCCTGCGTGAAATGTGTCGGCACTGACAGGGTTTCTTTCCCGCGTTTTCTGTCGTTCTTATGGCTTTTCCTGAGCTCCAGAAGCCCGGCCAGATGGCTGTAGAGTCGGAACGCGAACAACAAAGCGGGAAAGCCAACCTGCAACTGTGGGTGGTCGATACCAATGATCGAAGTCGATGCAATCAGACTTTGAATCGTGAGTTTCTGCAGATCAGCGGAACGGCCGAAGACCGTCAACGGCTTTCCAGCGGCCATGGCCTGCTGGCATAGGGTGCCGATTTGCTGCCATTCCTGTTGAGTTCCCTTGTATTCAAACAGGACAGGGGATTGCGCTGCGGGATCCATCATTTTGGTTTCGCCTTACTCGATCGCTTTGCGAGCGTTGCGGAAACGCCCAGGACTGCGGCCAGTTTGTCGGCCGTATCGAGTCGCAGGCTACGTTCTCCAGACAGGAAGCGAAGAATCACAGCGTGATTCACTCCGGACGCCTGCCCGATTTCATGAGCAGTGCGCCCGGACGACTCAATTGCCTGCCGGAGGGTCTGAGAGATCGTCAGTTGCGGCTTCATTGCCATGTGGGTCAAAAACCTTCAGTGGGGTGGATTCTGCGGCCGTGAACGCGTCGGCGCGGCGTTCTTCCGGGATCTGGCTCATGAGTGCAGCCAGTTCCCGGAATGCGGGATTATCTTTCAGGCTGCCCGGTTCAGGATGCTCTTCACCGTTGTGTGGCTCCATTTTGGCTTTCCGTCTTTGGTGGGGATCTCTGCCGAGTCCAGTTCTGTGGCGATGTCTCGGAGTGAGTAACCCTGAGATCTGAGAGACCGGATGAGCTCAATGGCTCGCAATTCATTGGCGTTTTCAACCAGCGTAACACCGTCTTCCGCCAGGTCAAAACCAAAGGGAATCTTTCCAACTCGTTCTCCCTTTGATTTCTTGTGTGCCATTGCTGCCGTCGTTCGTTCGGAAACCTGATCCCGTTCGAATTCGGCCAAAACTGCCATCATTCGGAATACCATCTTTCCGGCGGCGCTGGTGGTATCCAGTTTTTCAGACAGGCTTACGAGGTCCGCGCCTGCCTTGTCGAGTCGTTCGCTGATTGCAATCGTGTCCTTTGTCGATCGGGCCAAACGGCTCAGGGAATAGACAATCAGAATCCCGGCGTTCTCGCAAACATCATCGAGAGCAGCCTGCAGTTGTGGGCGGTTGTCGGCGCGTTTCCCGCTCACGCCGGCATCAACAAAGACTTTCCCGAGTGTCACGTCATTGGCGAGGCAGTAGGCTGCAATTCGTGCCTGTTGAGCTTCGAGGCTTACGCCGTCGGTTGCCTGTCCCTCGGTTGAAACTCGAATATAGGCGGTGGCAGTCTTCATCGGTCTGATTCCTTAACGGAAATTGTGTCAGATGGCACAATGATAGTCGGCGGTTTTGTTGTGTCAATTGGCACTTTGTACAAAACCGTTCGGTTGTGTACATAAACCGCACGCGGCCGAGATTTAACCGATCAAATTCAGCCGACGGATTGGCTGACTGGGGCCGCAAACGGGGATTCTCTGATTCTCCACCTCGTTCGGATCGAACGTGAAACCCGCGTAGACTCGTTTTTCAACGTAGACACCATGTGGCGGGATATCGTGAACAGTCCCAGCCAGCCTGAATTGAAGCCGCAAACCGTCGTCATCAATCAACATTCGCAGTTCAATGTCAGTTCCTGGGATCGCTTCGAAATCAGGATCGTTCGGAATCAGAAACCCATATTGGCCATCCAGATCATGGCCGACAGCTTCAATTTTAATCACCACACTTTCCAAGCACTTTCCGCACTCCAATTTTGGAAGTGCTTCGCGAATTCTTTCCGGACTCGGAACAATCGGGTCAATCAGTTTGGAAATAGCGTCACGTCGCTGAGTGTTCTTCTCTCTCCACCAGGACGGCCACGGGAATTCAGCGGATAGGTAGTTCACAATCTCTCGATGATTGTGAAAGCTCGTTTTGTTGAGCCCTCGGAGGTATCCGAGACATTGCCCGCAGCTCAGCGTCTGCTTGATTTCGGCCTCAATCGCTTTCCTGATCTGAGCGCCAGTTGTGCAGATGTCTGGTTCTTCTGGCTTCAGTTCTCCAGCTTTTTTACCGCTGGTTAAATTCGCCGGTGCCATGTGCTTCATCGGATGCGAGGCGTGGTTCATTCTCATAATCATCGGATTGCTTTCTATTCCTTCTCACGAGGTCATCAATCGTTTTTTGTTGTTCCGCACGTACCCGCATGATCTCAAGTTCTTCCGAATCACGAACTGAACGAACTCCGCAGGAAATGCCTATTGCAATCGCGGCCACAAGTATGACCCATCGCATCACAAGCACGTCGCTGCGCTGGTGAAGTAAAGGCGAACACTGAAAATCGTATTCGGTGAACACGGAAGCTCAGTCTCGTAGTTGATCATCGCTGCGTTACATACTCCGCAGTTGACGAACACGTCATACCAGAGCGTTGCTGTTTTCGATTCGCCTGTGTCTTCCGGGCCGCAATCAGGACAGGTGAAGCCGCCGGCCGTTTCAATCCAGACGCCACTTGGAAGACCGAGCAAAGAAGCTCCGGAGGAATACTTGATAAATGCCGTCGTTGAAGATCCGTTGCCGAAGCACAGCACGACGATTTCATAGGCAAAGTTACCTACCGTACCTGGAACGCTTTGGCCGATCGTCAGGCAAAACGCACGGCAGATTGTTTGATCGAATGCCGATACGATCTCTTCGGGAGGCGTACAACTGGTGACTTCAAACGGTTCCGGTACGACAGGATTGGTTTCATACTCAGGACAACCGAGGGCCCCAGGACCGATGTCATCGAATGTAAAAATGCTGGACACGAACTCAGCGCCGGGACAGCATGGAACGGTGCAAGGTCGATTGCAGCAACACTTCAAATATGCAGGGGGCCCGAAGATTCCCATTGTGATTCCTCAGTGACAGAGAATGTACGGCTGGTAATTATGTTCCCTGCTTGCCGGGAAAGGTTTGACGCCGTTTTCGGTTTGACTGGTGTTTAGGAGTGTCGACGATCGATTCCACGTCTGCGATGGAAACGGTGGATGATATCTCGTTATCTGTCACAACCAGAGCAGTCTGATTCACGTCGAAGGCGGGAGAACATATCCTGCATTCAACCGGTTGCCCAAGACTTCGGCCGTTTGGAAACACTCTGACCAGTGTTCCCGGCGGGTTTTGGGCGTTAAACCTGCGGACTGCCAACGATGGCGGCTCAGGTGTCTGGGAGAAAATCCGGGGTCGGAGATGCAAGGCACAGCGAAGAGCCTCGATAGCGGAGTCAATCTCAAGGTCAAACCGTTCCAAGAGGGCGTTGGCAAGCCGGATTTCCTCAAGTGAAAACTGAAGGCCGGTGTTATTCCATTCAATGAATGCGGTTGGTTTCGCCATGGGTTTGTTACTCCGGGAACGCGGGAACAGGGAACGAATACCGGGAACACGGGTTCCTGGCCTGAGAGCTCAACTATCGAAGTTTCGGGCGTGGCAAGTGTTCTGCGGCGTTGTGGTGACCGGTTAAACGTGGATCCACATAGCGGCGTGTCATCTGTACGCTGGAGTGGCCAAGCTGGCGGGATGCGGCTTCAATGCCGATAGCGGCCGTGAGATGAGTTGCACAGGTTTTTCGCAGTCGGTGCCACGTATCCGTTCCGGGTTCGTGAAGCCCGGCACGTTTGAGAATGGCTCGAAAGTGCTCGTGTATTCCGTCTTGGCGAATCGGCCAATGGAACAGGAATTCGGGGATTTCCTCGGGTCTTAGTTCCAAGTGAGTGGCCGAAATCATCTGGTGGATTGCCTCTGCCGTTTGTTCGGATACGACAAAGGTTTGAGCAACGGCCGTTTTTGCGAATTCTGCTGTGGCGGTCAGTTCGCGGCGGCCGGAATTCCAGTCAGCCCTGCGGACTGAAAGCAACGCCCTGACGCGCAAGCCGGTGTCATACGCGGCCAGCAGCAACGCAGGAAAGAAGAACGGGGCAGGGTAGACCATCCCAGTTTTCGGGGATGTTTGTTGCCGAGCAGCGGCGATGATGCGGCCCACCTCCTCGACAGTCCACGCCGTTGGCAGATTCCGAGGTTCCCGGACCTTGTCGCAATCAATCGGCCGTTCCTTGAGAATCCCCCGCTTGTTGAGGTAGTTCCACAAACTAACGATGTTCTTCCGTGTTCCGTTCACGGTGGCGGGGCGTAGATTTCTGACAGATACCATCCAGTTCATAAACTTGCTCATGGATTCGTTTGAGCAATCGTCAAGCAGCGGCGGACGCCCGAGAAACTTCGCAAACCGGTTGAGACTCCAGCGGATGTGATTGATACTGAGTTCCCGGCATCCAACCATCCGGCGTGGAACGTAGACTTCCAGAGCAAACTTGAGCAGGCTACGATCAGGGGCGAGCATTGCCGATTCATCCATTCCCCTCATGACTGTGGGTTTATCTTCGTGCGGCCGTCGGCCAATGCCTTTGAGGCAATGCCCTGGGCATCCATGGCGAACGATTCGCCGGACGAATGTCGCCCACTGGCAAGCCGTCCGGAACGCCAGCCCGTCGAGAATCATCGCCCTACGCCACCGTTCGATGAGGAATTCGTCGATATCGTGAAGCCGGATTTCTAAGCCTGACCAGACAACGAAACGCCTGACGGCTTTCCGGTATTCCGCGACTGTCCCGGGTTGCCGGTCCTGCAGTTGGTTGGGAATGAATGATTCTTCAAGATGGATCGTCAGGCTTGGACTATTGGTGACGATGTTACGAAAACCGCGGCGGTCCTTTGGTCGGGCAGAATCAGCGGCCGTTACGTTCTTCCGAGTCCGTTTTCTTCGGGGCATTTCGTGCGACTCCCTGCGGTTGATGACAGTGTGTTGAGCTGTCTTTCTACAGGTGAATTCAACGCCGTCAACGCCCTTCATGAGCCATGTGGCGTGTGCGATCGTCGCTGATGGCGTGGCACAATGTCGCAATGTTGCGACATGTTTTGAGGCAATTGGAACGCCTGCTGAGAATGCCGAGCGGCATAGTGTCGCAGGGATGCAGCCTAATCATTTGCGGGAAAATTCCGACGCCAACGGTGCAGCAGACAGAGGGGGGGTACTCATATTCTGACGCCTACCCCGACCGAGACCACGCCTTGCTCGTCCGCGGATTTTTTTGGCAAAATTCCCGCTACCCCCTTTTGTTAAGTGTTGCATAAATGCAACACCGGAGGGATTCCAACGGGAGACCGTTGCCAAGTCGGGCCGGTCACGTAGACTGATGCCATCGGGTGCGCGTCGAGGTTCGAAACTCAACGCGCTGAAATGGTTCGCGGTGGATGTCGTCGTTTCCTTTCGATGTCCACCGCGAAACGCCCGGCAAAAGGAAACAACGCCGTGGCCAAACAGCCCCCACAATCGGCAAACGATTCGCCGGTTCCTCGTCCGCCTCAACTTCCTCGGACCATTGCCAAACAGAAACTGGCAACGGGCAGTTCGCTGGGGGGACTTTCACCGCGCCGCGTGCAAACTATCGAGGCGTGGAGCGACAATGATGAAGTTGATTCAATCGACGAATCTTCTCCGGAATCAGTTGTAGAACGCGTGCGAGATTTGTTGACGGATGTGGAAAACAAATACTGCCGAAAGTTCAAAGTCTTTTTGGCGGTGATGGAAGAAGACCCAGAACCGAGGCGTGGTAAGGCCAAATTCCGGCCAAAGGTCAAGAACGATCGTCCTGAGATCGTGGAGCGCGAAGTCTACGGCCCAATCTGGACAATTGATCGAAACCCCGAAGAGTTGTACGAAGACACAAAACGCCGGTTGGATGGTATGATCCGTAGTCTTTCTGCATTCCCAGAGCTTCGATTGACGGTATGCGACCTGTTCGGACGGATGTACTTCCCCCCACTGCACACTGGACTACGCGAATCCATCGACAATGTAAAGATTGTGCTGTCTGGGATTGAAGACAAGACCGTTTTCGATGGTCCGAGGAAACTCATAGAGTGGGCGGAACTCTTCGTAATCACTCCACGTGGGCTTACAAAACGAATTGCCGAATACGAAGAAAAGCACAACGAAGAAATCCGCCGAATGGATGGTAAGTTGTGCCTGTTGCGGCGAGATATCGTGAGACAGTGGTCCCGGGAAGGCGATCGCAAAAGAGCCAGGGCGAAACAGTTGTCTCAGAAAGGCTAACGCAAGAGAGCCATCGAGGCAGCACAAATAAGAGCCTTCATTGGGCAATTGAATCAATATTGAATGTGGAACTTTGAGCCCCCGAAAGCGGCGTTTTGAATGGCTGAAGTGGAACTCTCGTTCCAATTGGGCTGATGTCGATCGCCGAGAATTGAACCCAAGAATTGAGCACGCATACTCACCACGTCGGCATTGATTGCTGTTCGGTAAAGGTTACGTGGGGAGAGCGTGCAATGGTTCAGGCAGCGAAACGGAAGTCAGCGGCGGCTGACGAAAAAAGCCTCGGGGAGATTTGCCGGGACAGGGCTTATCCACTGCCGGTATTCAGACGGTTGGCCGGCATTGGAAAACATGCTTTCGCGCAGCTAAGACGACAAGGCTTGTCTGTCTCGAAAGTCGGCAACCGCGTCTTCATTCGAGGCGAAGACTTCTTGGCGTTTCTCGCCAAGCAGAACGCCACAACGCCGCAATGAAACAGGCCGCGTCAATCGTTGACGCGGCCCGATCGTGTTTCGCTGAAGCGGCCGGAATTCCGCTCAGTGACTTCGCAATCCACGGGGAGTAGTTTGCTGTTCGGGAGCGTAGCACAAACATAACGCACCGAACAGCCTCACGGAGGCACATTGAAATGAGTGCAAAGCAGCGTACGCTGTTCAGCGGCAAAACAATTGACCACACAAAGCCCGAACCAATTCGCAACGGAAACGCTGCGTCAGACGCAGCTGCGGACCGTGTCAGAGTTGTGATTGGTTCCCAGTATGATCGGGTTTATCGATGTATTCGGGAAGGTGGGGAACGTGGCAGGACGGATAACGAAGTACAGACCATCACCGGGATTTCAGGCGATAGCGAGCGGCCACGGCGTTTGCAACTAGCGGAACGTGGATACATTCGCGCTGCTATGGGTCCGGGGCTGGTTCCGATTTTCCGGCAGGGCTGCACGGTATGGGTTACGACTGACAAGCCGTGGCCCGGTGACACGACGACCAGCGAGATATCGGGCGAGGCGTCAACATGACCGCGCTACGCTATCCCCGACTTTCCGACGAAACCCGACAGCACATTTCCGGACTGATTGAATCCCGAGCGATTACAGACCGGGCAAGGGTATTCCTGCGGTTGGCGTTGTCAGCGGTGGAATCCCAACCTCCGGCCGGGGTTCGCGCCCAATGGTACGGAAACGCCATTTTGCTAAGCGGCGACCAGCAGCGAATCGGGCAACTTCTGGACTGTTCATCGCGGACATTCCAGAGAGCAATTGACCGAGCAAACGGTGGTGAGTTCTCTGCGTTCTGCTGGCCTGAGATGGTGACGATTCAGCAGGACGCCGGCCGAGCGTCTCAGAGGTTGGTCTATGTGATTGCGATCGACAGGCTTGAAGCGATCCCGGCGACCGATCCCACTGACGAATTCGAGGCCGTGATTCTGAAATATGGTCCCGGGTTACTCGACCTGCGTGAACAATGGGCGAACGGGGCAGAGTCGATCGGTTCCGTACAGTTTGCAGGCGATGTCGCCTCGGATGTCGCACGGGATGTCGTGCCCGTGTCGCCCGATTGTCGTTCCGATGTCGTTCCCCTCATGAATCATGATCATGTCCATGAACATGAAAACAAGACTCATGAGCATGATCATGAGTCTTGGAAAGAGTCTCGAGGAGAATCGCAGAACGCAGGACGGGGCCCAATCGCAACGACTGAAGTCAGATTCAGCCAAATCACAGCCGACCACGTTGAACGCGTTGTTCGTCAGAATGACTATGAGTTGTTTGGGGCATTCTTCGCGGATCTGAAGGCCGCAGGATGGTCGAGCGGCGTCGAAACGGAATGGCTCCTGCTGGCTGCACTTTTCCATCAGGTTCATCGGATTGGAAAAGCCAAGAGCCCGGGCGGAGTCATCGCCAAACTTTGGAAAAGTCGAAACGATGTCGATCCAAAGAAGCGGCCGAGGCTGGCGGATGCTGATGACGAATTCTCGCGGCAATTGCTTCGGGTTCAGCGTTCGAAAACGCAGCCCAAAACGCAGCCCGCCACAATCGCGTTGACCATGAAAACGCCCGCAGATGAATTCGCAGCGGATGAGATACGCCGACAGGAAGAGAGTCGGGCAAAGCAGAGAGACCAGTTGCTGAGGCTTATCCCGAACTGAGAAAGCAAACGACGAACGATTCCGCTATCCTGTTGATTCTTCACGGAGGTTCACTCAATGGCCGTAACATCCTTTGTTAGAAAAACGCAAGGCCGATCATGGGCGTTGCTGGAGTCGGGTATCTGGGAAGTGTCCGAGGTTTGGCAGGCGACTTTTGATGATCAGATCGACGATCCCTTGGATTTTCTCGGGAGTGCTTATCTGCCTGCGATCGGTGAAGAACACCCCGATCAGCCGTTACTGTTCCTGAAACGGGTTCCGAGCGGCAAGCCACCAATCGATAACTCTCTCAAGGTGATTGAGTTCACGCTGGTTTGGTCCACTGCCGGCATCGCAGCTGCAGACAGGCACGATCCGGAACGCTACGTTGATGGAATTCGGGCAACGAAGAGCTGGAGTCATCGAGTCGTACAAGAGCCAGTCGAAAAGGCTTACGTGTCCGACGATGGTGGGGAAACGTGGTCGGAAGATGAATTGCCCGTCGAGAACACCGTGGACGATCTTTTCATTCCCGGGATCACTAAGAACCGGTACCTTGCCGTTTGCCGGTACTCACGGAATGAGCTCGTTGTTCCTGTCGATGCTCTGGAGCTGCCGGGTTCCGTGAACAACGATACGGTGACCATTGATGGAAAGACAGTTCTGCCAGGGCAGGCGATGATTCTGGCGGCTCCAATATCATCCCCGAAGCGGTTTGAAAACTATGACTTCAGGGCGGTGGACTATGAGATAATCATCCGGCCGGAAGGTTTCGATGAGGAACTGTTGAACGCCGGTTGGAATTGCTTCGATCTGACCAACGGGGAACGCAGGCGATGCCTTGAGCCCAACGGCTTGGACTCGGACGGGGTGGAACGCCCTTGGAGGCAGACAGAGCAGCCTGTTGCATTGGATGCCAACGGCGTTGACCGTTACCAGTATCCGGCGGAGACTCGGGACGAGGATTTTGTTCCTCACTATCGCCGGTTCCGACATTTGCGGTTTATCAGTTTCGCGGCCCTTGGATTCACGTAAACGATGGCGAAGCCCGTTGACCCGACAGAGAACGATATCGCGGCGGAATGCCGGTTAATCCAAGAGACTTGGAACGAACATGAACGAATGTCACGACTCAGACACGACTGGCGCCCATCGTTCCACCTTGCCGATGGAAGACGCCAAGAGGTTGGATCAGCCGAATACAATCGCCACCTGTCCACAAACGAAGCCCATCAAGCGAACTGCCCGCAAGGATGTGCCTGAGTTCGACCGCAAGCGCCGTCAACCGTTCAACATCTTCGTAATTCACAATCAGATGCGTGTCCGATGGCGAGTTATCGACACAATCAATTCGGAGTCCGTAGAGGGGTTTGAGTGTCTGACAGAGTTTCAGAACGCCGTTGATGCGGAGCGAGTAGTCGGGCCCGGTGTTATCTTTACGGACATGGCCGTCTTTCGAAAAGTGCTTCGAGCGTTGAAGCCGTTGCCGGGGCGTTTTCTGGTTGTCCCGCTCGCTACTCCGGAACTCGAGCACAAAGCAAACGCGGCGGTACGTTCAAAAGCGGCTTTTGAGTGGATCAACTCCAACAGTGGGTTTACGGGCATCTTCGCAAAAGCAGCAGCCCGGCGGGCCTATTGCGTTCTCTACGATCGTCAGGAAGACTTGAACCTGCAAACGCCTCACGGCGTTCCGGTCACAATCTCTGACGAAGAGCGATCGAGAATTGCAGGACTCACGCGCACACTCAGAAAAACCCTGATGCTCTTTTGCCGCGGTATGGATCGAGACGCAATCGCCCGACACATGGGACTGACGAGAGCGTACGTAAGTTCGTACCTTTCCCTGATACTGTCAGCCCTACGTTGTCAAACTCTTTCGGAAGCCTCACGGTTATTCCTGGCCGTCACGGCACGTGGGAGACGATAGAAAAACGGTGGACCAAACGGGATAGAGAACGGGGTTGCTCCCGAACTCGACACGGCCGAAGTCATCAACCGGCCTTCCCGTGTCTTCTTTTGATGGTCACTTCTGATGAAAGTGAAGCGGTGATGGACGGTATCAATGTGATCGTCGTAAAGCGTAAAGGCAGAAAGTTTCTGTACCTGCGTTACACGTGCCCAGTGACTGGCGAACGATTCGAGAAGAGCAGCGGCGAGACTTCGGAGAAAGAAGCCCGGAAGCAGGCGGGAGAATGGCAGGCGGAGCTTCAAGCCGGTGGAGGGGTTCGAAGTGCTTCAGCAAAGTGGGAGGCGTTTCGATCGGCTTACGAGGCGGCAATGCTGATGAGCTTGCGGTCGACAACGAACGACAAAATCTGCGGACTGCTGAACGTAATTGAAGAGACAATGAAGCTGGACGACTTGCGGCGAATCACTCCCCAGTGGCTGACAACGTTTCAGAAACGACTTTTGGACAGTGGCCGAGAACAAGCAACGGTCGAGAGTCATTGCCGACATTTGAAGGCGGCTCTGAATTGGGCAAAAGGGCAGGGTGTCATTCGAGAGGTGCCAGCATTCCCGAAACTGAAGCAGGCCAGAGCGGCCAAAGTTATGAAGGGGCGGCCGATCACAGGAGAAGAGTTCGAAAGAATGCTGGCAGCGATCGACACCGAGTTTCCGAAGTCAGACGACTGGAAGCCCGAACGATTGGCCCGCGTCGAACATCAACGGGAGTCCTTTCGGTTCCTCCTGCGCGGGTTATGGCTGTCCGGTCTTCGTCTAGGTGAATCACTTTCACTGACTTGGGATCGTTGGGCGGACGGGATCCGAGTTGAGTTTTCCGGGGACCATGTTTTCCTGTTGATCCCAGCAGAATCCGAAAAGGGGGGCCGGGATAGAACCTATCCGACCACGCCCGACTTTGCAGAGTTTCTGCGAGCGGTTCCGAGTGAGAAGCGGTCGGGGTTTGTCTTCAATCCGATGTTGCCGAAGGGACCATGCCGACGGCTCGACACAATCTCCAAGCGAATCATGAGCCTTGGAGAATCGGCAAAAGTGAAAGTCGACCAGCGAGGATCGGAAACGATTTGGGCGTCCGCGCACGACTACAGGCGAGCATTTGCGGC
This sequence comes from Planctomycetota bacterium, assembly GCA_052034165.1. Classification (GTDB taxonomy): domain Bacteria; phylum Planctomycetota; class Planctomycetia; order Planctomycetales; family Planctomycetaceae; genus SXXK01. Next base: position 8,996 of record JBPOIW010000022.1, on the reverse strand, counting down.
CCGGTGGTGTATGCGGGTGCCTTCCATGGTTCTCAAGGAACTGATGAGGCATCAGAGCATTTCGACGACGGAGAAATACTACGTGGGGCAAAACGCCCAACAGACCGCGTTACTCTTGGCGGGGTTGATGATTCCGCCAGCGGTGACACCTCAGGAGGCCGATCCGGTGAACGCTGAAAAAAGGTGACACTTGAGGTGACACCAACAAAAAAACGCTGGTCACCTTTTCAGGATAACCAGCGTTTTTTGCAAGGGGAGAGTGGGAGTCGAACCCACGCGTGACGGATTTGCAATCCGTTGCCTTAGCCACTTGGCTATCCCCCCGATTTTATTCATCCGAATTGGCAAACTGGGTCGTTGTGAGCGACTCAGATGCCTCGGAGTTTTATACCGAATGTATCGGCAGATGGTCCACTGTCCTGAAGTCAATTCCTGGCGAAAATCTTCGGACTCGAAATGTCCCTGAATCTGAGGTTTTTCATCACAATTCGAGAATATGAAATCAAGATGTTTGTGCCGTTTGCGAAGAGTCAAACAGGGCAGAATAAGGACATCCGGGATTCCTGAGGGTTCGTCGATCCTGGAGTAGAAGGTGCAGATTTTCGTGCGTAGTATGGCCGGTCGCGATTCCGGCGGGCGTTTTTCAAGAATGCCTGCGTTCGCGGTTTGTTGCATCGAAATTGCCGGCTCCGACACCTGATTTTCTTACCGCTCAGGGCCGTTCCCTACGCCTGGAAGGACGAAACCATCGTGGCAGAATCTGAAGAACAATTGATTTCAAAGGCTCGTGATGCCGTCAGCCAGTGTAACTGGGTGGTGGGCGAATGTGCTTCCAAATGGACACAGCGTTATGCGAAGAACCGTACCGATGGTGACTTTGGACAGATGGTTGGCCTCAGTGGTGACCAGATCTTCCAGAGACGTCGCGTTTGGGAAGCCTTTGGAGAGAACCATAAAAAATATGGCAGCCTTAAATGGTCGTTCTTCTACGTGGCGTTGAACTGGGATGACGCAGAGGACTGCTTGAACTGGGCTCAGGAAGCTGATGCCACCGTTGCAGAAATGCGTGCCTGGCGACGTGCTCAGCGGGGCGAAGATTTGTTCGCTGAGTCCTCGGAGGGCTATTCCGAATGGGCCGCGCCACTGGGAATTGACACGTCGTCGGTGCCCTTATCCCGCGTCGTGGATCCTTCTCAATTCACGCCCAGCGGGATGGGGGATCGAGCGGGATTTTCGTCCGGCGAGAGAACCGCTGTTGCGACGATGGACACCGTGGCTCGAGATGCTGGCGAGAGCTATGCACCATTCCGAGCTGACGCCGCTTCACCCGCACCACAGATGCGAGAAGAAGCGCCAGGCGGGGAACGTCAGGAACTGACTCCGGAACAGTTCTGGAAGCGGGCCTCGGCGATGCTTGATAAACTCAACAAGGCATTAACGCCGAAGTTACTGAAGGCACTTGAAAAGCAGCCGGAATCTGTGCGAGAACGTCTGAATGACGCCCTGCAGGATATTCGCGAAAAGCTGGAAGGTAACCTTGACTAGGATTCAGTGATGGGGAAGGGATGAGTTCATCTCTTCCCCGTTCTTGTTTAGGTGAAGGCCAACGTTCACAGCGCGGTGGTGGGTCCGAGAGTTGGTTTGATCCTCACGCGCTGCGTCAGCAAGGAATTGTTTTGTGGACGCAGCGATTTTTATCCCTCCCTGACGTTTCGGGTCGTGAAAATCCGTCAAGTCAACATGCTATAATGAGACTGGGTTTCTGCGGCACACATCATTCGGGACGATTGTTTCAATGGGGGCCGCATCTGGAAAAATGTTATGGACAAAGAGACTCAGGAAAGTCCAAATCAGAGAGAAACCACGGCGGCAGCGAACGGCTGGCTGGTGATTGTCCTGACAGCTCTTGTTGCTGTGCTATTGGTGAAGTCCGTCTTTGATTCGATTTCAAATCGTCCCGATTATGCGGACGCAGAGCGAGTTGTGACGCCTCGTGGTGCATTGGGTGAAGACGAAAAAGCGACGATTGAGGTCTTTGAGAAAGTGGCCCCTTCCGTCGTCTACATTCGGACAAAGGGATATCAACAAACTTTTGACGGCAGCGTGGCCTCCCAGGAGTTTGCGTCGGGAACCGGATTCGTTTGGGATGAGAAGGGCCATATCATCACGAATCTGCATGTGGTCAAGGATTCATTTCAGAGACGTAGCTCACAGCTTGAAGTTCAGCTCGCCGACAACAGAATCTTCGACGCGGAATTCGTAGGGGCCGTTTCAAAGCACGATATTGCGGTCCTGAGAATCGATGCTGAGCCTTCGCAGTTGGTTCCTATTACGGTGGGATCATCTGAGGATCTCAAGGTTGGACAGAAGGTGCTCGCGATTGGAAATCCGTTTGGGTTTGATCGGACCCTTTCCACAGGAGTCATTGGTGGACTGAATCGAACAGTCGGAACAGACGACGAGAACATTCTGGCGGGGATGATTCAGACGGACGCGGCGATCAATCCTGGCAATTCCGGTGGTCCGCTTCTCGACAGTGCCGGTCGTCTGATCGGAGTGAATTCCGCAATCGTGAGCACGAGCGGTGCGTCGGCTGGGCTGGGCTTTGCGGTGGCCGTCAACGATGTCTATACGGCTGTCGGTCTGGTCTTCAATGAGGCTGCGAGTCCGCCGGCTCCATCAATGGGCGTTGCGATTCTGGACACAGAAACCGCCCGAGAAAATGGGATTCCGGAAAACCTTCTCGCCGGTGGATTAGTTGTTCTGTTCGTTTACCCGGATACCCCTGCCGCTCTTTCTGGCTTGCAGGGATGTCGACGTCAGGGGAATACAGTCATCCTGGGAGATCAGATCACTGCGATTGATGGACAGCCAACATCCACTTACGGTGAACTGAAAGCCCTGTTGGGAAATCACCAGGCTGGCGATACGATCACGCTGGATGTCGTCCGCGGCACCCGACAATTTCGGGTGCCGTTGACGCTGGAAGCCCGGAAGGTTCTGCTGTAGCAGAGCTATTCAATGCCGATGATTTCCATTCGCAATTTGCCTCGCGGGATATCGACTTCGACTTTGTCACCCACCTTTTTTCCGAGCATTGCGGTTGCAATGGGGCTGGTGGTCAAAATCTTCATGATGTCACCGTCGTAGTCTTCTTCGCCAGGACCAACGAGTTCGTAAGCTTCTTCAGAACCGTCAGAAAGATCTCGGACCTTTACGACGGCGCCGAAGCCGACGGTGTCCTTTGGCTTATCGTTTCGTTCGACGATATAACAGCCAGACAGTTTCGACTTAAGCTGATTAATCTTGGCCTGCATGTATCCCTGAGTCTCACGAGCAGCGTGGTACTCGGCATTCTCTTTCAGGTCACCTTCCTCGCGAGCGGTCTTGATGCGTTCCGCGATCGCAGGCATATCTACTTCTTCCATCACACGAATTTCTTCGCGGATTTTGTCGTAGCCTTCACGGGAAATGGGTTGTCGTTCCATAGCGGGACCTCAGGCGAATCCAATCTGCGACGACCTGATCAGGTGCGTCGATGTTTTCAAAAAGCGCAACAACACGCTGGAAGAAACAGATTCTCCGGTGTTTTTCAACAGGGAGACTCGGAATCTTCAGCGGTCAGGAAACAGAACGGCGGCTGAAGGTGTACCTTCAACCGCCGTATTTTTCTGTTCGGTCAGTATAGCCCTCAAATCTGAGTCAGGCTACGCAATTTCCTTCCACTGTCCGCATTTCGCGCTGTCCAGAACGGCTTCGCAAACCTTCTGGGTTTCCAGTGCATCGCGGAAAGTTGGATTGCAGGGCTTTCCGGATTCGATGCTCGCGATGAAATCCGCGACCTGATGAACAAAGGTGTGCTCGTAACCGATCTGCAATCCCGGGACCCACCATTTCCCCATATACGGCATGTCACCGTCAGTGCAGTGAACCTGGTGCCAGCCACGAACCAGAGAATTATCCGCGTAATCAAAGTATTCGAGACGATGCAGGTCATGCAGATCCCATTTGATTGACGCTTTCTCGCCGTTGATTTCCAGCGTGTAAAGAGCTTTGTGACCGCGGGCATATCGAGTTGACTCGAACAAGCCCAGCGATCCGTTTCCGAATCGGCAGAGAAACGCACAGGCATCATCAATACCGACCTTCTCAACCTTGCCGGTCAGGTTGTGCTTGCGTTCCTTGACGAAAGTTTCAGTCATCGCGGTCACGCTGTTGATTGAACCGTTCAGCCAAATCGCTGTATCGATACAGTGAGCAAGCAGGTCGCCCGTGACGCCCGAACCTGCAGCGGCCGAGTCCAGACGCCACAACCCAGCTCCGCCCTGAGGAAGATCTGCATTGATCGTCCAGTCCTGGAGGAAGTTTGCTCGGTAGTGGAAGATCCTTCCAAGGCGACCTTCATCAATCAGTTTCTTGGCCAGTGAAACCGCTGGGACTCGACGGTAGTTGTACCAAACCGTGTTGGCCACGCCGGCTTTTTCGATGGCTTCAACCATCTTCAGGCCTTCTACCGGATTCATGGCCAATGGCTTTTCGCAAAGAACCATTTTGCCAGCCTGAGCGGCCGCAATAGCGATTTCAGCGTGGGAGTTGTTTGGCGTGCAGATATCGATTGCATCAATGTCTTTGCGTTCAATCAGCTTGCGCCAGTCAGTCTCGGTCGACTCATACTGCCACTGATCTGCGAACGCTTTGACTTGTTCTTCGCTACGGCCGCAGATGGCCTTGAGAACCGGGCGGTGCTTCAACTCAGGAAAGAAGTCGTTGACACGCTTGTAACCATTGGAGTGGGTACGGCCCATGAAGCCGTAGCCAACGAGGCCGATGTTCAGAGGTTTTAAAGACATGGTGAGTAATCCTGCAATGGGAAAAGAAAAGTGTATGAGACAAATTGGCCAATAAAAATGACCAATGCATCAACATTGGTCATCGTAATTCAGTCAGTCGAGCCTCACGCCCATCCGTGAGCGTCGCGAACCTTGATCATGGTGTCCAAAATCGTGTTCCAGGTCTTTGGATTCTCCAGCGTGGCGTTCGGGAACATACAGCCGTCCCAGCAGATGTGCTTGATGCCTCGTTCTGAAGCTCCCTGCAACCAGTAACCCGCGCACTTCACGATATCAAGCTTCCCGTTTGGATCGTCAGCTGGGCAATGTTTGCCCGTCTTATCATGCGATCCCGCGCCGTGGACATGGCCATCGTTTTGCGCGACATGGAAGTCAATGGTCCACGGACGAAGCTTGTCAGTCATCGTCTTGTAGGCTGCGTAGAACTCTTCGGCCGTGTGTCCTTCCTTAACCAGCTGGCTCTCAGGAGCGTTATAGCCGAGCAAGTACAGATACGTATGAGCGAGGTCTGCCTGGAAGCCCAGTGATTCCGGCATGCCAACTTCTTCAAGAAGATTCAGCATATCCTTCCAGCTGTGCATACCCGCCCAGCAGATCTCGCCTTCAGCCGCCAGACGTTGGCCGTGATCCGCCGCGATCTTTGCAGCTTCACGAAACGTCCCGGCGATCTTCGATGTGTTGGTTTTGGGATTCTCACGCCATTTCCCAACACCAAACTCAGCAGAGTCGATACGGATCACGCCGTACTTTCGCACGCCATGCTTTTCGAAAATGTTGGCGATGCGACAGGCCATCTTCACGGCACTGATGAATTTTTCACGGGCCGCGTCATCGCCCATCGCGGAATCGCCAACTGTTCCCGGCCAAACAGGAGCAACCAGCGACCCAACGGAGAATCCATAGCTGGCAATCTGATCCGCAATTTTGTTGAGCTCTGCGTCACTGGCCTCTGGATTCGTATGAGGGAAAAACAGGAAGTAGTCAATCCCATCAAACTTCTGGCCGTTGACGTTGGCTGCAGCCGTAAGCTGTAACATCTTCTCCAGACTGATAGGCGGTTCCTGGCCTTCTCCGTCGCCTTTACCAACGAGACCTGGCCACATTGCGTTATGAAGTTTTGGGGAAGAATGAGACATCGCTTTTTTCCTCTGCGAATGAGTAAGTGGAGGGAAGGTCGCAATATGAATTTCGGAGGGACTAGTTTAAAGCTCTTGAAAAGAAGCGAAGTTTGCCATTGTTCGAACACCAGGCCCCGGAATGAGTTGGAAACTGTGGGCGAAATCTGAAAATCACCCAGCGACAACATCCTTGCAATCGCGGCATCTTTTTCAGATGCAGAACTTGTGACGATTGCGAATAAAAGGCGTCCCCGAAATCGTTGGTGGGTGATCGACTTTGAGCCGCAAACTCCTGAGCCAGACAGGTCAATATCCAGCATGGGGGAGTATGATGACGGCCTGTTTACGTTTTGAAAAGCGACTGACGATTTTCCGGATATGGCCGAATCTCAGGTGTAAGTTTGGTTCGCGGCTTTGGGTGAGACGATCCCCAGCAAGCAGCCCCGCTAACAACTAGCCTCAACCTCAGTCTACCCGAAGCGCTATACCCAAGTCATAGTCGTGAAGCCGTCTGAACTTTGCGGGAGATTCTATGTCTGTCACCAGTCATCTCCGCGGCAAAGCCTGTTTCATCGCCACGCAGCTCGCTTGCATACAGAGAATCCTGACGCCACGATCCCGTTCGTTCGCGGGTTTGTTGCCTGGAGGCTTTTGGCCGCTCCCAAAAGCTCGTAGTACCGGGTTTTCTCCCCGCTTCGTTAATTCCGTCAGAATTCAAAGGGTTTTTGTGTCAATGAGTTCTCAGCCAAGCCTTCCTCTCGGTTTTACAGCATCGGGCACAACTTGCGGTATTAAGGCCAGTGGAAAGCCGGATCTTGCCTTGTTTGTCTCTGATCGCCCGGCCACAGCGGCTGGGGTTTTCACGACCAACCGTGTTTGCGGCGCGCCAGTCATTGTTTGCAAAGAGCGAGTTCCGACGTCGGCGGCCCGTGCTGTGATCATTAATTCGGGGAATTCCAATGCTGCGACCGGTGAGCCTGGGATTGCAGACGCACGAGCGATGACCGCGGCAGTAGCGAAGCAGCTTGGGTGTCAGGAGGAAGCCGTTTTTGTGTGTTCAACCGGTGTCATTGGTGTTCCGCTGCCCATGCCTACGATTATGAATGGCATCCCCAAGGGAATTGAGGCATTGGGGGCATCCGATCACCACCTCCGCGACGCGGCCACCTCAATGATGACCACGGACACGTTTGCCAAGCTGACATCTATCGACGTCAAGGTCTCTGGCGGTACGGTGCGGGTCTCCGGGGCCTGCAAAGGGGCTGCAATGATTGCCCCGAATATGGCGACGATGTTGGGGGTCGTCCTGACGGACGCTGCATTGACGCCAGAGCAGTGCGATCAGGCGCTTCGGTTTGGAGTGGATCGCACCTTCAACTGCATAAGCGTTGACGGTCACATGAGCACTAGCGATACAGTTTTACTTCTTGCAAACGGAGCCGCCTCGGGAGCATTATCTGCCGATGATTTTCTGAAGATACAGGCAGCAGTCCAGCAGGTCTGCCAACATCTGGCGACCAGCATTATTCGAGACGCCGAGGGGGCCGATCACTTCGTTACGGTCGACGTCCATGGCCTGGAGACTCGGGATCAGGCTTATAGAATCGCCAAAGAAATCGCGGAAAGTGCATTGGTAAAGACCGCGATCGCTGGGGGAGATCCGAACTGGGGCCGAATCGTATCGGCCGCCGGTTATGCGAACGTGGAATTCGATACGGCCTTTGTTTCACTGAAAATCAATGGGATTCAGGTTTACCAGGCAGGCACGCCGGTCCCGTTTGACGCAAGTTCGCTTTCTGCCAGCCTGAAGTCGAATCGCGATGTCACGCTGGAGTACTCACTTTCTGGCGGACCATGCTCGGGAACAGAATCAGTCCGATTCTGGACCTCAGATCTGACGCAGGAGTACGTGCGTCTGAATTCTGAGTACACCACTTAGGCGGCGGTTATTTGGGCCAAGCGAACTTTGGCCTAAAGCCCCGCAGGCAGTCAGTTTAGGTGAAATAGGTTGTTGGTTTCGACTAATCAGACTGATTAGGTTCTGGAAAACGGCGATCCGGAATCTGTCGAAATGCAGAAAGAAGTTCTCGAAGTTGACGGAAAAAGGTGTAAATTCGGTGCAATCGAAATCGGGCAATTGATCATAGTGTTCACTAGTCCAGTTTTGAGGTCGTCAGTGGCAGATTGTCGTTGGGGAACTGCTGTTCCGCGTATGTTCTCCGACGATGCCGCTGCGTACGATTCCGCGGAGCAACTGATTCATGACCCCTAGCCAATGGAGTCGACGACACATGATTACGGCTGAAGCCGAAGCTGAGCGTTTGTATCCTTCCAATCCACTTCCCGCCTACACTTACTATCCCGGCTCAGGGATGCCTCACCCAGTTCGTGACCCGAAGGGGCATAGTCACGGCAAGAAGCATGCTCCAGGACAGGGGCCACGTGCTCTCAGCCCGGAAACGTGGGCAAATAATCGCAACTATTTGCTGGGCTTGGATTATTTCAACATGGGTTTCTACTGGGAAGCTCATGAAGAGTGGGAAAAATTGTGGCGGGTATCCGGCGCTGACACAACGGTAGGTCGGTTCCTGAAGGGATTGATCAAACTGGCCGCTGCTGGAGTTAAAGTTCGCGAGCGAAGTATCCATGGAGTCCGCCGTCATGCGGCCTCAGCTGGAGAAATGTTTGCTGACGTGGCAGCAGAAGCGGATATCGATTCTTTTTGCGGGCTTGAGTTCATTCGTTTGCAATTTGCGGCTGATCGAGCTGCACAGCTGGCCTACAAGAAGCAACATGATCCGGGAACGGCAGTGAGAGTATTTCCATTCGTGTTGAAGCCGGAATCTCTTCCTGTCGTTTAACAGAGATACGTCCGATCCGAAACTCGGGACAGGCAATTGTCTGGTTCGAATTCTTCCGAAACTCGCGGTACTCTGCCGCGAGTTTTTTTGTTTTCTCAGCATGCAGGGCAGTTGATTCGATGAAGATTCTGGTTGTCGGTTCTGGCGGTCGTGAACACGCTCTGGTT
>JBPOIW010000068.1:0-31532 GCA_052034165.1 Planctomycetota bacterium | reverse complement strand
CTGACACAGGGGATCGACAAAGGCATCGCAAACAGCATTCTCGTCAAGGTCAACCAGATCGGCACACTCACTGAAACGATTCAGGCTGTGCAGATGGCTTACCGCAACGGCTACACCGCGGTCATGAGCCATCGATCGGGCGAAACTGAAGACACCACGATCGCCGACCTGGCCGTGGCCCTGCGAACTGGTCAGATCAAGACGGGATCTGCCAGCCGAACCGATCGAATCTGCAAGTACAACCAATTGCTCCGCATCGAAGAGATGCTGGGCGATTCCGCAACTTTTGGCGGCACGATCTGATCGCGATGTGATTGGTTCGTGAGAAGCGAACCATCATGGCGAAAGTCGAGCTGATCGAAACTACCGAACCGACCGCTGCGGAACCTGTCCAGGTTTCTCAGTCGGTCGGTTCGTTTTTTATGTCGGTCAGTTTCTGGTTAACTCTGACTGTCGCAGGAACAATGTACGCGGCGGTCGCGTTGTCGCCCAAGTTTGCGGCCTGGATCAATGTCCGCCAGCAGTACGTCACCAACGCCACGAAACTGGCTCAGTTGGAAGATGAAGTCGACTATCTGGAACGGGTCGCCGAAGCGCTGAAGACGGATCCGGAGTTTGCCAACCGGCTGATTCGAGCGAACCAGAATCCAGACTCGCATGAGACCGAGTTTATTCCCGTTTCGAAAGGCTTGTTGTTTGGTGGAGCGGAAGCAAAAGAGTACACGATTCCAGAGGTTGTTCGGCCGGCATTCGCGAAAGTCGTGTTTCATTTGGCCAGCCATGAGCAGCATCGAACCTGGCTGCTTGCCGGATCTGCAGGATTAACGTTGCTGGCCTTTACGTTGCTGAACGATGCTGGAATTGGGATTGTTCAATCTGCCTTGGCGACGATCTGCCAAACCTTTGCATGGCTGACAGCGCGCTATCGAAAACCTCCAATGCCCGCTGCGGATGCGGAAGCGTCGACAGACGTCGCGGCGTGAGCAGGCTTCTTGTTGTTCAGTTTACGATTTAATCAGCCGGAACGCGTTAGCGTCCGGTTCTCGTCGCTTGAAATAATCGTTCTTGAGTTAACGCCCGGCGGCTGATGACAGAACGGAAGAGACTGCGCTCCTGACACTCGACACTTGTCTCGGCTGTTTCTGAGAAAACACCTCGTCAAAGCTGTGCTCATAGCCCCTTCCGCGGGAATCCGGTTGTCCGACGTTGAGTTGTTACCTTCACAGCTGCGAAGAGGTCTATAATCCGAGAGTCTGCAAACGCAGGATGATGCAAGGAGTTTCCCTGCGTCATAAAGACGGGCCAAAAACTCAGGAGCAAGATCATGTCAGAGCAGTTGGATACTTTGCACCACGTGGCGATCGTTGTGGACGATATTGCGAAGGCGATTGAGTGGTACAAGTCTGAGTTTAAGTGTGAAGTGGCCTATCAGGATGCTACCTGGGGTTTTCTGAAGTTTGCGAATGCTCATCTGGCACTTGTCCTGCCGAGCCAGCATCCGGCTCACATCGCGTTCGTATCGGACAAAGCCACAGTTCACCCGGGTCTGAAAGGCCACCGAGATGGAACTCGCTCCGTCTACATCAGCGACTCAGCAGGCAACGCTGTTGAGTTGATGGATCCAACAAGTCTGTGAGTAGAACGGCGCTAGTGCTCTGTCAAGAACAAGATTTGGGGTTCAATGCGAGCCGACGGAGCGGCTCGACTACGTAGTTTCGCCGCTCCGTCGGCGAAAAAGGGACCCACCGGTAACCCCAAATCAAAACTTGACGAGCCACTAGCCGCCGGTGCCTGAAGCGCTGTCCTAATCGACTGCTGAATGCAGGCCGGACCGAGCGAAGCGAGTTCCGGCTTGCTCAGAAGCTAATGAATTGCCGGAACTCGCTGGCACTCGGTCCGGCCTACATAACTCGTAGTGCTGGCTTCAGCCAGCATCCATTGAACTTCAATGCAGGCTGAAGCCTGCACTACGAGTTGGGCTGCGACGTTTGACGTGAGAGCGGGCCTGAATCCGCGAAGTCTCTGGTATTGCTCGGCTGGCCGAGTTATCGTTTTCCCGTTGATGCTGTTCTCAAGACGCATGGGGCTGGCGGTATGCTCGTCCCATGCGTGACAGTCACGCCGGAGACGTCTCGTGATCCGCCCTCAGATTCCCGCCATTGCCTGCCTAATACTCTGCCAAACTTCCGCCGCGTTCGCTGACGATTTGCCGACGGCCGTCGAGCGAAAAATTGACTTCGTGCAGGACGTGCAACCAATCCTGAAAGACCGTTGCTGGTCGTGTCATGCGGGCGAAAAGCAGGAATCAGGACTACGCCTTGATCGCCGCGATCTGATGTTGAACGGTGGTGATCTTGGTAAGATTCTGGAGCCCGGCAAAAGCGAATCCAGTCGACTGATTCACTATGTCCATGGCACCGATCCTGACCACATCATGCCGCCGGAAGGAGATCGGCTGACGAACGAACAAATCGGCATCCTGCGGGCGTGGATTGATCAGGGATGCGAATGGCCGGAATCCGCGAACATCTCCACCGAGAAGAATTCGCACTGGGCTTATCAGCCGATCAAGTTACCAACATCTCCCGTCGTGAAAGATCAGAACTGGCCGCGAAACGAGATCGATCATTTTGTGCTGGCCGAACTGGAACGGAGAGACATTAAGCCATCCCCCGAAGCGAACCGCTTTACTCTGATTCGTCGCTTGTCGCTCGATCTGACGGGTTTGTTACCGACGATCCAGGAAGCTGATTCGTTCGTCAATGATGCTTCGCCGGACGCCTATGTGAAACTGGTTGATCGCTTACTCGCGTCACCGCATTTCGGTGAACGTTGGGGCCGTCACTGGCTCGACATGGCTCGCTATGCCGATTCCGACGGATATGAAAAGGACAATCCTCGTCCCGATGCCTGGCGCTGGCGCGACTGGGTGATTGATGCGATCAATGCCGATATGCCCTTCGATCAGTTTACAATCGAGCAGCTCGCGGGCGATCTGTTGCCGGATGCAACTCCGATGCAAAGACTGGCGACCGCGTTTCATCGCCAGACGTTGACAAATACCGAAGGCGGAACTGATCAGGAACAGTTTCGCGTCGAGGCATGCTTTGATCGGACGGAAACCACAGGAACTGTCTGGCTGGGACTGACAGTCGGGTGTGCTCGATGTCATTCACACAAGTATGACGCGATTACCCAACGAGAGTATTACCAGCTCTTCTCGGTGTTCAATAACGGCGATGAATCAACAACCACCGTGCCAAAGTCTGACGCTGATGTTGCGGCTTATGCAGGTCTGAAAGCTGCTTATGATGAAAAGCTGAAAACCCTGACATCTCAGTTGATGGACGCCCAGATAGCGCATAGCGCTGAGTTCACAGAATGGCAGCAAGCCACGTTAGATCAATTGAATAACGCCGCCTCAGATCCCGTCAAATTTCATGTGTTGAAACAGTCCTCGTACAGCAGTGAATCCGGGGTCGTGTTTGAACAGCAAGAGGGCGGCGTGGTTCTGGTCAGCGGCGAAAATCCCGAACGAGCTGTCTACACATTGACCGGGCAGTCAAATTTGACGGGAATCAAAGGAATTCGCCTGGATGTCTTCCCGGACAAATCACTTCCGGCCAATGGTCCGGGGCGGGTTGCTCACGGAAATTTTGTGCTGAGCGAATTGACAATGGAAGTCGCTTCAACGTCAGACTTCTCCGATGCTCAGAAGATTGAATTCGCAACTGCGAAGGCCGACTTTGAGCAGGCTGATCGCCCGTGGCCCGCAAAGAATGTGCTCGACGGAGACGATCAATCCGGATGGGCGATTGCTCCTGAATATGGCAAGAAACATTGGCTGACAGCGTCATTGAAACAGCCACTGAACCTGACCAGCAACAGTTACGTTCGAATTCGATTGAGTCATCAATATGGTCAGCAGCATACGCTTGGCCGGTTCAAGGTTTCTCTGCAGACAGGAACCGAACCAGATGCCGTCGTGCCCGAAAACATCATCAAGGCGCTGACGGAGTCCGAAGCTCAGCGAAGCGAGGAACAGCGACAGATTTTGCAGGATTATTTCAATCGGCAGACGTCCCCTGAGAAGGAACTTGTCGCGCAGATTGACGAACTAAAAAAACAGGAACCTCCGAAGCCGGAGTTGTCAGTACGTGTCGTTGTTCAGAGAACTCAGAATCCGCGTAAGACACATGTGCTGCGACGCGGTGAGTTCCTGAATCCGCTCACGGAATTAGAGGTCCAGCCCGCCGGACTTGCGACGCTGCCAGCCTTCAGTGCTCGGGAAAACAATGGAACAGGTGATCGGCTGGATCTCGCACGCTGGCTGGTGTCGCCGGAGAATCCGCTGACTCCTCGCGTGACAGCCAATCACATCTGGCGGCTTTTGTTTGGCCATGGAATTGTTCGGACAGCGAACGACTTCGGTGTTCGAGGCGAGAAGCCGACTCATCCGGAATTACTCGACTGGCTGGCTGCTGATTTCATATCAGGCTCGGGAACTCAGCGAGCCTGGTCGCGGAAGGCATTGATTCGCCGAATCGTGACATCGGCGACTTATCGCCAGGCTTCGATGCATCGCCCGGAACTTCGCGATATTGACCCGCAGAATTTATTGCTCGCACGGCAGAATCGCATGCGAGTTGAAGGCGAAATTGTGCGCGACATCAGTCTGGATGTTTCCGGATTGTTATCTCATAAGATTGGCGGGCCCAGCGTGTATCCGCCGCTGCCGCCGGGAATTGCGGAATTGAGCTATGCCGGAAACTTCAATTGGACGGATTCGCAGGGTGAGGATCGATATCGCCGAGGCATGTATACGTTCTTCAAACGAACGTCGCCACACCCGAATCTCATTACCTTTGACTGCCCCGACGCCAACATTACATGTATAGAACGGCAGTCGTCGAATACTCCGTTGCAGGCGCTGACGTCGCTCAACAATGAAACGTTTGCCGAAACAGCACGAGCGTTCGCCAGACGATTGCTGTCGGCAGAGGCCGCAGACGATGCCGCTCGCTTGTCGCACGCGATGCGGTTGTGTGTGGCTCGAAGCATCACGCAAGAGGAGCAGGTTCAGTTGCAGGCTCTGCTCGATGATTCCAAAGCATGGTACACCGCGCATCTGGATCAGGCGGGACAGTTGATCGGCCAAGAAACTGTTTCCGGAGTGCCCTCGGAAACGGCAGCTGCGTGGATCTCCGTGGCGCGAGTTCTCCTGAATCTTGATGAGTTCATTACGAGAGAATGACAGGAAATCCTATGTTCGCAACTGCTCAACAGGCACGCCGTCAGTTTCTGACATCATCCGCCAGCGGTCTCGGCCTCGCCGCGCTGGGGTCGATGCTGACTCAGGATGGATTGCTGAATAAGGCGACGGCCGCATCGCGTGAATCCGTGATGAATCACGTGACGTCGAATTTGCATCACTTTGCTCCCAAGGCGAAGAGCTGCATCTTCCTGTTTCAGGCCGGCGCACCATCGCATCTGGATTTGTTCGATCCCAAGCCGAAATTGAATGAGCTGGATGGAAAGCCTTTGCCGGCCGACATGCTGGAGAAAGTTCGCTTCGCCTTTATCAAAAAGGAATCCGCCGTTCTGCTCGGGTCGCCTCGCCGCTGGCGCAAGCATGGCGAATGTGGGATGGATTTTAGCGACTTCGTGCCGAACATTGCGTCGTGTGCGGACGACATCCTGATGATCCGTTCGCTGCATTCCGAACAGTTCAATCATCATCCGGGGCAGTTATTACTGAGCTGTGGGCGAGCTTCCTTCGGGTTGCCGACGATGGGCAGCTGGCTGACCTATGGGTTGGGCACTGAATCACAAAACCTGCCAGGCTACGTTGTGCTGACCAGCGGTCGAGGATCCAGCGGCGGCGCGTCGTTGTGGTCGAGCGGATTTCTGCCGTCGCATTATGCGGGCGTGCTTTTCAGAAACCAGGGCGAGCCGGTTCTCAATCTGGCCAACCCGGCTGGGCTGAGCAATGAACAGCAGCGACGCAGCCTGGATACTCTACGGGCCATGAATGAAAATCGACTTGAGGAAATGGGAGATCCCGAAATTGCCAGTCGCATCGCCAGCTATGAGCTCGCATTTCGCATGCAGTCAGCGGCTCCAGAGTTGATTGATCTCAAGGGAGAAACAGCCTCGACGCAGGAAGCCTATGGCGTTGGACGGGCCCAACATCCGCAGGCCACGGGACGCGGCAACGTCGCCGATGCGCACTTGTCGTTTGCTCGCAACTGTCTACTGGCCCGACGGATGGTGGAACGAGGTGTCCGGTTCGTCAATGTGATTTATGAGGCCTGGGATCAGCACAGTAATCTTGAAGGAGACCTGCGATACAACGCGTGGGTTGTCGATCAGCCGATTGCAGCGCTGATCAAGGATTTGAAACAGCGAGGACTCTTTGACAGCACGCTGATTGTCTGGGGTGCGGAATTTGGACGTACCCCGCTGGGAGAAAATCGCAACGGTCGAGAAGCCAATACCGGCCGCGATCATCATCCGTTTGCGTTCTCCCTGTGGATGGCTGGTGGCGGAGTGAAGGGCGGGCAGACGTATGGTGCTTCGGACGACATCGGCTGGGGAGTTGCTCAGGATCCGGTTCACATCAATGACTTCCACGCGACAATGCTGCACCTGTTTGGACTGGATCATCTGAAGCTGACGCATCGTTTCCAGGGACGCGATTTCCGCCTGACCGACGTAGCCGGTAAAGTCGTCGAAAAATGGCTGGCGTGATGCGCCATCCTACAGTTCATCTCAACAGTGACGTACGATGAGTCGCGGAATTGCCAGAATCGGGAGGCTGTTGCTTCACTCACGGGGACAAGCGAAGCCATTGAAAAGTACGGCGCACATTTGAGTGAACAACTCTTCGGTCGGTCGGGATTTGAGCATTGCTCGGAGTCCGGTGAATTTCCGGAATCCCCGGAGCGATTCGAGGTCAGTGCTTCTCGATGGCTGAGTTTCAATGCAAAACGCATGAGCCCTGGAAGATCCATGGCAGGTGATCTTCAGGCAGCAAACACCGCGCCCTCTGAGTTCTCGGAATCATCGCTGTCGGCTCTTAGGACAAGTCCCGTAATAACTTCCGTAGCGGAAGTCGTGAGACTTCAGTCCGAACTCTCACGAGATCGGCTACCACAGGAACTTATTTCGGGGCCGTTCCTTAGGTCTCGACAGTTCCAGCAGCCGCAGAACGGAAAAACCCCGAGGAAACTGATGACACAATTTCCTCGGGGTCTTGTAGTAGCGGCGGCCGGACTTGAACCGGCGACACCCGGCTTATGAAGCCGGTGCTCTAACCAACTGAGCTACGCCGCCAAATTGTTGAACGTTGATTCGGCTTGGCAATGATCGGAACTGCTGCCAAATATGCCGGATTACGACTTCCCGTGTCTCCATAGGACACAGGCAGAATTGTCGAGTTCACGAGGGCGAGCAGTTTAGCAGAAACCGCCGAGCCGACAACCGTCCTGAATCAATTTGCCGAGCAATGCGAATTGGTGTGCGGTGGCGTTTCGATTCCGGTGCCGTGAGGGAAAACGACTGGAGCAGTTTTCAGGTCGGATCAGGTATTCTGGTCGACGGGAAATTTCCCGGAACGGTCTCCTTGTCGGAGTCACGCGGCCTTCGTGTTTCGGCATTGAGCAACATCACATCACGTTCAACGGAGCGGCGGTTTTTGCCTGTTCGGTTTGTCAAGAAGAGCTTACGCAAACGGAACCGGAAACTCTAACGGTCGTTCAGGTTGTTCGGTGTGCAATCAGACAAACGGTTCGGAGGGCATTCGGCCCGACCCCGAACGGTCAAGTCTTGTAAACGTGGTCGACGAAGAGAGGTACAGGTTTGTGCGTCTCTCGTGCGCTCACGTTTCACTCAGTTAGAACAGTCGAGGTAGAGGCAATGAAAAGGCTCATGCTGGGAGCCGCTGCTGCAGTTACCGTACTGCTGAACAGCGGTGTGTTGATGGCCGGACTACTCGGAAAGGGTGGTTACTCCGGTTGTGCAACATCCGCTTGTTCACCATGCGGAGATTTTGTGGCAGCTCGGTGCGGTAACGGCCCGCAATGTCAGATGGTTCAGGAAACGATTTGGGAGCCTCAGCAGTATACCTGCATGAAGACTGTGTACGATCAGTGCACTGAGTCTATCCCGGTCACCTGTACCAAGAACGTTTATGAAACATGCTACCGTGATGAGTGCTACACGGTTTGCAAGCCGGTCTACACGACCTGCTACAAGACCTGCACTTACAACGTCTGCAAGCCTGTCTACCAGACATGCTACCGCGACGTCACCTGCCGCGTTCGCAAGCCGGTCTATCAAACCTGCTACCGTGAATGCTGCTACACTGTCTGCAAACCGGTTTATCAGACATGTTACCGCACTGTCTGCTACAACGTCTGCAAGCCAGTGTACCAGACATGCTACAAAGATGTCTGCTGCACGACGTACAAGACCGAATCCGAAACCTGCTACAAGGACGTGTGCTACACCGTCTGCAAGCCAGTTACGGAATCGCACACTGAAGACGTTTGCTGCGGCGACTGGATCACTGAAACAAAGTGCATCCCAGGTCCAGTTGTTAAGAAGTGTGTTGTTGACCCTTGCAACCCATGCTGCACGAAAACGGTTTGTGTTCAGTGCCCATCACGCACTGTAACCTGCCGCAAGTGGGTTCCAAAAGTTGTTCAGAAGACTGTGACCTGCACTCGGATGGTTCCGGAAGTCTGCCACAAGCAGGTTCCTTACACCGTCTGCCGTCAGGTTCCTGTAACAACAACGAAGAAGGTTCCATACACAACCTGCTCGTTCACACAGGAAACATGCACAAAGCAGGTTCCATACACAACCTGCACGATGACACAGCAGACCTGCACAAAGAAGATTCCTTACACGACCTGCAGCTGGACTGAGCAGTGCATTACTCGCCGAGTTCCTTACACAACCTGCAAGATGGTTTCAGAATGCTGCACAAAGCAGATTCCTTATACCGTCTGCAAAATGGAACAGCAGACCTGCACTCGCAAAGTTCCTTACACAACCTGCCGTCAGGTGTGTGAGACACGCACTGTGACTCGCACAAAGTGCGTTCCTCGACAGGTTTGCGTCACGATGACTCGCTGCGTGCCACGAGTTGTCTGCCGACCAGTTCAGACCTGCTGCGACCCATGCTCCGGTAACGGTGCTTGTGGTAACGGTGGATGCGGAACCGGTGCTGCTTGCGGCGAAACTGCAGTTGCTCCTGTCGCGGAGCCTGTTGAAGCTGCTCCAATTGCTCAGTAATTCGTTACAGAGCCTGCCGTTTTGATCAGTTTTCCAGTGGAGGGTGGTTCAAAGGAGTTGATATCCAGCAGTCACTCATGTGAATTGTCTGGGCCACTGAATGACAAGAAACGAGAAGGGGACCGTGATTCACGGTCCCCTTTTTGCGTTGAGAGATGTTGATTCTCTCACTGGCGACAGGTACCGCTCATTGCCGCTTTCGGCAGATCCTGCCGTTACAGAAATGCAAACCGGAATGGCTGCGCAGTCTATCGCAAGATGTTTACCGGTTGTGTCGATAACTCCAGAGTCTCCGTTGAACCAAACTTTGTCACGGCAGCGATAATCGATGGACCACGCTCAGGAAAACCAGGAACTCCGTCAGCGTATTCGAGTGCTTGAAGAGGAACTGATGCGGGCTCAGAGACTGAGTTCGGTCGGGGCTCTGGCCTCGTCGATTACGCATGAGTTCAACAACATTCTGACGACGGTCATCAATTACGCGAAAATGGGCCTGCGTCACGGCGACGAAGCGACTCGCACCAAGTCCTTCGATCGAATTCTGTCCGCCGGGCAGCGGGCGGCCAAGATTACGACCGGGATGTTGGCATATGCTCGAAATTCGAGCGATCGTATTGAGCCTGCCGATCTGAAACGTCTTCTGGATGATGTTCTTTCGCTGGTTCAGAAGGATCTGCAGATGCATCGCATCGGGGTCGATCTGATGGCTCCATCGAGCGTCTGGGCGATGGCCAATGCCAGCCAGATTCAGCAGTTGCTGATGAACCTGATCGTGAATGCTCGTCAGGCGATGACAGAGAATGGTCGCCTGAAGCTGATCGTGCGAGACAACAAGGCTGAAGGCTGGGCGGAAGTGATTGTGAGCGATTCCGGCTGCGGGATTCCTCACGACAAACTGCCGCATATTTTTGACTCGTTCTACACGACCAAACAACCGGATGCTCGAGGTCAGGGCGGCACGGGCCTCGGTTTGGCTCTCTGTCGGCGCATCGTGGAAGCTCACCAGGGCCGAATTCGCGTCGAAAGCGAGATTGGAAAAGGCACCACGTTTACCCTGAAACTGCCTCGATCGGAATCGCCAGCAGGCTTCATCGACACCTCCGCTGCCTGAGCTGCTCCGTTCACCGGCGCTTCGAGCCGAGTCATTTGAGGCTCAGCCTCAAGGGAACCCGAATCTCTTCCGTGGCACACAGGTGGCAACGCAGGGCGCTGCATAAGGACACCGTGCACCGGTCGAGTGGGGTTTCGTAAATTGAAATTCCGAGGCCGTCAAACGGTTTGAATGCAGATCTGGTGACTCGACGACGTCGACCCTGAGGAATGCTTCCTGGAAATCTGCTGAGCCGGTTGCGTACTTCCGGCAAACTGTGGGTCGTGTAGCGATCGATTTCTGGCTCGCGCGACCGTTTTGCTTAGAACTCGCCCGGGAATCGCGGAGTGCTTCCCAACTCCTGAAAAACGGGTAGACTTGCCAGAACGGCCATATTGCCAGCGCAGGTTGCTTCACGGTTGAAGAAGCCCGCCGCTGTCAGCTGGCGTGATACTGTTGGAGTCTTCCCCGTGATTATTTCTACGAAGGAAGATCGTGCGCGCGGTGTGGTACGGCAGGAGTGAGTATCTCACAGGCGTATTGAAGAATCCGGAATCGGCTTGTCGTGCCTGCAATGGACGAGCCCGGAGGATTCGGAGATCGCAGTGACGATTCACAATTCCGAAAAACTGGTCAGAGGCAGAAGGATTCTCTTCAGCGGCTGACTCGTTCGAGCAACGGTAATGACGTCCTGAAAATATGAATTGAAAGAAGTAGAGCGAGAAAGGCCCCCAATGCTCAGACACTTGTTGCAACTTCGAAATCTGGCCTTGTCAGCGCTGCTGGCAGCAGGCGGTTCAGGCGTGATGGCTCAAGAAGGCCAGCAGCCGGATTATCCTCCGGCCGACAAAGTCCTTGAGGGATACGAAAAGGTCATCACGAAGGCCAACATCAAGCCGATGTACACTCTCTGGACCCGTCAGAAAGACGGCCAGATGTACGCGGAACTTCCTCGCGGCTTCGGACAGAAGAAGTATTTTATCGCAACGACGGTCGCGAGTGGTGAAGACTACGCCGGGCTGCAGGCCGGGGATGTCTACGTTTACTGGCGTCAATACGACAAACGCCTTGCCCTGATGACACCCAACGTGTCCATTCGGGCGGACGGTGACCGTGAAGCCTCGTCGTCGGTCGAACGCCTCTTCACTGACAAAGTGATTATGGAAGTGCCGATCGTCGCAATGGGTCCGGGTGGTGGTCCAATTATTGATATGGACTCCATGCTGCTCACGAATCCTGCGAGCAGTTCGATTGCTCCGGCGGGGGTCAATTTGGGACTCGCGATGCGCGGGATCTATTCGATCAAGACTGCGAAAGCCTTCGAGAACAACGTGGAGATTTCTTTCGAAGTCCCCTCCTCGGACAACAACGTGCTGAAAGTGTTGCACTATTCGATCAGTGATATTCCAGACAATACCGGATATCAGCCGCGAGTTGCCGACAGTCGCATTGGATTCTTCACGACATCTTACGTTGACCTTGCAAAGTACAATGACCGGGAAACACATATTCGTTATGTGAATCGCTGGCATCTGGAAAAGGCTGATCCAAAGCTGCAGCTGAGCCCTCCGAAGAACCCGATCGTGTTCTACATTGAACACACAACTCCCGTGCGTTACCGTCGCTGGGTGCGAGATGGGATCGTGGCGTGGAATGCGGCCTTCGAAAAGATTGGCATCGCCAATGCCATCGAGGTTTACTACCAGGATGCGACCACAAACGCTCACATGGACAAGGATCCTGAAGACGTTCAGTACAACTTTGTACGCTGGTTAAATAATGATGTGGGAACCGCGATCGGGCCAAGTCGCGTTCATCCTTTGACCGGTCAGATCCTCGACGCTGACATCATTCTGACTGACGGTTGGATTCGACATTATCAAAAGCAGTTCGCAGAAGCTCTGCCGAAGATCGCCATGGAAGGTTACGGACCAGACACGCTGGCGTGGTTGGCCGATCATCCGGAATGGGATCCGCGAGTTAGGCTGGCGCCGCCGTCAATGCGACGCACCGTGATGGACAAGATTGCAGCGCAGGCTTCAATGCCTTATGCCGGTTACCCTTTGGCTTCTGCTGATCCACGCATGATGGGTGATCAGGAGTTTGATGGGCTGAATCGCCCAAGTCAGACGAACGGACTTTGTCTGGCCGCCGAAGGGATGTCCTTTGACCTCGCGTTGATGAAAATGACTCTCGAACTTCTGAATGCTCAGGAAGCCGCTCCGGCTGCTGGTGAAGGCGAAAAGAAGGACGAGAAGAAAGAAGAAAAGCCGAAGGAACAGATGCTCGATGGCATGCCGGAATCGTTCGTCGGGCCAATGATCGCTCATTTGGTGGCTCACGAAGTCGGTCATACGCTGGGCCTGCGTCACAACTTCAAGGCGTCCAGTGTCTACACGCTGGCTCAGATCAACAGTGAAGAGCTGAAGGGTAAGAAGCAACTGGCAGGTTCGGTGATGGATTACATTGGAACCAACATTCGTTTGGACTCCGGTGCCATTCAGGGTGACTACAGTATGACGGGCGTCGGCGCTTACGACACGTGGGCGATCGAGTATGGTTATACGTTCGGAGATCTCAAGCCGATTCTAGCGCGTGTCGCGGAACCGGAGCTGGTTTATGCAACTGATGAAGATACCGGTGGTCCGGATCCTCTGGCTCGCCGTTACGACTTCACCAGGAATCCGCTCGAGTACGCAGAAGAGCAGACTCGTCTCGCAGCGCATCACCGTGCCCGGCTTCTGTCCGAGTTTATCAAAGACGGTGATAGCTGGGATCGAGTTCGCTACGGTTACGAAATGATTCTGGCATTGCAGACTCGGTCCACTTCCATGATGGCCAACTGGATTGGTGGTGCTCATGTGAATCGCGACAAGAAGGGCGACCCGAATGGCCGCAAGCCGATCGAAGTCGTTCCGGCAGAGACTCAGCGCAAAGCATTGGCGTTTGTGATCAATAACACGTTCAAAGACGAAGCCTTCGGCTTGTCACCTGAGTTGGTGACAGCCATGGGGCTCGACAAGTGGTACGATGATTCCAGTTCCATGATGGAAGAATCCACCTGGCCGATTCACGATCGGATCATGGGGATTCAGGCCAGTGCTCTCACCAGCCTGATGAATCCGACGACGCTGAAGCGAGTCTACGACAATGAATTCCGCACTCCGTCCGATCAGGATTCTTTCACGCTGCCTGAACTACTGAACACAGTGACTTCTGGTGTCTGGTCAGAACTGGATGCAAAAGCGGAAGGCGAATACAGCCCTCGCAAGCCACTGATCTCCAGCCTGCGACGTAACCTGCAGCGAGAACACCTTGAGCGACTGATCGATCTGACGTTGCCCGGGAATGCTCAGGGCGCCGCTGGTCGAACCATTTCAACGCTCGCCAGTGAACAACTGCGGCAGATCGTGAAGAAGATTGAGGCGGCTCAGGCGGCTTCAGCTGACAAGCATGATGCCTACACAACGGCTCATCTTTCTCAGGCCAAGGATCGCATCACCAAGGCTTTGGATGCGGACTACATCCTGAACCCAAGCCGTGGTGGTTCAAGCGGAGGTGGTCTTCGAATCATTTTTGGCAAGGAAAAGACGGAGCAGGCTCCTTAAATCAGAGTCTTGTTCCACAGAAAAAACTAAGCCCGGACTTCTCTCGAAGGCCGGGCTTTTTTATTGGGTTCCTGTATTGATGAGGTCAATCTCAGATGAAGGCCGGAGCGAGTTCCGGCTTTGTTACAGGTTGCTGCCAAATTGCCGGCACTCGCGGTCGCTCAGTGCGGCCTACGAAACGTTTTTAGGCCAGGAGGGTCGACAAATTCAATGCCGGTGGCGTGACGGCGCGTTGACTTAATGGGCTTTCACAACCCGAAACGTCACAGACTGTTGATTTAATCAGCGGGTAGGCATTAGCGTCCGGTTAGTGCTGCAAAACACAGCGAATTGAACCTGGGGCCAACGCCCAGCGGCTGATAGCGCGACTAAATCAACAGTCTGTCACGCCACCGGCAAAGGTTGTGCCGGGCTTCCAGCTCTGACAAAAACGCGCCACTTCGAAAAGCGTGAGCAAGGGAGCTCCGGCTGGACGGCGCCATATTGGGCTCCCTTACAAGCCCGAAGAGCTAGCGAGTGAACACTTTGCGACTCATTCACTCGCTGGCACTGCGGGCTTGTGTTCTCCATGGTTTTCTTGATCATAGCGCTGTTCAACTGGAACTACTTGCAAAATTCCAGGTCACAACCCCTCGGTTACCGTCGGGTTGTGATTCAGGGCACTCGTTTCAGGACAGTTCTTATGAACCACCGAACAGTCGACAAATCTTCGCCCAGAGGCGGGCGAACCGGCTGGGATTCAGGACCTGTTCCGTCCACGTTTTTCGCGACGACGTGAAGTTGCCCCACGCCAGATCAACATAAGGTCCATAAGTGTTGCGCACGGAACTCCACAGGCCGTTTCTGTGGATATCGCCCAAGGCCGTGATGTAATGTCCAAAGATGTTGCGGTTCACAATCTTTCCGGCAACGAACAGCCCCGTCAGGCTTCCTTGAGTTGCCGTCTTGATCGTTTCAACGGCCTGCATGGCGACGGCGCCAGAAACACCCAGCAGGCTGATCTTCTCCTGATCGGCCAGAGACCTCATATCGGTCCAGATTCGGCCAATTTCGGCTTCGGGAATCAGCAATGTTGGATCAACCTCATTCAGCGCTGCACGAGTTTGTTCGAAACTGGTCTTCAATTCATCAAGCGAAAGTGGCGGCGTATCGAAGTTACTGGCAGCGCGACCACTGGCCTTCTTGATCGCCTCAAACAAATCGTCGACGCGATGAATGGTTGAACTGTCATCAATCAATCCCTGCGTCTGTAGCTCGCCCGCCAATTCGCTCAGATAAGTTTTCGTTCCATACGCGGCATCGCTGACGATCGCCAGGATCCAGAGCGGCGAAACGTGCAGTGTGGCCAATCCGGCGATATCAATGAAGTTCCCGACGGCTTTGCGAGCGATGAAGCGGCCCGGATTGATGGCGGTCGGATCATTTGCAGAGTCGGCCGATGATACAGCGGTGGCCGGAGCCGGTGGCTTCTCCGCATTGGGATCGGAAACGGTGGCCACGTTGGCCAGCAGGAAATTCAACGAGTTTCGAACAGCGACCTCATAGCTTTTCGAATCCTGAAAAGCCTGAGGTACGACGAATTCTGCGATCTCCTTCGCTGTCCCCGCCGTGATTCCAACCGCGCTGCGAACCAGTCTCTCGGGCAATGAGACACCGTACAGAAGCCCGCTGATTAATTGTTCGGCCGTGGATCGCTCCTCAGGGAATGTCGGAGTTGAAGTGGTTCCCGAGTTAATTGGAGTCACGTTGTCAGACATGTAGATTGGCTTTCGATGTTTGAACCGGCGTTCGCAAAGAGGCGGAGCATAGTCCGGCTAGGCAGTATGGCAATTCCTTCGAACTGCGCCAAAGCGGCTTCAGGGGCGAGCGTACTCTTTGCACATTGTGAAATTAGTCCGCGGGCTCATGGTGTAGATTTCATTGAGAACGACATTCGCTGTTCCGCCCAGAGAGGAAACGCCGTCGCAGCCCGTACAGATCACCGAAGTTCAAAAAACGGCGTGAACAGCGAACTCAAGTGTCTATGGAGCCTGAATTTGGCGAGTGTCGGTTGTCTCGAATCATGACGGCGATAACATCCGCGCCATGACCACGAAACTCTCCCCCATGATGGAACGCTACAAGGTCGTCAAGGCTGAGCATCCGGGGGCTATTCTGCTGTTTCGCATGGGCGATTTTTACGAGCTCTTCTACGAGGACGCTCAAAACGCCTCGCGAGTTCTGGGACTCACCCTGACCAGCCGGGATAAGTCCTCGGAGAATCCCGTGCCGATGGCCGGATTCCCCTATCATCAGCTCGACGGCTACCTCCAGAAGCTGATCCAGGCCGGATTCCGCGCGGCGATCTGCGATCAGGTTGAAGATCCGAAGAAGGCCAAGGGACTCGTTCGCCGGGAAGTCACGCGAGTCGTCACGCCGGGAACTTTGACCGATGACCAGATGCTGGATCCTCGTCAGAGCAATTTCCTGGCCTGCGTCGCGCCGTCGAAGAATATGATCGGGCTGGCGTGGCTGGAAGTTTCCACCGGCCGCTTTCTGCTGACCGATCTGGAGCCATCGCAGTTACAGGACGAGCTGGCGCGAATCCGCCCGGCTGAATGTCTCATTCCGGAAAGCGCGGCTCAGGATGGGCAGTTGCCGATGAGGCGACCGGATCCCAACTCGCCCGTGATGACGACTCGTCCCGACTGGTGCTTTGCTCGCGAAGAAGCCAAACGCCTGTTAAACGAGCATTTTGGCACGAAGACGCTGGAAGGTTTCGACGTCGAAGACACCCCGGCCGTTACCGCTGCTGGTGCTCTGCTGGAATATGTCCGGGAAACTCAGCGAACCGCGCTGCCGCATATCGTCCGCATGGAAGTCTGGCGCCGCAGTCGGCACATGATTATTGACGAAGCCACACGGCGCAGTCTGGAGCTGGCTCAGACTCTCCGCGATGGTCGCAGAGATTACACGCTGCTGGGGATTCTGGATGAAACCTGCACGCCGATGGGGTCGCGTTTGTTGGCCGAATGGTTATCAAGCCCCCTGACCGATCCCGAACAGATTACTCAGCGACAGGACGCCATCGAAGAATTCCTGCAGCAGTTGTCTCTTCGCGATGACGTGCGCGAGCTGCTCAAGCAGACATACGACTTGCAACGTTTGACCTCACGCATTGCGACCGGTCGATGCAGCCCGCGAGATCTCGTGTGCCTTGCTCGAACGCTTGAACAGTTGCCTCGCCTGCGCGCCAAACTGGCCGAGCGCAAATCAAAGCGGCTGCAAACACTGGAACAGCGAATCGAACTGTGCCCGCAGGCACATGAAGCGATCACTTTGGCGGTTGTTGACGAACCACCCATGAATGTGACCGATGGTGGCGTGATTCGACCGGGCTTCAATGCCGAACTGGACGAGTTCCGCGATCTGATGCGTGGTGGTCGCCAATGGATGGCTCAGTACCAAGCGAAGGAGATCGAACGCACGGGCATCTCCAGCCTGAAGATCGGCTTCAACAAAGTCTTCGGTTATTACCTCGAAGTCACAGCCGCCAATAGCTCGCGAGTGCCACCGGAGTATATTCGCAAGCAGACCTTGAAGAATCAGGAACGATACATCACGCCGGAGCTCAAGGAGTACGAAGACAAAGTGCTCCGCGCGGAAGATCGTGCTAAGGCGCTGGAGCAGGAACTCTTCACGGCTCTGCGAGATCAGGTTGCGACCTTCGTGCCGTTGTTGCTGCGAACGGCCGATTCCATGGCCGAGATTGATGTCATTGCTGGCCTGGCGACGCTCGCGGGAAAAGCTGGCTATTGCCGTCCCACGCTGACGGCCGAGCCAATCATGGATATTCGTGACGGTCGGCATCCTGTATTGGATAGACTCTTACCAGCCGGACAATTCGTGCCGAACGACGTGAAACTCGGTTTGCCGTGTCCGGCTGACGAAAAGCGAGCAATCGGTCGAGTGCAGATCATCACCGGTCCGAACATGGCCGGTAAGAGCACCTATATCCGTCAGGCCGCGCTGATCACGATTATGGCTCAGATGGGTTCGTTCGTGCCGGCGAAATCGGCGGTGATCGGAATTGCTGATCGAGTCTTCGCGCGAGTCGGGGCGAGTGATGAACTGGCTCGCGGGCAAAGTACGTTCATGGTGGAAATGACCGAGACGGCTCGAATTCTGAACTCAGCAACGTCGCGCAGTCTCGTGATTCTGGATGAAATCGGACGCGGCACAAGCACGTACGACGGAATCTCATTGGCTTGGGCCATCACAGAACATCTGCACGATGAAATTTCCTGCAGGACGATGTTCGCGACTCATTACCACGAACTCACGGATCTCACGACGACCCTGAAGCACGCGGCGAACTGGAACGTAGCGGTTCAGGAAAGCAACGAAGATGTCGTGTTCCTGCATCGCATCGTCGAAGGGGCAGCGGGGCGAAGTTATGGGATCCACGTCGCGAAGATCGCGGGGGTTCCTCGATTAGTCACCGACCGCGCGGCAACAATTTTGCAGACTTTGGAAGACGACCACGTTAATGCCGACGGTCGCCCCAAGGTTCCTCAACGCGAAACCACCAAACAACGACGACAGCAAAAATCGTTGTTTGAGTTCCCCGAAGATCCGCTGCTAGAAGAACTTCGTCGTCTGGAGGTCGACAACTTGTCGCCGATGCAGGCCCTACAGGAGTTGTATCGGCTGCGAAAGCAACTGACGGAGCGATCCTGAGGCTTCACGAGGTGCAGGCCCATGCGAATCGCGGTAGTCGCATGGAATCGAACGTCGTATTCCCCTAACATGTGGCGGGTTGTGGCGAGTTTGTTTTGACCGACGTCCATGAGATGTCATGAAATAGTATGCTGGAACAGTTGGAAGCGTGAAACCATGGGACGTCTTGCGTTGGCGTGGCGAGTACTCACAAGTGGCGATTTTGCGGCTCGAATCGCCGAGCTGCTGAATGCACCGCCTGCGATCGCGGCTGCTCCGGAAACTCCGCCCAAACCCGTCGCGGTGCCGAAACCACTTCGCAGCGATGCCGTCAGCCTGTTGTCGGCGCTACAGCGGGAAGGGCGGCTGATCGACTTTCTGAAAGAGCCGATCGAAGCCTATTCCGATGCACAGGTCGGAGCAGCGGTTCGTGATATTCACCGCGATTGCGGGTCTGTGCTGGAGCGACAGTTTGCCATTCGCCCGGTATTGGAGCAGCCGGAAGGGAGTCCAGTATCGTTGGGAGCAAAGTCGGGCGGCCGTATTCGTCTTACGGGGAAAGTCGACGGAAATGCGACATCGGGCACCCTGGTTCATCACGGATGGCAAGTGACGACGTGCAGTGTTCCGGTTTACACTGGCGATGCAGAAGCGGCTCTTATTGTTGCTCCGGCCGAGGTGGAAGTTCGGTAGGCGGCTCATTTCCTGCGAATTCAATCGCGCTGCGGGAAAAGGTCAGGCTGGTGCTTGAACCTGTCACCTCTCGCAGGTAAACGTCTCGCTTTTCCGCTGCTTTTTAACGGCCTGAGCGTCTGCTGATCGTTGTTTTTTTGAATTCAACACGTTTGACATTCCACAACCTGGATTTGTTCACGACACGCCGATCCGAATCTTTGTAAAAACGGCCCGCTTCATTCCTCGCGTTCACAGGTTCTTTGCTACTCCATGTCAGTCCTGCTTCAACTCACAGACGGTGTCAAAAGTTACGGCGACCAGATGCTGCTGGACAACGCCAGCGTCACGCTTTACGAAGACGTGAAGGTCGGTTTTATTGGACGCAATGGAGCTGGAAAGTCGACATTGCTGCGAGTTCTCCTCGGGGACGAAGAACTGGACAGCGGCACCGTCATGCGGTCGCCTCACCTGCGAGTTGGCTATTTGCGGCAGCACGATCCGTTTCAGCCTGGCGAATCGGCGATGGATTTTCTGATTCGCGACAGCGGCCAACCAGATTGGAAGTGCGGCGAAGTCGCGGCCGAGTTTGAACTGAAGGGCCATTACCTCAATGGTCCGGTGCAGGGACTATCCGGCGGTTGGCAGACTCGCGTAAAGCTGGCCGCGTTGCTGTTGCATGATCCGAATTTGTTGATGCTGGACGAACCAACGAACTTCTTGGACTTGCGTACTCAGATTCTGCTCGAACACTTCCTGCGACATTTCCCGGCTGCGTGTTTGATTGTGTCCCACGACCGTGAATTCCTCACCGCAACTTGTAGCCACACGCTGGATCTGAATCGCGGCAAGCTGACGATGTACAATGGCAAGATCGCCGGATACCTGCAGCAGGTCGAAGAAGAAAAAGTTCGTGCCGAACGAACCAACGCTGCCGTTGCGGCCAAGCAAAAACAACTGCAGACATTCATCGATAAGAACAAGGCTCGTCCGACGGGAGCCAGTCAGGCTCGATCCAAGCAGAAGCAACTGGACCGACTGACACTGCAGGAAATCGAAGTCGATCTGCCAACCGCCAACATCCGCGCACCGCAGGTGGAGCCTCGCCAGGGGCCTGTTGTTCGCTGTCTGGATCTGGCGATCGGTTATGAAGGCAAAGCTGTCGCGACCGGCATTGAGCTGGAGATTGAGCACCAGCAGCGTGCGGCCATCGTGGGTGATAACGGCCAGGGAAAAACAACCCTGCTGCGAACTCTGGTGAATTCACTGAGTCCCGTTGAAGGAAAAGTCAAATGGGGCTACGGCACGGAGATTGGTGTCTACGCTCAGCACGTTTACACAACACTGCCGCCTGATCAGACGGTTCTGGAATATCTCGAGTACAAGTCCAAGCCAGGCACGACGACTCAGGATTGCCTCGCTTGTGCCGGATCGTTGCTGTTTAAGGGCGGCCACACCAAGAAGCCGATACGAGTTCTCTCCGGGGGCGAGCGAGCTCGGTTGTGCATGGCCGGCTTGCTGCTGGGAACTTACAACGTGCTGGTGCTCGACGAACCAGGCAACCACTTGGACGTGGAAACCGTCGAGTCACTCGCGGAAGCGTTACTCGTCTACAAGGGCACTGTTCTTTTCACCAGCCACGATCGACACTTCGTGCGTCGGATTGCCACCAACATTATCGAAGTGCGAGATGGTCGAGTTCGCAATTACTCGGGCAAATACGACGACTACATCTATTACGTGAACAAAGAGATCGAAGAAGGCGAACGCGAACGTGCCTCCGGTCGTATGGCAACTCCGCCGGCCGGCAAAGGCGCCGGCGCGAAGGTTGAAAAATCTTCTGGTCCAAAAGACATCCATCAGCAGCGTAAGACGTTGCGAAATCTGGAAAAGAGCATTGCCAAGCTGGATGAGCAGAAGAAAGCTCTGAACGCCGAAATGATGCAAACATCCGATGCCAAGAAAGCAATGGCTTTGCATACGCAGATTGAGACGGTCGCCAAAGAACTGGCCGAAGTCGAAGAAAAGTGGTGCGAACTGCAGCAGGAACTTGGTGAGTGGTGATTGTGAAGTTCGTGCATTTCGTTTAACGGCAAGCCGCAGGCGACCGTGATCGCGATAACTGTCGCCCCTGGATTCTTGTGAGCCCAGTTTCGGCTCGTGATTAAGGCCAGCGGAACGCGTAAGTGAAAAGGCTTCAGGCGAAGTCGTGTGGGCGGCTTGGCATAGCAAGGTAGCATTGCAGTTGTCGAACTCCGATGAAGCCTGTTGCGATTCACCGCGAAGCGGTCTAAGAAGGTAGCCGGTGGTCAGCGGAGCGCAACCACCGGGCCGCAAAGACCCTGCGATAGCACCCTGAAACGGGTGCCAGAATCGCGGTTTCTGTCATCCCTTCAGGATGAGTGCTCTTCTTGTTCAGTCACCGGCGGTGCGCCAGTCGGCGACCGCCGGCTACCCTCTGGGATCCTTTCAGGATGAATCGCAGGGGGCTCCTGTTCCTACGCTCGCACATATGATCTCTTGTTGAACAAATGAAAACAGCCCCACGCAAATGCATGAGGCTGCTTGTTTCGACGGTTACTTTTAGGCGTGACAAGCTGAGTGAGCTTTCTAAGACATAATCTTCCAAATCGGCTGCGCGCCTTCGACACCGACGAGCGAATTGTCGAGTCCGCCAAAGAAGTATGTCAGTTTTGAAGGATCAAGCCCCAACTGATGCAGAACCGTGGAATGCATGTGCTTGACGTGAAACACATCGTCAACCGCTCGGCTGCCAATTTCATCGGTGGTGCCCACTGTTGTACCGCCCTTGATGCCGCCTCCGGCCATCCAGGTGGTGAAGCCATAGCTGTTGTGGTCACGACCGCTGCCCGTGGCATACTCCGCCGTTGGCTGACGACCGAACTCACCGCCCCAGACGATCAGAGTATCCTTCAGGAGACCTCGCTCTTTCAGGTCCTTAATCAGCCCCGCAATCGGCTTATCGGTTTCGCCCGCATGCAGATTATGATTGGCCTCCATGTCGGTATGAGCATCCCAGTTGTCGTCGTTATGAGCACCACCGGAATAAATCTGCACGAAGCGGACGCCTCGTTCAACCATGCGCCGAGCCAACAAGCACTGGCGGCCGAACTTTTCGCTCTTTGGATCGTTCAGGCCGTACAGTTCCTGAGTCGCCTGAGTCTCCTGCGAAATGTCGACAGCCTCCGGAGCCTGCGACTGCATGCGATAAGCAAGTTCATAACTGGCGATGCGAGCCGCAAGGTTGGAATTGTCGTGGCGAGGAGCCAGGTGTTCTTCGTTATAGCCTCGCAATGTATCCAGCAGTTTTCTTTGAGCACCGCCGGCCAGTTCTGAAGGCGGCGACAGGTCAAGAATCGGATTCGCACCGGAACGCATGACGGTGGCCTGGTAAGTCGCTGGCATGTAACCGCTGCTCCAGTTTTTGGAACCGCTGATCGGGCCGCCGCGTGGATCCAGCATCACGACGAATCCCGGCAGATCTTCATTGACGCTGCCAAGGCCATAGTTGACCCACGAACCAAGACACGGATGACCGCTCAGGATTCGTCCCGAATTCATCATTAGCATCGCGGAACCGTGAATGGGCGAATCCGCTGTCATCGAATGAATGAACGCAATGTCGTCGGCACAGGTGCCGAGATTTGGAAAGAGATCACTGATCCACTTTCCACACTGGCCGTATTGTTTGAACTTCCAGCGAGGCTCGACGATTCGCCCCTGATTGCGATGACCGCCTCGACCGAAGGTCTTGACTTCGATCGTTTTGCCATCCATGCCGTACATTGAAGGCTTGTAGTCGAAGGTGTCGACCTGACTTGGCCCGCCGTACATGTAGAGGAAGATGACGTTCTTCGCTTTGGGTTCGAAGTGAGACTGCTTCGGAGCCAGCGGATTTGCGAAAGGCGTTTCGCCATCAGCAGCGACGGACTGACTGGCCAGAAAGCCGTCGCGATCCATCAGAGCTGTCATCGCAACTCCGGCAAAACCGGAGCCGGTCTGCCAGAGCATTTCACGTCGAGTTCGTCCGCAGAAGTTGGTAGTCATGGGAGGAATTCTTCAGCAGGGCTTGGTGAGGAAGGTCATGATCAACTGTGCATGATTATGACCTATCGACTTGGGAAAGTCATGCGTGAATGCCTGCACGACTTCCGGGGCGCAGGAATTTGAAGTCTCAGATCTCAAATTTGAAATTTGAAATAATGCAGCACCCGCCCGGGCTTCAAATATATTCCGTGCGATTCTGCTTCTGCAGTTGAGCCAGCACCTCTTTGATTCGCTCTGACTGAGAAGCATCCGCCACAAGCGTGGCATCGTCCGTGTGAACGATAATCAGGTTTCGCAGGCCAAGCGTTGCCACAAGATGATCCCCGGTGGTGCGAACGATGCAGCCCTGAGTGTCCACGCCGCAGAACGGGCCGTCGACGGTGTTGTTGTCAGAGTCTGCTCCATTCAGACGCGGCAGCGACAGCCAGCTGCCGACGTCGTCCCATTGAAACGGTGCTTCGACGACGGTCACGCCCTGAGCACGCTCCAGCACGGCATAGTCGATGGAGATACTCTTCAGCTTCGGGAACTCTTCCGCCAACGCGGCATCGCCTCGCCCGGCCTTTAATCCCTCAGCAATCTTCATCAACCCGGCATACATCTCCGGTTCATACTGCTTCAATAAATTAACAATCGTCTGCGCTTTCCAGCAGAAGATTCCGCAGTTCCAGAAGAAGCGACCTTCGCGAACATATTGTTCGGCAAGACTCAAATGAGGTTTCTCGCGGAACGCTGACACTTCGTAGACTCGCGGAGTCCCATCACCGACCAAAGCGCCGCGTTCAATGTAGCCGTAGCCTGTGGCCGGGAACGACGGGATAACTCCGAACAACACAAGCTTCGAAGGATCAGCGTTGACAATTTCGACGGCCCGCAAGGCTCCGCGTGAGAACGCTTCGTCTGTTTGAATGACGTGATCGGCCGGCATCACGAACATAATCCCGTCGGGGTCATGATGTAGAATCTGGATTGCCGCGAGTCCCACGCAGGGAGCGGTATTGCGAGCGGCGGGTTCTACAAGAATATTCTGACGCGGAAGTTCGGGGAGTTGTGCGGCCGTCGCATCGGCTTGCACTTCATTCGTGACCACCCAGGCTTGAGAAGGATCGACCCAGCTGCGACAGCGATCGAGTGTTTGCTGGATCATGGTGCGGTCGCCGGCAAGGCGAAGCAGTTGTTTCGGCAGCTTCTGGCGGCTCTGCGGCCAGAATCGAGTTCCACTGCCGCCCGCCATAATTACTGCATGTAACATCTCGATGAATCCTTTCCTGAGCAGGTATGGTGCTTGGTCAACAACGCTCGATTGAATGTAGGCCGGACCGAGCGGAGCGAGTTCCGGCTTGCTCAGGTTGACTCCGAATTGCCGGAACTCGCTGTTGCTCGGTCCGGCCTACGAAACCCAACCCCTCAATTCCCTGCGAACTATGTACTAGACTTCCGGCTTATCCTGTTTGCTGGCTTCTGCCGCGGCGATTGAGCGAGCCACAGACTCCAGCATCACTTCCATCGCGAACGGCTTCCGCAAATAGTCGACAACACCCAGCATTTCCGCGTAGGCCTTATGTCGGCTGCCTTCGTTAGCGGTCATCATGATGACCGGAGGAGCATCAGGCAATTCTGCGAGGAATTCGAGGACTGGAAAACCGCCCATTCGCGGCATCATCATATCGGTCAGGACGAGATCGGGTTTCTGTCCCTGAATCAAGCGGCGTCCGTCCTGTCCGTTGTTGGCCGTCAGCACGCGATAGCCGGCCGCGGACAGCACGCTCTGAATCGTGGAGGAAATATCACGATCGTCCTCGATCACGAGGATAGTTTTCTGAGTCTGGGTCATGATGCTGGTCAAACTTTCAGGAGAGGAGGTGTCTGGCGGGGGCCAATGCTCGTCACTCTGCTACCGAAAGGTTCGACCACTGGCTGTCGGATTGTCGGACAGCCAGACCACAAAAGCAAGAATCCTCCCGACATTGGTCATAGTCGGGGAACAAGCAATCCGCCCAGCAAACACAGCGCAAGGGCATTGGGGCCGCAGATGAAAGTCGGGCTCAGGGCTGATCTCAGGATACAGCCCGCCAACTGAACTTCGCGCACTTTCGCGCAGTAACGATTTCCGCGATGACTGCGACAGCCTTCAGCGCCCGCGTATGAATTGGACCACGGCAACGCTGTTCACCGTCTGGGTCACTCAGCCCTGCTTTGTATCGGGCGTATTTTCGCGCTTGATGGCGTCATAAACTTCTTCACGATGGACGGTCACATCGCGAGGCGCCTCAATGCCGAGACGCACTTTGTCGCCACGGATTTCGATGACCATGAGAGTGATCGAATCGCCGATCACAATCTTTTCGTCTTTCTTGCGGCTGAGTACTAACATGTCCAGTCCCTGGTCAATCTTCTTCGTGAATGATTGCTGTCTGACTCAATATGACCTGGCCGGGCCAACACAGCCTCAGCAGTACAGACAGATGTTGAGTTCCAAAACTCTCCTTAGGACGCACGCGTCTTCAGGTGAAGAACCCTAGGTCGTTTTCGACCAGCAGGCGGCTTCAGATGCAAGAATTGCCGAACTGCAAACGCTTTGGTAGCTTTTTTTGCTGGTTTGCCCGGGAGAATCCGCCCCCGACATGACACTTGAACATGGTCATGACGGTCTTGCAGATTAAGCAGGCGGACCGATTGATTCAGGTTGCCCCCCTGGTGGGGATTCTGCCCCGTGGTCGGTTAGTGTTTTATGCAGTCGTTGGATTTATCCGTGGCGGAACTCGCGAGAATTCTCCAGGGCATCCGAATTCTGACGACTTCGGCTACACGTTCATGAGGATGTGCTCGCCTTCGATTCGTAATGCTGGCTTCAGCCGGCATTCAACTCCAGAGTCGTTGTGATACTGGCGGCGTGAGGCACCATGTTGTAGCCGGATTCGTGAGAATTCGGGGATCTCCATTGAAGGCATCCGAATTCCTACGAATCCGGCGACTTGCAGCGGACGCTAATTAACGCATGTTCTGACTGAAGTCGACACCATGAATGAGGTCAGTGAACGCGCCTGCGGCCAATTCGGCCGATTGAGGTGACGCGGCGTTTGCAGAAGTTGCCAATCCGGGGACTCAATCCGGCAGGAAATGCACCTGCACATCGCAGATCGGGGCTGCGGTTTTTCATCGGAGGCGAATCGCCGCAAAAAGGCTCAAAAGAGCCTTCACCCGTCGAATCCGGCAACGCTACTCTGCGACCCAAAGAGGCTCCGGCAGTTCCTTTCGCCGTGTCTCGTGAAGTGTGTTGATCAGCATGATCTGACTCAGGGATGAACGAAATGCCCAAACAATCTATTCGTCAGGCTCTTTCGGTGCTGGCTCTTGCGTCATTGCTCGCCACCGGATGCAAGCACGGCAAGCACCGGGATCAGCTGGTGAAGGCTCAGACGCATGCACGCGACTTGTACGCCGAGAATCAGCGTCTGCTGGCCGCGGACGCTCAGAATACTCAGATGATTCAGGGGCTGGATCAGGAACGCCAGTCGCTAATGACTCAGCTGGGAGACACGCAGGGACAGCTCAGCACCGCGAACGATCGCATCAATAACCTGATGGCCGAACGATCTGATCTGAACAATCGGTTCGCGAAGGCACTGACGGATTCTCAGTCCGACGGCAGTGGTTTCGATGCGGCTCTGGCGGGTGAAGGCTTCGAATACGATCCAGCCACGGGTCTGAATAAGTTCCGCTCCGATATTCTGTTCGATCTGGGAAGTGATGCAATTCGTCCCGAAGCAACTCCAACCATCAAGGAATTTGCCTCATCCGTGACCAGCGGGTCTGCCAGCGGAATGAGAATTCTTGTGGTCGGGCACACCGACGATCAGAACATCGTTCGTCCAGAAACGGCTATCAAACATCCGACAAACTGGCATCTCTCGACTGATCGCTCGGATGCTGTCATTCTGGAACTGCTGAAGATGGGCGTGGCTCCGGAGCGAATTGCTTCCATGGGTTACAGCGAATTTCATCCGCTGGAGAAATCCCAGGCAGACACGGCTCGCCAGAGAAACCGTCGAGTTGAGTTGTTCGTTGTTCCCAACGATCCTGGCGTTGCAAAGTGGGATCCAGGCAGTGCGGTGAGATAGCTGCATCCCTGTTGGCTCCCGTAGCTCTTCCATGTGGCTGGCTCGATACATTGTCTCGCCGCTCGATCGGGCGACGACCTGGGTGATCAATCATGACTGCGAATTCCCTGGAGCTCCCTCCGGCACTGGATGTTCTGGCCGTCGGTGCTCACCCGGATGACGTTGAGATCGGCTGCGGGGGAACGTTGGCTCGCATGGTTCAACAGGGACTGCGAGTCGGGATCGTTGATCTGACCGATGGTGAGCCGACACCGCTGAGCCCTGGCCCCGAAGTCCGCTTGCTGGAAGCTCAGGAGGCGGCACGCATTCTGGGCGTCCACGTTCGGGAGATCTTGCCTTTGCCGAATCGGCGACTTTTCGACTGCTTTGAGACACGCGTGGCTCTTGCGAGCGTCTTCCGGAAATACCGACCTCGACTGGTTCTGGGGATTGCCGATCGCACTCCAATGGCATCACCTGACCATTGGCAAGCCATGCAGATTACCGACGCTGCCGTGTTTTATTCACGGCTGAGCAAATGGGATGAATTCTTTCCAGGGCTTCCGGTCCACAGGATTCAGCGTCAGATCTGGTACCCGCTCGGTCTACAAACTTTGAATCATCCGGCTGGCGGTGGAGCTTTCGTCTCCGATATTACGGAAACTCTGAGCATAAAAATCGCAGCGATCCGGGCATATCGAACTCAGTTTCCGCCTGATAAAGATCGGGTTTTTCGGCTTGTTGAGGGACAAGGGCACATGCTGGGGGCATCGGCCGGCTTTATCGCGGGCGAACTCCTGATCAGCGCGACGACGTTGGGTTTGACCAATGTGTTTGGCGCATTGTGTCACGGCGGTGAATAATCATTCGTCTCTGCGGGTGAAGAGGGGCCTGAAACTGTTGCGTTTCGGATCGTTTGGCGAAACAATCCGCGTTTCTGCGCGAGTCCGGTGATCTTGAAACTGTCGGACTGATACTCAGAAACAATTCGACTTTTACTGCCTGACGCCCAACCACTGTCGCTCTCGTTCTCTGGACAATTCCATGGTTTCAATCCGGACTGGTCACCTTAGCGTTACCGGCAACTACCGCGAGAACAACGAAGACAGCGTCTGCCTGGACAAGCAGCAGAGATATTTGATTGTTGCCGACGGTATGGGAGGCCAGAGTGCCGGAGAACGAGCCAGCGCGTTGGCGGTTGAGCTGATCCCGAAAAAGCTTGAACAGCTGCTCGACTTCCAGAAAGGGAATGCTCGATCAGTCAATGAGGCTCTTGAAAAATCCATCAATTACGCGAACACCGAGATTATCGCATTAAGTGAGATCGAGCCGGGCCTGCGAAATATGGGCACGACCGTCGTGATGATGGTCCGCACGGCTGATCGCTTTTTCTTCTTTGGCGTTGGCGATAGTCGCGCATACGAACTGCGAGCGGGAAAATTTCGTCAGCTTACGACAGATCACTCCCTGACTCAGGCATTGCTGGATGCCGGGACGATCAATGCCGAAGAGGCGAAGACTCACCGTTATCGCAACGTGCTCTACAAGTATCTGGGCAGTCGTGATGGAGCGTCTGGCGGTGTTGCTGTTGAAGTGACGCCTCAGTCCGGAGATCGCTTCATTCTGTGCAGCGATGGCTTGAACGATGGACTCAAGGACCCGGAGATTGCAAAACTGTTGCTGACTTCCGATGATCCACAGGTCCTCGCGGAGAAACTTGTGAACGCTGCTCTGGCAGCGGGCTCTCGTGATAACATAACCTGTGTAGTTGTCATCGTTGACTGACATTGAGTCTGTCGAAGTCATTTCATAACCTGTAGCAGAAGTCGTGAGACTTCTGGACTCACTCGGAATTCTCACGAATTCCGCTATGAGTTTGCCGGGAATCCTCACGAATTCCGCTACTAAGGAACGGTCCCGAAATAAGTTCCTGTGGTAGCCGAACTCGTGAGAGTTCGGACTGAAGTCTCACGACTTCAGCTACGGAAGTTTTACGGGACTGGTCCTAAGTCGGTTTCGAAATGTACTTGGGCCGATTTGGCGGTCTTCGATGTTCCCTGGGACGAACTTCCAGTACATCCGGAGACGCGCAGATGTTCGGCAAAGCCTTTGGATCCGATCGCCGTTATTGTGATGGTGTTTCACGTCGAAGAATGCTGACGCTCGGTGCGACTCGCCTCCTGGGAGGACTGACGCTTCCGACGCTCTTGCAATTGCAGGCTCAGGCCGCGACGCCATTCGCTCCCAAAGCCAAAGCGTGCATCTTTTTCCTGCTGGAAGGCGGTCCCAGTCATATCGACATGTGGGACTTGAAGCCCGATGCTCCCAGGGAAATTCGAGGTCCCTTCAATCCTATCTCGACAGTCGTTCCCGGCACGCAGATCAGTCAACTGATGCCCATGTGTGCTCAAATTGCAGACAAGTACACGATCCTGCGATCTCACAGTCATGCCGACAATGCTCATCAGACGGGGAGGCACTGGCTGATGACGGGATATCCCCCCAGCTTTGCCGATGGTCAGGCTAAGGGAGTTCCGTTCAATGAGTTGTACCCTTCCTTAGGCTCCATCGTTAGCCGGGAACTCGGCCCGGGTGGCGAAGTGCCGCCGTATATTGAGCTTCCCAATCCGCTGGGGCCGGGCGGTCCGGGCTTTTATGGGGCTGCCTATGCTCCTTTCACAATCAACAATGATCCATCGCAGCCGGATTTCAAAGTGCAGGATCTGGATGCTCCGGCTTCTGTCTCGTCGGAACGCTTTGCACGTCGTCGAAAATTGTTGGCGGAGGCTGAGACATTGGCAGGCGCGAATTCACCGGCTTCCGGACCTGCTCAGAAGCTGACCGCGTTTTATGAAAAAGCAATGGAGATTGTGACATCGCCAAAAGCACGAGCGGCTTTCGACCTCGCTGCAGAGAAGCCAGAGACTCGCACACGCTATGGTTACAGTTCGATTGGCCAGTCCGCGTTGTTAGCGCGACGGCTGGTGGAAGGCGGCAGCCGGTTTATCGGAATCGAACACGGCAGCTGGGATACTCATTTTGACAACTTCACCAGCCATGAAAAAGCGTTGTGCCCTCCGACCGACCGAGCATTCAGTGCATTGATTACTGATCTTGATGAGCGAGGTCTTCTGGATGAAACGCTCGTAGTCATGATGGGGGAAATGGGCCGCACGCCTCGCATCAACAACGATGCCGGGCGCGACCACTGGTCTCAGTGCCAGACCGTGATTCTGGCTGGCGGCGGTATTCGGCGAGGCGCGGTGATTGGGGCGAGCGATGCGACGGCCAGTTTGCCGACGACTCATCCTTATGGAATTCAGGATCTTCTGCGGACCATCTTTTCGTTGATGGGAGTTGACTCTGACAAGGTTTATACGACTCCGCTAGGACGTCCGGTGCCGGTTGTGAATGGTGGTCGCCGCATTGATGAAGTGCTGGCTTGAAACACAGGTTCTGCTGAATGATCGATGGCCTGACCTGCGTTCGCGCAATGGTCAAACAGGGCAAGACAAAAGAAGTTGCAGCGGGGCTTTGATAAAAAAAGGCCCGCGGAGATCCGCGGGCCTTTTTCGGTATCGTATGTTTGCACCAGACTGATCAGTTAGCGTCTGGCAATGCAAATGGATCTTTTGCGACTGGCTTCACGATTCCGCCGGAGCGGATCAGGCTCACGGGAACGCGACGGCGGACGACAGCACCGTTTTCCAAGACCTGAATCTTCTTCAGGTTCTTCCGGTAGACTCGCTTCGTGATTCCCGTCGTCTTGCGACCGTTACCGCCGAGGTACTTTGCCTTGCCGCGCTCAACCTTCTGGTTTCCACGACCGGGCTTAATATCTCCGTACAGCTCCCGCACCGCTGCGCTTTTGATTCTCTTGTTTTTCTTCCGCTTACTCTTGGCAATACGGCGTTTCTTTATAAATTACTAAAACGACGGATCCCTCACCGTCACGATTCCCCGGCACCGGCATGTTCAACCACGCAAGTTATCAGC
>JBPOIW010000105.1:0-33938 GCA_052034165.1 Planctomycetota bacterium | reverse complement strand
TGATCATCGAACACCAGTTCCTGAGGATTCCGCAGACCGTAGGCGAAGACTTCGAGATTACTACCATCCATATCGCAGCGAAACACGGCTCCGGTATCGACACGTTTCAGTCGAGTTCCCTCTTTGGTCACAACATTGAAGCCTCGGTCCCCAATGCTGAAGTAGAGCCGACCATCGGGACCAACAACCAGACCATGCATATCGTGTCCGCGAAAAGCAACGCGAACACCATAGCCGTGATGCAATGCGTCTGATTGTTCCGCTATGCCGTCGTTGTCGGCATCAGCAAAGCTCCACAGCTTTGGAATACAGGTGTAATAAACTCGCCCGTTGTGCTCGATGACTCCTGCACCGGTGCCATCAATGATGTCATTGAAGCCATCAGCGAACAGCGTATCTCGATCAAAAGTGCCATCGCCATCGGTATCCTGCAGCAGGCGAATTCGATCATGTTCCGTCGCCCATTTCTGAACATCGCTGCCCATGTATTTGCGAAACATCGCCGCACGTTCTTCGACAGATTCGAGCTGCAGATCATTCTCCAGCCAGTTCATGTGGTTACGATTATCTTCGACACCAACTTCCTGGCGGAACGTCTCACAAACAAAGATGCGACCATCATTGGTTACGGTGAAACATACCGGATTGGCCAACATCGGTTCAGCGGCCATCAGCTTTCCGCTCATGTTCTCCGGGACAACAAAGCCCTTGAGCGCCAACTCTGCATCACCGGACGCGGCAGCAATCTTCGGCTGATAATC
The DNA here is from genome assembly GCA_052034165.1 of Planctomycetota bacterium. Lineage (GTDB taxonomy): Bacteria > Planctomycetota > Planctomycetia > Planctomycetales > Planctomycetaceae > SXXK01. Next base: position 33,177 of record JBPOIW010000105.1, on the reverse strand, counting down.
CTGTTGGGCAAACAGTTCAGAAGGACAAACGATCAGACTGACTGAGCAAACAGCGAAGGTGACAAGACCACAAAGCAATGAACGAAACATGGGATACTCACGCAGAAAGAAAACAACTCTCACGTTGCCTCAGGAATGAAGACCACCATTGTAGGCAGCAAAAATCACAGGCAAAAGAAGGAAAGATTTACGGGCCGAAAGTCCGCGTGAGAATTCCGTGCTTTGCCACGGTTGAGAGGGGTGGCATGGGTCGCGGCGCGCATTTGTGGGAGGCAATAACCGCAAGAAGCCCGTCACCAAAGCGGACGGATGTACGGCACCACAAGCTCGCTGACGCGTGATCCTTATTGGGCCGTTGATCGGCTGCCGCTTGGCGAGCCTACGATCGGAGTTCCCTCGGGCAAGGGGCGAGCAGCGACTCGCAGTTGCAACCCATGAGCGACCTCGCGCAGAGTTGAGAAGCCTTTGAATGAGTCCGGATAAACCCACATCGTGACCACGGAATCGGGCAGGGCGGTTTCAATTCTCTGGCGATAACGTGAACCCGGTCGCACAGCTTCTTCAATGGTCTCGGCTACCAGCGATTCGTCGGGCGTGATTGTCCAACGAGTCACATTCAGCCGAGTGATCCCATCGCCGGACTGCAGAGCCTCCAGCGTTGATGGGCCATCTTTCTCCACGGTGTAGCTCATCGTATAGCCATCAACCGGCCCGACCACGCCATCAAACTGGTTGAATCTCATCACAGCGGTACGACGAGTCATCACCTGATCTTTGAGGCGCTCAAGCAATTCTTCCAGTGGCACTCGACTAATGCGGCCTTCGCTAAGCCGGAAGTGCAGTTCTTCTTTCTCAGCCGGTTTGGTAACTGGTGAAAGGCGATGCTGCAGACGATTCTTTGGAACCGCGGCTTCCTCGGTCTTCTCCAGAAGTTCACGCAGCTCCTGCGTCTCGGCGACAGTCGTCTCCAACTTCTTGCTGAGATCCTGTTCCGCCTTCATCGCCGTCGCAAGAATCTTTCCCGCGTTAAGAGCTTCTCGACCCTTCTCATCAATCGCAGCCTTCAGCGACGCCACTCGTGCAGCGATCGCGGCTTTATCGGATTCCAGATCAGCAGCCTGCTTCTGGGTTCGGTCGGCCTTTTCCTGCAGAGCCAGCAGTTGTTGATTGGCGAGCTCTTGTGCTTCCATCGCCTGCCGAATTTTCTCTTCCGCCTCCGCGCTTTGGCTTTCAAGCGTACTGACGGCCTGGACTGCCTCTGCTTCAGCAGTGTTGAGCTGTTCTAATGTTCTTTGACGCTCGGCAAGGATTGTCTCCTGATCGGCGCGAGTTGCTTCTATTCTGGCTGCGGTCAGAGCTTCCTGTTCTCGAGGCTGACGCTGAACCTTCAGACCAACGACGACAATCAGAATGATCAAAATGCCGACGATGTTACACACGACGTCCAGGAAGGAGTCGGATCCGAATTCAAGTTCAGGTCTTTGTGATCGTCGACTCATGAAGTTTACTTCTTCTGGAACTCGCTCTCAGGCCGATCAATAACCTCTTGCGCCCAGTCAGCCATGGGTAATGAATTTCACCAACGGCGGAATCACGATAGGTCGTGACTACGATTCGTTCATATCATGGATGAGAAATCATCGAACCCGCTTTTTGCGGTGGAGGCCCGATAGGGCTGGCACATCCACTGCCGGGGCCGTGAGGCCCCGGAATCATTAAAACGAACTCCAAAAGGCCTGAAAGGCTGACACAACGCATCAACAAATCATGGGTGATATAACAATTTCTCAGTGATTAAGTCGGCCCTCCGGGCCTAAGTTATTTTGATCTTCCCTTTCCGGGGCCTTACGACCCCGGCAGTGGATGTGCCGACCCTCCGGGCCTAAAACACTGACTATGAATCCCCAGACTATCCCAAAAAAATTCGACTTCGCCCATCACCAATTCCGGCTTGGCGGTAAACGAACGCCTGTCAATCCGTGACCCTTCATTACTCGCCCTCGTCACTCACCCAGGCACGCCCGGTGTCATCGGTTGTGGTCATGTATGGAGTCAGTTCATAAACCGTAGCCGATCGAATGCCGGTTCGTTTTAATGAATGTGCCAACGGGATTCGCCACTTTTCGCCGCCAGGGCTGACGATGAATTTGACGATCGGCATGACGGGTTCATCGGGCTTCTTCTTCCGATCTTCGACTTCCGCATTGATACCTGTCAGTAGCGAAGCAAATGCCGCATCCAGAGTATCAGGAGTAATCTCCACGGCCGCTTGCTGATCCACCGTCATGTGGTGTTCATCGACAAAAACCGTGATACCAATCGGCGTCATCTCACTGCCCGAAGGCTGCTTGCCGGAGTTCAGTCGCTTCAACAGATCCGGGTCAACGCGAGAAAGATCCGGGATTCCCGTCGCAGGTTGATCATCACCGGATCCGCTGCTGGTCAACAGGCTTTCCTGTGGACTCATTGGCTCCGATTTCGTTTTTGCCGTTTTCGCGAGAACCGACTTCTTCGGCTTTTCCGCCAGAGACGACGTGATGCTGCCATCGTTGGCAAACAGTGTCTCGGCAAATCGTCGTTCTTCCGGAGATCTCAACGACTCTTCAGAATCCTTCACAGCCGGCACAGGCTTTTCTGCGGACTTCGGCTCTTCTTCTGTGACCGCAGTGTTTGCAAGTGCTCGAGCAGACTCGTATTGTTTGGCGTATCGTTCCGCAAATTCATCAGCCAGCTTCTCCGCATCGTCCGCCGTCATCTGGTCCGGATTCCGGCCTCCATAACCACCGACTGGACGCTTCTGAAAATGCGACGGTGGTGGCGCGACACCACCTGCATAAAAACGGCCATCGACTGGTCGCTGTCGCGGCGATTCTTCCATCAACACTCGACCATCGGGGCGCACAGTCAGTCGACGTTCACCTTTGCCGTTCGCAGGATCACCGGCTGGCCCGGACGCACCTGATTTCTGCTGAGCAATAGCCATGAGCTTTGCATAAAGATTCTCGCGCCGCCGCAAAGCCTCATCAATCGACTTCGTAACGAGAGGTTTCTCGGTCGAATCCGGAGTACCAGAAACAACCGAGTCTTTCGCTTCCAGAAGCTCATATCCATAATGAATATTGGACTCTGTGAGGATCCGCTGAGCACCATAAAAAGGCAACGCTCCATCAGGACGCACCAGCAGCAACACATACGGCGCGCCGGTGACACTGCCTTTCGAGCGATGCTGATGAATCGTCAGGATCGCAGCGAGAAAGGGATTGTCGCGAACCGGGAAACCTTCCATATCCGCGGGAGTGATTTGAATCCCGTTGGGATATATTTCAAAACCTTTGCCGGAAACATCAACGACGATTGGCGTACGTTCCGTCCCCGTTGGATTTGAAAACTCCAGCAAAGTGGAAGTCCCTGAGACTTTGGCCAGGTTGCTTCGAGCCTCGTCAACCTGATCCCGCAATTTCAACAGGTCTGAGTGCTTCTCCTGCAGAGCCAATGATGCCTCATTGGAAGCATCCTGAGCCTTTGCAAGCTGCTGCTGTTTGCTGAGAAGTCGCTTCTCTGTGTCCTTTAACTGACGCAGCAGCGCGACCTCCTCAGCCTTCAACTTTCGAGTTTCCGCCAGAGACTCAGCGACAGGAACAGCACCAGCGTCCGTACCTTTGAGCTTCTCCCGAAGCCGCGCCAACTCTGACTCAAGGTCAGTAATCCGTACCTGACTTTCGTCGACCGATGACCGATAGGCCTGAGCATTTTCCTGCAGCGAATTCAGATTTAGTTCCGCACTGGAGATTTGCTTCTCCAAAGCAGCAATCCGAGCGGCCAACTCAGTATTGACTTCTGACGCTGCCGATTCGACAACCGCATTGTTCTCAACGTACTGATCCTGGCGAATCTTGCGTGTCATCACCAGCAGCAACAGGATCAATGATCCCATAGCGCAGACGAGTACCGCCAGAAACGGAAACAGCGATATCGAATTGTTGTGATGTCGCCGAGCCATGAATCGTTTGTTAACACCACCTTGAGAAGTATTCGAGCTTCTTCGCGATCACGACACATCATGAAAAATGTACGCTGGACATTCTTGTCCGACTTCCTCGCGACGGGCCAGAATGCCCATCACACCCGGTTATAAGCCTCGACGGCCGTATTATGCCGCAACACGCAGCGCGGTCTTTGCCGTGAGCACGTTGACGGCGGCGTTGAGACTGTTGACGGTCTGCTCCAAAGTTGCCACCACCTGAAGCGTCTGCAGATTCTTATTGAGCTGTTCCTGCAGTTGTATCAGCCGTTCTTCTGATTCCGTCATCTGCAGCAGCGTGCGTCCCAGTCGATGCAGCTCTTCCGCCTGACCAGCTGATGACAGCGTGGTCGCCTGCATAGCGTTCTGCCATGCATCAACGCGATCGACAAAGGCCATCATCGTATTCTGCATCTGCTGCGTGAATGCCTGAGTACTCTGCTGCAACGACGCCGCGTACTGATCTCGCGACACGCTGATACTCTCTCGATGAACTTCCAGCGTCTGCTGTGTTTCCTGATTTAACGCTTGAGCCAAAGAATCGGTTTGCTGAGCCAAAGACTCTGCCCAGCCTGTCTGCAATGACATCAAATGCCGATTCCAGAACTCCGTCTGCTGCGACAGCATCTGGGACGTCCAGTCCGTCAGTGCCGGAATCCCAGTGGACTGCGTTGTCGATGTCTCCGTCGTGAGCGAAGGGACGAGATGGTCAATCCCGAACTGCTCGATCTCATTCAAATTGGTCTGCTCACCGCGTTCAATCAGGAACGTGCTGAACACCAATATCATCGACATCCCCAGAGCCTGAGCGGTCGTGTCAAAGGCAACCGCCAGACCAGAGGTGACCTCCGGAAGTGATGAGTCCAGTTGCTCAGGCGTCACATTGGCGATGGCCATTGTGATCCCGACGACGGTACCAAGAAAACCCATGATCGGGACTGCCCACGTGACCGTTCGAATCAACGAATAACTCTGAAGAAGTCGATCCGAAGCAAGGTCAGCCAGATATCTCAAATGGTCTTCAAGTCCGCTTCCGTCTTCACGATTTCGCACATAGTGCAATACCTCAGTCAGTCGTCGCGCGACAACTGTCCGAACGAATCTTTGCAGATGAGCCTGCTTGTGCCAGCCTGAAATTAAATCAACAACCACCGGCGACGATGAACTTCTGGTGGCCCAGCCACCTTTATTTGCCAACTCGGCGATCGATCGAATGGCTCGACGCTCGCCCGGCAACGCCATAAGTTTGGAGGCGAGAATCCCCATTCCCACAAAGAACATTGCCGACGTTACATACTCCAGAGGATGCCCACAGAAGTATCTCTGGACAAACGCCGGGCCACCATCAAACGGCTTCGCCGCCAACGGGGCCACGATGTAGAACACGACGGTCATACCCAGACCGACCACGATCCCGGTCATGGTCGAGGTATTCGCTTGGGGACGAACAGACTGCGATCCTGCTAAGTGGGACGACGGCAGAGCAGGGGACGTTGGTTTCGATGTGGACACGAGGAAGTTCCCAAATCAGTGCTGATTAAGGTGACAGGTCGTTCGGCAGATTCTGCCGAAGCTCCGCGCAGGGCGCGGCCCTCCAGGTGTTACAATCGTCACGGTCGTCAAAGTCGGTTGAGTCCAACTTTGGTAATCTCGGTAACGAGCAAACATTTGCCGCCGGCTTCAGCGAGGCAAATGCAGGGCGTAAAAAATCCGCCGTATGTTTCCACACGGCGGACCTGTCTCTAGCCATTCAGAAGCTGAGTTCAGCTCAACACGTCGTGAGCCTCGATTATCATTGGCCGAGGCCAAGTCCTGGCAGATCAAAACTTGGTGGTCCACCGGCTCCCGGAACCCCAGCCCCATCAGCTGGCTTCGCTTCTTCTTTTGGGCCAACGACCGCATCTCGAGTCAGCTTGAACTTCTCAAAGCTTTCAGAAGAGATCACGTAGTACCAGGCACCGAATCGAGAAGAAAGCTCGTCGGCCTTCTTCTTACCTTCCTTTGCTTTGCTGTCCCAGGCCTTCAATGCACCTTCGAAGCCGGCCTTTGCTGCTTCGTATTCGCCCATGGCCTGGTCGTACTGCTTTTGAGCTTCTGCTTTGGGATCGACAGGCGGCTGAGCAGGCGCTGCCGCCGGTGCATCACCTTCAGCAGGAGCCGCAGTTGCTGGAGTTTCAGCCGCTGGCTTTTCGCCCTCGGCAGGTGCAGGTTGATCCTCCTGGGCGGGAGCTGCAGCGGCTGGTTCAGCTGGCTTGGCTTCTGCCGCAGGAGCAGCCTCCTGAGCAGGAGTCGCCGGTTCTGCAGCAGCGGGTTCAGCGGCCGCTGGCTCATCACAAGAACCCGGATCTGCAGGCTTCTCCGCAGCTGGTTCAGCTGCCTTCTCAGGTGCAGGTGCTTCTTCTTTCGGCGCTTCTTCCTTTGGTGCCGCGTCGGCCGCTGGTTTCTCTTCCGCAGCAGGTGCCGCCTCTTTAGGAGCATCCGCTGGAGCTTCCGGCTTTTTGTCATCCTCTGGAGCTGGAGCAGCGCCTTCATTCAGGATTGCTGGCTTCTCTGGAGCCACTGGCTCCGTCGGCTTTGGCCCCAGCAGTGATTCGTCGTAGTCGACCTTAACCAGCAGGTAACGTCGTGGACCCGACTCTTCACCTTCAGGCTTATCTTCGGGCTTCGCAGCATCCGCCTCTGCACCTTCGGCAGCCTTTTCACCTTCAGTTTTCGCTTCGCCTTCCGCTGGCTTCTTATCATTCAAACCGGTTTCAATGTCCTTCGCAGTTCCGCGAGCGATCTCACCGAAGTACAGAGTGTACCGCACGCCATTGTTCGTGCCGGCAATCAGCTCTCCCTCATTGGAAACCAGCTTCACCTTCTTGTTTTCTCCTCGAGCGATATAGAACCCCTGACGCTGCATATCAGACTGCAGCACCTGAACGAGCAGGGGATTCTGAGAGACCTCAGGCGACACCGTCAGGTCTGCATTCAGACCTTCAGGCTTTGGCCTCACACCGACGATTTTCAGCTGATCCAGGTTCTTTGTGATATCGGTAACGGCCGCTTCCTTCAGCGACTCCATGTCAGGATTCAAACCTGTCATGCTCCACTTGCTGGTGGTCTTGTCCTTCTGGAAATCAAAAACTTCGCCCTGCAGAATCGCGCCCTGCTCTTCGTCGACGGAGTACTGATCAACGGTCACCTTGACGATGTCATTCTGATTCAGCTTCAACAAATCCGGCTCGATCCAATCACTGAACTTTGCTGAGAGATCTGCATCCAGCTTCGCAATAAACACCGGGTTCTTGTCGGGCTGACGAACGTAAAAATGCTTCTCTCGACCCTCAACCGCTTTACCCACGATCAGATCTACCAGGGAGTTGCTGCTGTTGTCTCGTAAAGTAATCCGGGTTCCTCGCGTTTCTTCCTTTTTATCGTCAGCTTCGGCTGCAGCGACGGCCACTTCAGCACTCGGATCTTCAACACCATAACGAGCCCAGTCGTCTTTGCTGCGACTTTGCAGAGCAACCTTTTTGATACCGATCAACGATGCCGCCGTCTTGGCCAGACGCTCTGCTGCTTCCGCTGGATAATCATGGTGCGACGGAATCACCCAGAATCCCTTGTCGTTCTGCTTCACGGAAAACGAAAGCGGTTCGCGAGTCTCTGCATCGTACTTCACGACACTAAGTTCCATGGCTTTTAATGGATCGTTGAAGTCCGCAAAAAAAGCCTGACCGACATCCGAGAAGCCCTCAATGGCTGCTGGCTGATTGGCGAATCGAACACCCATCGCGGCAAGAGCAGCAACCGCAGCCACTCCAACGAATACCATAGTTCGACTTGTCGCGTTCATGGAAACACCCAATTGACTAAAGACTTACTTTGATAAGAGCAAGGGCGACAGACCACTTCACTCCGGTACCCGGCAACACTTCAGGAGGCAGAATTTCAAGGCAAACCTGCCTGCATCCCGCATCACCCGTCTGCCGTGGTATCAGCTCTTTCTGCGATTTGGATTAATGGACTGCTGCTCTGCAAGATTCCGAAGCCCGAGGAACAGCATTCCGAAACACACCGGCAGGATCGCCGGAATGATACAGGCCACAATCTTCACGGTGCTTTCGACTCGGCGAATCTCTCGCTTCATCTCCAGCCCTGACTTACGAACCCGAGAATTCAATTGACGCTCCAGCTGCTCCTTCTGAAGTTCAAGCTGTCGATTCAACTGCTGTTCCTTCTGACGCATCTGAACGTCCTTACTGCGAGCATCCAGTTCAGCATTCTCTTCGATCTTCTGAATCTCTGCTCGAAGCTCCTCTTCCGCTTTCTTCAGAGTAGCATCCATCTGATCCTGAGCATCCTTCTCTTCCTTATTCAGGTTCTTTCTCATCGAGCTGGTCTGATCTTCGACAAATTTCAGCGTTCTCAGACTTGCTCGACGAGACCGCAAAGGAATGAATGTCTCATCACCAGCCAGCGCATCGACAGCATTCAAAACGAAGGTCACGTTATCAAACTTAACGCCCAACATGCCTCTGTTACGTTCCAGGAAAAACCAGTCCGTGATCATGTCGATATCGGAGCACAGGATCACGTTCAGAGGCGACTCTGCCGACTTATTTCGAATCTGTGCTGCAATCACATGGGAATCATTGTCATCGCGACGACGAGGATTCGGATTAATTTCAACTGTCTGCCCACCGGCAAACGGATTGAATGATGGAGCGGTGTAGTCTTCCCAATCCAGCAGACCCGACTCACGGCTGGTGCGAAGCAGCGGGATAAACTCCTGCTCCTTACGACCCGCACGATCAATGATCGATCCCGGATACAGCATCACCAGATCCTGCAGGCTCTTCGAAACCGTGCTCTCTTCACCAAACGGTGACGACTGATTTCCTGTGCGAGAAACGAAAACATATTCCGGTGGCAAAGTGCCAAATTCATTATGCGGATTATTGCGGTCATAAACAATCTGACCGTTATCCCACTTCACGTTCAACAGGTTCATCAGCGAAGTCGCTTCGCCCCCATCGGCTTTCTGCTCTGGTGGAGGACCACCGCCGAACATGCCACCGCCCCCACCGGGTTTCGGCAATTTCGGAGCCATTGCTAAACCGGCTTGAGACTGGAAAACGAAAGGGCAGGGGTCGTCAAAAATCAGAGTCGGCTTTCCCGCCTTGACGTATTCGACAAGGTTCTCCATCTGCGGCTGAGTCAGCGAAGAAGGCATCACCGCGATTAAAACATCAAAGCCCTCGGCAGATTTCTTGTCCTTGTCACCAGGCTCCGCCGCATCATCCTTTTTCTCTTCAGGATCCTTAGCGGTCTCTTCGCCTTCGCTCTTCTCATCGGCCTTCTGTTCATCAACCAGAATGCGCTGAGAAGGATTGACCGCGACAACTTTATACTGCTTTTCCAGCTCTCGAACGATCTCCCACTTTCCACCGCCTTCGCCTTCCGAGGTCGCTCGTGCGTCTGTCACAAGCACACCGACGGTCAATCGTTTTTCCTGAGACACCGTTCGCAGTGATCGAGTCAGCTCATACTCAATTGGAAGCCCCTTCCCAAAGAACGGGATCACCAGTTCGTCAGTCGAACTCTGAATAAACGCACCAAGGAAGACTTCTGCCTCTTCGCGTTTACCGTCTCGCTCATACTGCAATCGGACAGGCTCAATCCCCAACGCGCGAGCCTGCTCGGCTTCTTCGCTGAATGGCTCAACGGCAATATCACGCCAGGTGATTGCACCACCGCTGCTCAATTCAAACTCACGCAGCAATCCGCGAAGCTGGCGTCGGGTTTCGACATAATCCCCAGGCACATCCGGGCTGATAAACGACTGAATCGTGATCCGTTGAGTTTCCTTCAAACCTTGCAAAGTGTTCTCAGTGGCGTCGGAGAGCGTGAAGAGATCTTCTGCGGACAAGTCCGCTCGAGCCGGATAAGTCCAGAAGATGGTCATCAAACTGGCCGCTGTGATCAGAACACAGCCGGTTCGAATAGCAAACTGCGTCCCCATCCCGACCTGCTGCCCCGCTGACCAGCGACGTCGCGAAATCACAATCAGATTCAAATACAACATGACGCCTGCAAAGAACACGAACCAGGCAATCCCGGTGAACGGTAGAACCCCAACACTGAAGTCCTGCAATTGCTGCTGAAGGCTCATGGACGTCAGGCGATTTCGAAGGTCATAGAGTTCAGCCCCTTTGCCGAATAGACCATAAATCCACTCCACAACATCCGTGACGTAATACAGCATCACTGGTACACAGCAAAAGACGACTCCCAGGACAAAGGCGACAGTCGAACTATTCGTCAAAGATGAGGCCAACATTCCGGCCGCCAGCAATGCACCGCCCGCGAGCAGATATCCCACATAGCTGCTGACTACGGCTCCCATGTCGGGGGAACCCAGCCAGATCAGGACAAGAACGTTGACCAGCGAAAACGCCAGTGCAACGGAGTACACACCAAAGACCGCGAGGTATTTTCCGGCCAGCACTTCAATTTCTGTGGACGGCAGCGTAAACAGCAATTCATCGGTACCCAGCTTTCGCTCGTCGGACCATGCTGTCATCGTGATCGCAGGAATCACGAACAGCAACAGCCAGGGAAACCCGGCGGTCAACTGATCGAGCGTTGCCTGGTTTGCGGCAAAGAAGGAAGCCGAAAATGCCATTGCGGCCGAGGCGACGCAGAACACAAGGATGAAGAGATATCCGAGAATCCCGGAGAAGTAACTGCGGAAATTCCGCTTGGCTACCGCCAGAATTACATGACTGCGAAACATGCACACACCTTCGCTCTGGATAAGAATCGGAAATCTGCAAACCGACGTTTTTATTGAGTCTTATTCAGCCTCAAAACGAATCAGCAGACCGTGTATCAAATAAAAACAAGTCGTGGTCTCAATCACGCAGCACTGTGAGTCAGCTTGCGGAATTGCTGTTCCATGTCGACTTCGTTATTGCCCAAATCACCCGTCGGACCATCAAACACTACGCGTCCGTTATTCACCATTACCACTCGACTGCAGACCGCACGAACCTCCTGCAGGATGTGCGTCGACAACAAGATCGTCTTCGTCTTTGCCAATTCGAGGATCAAATCACGAACACCGTGGACCTGGTTCGGATCAAGACCACTGGTTGGCTCATCGAGAATCAACACATCAGGATCATGCAACATCGCGTGAGCCATCCCGACTCGCTGACGAAAACCACGCGATAGTTTCGAAATCGGCTTCCGCCAGACTTCTGCAAGTGAACACTTCTCAGAAACCCAGGCCATCCGCTGGGCCAGCAGGTCGCCCTTCAAGCCGCGAACTTCACCCATATATTGCAGCAAACTCTCAGGAGTCATCTCCACGTAGAGCGGACCGTTCTCAGGCAGATACCCGAGATGCTCACTGGCCGCAATGCGGTTCTCGGCAACGTTGTAGCCCGCAAGAAACGCTTCCCCCCGACTTGGCGAAAGGAATCCCGTCAGCATTTTCATGGTCGTACTTTTCCCGGCCCCGTTCGGTCCGAGAAACGCACAAACCTGCCCACGAGGCACGGAAAACGTCACGTCACGAGTCGCCGCAAATTCTCCATAGAACTTGCTCAGCCCTCGGGCCTCGATCATCACGTCAGACGAAGTGCTGGATTTTGAACTCATTAGCTCGTTTCTCTGCCTTCTGATCTATCCAACCAGGGCTTCACCCTGAACCACACGGCCAATCGGCCGGACATCTAAACCAATAACATGCCCACGATCGGCCTGATGGGCATCTAGATGCCGCAGCCGACGAAGTCCCGGACTTTTTTCTACAACTCTCAAACCCCGCAGACCAGCAACACATGGTCGCGACTTTGGCAGAGAATACAATCGAGGCGCTCCTCCACCGGGATCGTGGACACCTCAAAAACTTTTTCAAAGCGTTGCCAGTGTACGACCCTTGATCGCGCGAAACTGCCGGAACGGCAGAGGTCCGCGTTTTTGCCCGTCAAAATGCAAACTGCGTTCCAGAAACTGATAACCGCGACCGCAGCTTTCACCCAGCAAGCAGGAAAAACTGGACGCTAACGCGTTCCGGCTGATGAATTCCCCGTCCCGGCGAGCCCGTTCACTGGTGAAAATCGACGTGCCTCACAACAATTGCGTACTCTTCAATTCAGACATTTCAGCGGAGCATCTATCCAATGCCATTGTTGGGTGTGAACATCGACCACGTCGCCACGGTCCGTCAGGCTCGACGTGCCAACGAACCTGACCCAGTCCATGCAGCAGTTCTCGCGGAATTGGGTGGAGCGGACGCGATTACAGTCCATCTGCGTGAAGACCGGCGTCATATTCAGGATCGCGACGTGCGTCTCCTGAAGGAAATCTGCCGAGTCCGTCTCAACCTGGAAATGGCGGTGTCCGACGAGATCACAAAGATCGCCCTGAATGTCCTTCCGGATCAGGCCACCCTTGTTCCCGAGAAACGTGAGGAGATTACGACTGAGGGAGGACTCGATGTGAAAACTCACTTCCTGCGCATCCGCCAATGCGTCGATCAATTACAGGGCGCTGGAATTATGTGCAGTCTGTTTATTGATCCGGATGTGGCTCAGGTTGAGAAAGCCAAAGAGCTTGGCGTGGAAGCCATCGAACTCCATACTGGCTGTTATGCAGATGCTCGGACCCCAGAAAAAGTCGAATACGAATTTGATCGCCTTCGCGAAGCTGGTCAGTACGCCAACGCTCAGGGACTCAAACTAAATCTTGGCCACGGGCTCACTTATCGCAACGTACGCCGAGTGGCAGAAATTCACTGCGTGCATGAGCTGAACATTGGTCACTCAATCGTAGCCCAAGCCATGATGGTGGGCTTCGAACGTGCTGTGCGAGAAATGAAACAGCTTGTGACTTTGTGACATTCGTTGCTCTTCGTTTGCGAATTTCAAATCTCAAATTTCAGATTTCAAATCTGCGGTTTGAGGATTGCCCTCTCTACAGAACACAAGACTTTCATGGCCGGCAACTCCTTCGGAAAACTGTTTCGCATCACGACCGCCGGTGAAAGCCACGGGCCGGGCAATGTTGTTATCGTCGACGGTGTTCCTCCTGGAATGCCTCTCAGCGTCGATGACCTGCGACCGGATTTGCAGCGACGACGACCAGGCCAAAGCCCACTTGTCACTCAGCGACAGGAAGAAGACGAACCTGAAATCCTGTCAGGCGTTTTCGATGGCAAAACCACCGGCACAAGCATCGCTATCCTGATTCGCAACGCCGACCAGCGCAGCGGCGATTACTCTGACATCCGCGACAAGTATCGACCGGGGCATGCAGACTACACCTTCGATGCTCGTTACGGCTTTCGCGACTATCGCGGCGGCGGTCGCAGCAGCGCCAGAGAAACAACCGCACGAGTCGCCGCAGGAGCCATCGCGAAGAAACTGATCGCTCAGGAATTCGGGGGACAAGTCATCGGCTATGTGTCTCAGGTCGGTTCGATCAAGGCCACGATTTCCAACCCCGAACAGGTCACGCTGCATCAGGTAGAAACGCTGCCGGATGGATCCTCCAACTTCGTGCGCTGCCCCGACTATGCAGCCGCTGAGAAGATGGTGGCACTGATTGACGAAGTTCGCCGAGACACAGATTCCATCGGCGGCGTTTCTGAAATCGTCGCAACCAACATCCCCGCCGGATTAGGTGAACCGGTCTTTGACAAGCTCAAGGCGGATCTCGCAAAAGCCTTGTTCAGCCTGCCCGCAGTTCTCGGTGTCGAATACGGCAACGGCTTCGCTTGTGCGGAACTTCGCGGCAGTCAGAACAATGACATCTTCACATCTCGACAAACACGTGCAGGCGTCGAGATTGCCACCGAATCAAACCGCCACGGCGGAATGCTCGGAGGCATCAGTTCCGGCATGCCGATTGTTCTGCGAGCCGCGATCAAGCCGACCAGCAGTCTCGCCAAAGAACAAGCCACCGTGACTCGCGATGGCCTGCCAACCACGATCCGCACAAAAGGCCGCCACGATCCCTGCCTGCTGCCTCGCTTCGTCCCCATGGGAGAAGCCATGGTCGCCATCGTCCTCGCCGACCACTGGCTCCGCTGGCGCGCTATTCGCAAGTAGGTCTCCGTTCCCTCGCTCCAATTTCCACCTTGCAAGTTCCTGATATTCGCGGAAAATGCTGGCGAACAAATGATTCTTGATTTCGCTGAGCAGCCGAATTCATCATTACACACAGGTGGGTAATGGAAAACGAACATGAACTCGTAACTAGTCTTAGCGAAGAGGAGCTTGAAGCGCTTGCTAACAGCGTTCTGGCTCCTTCTGCACAATCCCGGCTCGATACATTACTCGAAAAGAAATCTGACGGTCTGCTCACTACGCTTGAATCGTCAGAACTTGATGCACTGTTATCACAAGTGGATCAATTGACGATTCTAAAGACTCGATCTCGCTTCACCCTTCAACAGCACGCGAAAGCGGCAGGGGCGTGAGCGTCTATATTCCCGCAGAGCTACGTCGTCGCATCCGAACGCATTTTCGCGACCATTGTGCATATTGCAGGACACCAGAAGCCCTGACGGTCGTCACATTTGAGTTTGAACATATCGCTCCAAGCTCCCTTGGCGGCGAAACAGTCTTTCACAACCTCTGCCTTTCTTGCCCTACCTGCAATCGCTACAAGTCAGATCGGACCTCCGGTTCCAGCGATCCTGCTTCAGTTGAGTTTCCACTTTTTCATCCACATCTAAATCTTTGGAACGAGCACTTTGAGTGGAGCAGCGATGCGACATTGCTGATCGGGCAGACTCAGATTGGACAAGTCACGATTGCGACTTTGAAAATGAATCGTCCGCAGATCGTCCGCGTGCGCCGTTTGTGGACGGCTATGAATGAACATCCACCCATATTTTGAATCGCTGCAGATCGCAGTTATATATCCCGGAACTTTGCTTTGGACTCGCACTCCTGAGCGATCAAAAAATACCTCTGAAAACAGCAAGACGAGATACTGCGAGGGTCAGGGCGTCTGAACACCACTCTCGTCCGGCTGAACATTCATTTGTTCCGCCAAATTCTGCATATGAGTTCTATACTGCTGATCAAAGGCACTATGAGTAACCTCGGCGATGCGTGCCAGTGACGGCTCCTGCAGGATGTAGTCTCCATCCGGACGATAAATCGCAGCCAGCAGAGTAATCAGATCATCTCGATAAAGTCCGTCTTCGTAGTGCATCAGGAAGTGAGTGAACCCGGCGGCCTGTGTGTACAATGGTGCGACCTGCGGATGATGCATAAAGTCATTCTTCCCGAGCGCCAAAAACTCTTTACTGGGAAGATAGAACTGATCATCAGGCAATGTCATACGTTCGATCGCTCGAACAAAACGCACATGATCCGGACGGCCGATCGACACCTTGCCATCATTGACTTCGAACGATTCGAAGTAGCATGCCAAGCCCTCGATAATCCAGAAATTTGACCGCTCACCAAGGCCCCAATCGCCAGGCTTCTGCCTTGTCCTCTGAGCCCGCGCGCGAGAAGCCGCACGGCGAGCTTCCAGGGTATGAAGGTCGAGGATTTGATGGGTCGCCTCGTGAAACAGTGTCGAAAGCGTTCGTTCTTTGCGATCCATAAAGAAGTACGTTGTACGAGTCTCCTGCGAGTAGTAGCCGGTCGTTTCCAGGTTCGGCGGCACTTTGCCTTCGACGCGTTTCTGATATTCGTCTCGCTTCGCATAGAAGTGCAACTCCATAGGCCCACGTTTCTGCGAAGAACCACGCAGCGTTGCTTTGTCGAAACGATCCTGCAGCGCCGCAGGCGTCTCAAAGAATGCCGCGAAGTGCTGTTGCAACCATTCGTAGTACAGTTCCAGCTTTTGCGATAACTCAAGGCCAACTTCAAGGCTGACGTTCGTCTTGACAAGGAAGTGCTCACTGGGAATTTCCCAGGCATTGCGAAAGTCGCGACGATGCTCGGCTTCCTTCTCCGCACTAATCCAACCACCTTTCCAGGGACGCAGACCTTCTTCATAGCGAGAAACACTGGCGACTGGGATCCAGCCAAACTCAGGATGGAACGTCTGAGGCTTGCTGCCACTTCGCATCTGCTTTTCAAACTGAGACACCCATTCACCGGCATACCCCGGTTCGTCTTTGCGTTGAGGATCGCTGAAGATCAATTGCCCCAGAACAGATCGCGCATATTTGTGGTCCGGATCGATTCGAACAACTTCACTGATCAGAGAGAATGCCAGTGAGGGAAAGCCGTTCCGCAGAGCCTGTCGAGCCAGCGAATAAAGCTCCGCACCTCGCTCGCGGCGATGATTCTGAATCTGAAGTCGCCACTGCTGCTCATCTAACGGCAGAGTCCCGTCGACTTCCGGAGTCACCAGACGAGGTGGCTCAAAATCCGGCTCTGGGGAAGCAAGCGACTGACGAATCGCCTGGACCTGAGGAATCGCTTCGGGCACTTCATGCTTGTCGCACCACGTCTCTACACTTTCCAAATCTGCCTGCAGACCGTCGAAGATCGCCTGACGTTTTTCCTGTATCTGACGATGCAGTCGATCCCGTCGCGGAGCTTCATCGGCAGCGAGCGATTGACCCGATATCGCAACGAGGCAGAGAATCGCGGACGACAACGCATGGAGGTAAACAGTCAGAAACCTGACTGTCGTTGGTGGGAATCTTCTCATCGCCATATCCTTGAATTGGCCAGTATCCGACATCCGAGTCACCGAAATACCGCCAGAGGACGCAGAATATCAGTGTCGGGGAGTGGCGAGAATGCGAGTTTTCCCCGGAGAAATGCCTGCTATCATGTGGTTACCGAGCCATATTCTATGACACTTTGTGTTGAATGACTGGCTCGACGGACACCTTTGGCCCAACGGGCCCGCGGTATTTCTGTCCCTTGAATCTCTCCTGAGACACCAACTCCACTGCGCCTGCTCAGGTTCATTTAGCTTCAACGAATTTACCCATGCCCGCCGATCTGCTCATTTCACCCCGATGGAAAGCCGAACATCTGGGACTTCCAATGCCTGATTCGGTCCATGCAGTCTCCGCCTGCCTGCCGCTGTGGGAACACAATATTCGGTACGAAGAGGGCGACGCCGAAGTCGTTTCAAAGCTGAAGGCCGCGTATCCTCGATTCTGCCTGCATCCATTTGTGCGACAGCTTTGTCGCCAGGTTTTTGGTTCAGATTCTGCGGGCTTGATTTTTCCAACACGTAAGTCGGCCGAACGAGCCCTTCGCTACGTGCAGTGGCGAGGCGTGAAGACCGCCTCACTGGTCCCTGTTAATGGTCAGCCATTCTGCGGAGTCGCCATCGATCCGAAAGAGTTCTCAACGCTGAAGGAATACTGGCAACATGCTGGCGAAGTGATCTCTTCTCGCGGCGCTGAGATGGCATTGCGCGGTGAGCGAGTAACCTGTATTTCGACACCAGCTCGCGATCAGATTCTGAATCGACTGGCCGAACTTCGCGGTTGCTCAAAAAATGACCTCTGGATTTTTCCCTGCGGCATGGCGGCAATCGCAGCGGTGTGGCGAGCCATCCGTCGACACGATCCGGACAACGCCAGTGTGCAGTTTGGATTTCCGTATGTGGACACGCTCAAGATTCAGCAACGATTCGAGCCGGCAGCGTACCACTTCTACCCGATTGGCAACGGAGCCGACATCGAAGCGTTGCGAACTCTTTTGAAGACCGAAAAAGTCAGTGCCGTATTCTGCGAGTCACCGACAAATCCGTTGCTCACAACCCCAGACCTCGTAACGCTGCGAAGTCTCGCTGATGAGTATGGTTTTGTGCTCGTCATCGATGACACGCTGGCCGCCTGCGTTAACCAAAACGTGCTGCCTTATGCGGATGTTGTGGTCACAAGCCTGACCAAGTACTTCAGTGGCTACGGTGATGTGCTGGCCGGATCAGCCATGCTGAACTCCGCTTCAAAACATGCGGACCGCCTTCGCGCTGCACTGCACGATGACTTTGAGGAAATGCTGATTGATGCAGATGCGGAAGTCCTCGAGAAGAATTCTCGCGATGTTCGCGAACGAGTTTCTGTGATCAACAGTAACGCAGAGACTCTTGCGAAACGACTGAGCCAGCATCCGTTGGTTGATCGAGTCTACCACCCGAGCCTGAATGAAAGCGCTGCCGCTATAGCTGATGGTTCAACTCCATCAGTCGGATTTGGCGGACTGCTGTCAGTGGTCTTGAAGAATCCGGCCACGACAACACCGGTTGTGTTCGACCGTCTGGAAGTCTGCAAGGGCCCGAACCTGGGGACAAATTTTACTCTGTGCTGTCCGTACACGATCCTGGCGCATTACACAGAGCTGGACTTTGTTGAAGAGTGCGGCGTCAGCCGTTGGCTGCTAAGAATCAGCATCGGGATCGAACCCGTCGAAGAACTCTGGCAGCGTTTTGAAAGAGCCTTCGCAGCAGTGCCCAACAATCAACCCGCCACCGGGCCTGCCCCGGTGGTCTAACGGCTTCTGCACCACTTGGCCCCCTAATTCTTCGCTCTTCCCTCTGCAACAATCGCAATTTGCCGGCTACAACTCGTAACGTGATCAGGCAGGGAGAGTGGTGCAAAAAGCCGTTGAACCACCGGGCAGGCCCGGTGGCGTGTGAGTGTTTGGCGAATGCCAACACCTCTCACAACGCCTGCTTCACAGCATCATTCAGCAGGCCGACATACATCATCGCGATGCGGAAGATAAAGAAGATCACAATTCCTGCGACGCCGGCCCAAATGACGCCACTGAAGATGGCCGTCATGCGATGCATCGCTCGGTGAGCATCGTCCTCAAACAGATGGCTCATGCGATCCAGTTGTTCGGGAACAGTTCCGGTCTCTTCCGCGGTAGCCACAAACTGCAAATACTCATTCGGAAACAACTTCGAAGCCGTTAACGCATCGGCCAATGTTTCGCCTTCTGCCAGTTCCTGCCAGATCAATGGCTGCGCCATCTGAAACGCGCCGTTGCCGGTAGCCTTCAGACTGCATTCAAGGGATGGCTTAATCGACATCCCCGCCTGTTGCGTCAACGCGAAGCACCAGGAGAAGCGAGAAATTGCGAACGAACGCATGCAAGGACCAATGACCGGCAGGCCCAGCAAAACGGGATGCAGTGCAACTTGCCACGCCGTGCTGTTGCTGGCCATCTTCCAAACGAAGAAACCCGCAACCGCAGCACCAATCCATCCCATGAACCAAACTCCGGCGCCGGTTGCTCCGTACAATCCCAGACCTAACACATCGAACGGTTGACCATTTTCGCCAGCCGGCAGAATCCCCAGAATGAATACCAGTAAACCAATAATGCAAATCGCCGCCACCAGCTGAATCACCGGCCAGGCAATGGCCGCACGAAAATCTTTGACCTGCTTGATTCGGGAGTCGTAGTATTTCGCCAGTGCATTGAAGACTTCAGGAACAGAACCTGTCTGCTCACCGACGTTAACAAGATCTCGAAACAACGGCGGGAATAGTTCGCCTTCTTTTTCGAAGGCTTCGGACAATGTTCGGCCACTGGCAACACTCACGACGACGTTCTCGATCGCTCCGGCCATGCGACGATCGGCCGATTGCCGCGAAGAAGTCTGCAGAGACTTCCGCACCTCAACGCCAGCCTCCATCATCCGCGACATCGAACGACTAAAGGCCGCAAGGGCAGTCCAGGAAAGTTGAGGATTGGTCAGCATAGGAAATCGAAACCATGTCGCGCAGGCTAATTGCCGGCTTCCGGAAGAATCAAAGTCACTGTCTATAACTGAAGATCAAGACAACAATCAGCATCAACACCTGGAACTCATCGAGATGGTGCTGGCTGATTTTTGTCTCAAAGTTTCAGCTCATGACTCAAGATTGTAGAGCGAAAGCCGGCTCAGAAACGACTCAGTCGTCACTTTCCATCGACAATCCCGTTGCAAACCAGGGATAAATCGCCGGAACCACGAGCGATGTCAGCAACGTCGACGTGATCAACCCGCCAATCACTACGCTGGCCAGAGGACGCTGCATTTCCGCTCCGTCACTGGACGACAGAGCCATCGGCAGAAATCCCAGGCTGGCCACCAAAGCCGTCATCAGCACTGGGCGAAGACGAGACAATGCCGTCTCGCGAGTCGCTTCCGGCAGAGGCATCCCGGACTTTCTGAGATTCTCCGCCGCACTGACCCAGACCAGACCATTCAATACCGCGACACCAAACAGAGCGATAAATCCAACACCTGCCGAAATACTAAACGGCATATCACGCAGCTGGAGGGCAAAGATGCCACCGCTGGCCGCCATTGGCACTGCCAGAAAAATCAACAGAGCCAGACGCGTCGACTTAAACGACGTGTACAACAACAGGAAAATCATGAGCAGTACAACAGGCGTGATGAGAATCAAACGCTTGCTGGCCGACTGCAAGTTCTCAAAGTCGCCCCCCCAGCGAATCTCATAACCTGTCGGCATCGGAACATGCTTCGCCACTGCCTTTTGAGCATCCTCCACAAAGCCCGCCACATCTCGTCCACGAACGTTAGCCGACACAAATGTCCGACGACGATTCGACTCGTGTTCGACTGAGGGAGGTGTCTCCTCAATCCGAATGTCTGCGAGTTCATCAAGCGGAACTGGCTTGCCACCGGCTTCAGCCACGGGCAACTGTTTTAACCGTTCAATTTCAGACCGCCATTGATCGGGCAGTCGAACCTGAATCGGAAACCGGGCCCGACCTTCGAAGATGATTCCCACCTGCCGTCCACCCATCGCTTCGACAACATCCATGACCTGCTGAGCTTCAATCCCATAACGCGCCATCGCCTGACGGTCAGGAACGATGGTGATGGTTGTCAGATTCGCCTGATAATCGGCTTTCACATCCACAGCACCTGGAATGCTCTTCAGAGTATGCTCTATCTCCTTCGAGAGGCTCGCCAGAGTCGGTAAATCATCTCCATAGAGCAATACGGCCACATCGGCTTTGACGCCGGCCACTAGTTCATCAACTCGCATTTCAATTGGCTGAGTAAACCCGAACGCTACACCGGGCACGCGGCTGTTCAACACTTCCGACATGTCTTCGATCAGCTTTTCGCGAGTGATCCCAGGACGCCATTCATGATGATCTTTTAGCATGACCCAGACGTCGGTCTGATGCACGCCCATCACATCGTTGGCAATTTCCGGCCTTCCGGTTTTACAGAAGACCGTCTTCACTTCTTTGTCGAACTTCATCAGTTCCGTTTCAATCTGCTGCGACATACCAATCGCTCCTTCCAGAGTCGCACTCGGAAGACGCACAGCTTCGATCAGCAGGTCGCCTTCTTCAAGCCGAGGCATGAATTCGCGGCCCAGATTCATTCCGACCGGAATACTGATCCCAAAGACGATCAGAGCGATGAGCGTTGTAATTCGCGGCGACGCGATCGCTCGCGTCACAACAGGGGTGTAGAACCACTTGATCCAGCGGACCAGAAAGACTTCTTTGTCTTTCATGTTCTTTGGCAGAACCAATGACGCGATCGCCGGCATAAATGTCATGGAGAGAATCAGCGATCCTCCCAGAGCAAACAACACAGTCAAAGCCATCGGACGAAACAGTTTTCCTTCTGTCCCCTGCAACATCAGGATCGGCAAATACACGATGGAAATAATCAGCTCCCCGAACATCGTCGGTTTACGAACTTCGATGGCGGCATCCCGAATCACATCAGTACGACCGCGGCCTTCCGTATTGTGCGAGAGGCGATGAATACAGTTTTCGATCATGATCACGGACGAATCCACGATCAGCCCAAAGTCGATCGCACCCAGACTCATCAAGCTGGCGGTCACACCAAACATCTGCATCATGCTGGTTGCGAACAACATCGAAAGCGGAATCGCCAGAGCTGTAATCAGACCCGCACGGAAACTTCCCAGCATGACCAACAACACAAGAATCACCAATGCCCCGCCGTGAAACAGATTATCAAGCACAGTGGCCAGAGTTCGGCCGATCAGTGCAGACCGATCGTAAGTGATCTCTATATGGATCCCTTTTGGCATCGTCTTTTCAATTTCTGCGATGCGTTCTTTGACTCGCCCCACAACTTCTCGGGAGTTTTCTCCGATCAGCATCATCACAAGACCGGTCACTGCTTCGCCTCGACCATCGCGCGTCACCGCACCCTGACGAGTCATGGGTTCAATGCTGACTGTCGCCACATCACGAATCAGCAGCGGCGTTCCACCTGCTTCGCGCCGAATCACGATCTGTTCAAGATCTGCGATGCTGGTCACGATGGCCTGACCACGCAGAAATCTCTGCTCATCATGATGAATTACATAACCACCACCGGCAGAGGCATTGTTGGACTCGAGCGCCGTGAAGATCTGTTCCAGCGTGACCGAATAACTGTTGAGTAATTCCGGGTTGGGACGGACCTCAAAAGTCTGATAGTAGCCTCCATGAGTATTGATTTCCGTAACGCCTTTGACCTCCCGCAATCGCGGAGCGACGTCCCATTCCAGAATGGTTCGCAGTTCCATCGGCGTATGATTCTCGCCGCGAACTTCAAACTGCAGAATTTCTCCCAACGCGGTCGTGAGCGGACCCATTTCCGGGACTCCGTAGCCTTCCGGAATCTTTGAAGCCGCATTGCTCAATCGTTCGGCCACAAGCTGTCTGGCACGATAAATATCCGTGCCTTCTTCGAAGACAATCGTGACCACAGAGATGCCAAACTTCGAGACACTTCGCAGCTCCTCCACATCCGGAAGTCCACCCATCGTGACTTCAACCGGCTGAGTGACGAAACGCTCGACTTCGACCGGCGATAAAGAGCCCGCGTCAGTGATCACCGTCACTTGAACATTGGTCATGTCGGGAACCGCATCGATCGGCAGATGATAGGCCGCATTCAATCCCGCAGCCGCCATCAGCAGAGTTCCGGTGAGTACCAGAAAGCGGTTGTCGAGAGTAATCTTGATCAAGTGAGCCAACATGACAAATTCTTTCAGCGAAGTTCTCGCAGTATTCCTGCAGGGAAAACGAGCTTCTCAATCAGACGGAGGCTTCCAGAATTCCTGCGGTGTCCGGTCAACGTCGTGACCCGGGTTTGTTTCGATTAAACAGACCAGCAACAGCGGCGTGTTGGTTTGGTCCTTAGCGCCACTTTTCCCTGCTTAGTCAGCCGGTGGGCGCTATCTCCGGTTTACTGCCGCAAAACGTGGTGATTTCCAACCGAGACTATCGCCCATCGCCATCGGCGAATCAGGAATGCTGGCTGAAGCCTGCATTACAGGCTCATGTTTATTCCGATTCACCCTGCAGCAACAACTCACTCTTCAAATAGAAGCCGCCCTGGGCCACGACTTTTTCACCATGGCTCAAGCCTGAGAGGACTTCAACCATGCCGGCGGTATGGATGCCCGGCGTGATGTCGACCCGGCGAAACGTGGAGTCTCCATCTGGCGTGAACACAAATGACTTCTGATCATGTTCCAACAGCGACGATTCAGGAATCGCCAGCGACTCATGAGCATCTGCAACCGGCACCGCGACACGGACGAACATCCCCGGACGCAATCGACCATCGGAATTATCAATCACAGCGACAAGAGGAACTGCATTGGTCGCAGGATCCACTTCGCGTCCAACGAAATAAACACTGGCCTTTCGAGACGTCTGGCCCGACCCTGATGTAAACACCTGCAGCTCGTCGCCGGGCTTCAGCGTCAAAGCATTCCATTCACGTTCGCGCAGATCAGCGGCAACCCAAAGAGTTTTGGTGTCTGCAAGAGTCAGGATCCCGTCTCCGGCATCAACACGTTCACTTGCGGCAAATTGGCGACGCTCAATGGTGCCAGCGAAAGGTGCTCGCAGCCGCACCACGGAAAGAATTTCCGGCTGCAGATCGGCATCTGCGTCAGCCTTCTCTGCAACATTCAGATCACCAGACGCGGCAAGTGATTTTCCAAGCAGCGTACGCACAGTCTGCAGGCTCAGGCGATGTCTGCGGTCAGCATCTTCCGCCTGAGCTTCTGCCTGTCGACAACTCTGGCGAGCGGTAAATGTCTGCTCCTCCAGCGCGGCCATGAGTGCGGCCTCCGCGTTGTCACGATTGTTGACTCGCTCTTCGACAGTTCTGCCGGGAATCACACCGCTTTTCGCATTTTGCTCAGCCGACGCCACCAATGACTCAGCCAGCAATAGATCTGAATACGCTGTCAGCAATTGGTCACGCGACTTACCCAGAACTGTGTCGCGGAACTGCACTCGAATATCTTCAACCGACACGCGTTTCCGAATGGCATCAGTCAGTTTCTGCAAGCCCTCACAGGTCGACTTCTGCCAATCTCTGTTTTCTGTAGCCAGACGAAGCTCAGCCTGTCGCTGCAGCACATCAGCTCGTGCGTTGCCAACTTCCGGACTGTTTAACTCCACCAGAACATCGCCTGCCTGAACAGCCTCTCCCGGACGAACCTTGATATCCATAATGATTCCGGGGGACGCTGAGCGAATCTCCACATGGCGGCGATCGTCGTATTGCAGCCGTCCGGGAACATGGCTTTCCGGCCGCAGCACATTCGTCGTCACTTCCGAAAGCGACACGCCGATGACATCAAGCTTTTGCGACGGCAAGGTAACGCTCATGGCATCCACTGCTGGCTCTTCTGCAGCAGGCTCGGAAGTCGTCATCTCCGGCTTCAAATTGTCCTGCTGAAAATGCAGCCAGCCAAACCACCCTGCGATGGCAGCGGCAACGGTCACAACGCCAGTAATTATATTCTTCTTTGAGGGCATGGCTCGTCATCTCTCTGAAAATGCCTGCATGAACTTGTCGCAAGAAGTTCGGACTCAAGGTTCCGATGGCGACACAAGAAAGCCGTCGATGAGATGACAGGCTTTAGATCAGGCACACACCCGTGACGGCACAGAGCGGCACATCAGTCAAAGGTGAAGAGAGAACAGCATGTTTGCGGTATTGGTCTGTCACAGAGCCCAGACCATGCAGATCAGCGACCACACTGCATAACTCGCAACCGAAGCCAACGGCACAAACGGCATCGTTCGCAGCATCATCAGACGGGAGACTCGCAGCGGCACAGGCGAAGACAGCAAGTTCGGGAGCTGTTTGATCACGCTCCGGCAATTCGCGACCTGTCACATCTTCCGGAAATGCCAGATGCCAATGCAATCCAGCACAAATCTCACAGGTACCGTCATCATGAAACCGCTGCTGATGTTCGTCGAGCTGCTCAGTTGACCCCAACCAGCCATGATCATGCAGAACCGGAACCGGTCCTCTCCACGCACTCAGGCACAGCAACAGGCAGAACACCTGATGCAGCATTGAATGATGTTGAGAGAAAAAACGGTTCATACGAATTTCATCCAGGGAGAGTGATCCCCACCTGTTATCGGCAGCACCCCGTCCTTAACTGCACCAAGTCAGGATCCCAAGAAGGCAACGTGGATCAGGATCCGCCTCGGTTGCCGTAAACTGCCTGCACGCATCTTGCCGGTCCCGCAAAGCTAAGGCAAGTCCTTTTCATTACTTGTACACTGTACAAGGTGCTAATTTACGGTTCGTCTTCGCCAAAACGGTCGTGAGCGAGTAGTTACTGAACAATACCTCGTCCGGGAACGCGAATGACTCGCTTCATGGACCATTAGGGCGATTCAGAATGGAGAGAAGCCAGTGAATTCCTTGAAAACCGGCTATCTGATGTTGGCAATGCTCATGGGGTTTGGCGTTTTCCAGCACGCTTGGTACTGGCCCCAATTGCCGGACCAGGTGGCTACACATTTCGGAGCTGACGGACAGCCAGACGACTGGATGTCTCGATCGGCGTCGACCCTGGTGTTTCTCCTACTCCAGTTAGGAGTTCCGATGTTCCTGCTCGGGATGACATCGTTGGCGTTCCGAATGCCGGTCTCGATGTTGAACATCCCGAACCGCGAATACTGGCTTCAACCTGAGCGCCGTTCCGCCACGATCGCTTATATGTCATTGATGATGACATGGATCGCGGTTCTTACGTCTTTGTTCATGACAATCATCGGTCACTTGACGTTTATGGCCAACAAGACCAGAAATGGGCTGAATCTTCCACTCTTTTTTTCAGCCCTGGTCATATTTCTGATCACAATTTTCACGATTGCTGGTCGAAGCATGTGGCATTTTCGGATGCCAAGGGAATAGGCCCTTCGACGATCGACTTCGAGTAATTACTGCACTAACCCGGTCAGCGTTCCTGTCGAGTCATTAAACTTCTCCACCTCCAGACCAGACTTTTGTGCCACGGTCAGCAGCACATTATTAAGCGGGGGATGATTGTCCTGGTCAAACGCCAGATGCTGACCGTGTCGCAGACCCAGCTTGCTTCCTCCGGCGACAATGAGCGGCAAATTCTTTGGTGAGTGATCACCACCCTCGCCGGAGTTCATGCCGGAACCAAATACGACGACGGTATTGTCCAGCATCTTGGCTTCGCCATCCGAGGTCGCTTTGAGAAACTCCAGAAATCGCCCCAATCGCCCCACGTGAAAGCGATCGATTTCCGCCAGCCTCTTCAGCATGCCTTTATCACCGCCGTGGTGAGAAAGCTCATGATGATTCTCGCCACCTCCACCATATCCGCCCGCCTCACGCGACCATTCGAAGGTAATCACACGAGTGGTATCGGTCAGAAACGCGAGATAGGAGACCTCCATCATGACATCGATCCACATTGGCCGATCATGAGCATTCCCGGGTTGGCTGGCGAGCTGCAAGTCACGACTTGACACTTCCGGCTTCGGCACATCGACCCAGTTCTCAAGCCGCTGAACCCGTTGCTCAGTTTCACGTACTGATGTCAGATATTCGTCCAGCTTTTTCTGATCATTTCGACCCAACTTACGGTGCAACGCATCGGCTTCATGCAGAATCCCATCCAGAATCGACTTCTTCTCCGCATAACGTTTCAAAGTCGCAGCGCGATCTTCCGCGCTGTCGGGCACGAACAGCCGTTCAAAAACCTGCTTCGGAGAATTCTCGGCGGGCAAAGGAGTACCGCTGCGATCAAACGACAGAGTGTGTGAATGCCCGGCCGATCCCGTTCCTGACTGATCAGAAAGCTGCAGTGATGCAATTCGAGTTTCGCGGCCATGAACTTCGGCAAGAAGCTGATCCATCGAAACGGAGTTTGTATAATCACTGCCAGGAACCGCTTCCAGATCCGCGCCGGTCAGCCACGTATCCGCGCCACTGTGACCTCCCTTTGACGAAGGGTGCCCCAAACCCGTCAGCACGGTGAAGTCTGCTCGATGATCTTTCAGTACTTCAAGAGTTGGTGACAACGTATAGTTCGCGCCGGAGTCCTTTGGCATCCACTCGCGAATATTGACTCCGTTAGGAATGTAGCAACAAATTAGGCGCGGATGAGCCCCCAGCGATTTTTCCAGCGGCCGAAACTTTGACGGCGCGGCGATCGCTCGCGGCAGCATCGCATCCAGCATCGGAAGACTCAACGCCACGCCCGCACCGCGTAGAAGATGCCGTCGTGAAAGCAAGCCTGTTCGAGAAATCAGAGACATAAGTTCGCTTTCATTGGCGAGTGCTCAACGCGTGTGATTCGCCAGAAATGAACCCTTGTGCTCGACGAATCGACAGTTCAATTTGGTCACTCCCTGGCTGTTGTCCAGCGTATTTCACCATGTCGGCCGCTTCAAGGAACTCCTGCAGTTGATTTGAACGCTCGGGAGGAAATGTCGCTCGAGTTCGCATCTCCCGCAGAAACTCCTCCGTCGTCTGCTCAGGCGCTCGCAAGCCAGTAGTTCCCTCAATGTAGACGCGAACAATTCCGGTCAGCCGCACATAAAAATCCTTGAACAGCCCCTGTCCAGGCAAATCTTCCGCCAGCAACGCGGCCAACGCTTCACTGGCAATTTCCTCAGAGGATCTTTTTCGCTCAGTTGCCACTGCAGACGCTCTGCGGCGAAGAAACCCGAACGCTATCAGCAAGAGTAAAATCGTCAGCAACAAACCCCAAACCCACCAATATCGATGATTCTCTTCAAGAGGCTGTGGCGGCAGCATACCTTCCAGTTGCCCCAAATCCGGAACCTGATCATCGAGCATCGACGAGACCTTCACCTCGATCGGATCCGAAGCAATTGTTGCAACCTTGTCCTTCTCTTCCGATGAGTCGCGATGATCGACGAACTCGATCACAACTGATCTGATGAGATGAACGCCACTATGAACCGGCTCCAACTCATAGCGAAACTTCCGCATCCGATCTTTTGATTCAGAAGTAGTTCCGGAGGAGTTTTCGTGATAATCCCTGACCAAAAAATCACCAACCGCGTTTCCAAATGTCGGTGCCTTGATCTCAATCTGCTCCGGAGCAACAACCTCAATTTCCAGACTGACGAGGTCCGACAGTCGCGGCTCAGCAGGGCTCACACGAATCGTCATCCGCACTGGCCCCTTCTCAGAGACTCGGCTGATCACGTCTTTCCCCGCATCAATCCCAACAGTTGGCGTCGGTCGACTGCAGCCAGACAAGAGCAGGAGAAGGAGCAACAGGCTCCAGCCGAAGATCATGCTGACTCCGCGCATTACCGCTGCCTCTCTCGCATGCGGAAGAATCTCTGCAAGCTTTGGGCATAAGGCTGATCGGTCCGAATATCAAGCCGATCCACAGCCGCCTTCCGAAGCCATCCTGAGAGCGTCTTGTCGCGGTCCGACGCAGCCTTTGCAAATAATGCACGGACCTGAGGATGTCTTGTATCCAGTTCAAGCAGTTCGTCCGTTTCCGCATCTCGCAGCGTCACAAAACCGACGTCAGGTAGTTCTGTTTCACGAGGATCACTCAAAGTGACTGCAATACAATCATGCCGCTGGTTGGCGATGGCCAACGATCTCGAACAATCGGGTCCGAGAAAGTCACTCATCACAAACACGACACATCGTCGTCGTTGAACGCGCGCAATAAAGTCCAGAGCATTCGAGATATTGGTCTCAGCTTTTACGGGTTCTGTCGCCAGAAGTTCGCGAATTAATCGCAAAACACTGCCGCGACCTTTTCGCGGAGGAATGTACCGGATGACATCGTCAGCAAAGAACAAGAGCCCCACTTTGTCATTATTCTTCACCGAGGCCAGCATCAAAACGGCGGCCACTTCAACAGCTGTTTCCATTTTGCTGAGACGCTGCGAACCGAAAACTCCAGAGGCTGAAACATCAACCGCCAGCAACACCGTGAGTTCTCGTTCTTCACTGAAGGTCTTGACGTAGGGGGCTCCGGATCGAGCGGTGACGTTCCAGTCGATGCTGCGGATCTCGTCACCGGGGACATATTCGCGGACGGAGTCAAACTCCATTCCGCGTCCCTTGAACGCACTGAGATACTCGCCAGCCAGCAGATCATTCACCTGACGGCGAGCCACAATCTGAATGCGCCGAACTTCCCGAAGTACGTCTTCCAGCTCACGAACGGACATAGCACCTTACTTGACTGAATGGGGAGCCATCATGGGACCGGGACCGATTCCAGCACGCGCCGCACGATATCATCGGTCGTTGTTTCCTCGGCCTCTGCCTCATAGGTCAGAATGATTCGGTGACGCAGAACTTCCCACGCGATCTCCTTCACATCCTGAGGAGTCACATATCCGCGTCCGGCCAGAAACGCATTGGCTCGCGCGGCCAGACACAGGTTGATCGAAGCCCGCGGTGAAGCCCCACACTGAATTAACGGCTTCAATTCAGGCATGCGAAATTCATCTGGTCGGCGAGTGGCCGCCACGACGTCCAGCACATAATCGCGAACTTTGTCATCCATATAAATGGACGACACGATCTTTCGAATCTCCATAAGCCTGGCAGGCTCCAGCACCGGCTGAACCTCACGGCGCACATCGTCCAGGACCGTATCAACGACTTTTCGTTCATCTGCCTTTGATGGATATCCCACCACCACCTTCAGCATGAAACGATCCACCTGAGCCTCGGGCAGAGGATATGTTCCTTCCTGCTCAATCGGATTCTGAGTGGCCAGAACCAGAAACGGCTCTTCCAGCGGATATGTCTCATCACCGATCGTAACTTGCCGTTCCTGCATCGCTTCCAGCAACGCCGATTGCACCTTCGACGGCGCGCGATTGATTTCGTCAGCCAGAATCAGATTCGCAAAGATCGGTCCTTTGCGAGTACCAAATGATCCCTCGCGAGGATTGTAGATCATTGTACCGATCAAGTCGGCGGGCAATAGATCGGGCGTAAACTGAATGCGGCTGAATCGACACCGAATTGCGCTGGCCAGACCTTTAATAGCCGTCGTCTTGGCAAGCCCCGGCAAGCCTTCCAATAGCACATGTCCGCCAGTCAGCAGAGCAATCAACAGACGCGACAACATCACGTCCTGTCCCGCCAGCACTTTGCGAACTTCCGATCGAACTCGCTCGATCTGATCGGAATACTGGAGAACCTGCTCTTTGATCTTCTGAACGTCAACAGACATAGGTGGATGCTTTGATCAATTCTCTCACGGTGCCCCAACGTCACCCGGTTTTGCGACACGATTCAGTAATGCTGCAATCATCGCATCCATCTCCGCAAGTTCAAGGCGACCCAAGACTTCATCGGAAGTCAATACTTCGCCCAGTAACTGCTGCAACAGATGAATCTTCCCCCGACGATCACCACGCTGTATCCCTAATTCAATTCCTTCCTGTCGGCCTTCCTCTATTCCTTCCTGCCGACCTTCCTGCCGACCTTCCTGCCGACCTTCCTTAATCGCGGCTTCGCGAGTGCCTTCAAGAATCCACGCCTGATCGCGAATCGCTTTCTGCCGCGCATCATGAATTCGACGCTGCTCTGGTGTTCGAGAAATCATTTCTACAACTCCAATTGCCTTTTGAAACGGCGCCTCCGCCAGCAACTTTCGCAGTCGGACAGCATCCAATTGGGGAGCCATCTTCAAAAAGAAGGCCCACTTCGCCAAATCCGGAGCCGCTCTCAATGTGGCTTCACCGAGATTGTACTTGGGAAGCTCGACAGTGTGTACCTGAAAATGCTCTGTCAATTCCACATTGTAGCGGCGATCACTCAGCGTAAAACGTAAATGTTCGGCCGCCACATCACGAAAGAGAACTCTCGTCAGAAAGCAGATGCTGATTACGGGACTCAACCGTGAATAATGCTCACCTTCACTCAACTGATCGGCAAACAGACAACTGGCATAATACACCAGCCGCTCAGAGAGCCCGGCGGGGATTGTTGTCTGCATTTCCACATTGAACCATCTGCCTTCGCTGTCGCGAGCTTTCAGGTCGAGGATTGAATACTTGTCATCCTCAAACTCCTTTTCCAGAAAAGGATTCTGAATCTCAACAGCAGTGATTGGCGATGGAGGCTCGAGCACCGAATTCAGAAGATGAATCAAGACATCCGAGTTCTCTGGATCTCCAAAAATCTTCTTGAACACATAATCAATAGTCGGGTCGATTCCCAGTGGCATTGAAGCGACATCCCTGCTGAGCTCAACAGCTTTCAAAGTCCGACGCAACATCTGCTGGCGTCGCCGACTAAGTTAGAATCTCCTCAATCGCTTGTCCATAGTCCATATCCAGCCGCTTTCTTCCCGGCACTTCCATCCGACGAGCATCAAGGCCAAGCAAACGATATAGGGTTGCATGCAGATCCGTCACATAATGAGGATGCTCAATCGCATGAAAGCCCAGTTCATCCGTCGCGCCGTGTATCCCGGGCTTGATTCCGGCACCGGCTAGCCAAACGGTGAAGCCATGCGGATGATGGTCCCGCCCCGTCGCGGATTTATTGAACATTCCAAACTCGACACCCGGAGTGCGTCCGAACTCAGTCGTAAACACGACGACCGTATCTTCAAACATTCCTCGTCGCTTCATGTCTTTCAGCAACCCGGCAATCGGCTTGTCGATACGCTCACACGATCGAGAATGATTCTTCTGCAACTCACTATGAGAATCCCACTCACCATAGTCACTGAGATATACCAGCGTATACCGCACACCACGTTCCGCCAGTCGTCGAGCTGCCAGACATCGTTGACCGTAGACAGCCGTTGTCGGATTGTCGATTCCGTAAAGCTGCTGAGTCTCCTGAGTCTCCTCCGCGAGGTTCAATGTCTCCGGCACTGATTGCTGCATGCGAAACGCAAGTTCATAGGCATTAATACGAGCCTGCAACTGCGCATCCTGCGGATACTCCTGAGCGGTCATGCGATTCAAGTGCTGGAGAAATTCGAACTCCCCACGCTGCTCGATCGCACTCACATCGGCCGAGCGTTTTCCAAACGACAGAGGATTCGACGGATCCAGATGTAACTGAACTCCACCATAAGTCGGGCCCAGATAATGCGCGTCGAAGTTTTCTTTGACGCGTGGATCTTTGAACTCGCCCAGAAACACAAACTTCGGCAGATTCTCATTCAGAGTTCCCAGCCCATAATTGAGCCACGACCCGATGACCGGCTCCGGTGCATCCAACTTGTGCCGCCCGGTATGCATCTGAAACTCAGCTGCGTGATCATTGTCGGTGGTCCACATTGAGCGAACAACGGCAAGATCATCTGCACAGCTTCCCAGATGAGGTAGCCAGTCGCTGACTTCAAGTCCCGTTTGGCCATACTTTCGAAAACCGACTTGCAGAGGAAAAATCTTCGAATGCAGCTCACGATCAAATCCCACGACCGACCGGGATCGTTCCAGATACATCGGCAGCTTCTGAGGATTCGGAAGATTCGTCTGATCGTACGTCTTTCCACTTAGCTTGTTCAACAACGGCTTGGGATCGAACGTGTCCATCTGGCTGACTCCGCCCGACAGAAAGATCCAGATGACGTTCTTCGCCTTTGGGGCAATATGTGGACGGCCATCAGGCACGGCATGTCCACCAGCTTCGGCTGCACGAACAAACCCATCCTGATGCAACATGGAATTCAGCGCGATGCCACCAAATCCGAGACCAAGATTGCTCAGAAATGTTCGTCGTGTACGACCGCAGAAAGATGAATGTTGTTTGCTCATTGAGACTTCTCTACACAGATTCGAACAATTAATTTCTGAACAAACGTCGCCGTCGCCTGCGGCTTGCCGTTAAACAAATTTACCTGACGGTGACAAAATCATTGTGATTCATCAACG
>JBPOIW010000106.1:0-14258 GCA_052034165.1 Planctomycetota bacterium | reverse complement strand
TTATCATTGCCACGGGGGCTCGAGCCAACTATCTGGGTCTGCCATCCGAAGACAAGTTCAAGAACATGGGCGTCTCGGCCTGTGCCGTCTGCGACGGCGCGTTGCCTCGATTTCGTAACAAACCCGTTGTCGTTGTCGGCGGCGGCGACAGTGCGATGGAAGAAGCGACTTTTCTGACGAAGTTTGCATCCGTCGTCTACATCATTCATCGGCGAGATTCGTTTCGAGCCAGCCGGATCATGGCTGAGCGCGCACTGAACAACCACAAGATTCAGGTGAAGTGGAACTCGAACATCGACGAAGTCCTGGGTGATGAAAAGAACGGCGTCACCGGAGTTCGCATTCGCAGCACAACGTATCCTTCAAAGACAGAAGAACTGGATGCTGTCGGCTATTTCTGCGCGATCGGTCATACACCGAACACTGACTTCCTGAAGGGCCAATTGAAGACCAACGAGAAGGGTTACGTGGTCTGGACGACTCCTCAGCGAACTTACACCAGCGTAGACGGCATCTTCGCGGCTGGTGATGTGGCGGACGACTATTTCCGACAGGCGATTACTGCTGCGGGAACTGGTTGCATGGCGGCATTGGATGCTGAACGCTGGCTGGCGGCGCAGGGGATTGAGTAATCGCCAGTAGGTCCTTTCTGCCGGAAAGGACTTTCGCCGCAAGGCGAACCCCGCTTGCAATATGCTGAGGAATGCAGACTGCATTGCGTGTTACTTGCACCCAAGGTCGCGGCTTGCCGCGAAATCCTGCCCGGCAGGCAGGACCTACTGACACGTGACCCAAAAAGCGCGGAGGGCTGACGCCCTGCCGCTCGCCATTGAGGATGAAGGACTGATACGGACTATGTTGACGAATGACGGTTGTCGAGAACGTCGGAAGAGACTGTGGGAGCGGCTGCCGGAAGAAATCTCATGGGTGCTGATTGGTGATCAGCGGCATGTGCAGTACTTCACCAGTTTTCGCATCAATCCGATTTCGTTTTCGGCGGACCAGAAAGCTCTGGTGTTGATGACTCGCGATGGCAAAGCCATTCTGCTGGCAGACAACTTTGGCAAACGATCGGCGACGGTTCCGTACTTCGTTGATCAGGAAGTGATCACCGCCTGGTACACTCACAAAAAGTCTGTCACCAATCGTGATGATGCGCTTTGTCTGGCACTCGGCGAAGTGGAAAAGATCTGGCGTGACGAGACGGGATTGATCGAACCTGAAGGCCTGTCCGAAATGACGGCCGCGATGGTCTCCGAAAATGCTGCGTGGCAGTTTGCTGAAGATGACTCGGAGACACCGACGACTTTGGGGACAATCATTCGGTCCCTGCGTCGTTCAAAGCATGCGGACGAAGTGGAGTTGCTGAAGACCTGCATGCGAGCCTGTGAGGCTGGGCATCGTCGAGCGTTCGAGGTGATTCGTCCGGGGATTTCTGAGTTCGAAATTTACCTGGAAGTTCAGCGCGCGGCACAGGAAGCGGCTGGTGTCCCGTGCGTTGTGTATGGGGATTTTCGAGCGAACAATGCTGCTTTGCACAAAGCTGGTGGACATCCGACTCATTATCGCCTGCAGAATGGTGACCTGTTCATTCTGGATTACAGCGTCATCATCCACGGATATCGCAGTGATCTTACAAACACGATTTCTGTGGGGGCTCCGTCCGAGAAAATGGTCAGGCAATTTGAAGCCTGTCGAGATGCATTGAGTGCGGCTGCGGAAATTCTGAGGACGGGGACCGCGGGTCGAGAGGTTTGGAGAGCGGCTTCGGGAGTTTTGGAATCCCGAGGATTTGGGCCACTGGCTCATCATGCCGGACACGGTTTAGGGCTGGAACATCCGGAACCACCGATACTGGTTTCGGAAAGCGACGACGTTCTGGTCGAAGGAGACGTGATCACGCTGGAGCCCGGCTGTTACATTGAGGGTCAGGGCGGGATGCGTTTCGAACACAATTACTTGATCACTAACACCGGCAGCGAACAACTCAGTCAGCACTGGATCGGCCTGACACTTTGATGGATTGGTGCGGTATCACGATTTAATTTTTGGGTGGGATGGGCATTCTTGCCCGTCGAAACCCCGTCGGACAAGAATGTCCAACCTACATTTTAGGGTTCGTCAGATTGTCAGACCAGAATCTGTTTCATCCGTCAGGTTCCGAGGAGCCGGTCACTCAACGATCGTCGATGCGACGCTATGTCTATCGATTGCTGGGCGCTGAGATTTCCGCGACGGCCAGATTTTGCGATCGGCTCATTCAGGTTGCACCGCTTGAACATGAAGACGGGCTACTGCTGGAGTCTGTTGAGTGCCACGACAAGTCGGTTGTCAGGACAATTGACGAACTGACGTTACCTTCAGACGCTGCCGATCGAACAGGGTTACTGCTGAACGGAAACTTCAATGCTTCCAGCGATATTCAGGAGATGTTGCAGCAGGTTCGAGCGAAAATGTCCGCGGGAAGTCGACTGTTTGCCGTGTTGTACACGCCGTATGCTCATGGTCTCTTTCGGCTGGCAAACTGGCTGGGAATCCGCAAAGGTGTTCTGCCATCGACGTTTGTGACGGAAACAGAACTCAACTCAATGCTGAAGCTTTCCGGTCTGGAAGCTGTGCGAGTTCGTCCGGCGATCTTCATACCGTTCTGGATTCCCTTGATCAGCTGGATTCTGAATTCCGTGCTGCCTGCCATTCCATTGATTAATCGATTTGCGATGGCCTGGCTCGTCGTTGTCAGAACTGTGCAGCTTCCGGAGACGGCGCCGTCACTCTCGATAGTGATTCCAGCTCGAAACGAGCGAGGTAATCTGGAAGCCGCGTTGCAAAGAATGCCGACGTTTGCCACATCGAATGTTGAGATTATCTTTGTCGAAGGGAACTCGACGGACGGCACATGGGAAGAGATTCAGCGACTCATCAAAGTTTATGGAGAGCGATGGAAGCTCTCTGCTTATCAGCAGACTGGACGAGGAAAGAACGATGCAGTTCGAGTTGGCTTTTCGAAAGCCACCGGCGATTTGCTGACGATTCTGGACGCGGACCTGACAATGCCTCCGGAGTTGCTGCCTCGGTTCTACGATGCGTGGCGTCAGGGGCACGGCGGTTTTATTAACGGAAATCGTCTCGTCTATCCGATGGAAGATGCGGCCATGCGGCACCTGAATTTGCTGGGCAACAAGTTCTTTGCCAAAGCACTCAGTTATGTCCTGGGAATTCGCGTCGGCGACAGTCTGTGCGGAACCAAATTGCTGGCACGCCGAGACTACGAACGTCTGATTCAATGGCGAGCAATTTTCGGGGAGTTTGATCCGTTCGGAGATTTTGAACTTCTGTTTGCGGCGTCGGAACTGGCGTTAGGAATTGTGGACCTACCCATTCGATACCGTGAGCGAACCTACGGCACGACGAACATTTCTCGATTTCGTGACGGCTGGCTGTTGCTGAAGATGACGGTCTACGGATTCTGCCGACTTCGTCTGGGACGCGGGTGATGAGCGATCTTGACGATACTGGTTTGGATGATCATGGTCTCGATGATCCCGGCCGCGGACCGGAGCTGGCTCGCATTATTCGTCTAAAGAAGGGGCTCAATCTGTGGTACCGTGAAATTTATCAGCACTATGAATCGGTGCTGTCGCGTTGCCCTGCCGAAGGACTGGCCGTTGAGTTAGGATCAGGAGGCGGGTTTGCTCAGGAAGTCATCCCGGGACTGATCACGGCTGACGTTCTTCCTTACGAAACTGTAGATCTTGTGTTTGACGCCTGTCGGATGCCATTTGCAGACAGCTCGGTTCGATTTCTTGGGATGCTGAATGTGTTTCACCACATCCCCGATGTCGAGCGATTTTTGGCAGAGTGCCAGCGATGTCTCAAGCCTGGTGGGCGTGTTCTGATCGTTGATCAATATCCTGGCTGGTTCAGTCATTGGATTCTGAAGTATGCTCATCATGAGCCATATCAGCCGGATGCCACCACGTGGAGTTTTCCATCCAGTGGGCCACTGTCCGGAGCCAATGGTGCATTGGCCTCGATCGTGTTTTTGCGCGATCGCGATTTGTTCCAGCAGCGGTTTCCGGGGCTGCAGTTGGTTTCTTTGCGACCTCACACTCCGTTGCGGTACTGGCTGAGTGGCGGCCTGAAATCATGGACGCTGCTCCCGGGATGGCTCTGGGGAGCGGCCAGCTGTGTTGATCATGCGTTGGCCCGCTTGTTTCCGGGTTCCGGAAGCTTTATGAATATCGAATTGGTGCGGCGTGCTGACCAGTGAAGTGACGAGTGATTTATCAGGGCTGAAAAGTTGGGTTAGCTTTATCAGCCCGAACGCACCAGCGTCTGGTTCTTGACTGTGAGCTGGCGCTCAGCGGCTAATGCTGGCTGAAGCCAGCACTACGAGTTGCTCAGTATCCCCAGTACATGACTTGTGATCGACACAAACAGGACTCGCTCGTGAGCAATCGGCAAACACTTAAAACGCACTACGATGTTGTGATTATCGGCAGCGGGCACAACGGTCTGGTGGCCGCGGCGTATCTCGCAGGGGCTGGGAAGTCGGTGCTGGTCCTGGAACGCAATGACTACCCAGGCGGTGCGACGACGTCTCATCGCGTTTTTCCCGACTATGACGCACAGTTGTCACGATATGCGTATCTGATTTCGCTGTTGCCCGAGCAGATTCTTCGAGAACTGGATTTGTCGTTCGAGACACGACGACGGCGTACAGCCTCCTTTACGCCGTACACAGATCAGTACGGAATGGCACGCGGTCTGGTCTTGTCAAATGTCGATGAGCAGCGTTCTCGATCGTCGATGTTTGAACTGACCGGCAGCGAACAGGCATGGAAGAATTATCAGCAATTGCTGTCGCTCGAAACCACGATAGCCAAACTCGCGTGGCCCACAATGCTGCAGCCGTTGAAGTCTCGAGGCGAATTCGAACGTGCGCTGACAACTCCCGAGCAGAAAGAGGCGTGGAAGTCGTTTATTGAGCGACCTCTTGGCGAAGTCATTGAACGATATGCCGAGCATGATGTGTTGCGCGGACTGCTGACGACCGATGGCAAGATCGGTGTGTTTACTGATCCTTACGATGAATCGCTTTTGCAGAATCGCTGCTTTTTGTATCACGTAATTGGTAATGAGACTGGAGAGTGGCGAGTTCCCGTCGGAGGCATGAAGTCGCTGGTCGGAGCACTGGTTGCCCGTTGCGTCGCACGAGGCGTTCAGATTGCCACATCAGCACCAGCTCAACGAATCAGCACGGGATCCAGTCGGCACACTGTTGAGTACCTGCAGAGCGACAAAGTCTGCACTGTGGATGCAAACGTTGTTCTGGTGAATGCCGGTCCGAAAACCTTTGCCGGGCTATTGGGTGAATCGTGGGTCCCTTCCGCTGCGGACGAAGGGTCCGTGATCAAGATGAATATGCTGCTGCGTCGACTGCCGAAAGTGAAAGCACACGGCGTGAGTTCTGAAGAAGCATTCGCGGGGTCGTTTCATATTGACGAAGGCTACCAACAGATGCGTGAGGCACATCGAACAGCAGCGGCTACAGAACTGCCGGATCCAGCGCCTGGCGAGATGTATTGCCATACGCTGACGGATGATTCCATCCTGTCACCGGAACTGCGACAGCAGGGGTATCACACTCTGACTCTGTTTGGCCTCGACATGCCGTATCGACTGTTTGCTCAAGATCACCACGCGCGGCGTGAGCAGGTGAAGCAATTGTATCTGGCTGGCTTGAATCGAATTTGTGCGGAACCGTTCGAAGACTGTCTGGCTCGGGATCAGGATGGTAATCTCTGCATCGAAATCAAGACGCCTCAGGATCTTGAACGCGACGTCGATCTGGATCTTGGCAACATTTTCCACAATGCTCTTTCATGGTTCTTTACCGATGACCCGGAGCAGGCTGGAAAATGGGGCGTCGAAACTCATCACCTGAGGATCTATCGAGCTGGCTCGTCCGCAATTCGGGGTGGTGCAGTGAGTGGAATTCCAGGCCGTAATGCAGCCATGTGTGTACTGGAGCAGGATCGCTGATTGTTGGGTGATAATAATTTCTGGGCTGGAAGTTGTGCCGTCTAGATTTAGGCTGATCGCATCGGCGCACGTGAAAGTATTTTCCTGCGGCTTGTCCATAAACGAAGTGTATGAAAGGTGAAAGTGAATCGATGCGACTCAAAATGTTCCGTATTTTACTTGTGAACGTTCTGTCGTCAGTTCTGATGGCAGCTTCGGCCGAGTGCGGCGAGTTTCGCTCCGGGGCTGCATTGCGAATCATCACGCCGGATCCTCTGTTGCCAGTGTCGGGAGGCGTTGGCGAGCCGAAAGCAACCACAGAGAAACGCGGCGAACTAACGGCTCGAGCGATGGTCTTCAGCAATGGAACGACCACAATCGCAGTGGTTGGAATTGATGTGCTCGGATTCCCATCGGTGCTCGGTGACCGTGTGCGCAAGTTGGTGCCTCGTCTGCCGGCCGAGAATATTCTGATCGGCGCGACACACACTCATAGTGCGCCGGATTGTTATGGGTTTCCATTGCCTTCGGGGAAGTTCACCGGAGATCCGGAGTTCATGCAGAGCGTCTGCGAGAAAGCCGCAGAGGCTGTGAATGAAGCGATAGATGAGCTGCAACCGGCCGTCTTGAAGACAGCCGTTGATAAAGCGGCCGAACGAATCGCCTACAACTATTACGCTCCGCAGCTGTACGATCGACGGATGGGAGTGATGCAGACCGTGGGCGCCGACGGCAAGGTGATCGGAACACTGGTGAATTATGCGATCCATCCTGAAGTTCTGGGCAGCGATGTGGGGATCGTCAGTCCTGACTGCATTGGCCCGATGTACGATCAGCTCGAACAGAAGCTTGGTGGTGTCGCGGTATTTATGAACAGCGCCCAGGGAGGAATGGTGACGGCCGACAATCGGGATCTTTCCCAGCCGGGTGATATTCGCAACGCGATCTGGCCTGATGAACGCAGTTGGACGGAGTGTTTGCGGATTGGTCATCTGATGGCGGATGAGGCTGAGCGGATCATTGGTAAAGCAGATCCTCAGAAAGATCCAGCTGTGGCCAACGTGGCGAGGCGAGTCGAGTTCCCTGTCGAGTCAGCGATGATGAGAGCGATTGTCGCGGCTTCGCCGTTGAAGTATCCGCACACTGATGATTTCCGAATCACAGTTCAGGTCAACCTGCTGACGCTCGGGAAAGCGCAGGTGCTGACAATTCCGGG
The DNA here is from genome assembly GCA_052034165.1 of Planctomycetota bacterium. Classification (GTDB taxonomy): domain Bacteria; phylum Planctomycetota; class Planctomycetia; order Planctomycetales; family Planctomycetaceae; genus SXXK01. The sequence continues at coordinate 7,018 of JBPOIW010000106.1, read as the reverse complement.
GGAAGCTCTTCCAAATATCGGCTTTTATCTGAAGCGAAAAATGAAAGGTGAGCACAACCTGCTGTTTGGACTCACGAATGATGCATTCGGCTATATCCTGACGAAAGTTGATTTCGAAAGTTTTGATCGGTACTCGTACATATCGCGAACGAGCCTCGGCGAAATGACAGGCGAGATTTTGATTGAGAATGCTCTGCAGATGCTTGAACAGCGCTAAAACGTCCTGGTTTCAGCATCAGCGAGATGCCACGCATCGTGGAGGCGCAGGTGCTGCTGGCCTTCGTTTGAACCGATAATGCATGCGCTGTCGCGTCAGGTGGTAATTCGTTTATTTTCTGCGGCTGTGTCGTCTTGTTCTACGGACGCTCTTGCACATCCTGCGTTAGAGTCTTACTTTGTGGGTCCTTTCTTTGCCGCTGTTTTGTCGGATTATGGCGAGATTAGTCAGTTTGGGCTGTGTTTTCCAGGAAATCTTCGGGGCGTTCTCCGGAGGTTGCTGAGACGGCCGCTGATCGATTTCGATGATTTGAAGAATCCTATCCCGTCTCTTGAGCACTCAGCGATGCCGGAACAGCCTGATTCCTCTGTGGATGTCGCCGACGACGAGGAGATTGATCCGTCGTTGCTGGAGGCATTTCAGGCGAGTCAGAAAAGGACCCAGAGGCGGAATTCGGTGCTTCGTGAGGTTCAGCAGCGTACGGCTCAGAAAACTCGCCGACGGAAACCTCCCACGTGGGCGATGAAAATCGCGGCGGCGTTTCAGGCCAGCCAACGGTTTGTTCGCATCACAGTACCGCAATGGTTGAAGTCGCATCGAGAAGAAATCAAGACGGCCGCAATTAGTACGGCCGTCCATGTGCTCGTGCTTCTCGTAATGGCTTCGTTACTTCTGCCTGGACCTTCAGAAGATGTTGAGCTGCAACTCATCGTCAACAATGACAAAGACGACCTCGTTGAACAGCCCGTCGAACTGGCGGAGATCGTTCAGCCCAAAGAGATTGTGGATCTGAATGTCAATAGCACGATGCAGCAGATGCTCGCCGAGCTTGATAAAGGCCAGCATCGAATGCAGGTCGATTCGAATGAGCAAAAGGAACTCACGCTGCCACTGGAAGAATTCGTCGACATTTCTGATATCCCTTTCGTGAAGGGGCATTTCGGTGGTCGATCGGATGCTGGACGACGCGCAGCGGTTTCGTTGTATGGTGGTAACGCAGAAAGCGAGCAGGCGGTCAGTCTCGGATTAAAATGGCTGGCTTCGATTCAGCGTGTTGATGGTTCCTGGAGCTTTGGTGCGGCCGGTGATCCTGTCGAGCCTGGAGACCTGACGACAACGGACATGGGCGCGACGTCGATGGCGTTACTGTGTTTTCTCGGCGCGGGTCATACTCATATGAAGGTCGGGCCCTATAAGGATAACGTTCTGAAGGGGCTGAACTACCTTTATCAGAATGCCGAACGAGGAGCGATGGGGGCTGATTTGCGAGCACGCAGTCAGGGGAATTCCGGGATGTATGTGCAAGGCATTGCCGCAATTTGTCTGTGTGAAGCGGCTGCGATGGAGAAGGATGATAAAGAGCTTCGAAAACTCGCGGGTGAAGCAATCAAGTTCATTGAGAAGGCTCAGAATCGGATCGATGGAGGCTGGAGATATCGAATCGGTGAAGCAGGTGACACTTCTGTTGTTGGCTGGCAGGTGATGGCATTGCAAAGTGCCAAGGCCGGTCAGATTAAAGTTCAGAGTGATACGATTCTTGATGTGAAGGGATTCCTGAAATCCGTTCAATCCTTTGATGGGGCACAGTACGGTTACAAACCTGGCGACGGGCCAAGAGATTCGATGACGGCCGTTGGCCTGCTGTGCAGAATGTATCTCGGTTGGAAGCGAGAGAACCCGGCGTTAAAGGCTGGCGTTGAACACCTTTCCAGAGTGGGTCCGCAACCGGGACGCATCTATTACAACTACTATGCGACTCAGGTATTGCATCACTGGGGCGGAGATCTCTGGAATCAATGGAACCTGAAGATGCGGGACGAGGTGGTGTCGACGCAGGTAAAGTCGGGTCCCGGCGCGGGCAGTTGGGATTTTCGAGACGACCATGGTTCACAGGCAGGTCGTTTGTATCAGACAACACTTAGCCTGTTGACGCTTGAAGTCTATTATCGCCATCTGCCAATCTATCAGCGGTTTGACGAAAACGAGTCCGCTGCCGCCGCCATCCCGGAGAAAGCCAAAGGGAATTGATTGGCCATAGGGATCTACCCCGGGAAAATCAGGGTGTTGAGGCCTCTGTGAACGCGTTTTTCACGCGAAGTCGCGAAGAGGATAGGAGTCACGTGAGCATTGGGGTTTGGGGAGATGAGTGTTTCTCAAACGGCCACGGCAGAAACCATCATGATCGCTGACAGATGAGGCTTCACAGGCTATGTTGCGGCGGTCCCAGCGTCGCTTCAACATACAGGACCTCATTCATCATGGCTGATTCTGCTTCCTCGCCGACAACTCCACATGGATCCGGTGGTCACATCAAGATTGTGATTGGCCTTGTGATTGGACTGATTCTGGGCATTGCAGGCAACTGTCTGCAGAAACCCGATCTGGGTGGCGGATGGGTGCAGAAAGCACTGGGCGGAATTGTTGGTGCTGTTGACCGCACCCTGCCGAAGTCAGAAGCCAACGAGCCTGAAGGTGCGGCAAGAGGGCGAGCCGTCGCAGTGGTGGTGTCGATTGCCGAGCCGATTGGCAAATTGTTTCTTCGCCTGATGCAGATGATGGTTTTGCCGCTGGTGTTTTCAGCGCTGTATCTGGCCGTCGTCGATGTCGGAGATCTTCGCAAGCTGGGGCGCATTGGATTGGTCACGTTGTTCTACACCGGCATACTTTCGATCTCGGCGGTGCTGATTGGAGTCACTCTCGTGAACGTCGTGCAGCCGGGAAAGACGATCTCGGATGAAGTCCGCACGACCTTGACAGAGAAGTATGCGGCCAAGGCGACGGAAGGAGTTGCCAAGGCGGATGCCGCTAAAACACTCGGGCAGACTCTCGTTGATCTTTTGCCCGAGAATCCCATTCAGGAAATGGCTGGAGCTGTTGATGGATCATCCAAAGGGAACGGCATGCTGGCCGTGATGTTTTTTGCTTTGCTCTGTGGTATCGCGGCGACAACCAAACTTTCCGAGACCGCGACGTTAACGTCTGTCATGCGTGGAATGTATGAGATTTCCATGACCGTCATTGGCTGGGCTCTGAAACTGGCCCCGCTGGGGGCCGGCAGTCTGGTGTTTGTTGTCTCAACACAAATGGGCACGGACGTGTTGCGGGCTCTTGCGGCATTTGTCGGAGTTGTGATCGGTGGGCTGGCGATTCATCTGGTGATTGTTTATTCCACTGTACTGCGACTGTTCGGTCGTCGATCACCTGTGGAGTTCTTCCGCAGCATTTCTGATGCAATGTTTGTAGCGTTCAGCACGTCGTCTTCGAGTGCCACGCTGTCCACGTCCTTGAAGGTGGCTCAGGAAGAACTGAACCTGCGGGCGGAAACGTCGAATTTTGTACTGACCGTCGGAGCGACAGGCAATCAAAACGGCACGGCCTTGTTTGAAGGTGTCGTGGTCCTGTTTCTGGCTCAGGTGTTTGGCGTGCATCTGACGGTGGGACAGCAGATTACTGTGGTGTTGATGTCCGTGCTGGCTGGTGTCGGCACCGCTGGAGTCCCTGGCGGTTCAATTCCCTTGATTATCGTCGTACTGAAGTCGGTGGGCGTCCCTGCAGACGGTATCGCCATCATTCTGGGAGTCGACCGGTTGCTGGATATGTCACGCACGCTCGTCAACGTCGTGGGGGATCTCGTCGTGGCGACCTGTGTTGATGCCTCCACTCCGCAGCAATGAAGGCAAAGCTTGGTTAATGCACGTTGGCGAAGCTTGCCAGAAAGACACATGATCCACTGGCGAATGAGTTGCCGGAAAACGGATTGTTTTTGAGCCGCGAATGAACGCGAATAAGCTCAGTAGCTCAGATCGGCGTTTGATGGAGATCCACAATGGCGGTGTATGCGGTTCTTCAGAATGAACTCCAGAATCTCGGCCGTCTGCTTTCACTCGTGTCAATTCGCGTCGATTCGCGGTTAAATTCTTTCGTGTATCACTGTTTTCGAAAGCCCGGGCGATGAAACTGCGAATGATCAAGTTGTTCACGTTCCTGAGTCTGTTGTTGTCGGCCAATGCTTTGCTCGGGCAGACATCGGAACCCGTAGTCGTTGCGGTGCCTTCAGAGCCGGTCGCTGCGGACATCGCTGCGCTGATCGAGAAATCACGAGCTGAGTGGAATGTTCCGGGGCTGTCCGTGGCAATCGTCAAAGACGGCCGGATATTTTTGTCGAGCGGTTTTGGAGTTCGTGAGTTCGGCAAAGCAGAGACGATCGACGGAGATACGTTGTTTGCGATCGCGTCCAACTCAAAAGCTTTCACGGCCGCGGCCCTCGCAATGCTTGATGAAGAGGGAAAGCTGAAGTGGTCTGATCGAGTTCATCAGCATCTGCCCTGGCTGGAACTCTACGATCGATATGTTTCGACGGAACTGCGCGTTGATGATCTGCTGTGTCATCGCAGTGGCATGGGGACGTTCAGCGGTGATTTGCTTTGGTGGGGCACGCCGTATTCTCCGGAAGATGTTTTGCGTCGAGCACGACATTTGTCACAAAAGGGGCCGTTTCGTGCTTCTTATGGTTATTCGAATCTGATGTATCTGGCGGCCGGAGAGGTGATTCAGAAAGCCAGCGGCCAGACATGGCAGAGTTTTATCGAACAGAAAGTTCTGCAGCCTGTTGGCATGGACCGTTCGGTCACATCGATCAAGGCTCTGGACGCTAAGGGAAACTTTGCGATGCCTCACAAGTCGCTGGTGGATGGCGTGCGGACAATTCCATGGTACAACTGGGACACGATGGCAGCGGCGGGCGGGATTATTTCCAGTTCCAATGACATGGCCAAATGGGTGCGAGTACAACTGGATCGAGGTCGCATTGATGATTCTCGCCGACTGTTTTCAGAGAACTCATCATTTCGCATGTGGTCACCACACACGATTATCCCCTTGAGCCCTGCGGCCCAGAAGCGTTCGCCCACCAACCATTTTCGTGCCTATGGACTTGGCTGGAATCTTGCGGACTATAAAGGTCGGATGTTGGTTTCTCATGGTGGCGGCTATGACGGAATGTATTCGCAGGTGATGCTGGTTCCGGAAGAAAAGCTCGGTATCGTCGTGTTGACGAACAGTATGACCGGACTTCCCTCCGCGCTGACAACCACGATTGTTGACGAGTTCCTCGGTGGCGAAAAACGTTCGTTGCTTTCGGAGGGACTAGAACGTGACCGCAGCGATCGAGAAGCTTTTTACAAACGGGTGAGCGAAGCAACGGCCCGGAAAGTCGAGGGGACTCAACCCAGCCGCAGTATTGATGCCTGTGTCGGGACCTATCGTTGCCCGCTTTATGGAGACATCACCGTTACGAAGGAATGTGATCGACTTGTGTTGAGTCTGTTACCCAATCCCGAACTGGTCGCTGATCTGACTCATCTGCATTACGACACGTGGAAGATCACCTGGCGGAAGGAGTTTGCCTGGTTCGCTGAAGGGACGGTTCAGTTCGTTCCTGATGCGAGCGGGGATTTTCAGGAACTGCGATTGAATGTTCCCAATGATGATCTGTGGTTCGATGAACTCAAGCCTGTGCGAGTTCCGTAGGCTATGGACACAAATCCCTATGAAGTCACGCCCGAACAGCTGAATGTCAGACTGACCACGCGGCAGCAGATCGTTGCCGTGGCCGTTGGTGGCCTCGTCACGATTGCCTCCGCCGTCACCATGGCCGCGTTTCTGTTCGGGCTGCTGGTCGCGTTCGGAGGCAAATCGATGCCGACCCCGATCAGCCTGGCGGATGTCTGGGCTGGCAGCATGGGGCGAGTCTTCGGACTGATTGCCTTCGCGATTGTTCCGATCGCAATTGCCCTCGGCATATACATCACAGTGCGATTGTTGCGAATGCAGAGGGCGATGCTGGAAACAAAAATCCGGCGGATGGAACTCCGCCGGCAGGTTGAAGAGATTCGACAATCGCTGGACAAAGACTCTACACAAGAGCTTCGCGATTGATGCAGCCCATGATCCAGTGATCGATCATGCGAGCTTCGTTGCTGGTTGGGTCGACAGGAAGTTCAGTTACTTCCACGTCAACACTGGCTCCGGCCGATCGCAGCAATCGAACAGATTCGACACTCCGTCCCATGCATTCGTGAGAACAACTGCGTGAGACAGACATCATCATCGGCTTACCACGCAGTCCAGTCAGTCGATCAGACTTCAGACTGTCAGACTTGCAGGCCGGGTCGAGCAGGATCGCCCCCGCAAACCAATCGGGACGCTGAATCATTGTCTGCAGAGCAACATCTGCTCCGTGGCCAGAGCCGGCTACAAAGATTCGTTCGCTGTGAATATGGAAAGCTCGACGCAACCGACAGGTTGTTACGTAAAGCAGATCCTGCAATGGCACGGATCCAAACAGCAGTGACGATGGATCCCAGCAGTAACCGCCAGCGGACTTGTGCTCAGTGTTGCCGCGAAGCGCGAGGCCGATGTAATTCTGTGAGCTGACAGCTCCCATGACCTGCTCGAGCTGATCTTCGTCATTGGCATCGCTGTGAAACCAGATCACCAGAGGATAGGCGTATCGCTCTTCGTATCGTTCTGGAACGTAGATTGAAACGGGCCAGTCTGATTCGGCAACACTGTTAGAAAACTTCGCCAGGGAATCCGGCGACTGACTCCACGACTGATACAGTTCGCGAAGTTCCGTCGGCAGCATTTCCACGTCCATATCCGGGATCAGAGAATCCAGCTCACCGGATGAGAACGACAGGCTTCGAACACGATTAAACATTGAGATAACTTCCATGAAGAACATTGTGTGTTGAGGAGAACGCCAAAATCACGGTCGAGAGCAGTCCTTGCCTCAACGTC
>JBPOIW010000138.1:0-29936 GCA_052034165.1 Planctomycetota bacterium | reverse complement strand
ATTCCTCCGAGCAACGACAACAGTGTTGACTTGCCACTGCCACTGGGGCCAACGACAGCCACGTACTCGCCAGCCGAGATTCGCAGGTTCTCACATTGCAGTGCCGTCACCGTCTGTCCGTGACGAGAGTAGGTGCGTTTGACGTTTTCGAGTCTGATCATGGTCACACCTCCTGAAAGCAAAGACAAGGATCAAGCTTTGCGGCCTGACGAGCGGGCCAGTAGGCGGCCAGCACAGCCAGCAAAGTTGCGGCACTGACAGCCATTACGGCCAGACCTGGCAACGGGACGACGGTTACCCCGGCCCATTGCGGCCCTACAAGAACAGCCGTCACCAGACCAAGTGCACAGCCGATGGATCCGGCAACAAGTCCCAGCACCAGTGCCTTCATCAGGAACAGTCGCTGAACAAATCCTGGCGTCGCCCCGATGGCCATCAATGTGCCAATCTCACGTCGACGTTCGCGAACATTCGCCGCAATCGCGCTGGCGAGGCTGGCACCACCGACGAGCACTAAGATTCCAAGAACAAACCACGATGTCCCCGACATCAGTCGATTGACCCCCACCTGTGTCTGCACGACCTGGGAAACAGTCACAACTCTGGCATTGGGCAATAGCTTGCTCAGTTCCGGAACGAGATCCCCGGCCGCGTCTTCACAACATCCGATCACTTCAATCGCGCTGACAACTTCGCCGGATTTGGCCAATTCCTGAACAGTGTGCAGATGCGCAAAAACCCTTGAATCATCGACCGTCCCGGTTCGTGATAGCGTTCCCAGAACAGTGAAGGTGCCTCCCAAGAGTTCCACCGTGTCTCCTTCAGAGAATGCCGATCGCTCAGCCACGTCGGCACCAAGCACGATCTGATTCTTCTCAAGGTTCTCAATCGCTCTTGTAGTGTTCAGTGATTCCGGAGTCTTGTCTCCTTCCGAAGGACCATGGTTGGTTTTCTTACAGCCATCATGCTTCTTTGGAGTAAACAGGGCTGCCGTCTGCCACGCCTGCTGCGCGGTAAAGTCGCTTTGCGGAAGAATTCCGGTCAGCGTCACTTCCAGTCCACCCAAACTTGCCGGCATGCTGAGTTTTGGAGTTACCTTTTCGACACCGGCCAGTCCCGCCATCAGCACTTCGGTCACATGCTCTTCCGGCAATGTTTGACCATTACGATCGGCCGCATAGTAGTTCTGCAGCGACGCCTCTTTGGGAAGAATCAGGATATTGGCCCCAAGGCTGGAAAGCTGTCGGGAGACCTCCTGTTCTGAATGGACAGTGACGTGACGAATGGCCACAAGTGCCGCTACGCCAAGCAGTATTGCAATGCTGCTGGAGACAACCGACCATGGTCGTTCTCGCAGCTCTTTCCAAACAAGTGATCTGAGATTCATGGTTAGTTCTTCCTTGTTGAATTTGTTTTGACTGCCTGCTGAGCCGGTGCAGCTGCATGCTGGCAATTTGGGTCATCGCAACACTGCCCGGACTTATGAATCGCAGCGGCGATCTGAGCCGGTGTCGACGTGGCATCGAAGTGCCCCACCATCACGCCGGGAGGAGCAATCAAGACAGCGTATGGCCCTTCGACTCGAAGCGGGTCAATCTTCATCTGACTGATAAATCGCATTTCCTGCGGATCATCAACTCGCAATGAGGTGAACGATATTCGATCTTTGAACTGAGGGTCTAACTCAAGCGATTTCACGCCGTTCGGAACTACAGCTTTATCCCCGGATGCCACGAGAACGAACACAAGTTGCTTGTTCTGCAGCGACTTCATGCACTTCATCATGGTTGGAGTAACAATTGCCGCGCTAAGGTGTTCGTCGGTAATCGATTTCGCGAACACTCCGGTGATGGCTCCGTTTGGAGCTACGGCCACGGTCAGAGGCATCGGTGCCCGGGCAATACCAAAATGTTGTACGAGGGGCTGCTCGGCAGGATCGTTGGCCCGTGCCGTGACCATGACGGCCTGTTCATGGCGTTCGGCGACGCCAGTTTCCACAGTGCCCAGCATCTCTCGGGCGGCTGCATTATCTTCCTTTGAAAACACAATGAACGTGAATTTGCCTGCACTTCCGGCTGCCTTGAGAGACTGTTCAAGTGGACTCAGGTTGCGAGCCTGTACAACAGCCGAAGCCGATGTTTGTCGTGTCGCCGTCTGTGCCCACAACGGCTCGTTGAGGGTAATCCATCCTCCTACAACACCAAACAAAGCAAACATAGTTGAAGACTTCATTTTGATTCCTTCCAGTTAAAGACGTGTGTCAAACACGCCCATGAAATTGAAAACCAAGCAAATAAAAACTTTCGGCGGTCTTGAAACAGATCCTAAGTTCGAGGCGCCATCATGATGATTGACATTCCCGTCAGGCACACAATGACGCCTACGATGTCCCACCGACTGGGCCGAACCCCATCGACGATCCAGAGCCAGCAGATCGCCATAGCGATGTAGACCCCACCATACGCTGCATACACTCGACCGGTGGCAGTCGGATGCAGTGACAGCAGCCATGCAAAAAGTGACAAACTGGCCGCGGCCGGCAGCAGTAACCAAACGGATTTACCTTCTTTGAGCCACAAGTAGGGCAGGTAACAACCGACGATTTCCGTGACAGCCGTGACGACAATCAGCAACAGCGTGTTCACAAACTTCATGGCAAGTCCTGACGTTTCGTTGCGCCGACACTCAATTGAAATGAGTGCCCGGAGAACGATGTGCTTACAGACGACTGAGTCTGCGGGGAACAATTCTCCAGCCGATCGCGGCGTGACTGGACCAATTCGTCCAGTGGCCAAATCAAGGCTGGAAAACACCTTCGCGTGAAAGGCTCACCGCAGAGAAGGGGTCAAACGCACACAGGCGTGACTCAACAGCGTATGACAGTCGACGACACAATGGTCAAGCCGACGGTGAGACAGCGGGGTGACTCGACAGATTTTTTGTCTGTGACTGCTGTGACTCTCGTCCCGCGATCATAGTCGAACAGTGGAACCGTCGGGCGAAATTGTTGCCGAGTTGATGACGTGACTCTACAGGACTTCAGGGAAGAAGTGGCGGTGCTGGAGGTTAACGGCAAATGACGACAACCGCACGGATCATTGGTTGTCAACGGAAACTCGAACGGAACAGATTCTTTAGGCGTGTTTTGACCATGTTCCTCGTGTTCATGGGTCCCAGCGATTGCACACAACGAATGAGCATGTCCGCTGTGATTCTCTGGACGCGATTCTTTTCCATGTTCGTGTTGGCAACAGTTACACGCTTCGGCCAATTCATGAACACAGCAAATGGAGCCGTCACTCCGCAGGCACAATGTCGCGTTGCCACAGAATCCGGTGAGGATTTGTGAAACAAGCAACATCGTTCCAAACAGAGATCTGACCATCGCAACAAACTCCAAACTACAATCCGTCTCTCTCTTTTCGACCACTCAACGCCTGCTGTATCACCCTTGAGAGGTCACAACTCAAACTTCTACATGCCAGCCGACTTAGCCCAGTTTGCCGGAATTGTCGTTCAACATTCACGAGTACTGAATTCGCTAAGGTGCTTTACCACTGTGCAACTAAGCGGTGTCCCTCGACGAACTACTCATGCTCGTGCTTCACAGCAAACCCCAGTTTAGTCAGCCACTCTGCACGCTTCTCCGCCGCTTCGTGGCCGGCACATTCGATCGTTCTTGGCTTAACGCAACGAAATGTCACATCAGCATGTCCATCGTGAACGTCTTCTTTGAACTCACATCCTAGAGCTTTGCAGACGACGACAAACTCAGCGCCCGTGTCCGACTTCTCGAAATGCTTCTCGACCCAGTCTGTTGTCTGAAACGCGATGACTTCCATCTCGGCTTCATGTTCATGTTTATGAGCCTCATCGTGCTCTTCTTTCTGAGAAGGGTCTTCACTATGCAGCGTTTCGCAGCCTGCATCAGTTAACCAATCCTGCCATTTGTGGACCAGTTCCTCAGACTGCAGAGTTACCAGAGTCCAACGGGGCTGCTGAAAAGTCACATCCATGTGTCCATCATGAGCTTCAGTCTTCGACTTACACCCAAGCTTTCCGAGAGCCTTCACAAAAGCCTCTCCTTTTTTGGAATCCTCAAACTCCTTCGTTTGCGGTTCCAAAAGGCGATACGCAAAAACAAACGTCTCTTTTTCATCGGCCGCCATCGCTGGTGAAGGCAGCGACAGGGCGCAACAGCCTGCCATGAACATCGAGATAGCTAACAATCTCATCAAAAAAACTCCCTTGTCAGGAACCAGCCAATCAAGACTCGTTCGACACTCGAACCAGTCTCATCAGCCTTCAAAACATTAGTCAACGTGCTCTGTCTGAAATCCTTTTTTCTCCAGCCACGACTGCAGTGAATGGGCTTCGTCATGGTCAACACAAATCAGACTCCTTCGCGAAGTACATCGAAAGCTCACATCGATATGACCGCTGTGACTGCCTTTCCGGACTTCACAGCCGAGTCCTTTGCAGATGGCCAAAAACTCTGCGGCTTTTCTGTCATCTTCAAAGTGCTGTGACTGCCATCTACTCTGCATGTATTCCACAACGATTGCATTTGCTGTAGGGGTATGTGCATGGCCATGCAGAGTTTCAAATCCATTCTTGTTCAGCCACTGTTCCCAGCGATCCGCATTTTCATGCGATTCCAGGGTGATTTCTCGCCATTCAGCCGCTCGAAATATCACATCAGAATGATCTCCGTGATTATCAACCTTTGTTTCACATCCCAGCTTTCTGAGCATGGCAACCGTCTTTTCTGCATCGGCTTCATCTTTTGCATGAAGGCTCTGCCATTCCTTTGAACGAAATGCCACGGACTCCCCGTTCTCCGATGCTGTGGCGATCGAACAGGTGATTGAAAGAACTGCAAACACTGGCAACATAGCTTTGAACAACATGACTGCGACTTTCCTGATGCGTTCGAGAGGCTTGTGTTAAAAGCACCCTGGAACAGTGATGTTTCAACCTCGGTTCACACACATGGAACAGAGGACAAAACATCTGAGTCGCACTTTGTATGCCGTCGAAAAAATTCCTTTGCCATCAAGTTGATTGAAGTCCGGTTATACGGACGCAACCGCAGTCTGGTGAGTTTGTGTTGACTCTTCATGCGGCTCCACCAGTGGAATCTCTTCCGCAGATTCACTAACTACCCGTTGCGCTGCCCGTAGACCAAACAACCAGAATAGAGCTGGATGAACGAAGAAGTCGAGAAGTGTCGAACTTATGACACCACCTAGTATCACAGTCGCGACAGGGTAGAGAATTTCTTTGCCTGGCTCGCCAGCCGCAAGAACCAACGGGACGAGTCCAATGCCTGCGGTCAACGCTGTCATCAAAACAGGTGCCAGTCGTTCCAGCCCCGCTCGAATGATCATGGAGTGCGACCAGGTCTCGCCCTCGTATTTCACCAGATGCAGGTAGTGATTCAACAATAGAATCCCATTGCGGGATGCGATTCCGGCCAGAGAAATGAAGCCCACCATCGCGGCGATTGTCAGCGTCTGTCCTGTCAAAACCAGTGCCGCAACGCTGCCAATAAAGGCCATCGGCAACGCGGCCATCACCTGCAGACTCAGGTTGACGGATCGAAACATGGCGTACAGCGTCAGGAACACGCCCACAAGAGAGACGACGAAAAGCACTCCCAGTATCCGACTGGCTTCCTTCTGACTTTGAAACTGTCCGCCATATTCCACAAAGTAGCCGGGTGGCAAACTCGCGGCAATGGGGTCCAGCTTCTTCTGGATATCCGTCACAACGTCCACCACACCACGTTCACTCACATTGCATTGAAGGACGATTCTGCGTCGGACATTCTCGCGATTGATCGTATTGGGACCGCCTGCTTCATAGATGTTCGCTACCGATTCCAACGGAACGGTTCCACCTTCGGGCAGATCAATGGAGAGGCGTCGCAATGCTTCGAGATCTTCGCGATCCTTATTGTCAAACCGGACCAGTAAATCAAACGTACGCTGTCCCTCAAGGACTTCGGAGACCACAACACCGTTGAGTGCCGTTTCAATAAACTGGTTGACCTGATTGGCTGTAAGGCCATTCAATGCCAACTTTTCGCGTTTGAGTTCAATCCTCAATTGAGGGATCAGGACCTGCGGCTCCAGCATGAGGTCCGCTACCCCTGGGACAGACTTGATAGCCTGCTCCATCTCCTGTGCCTTTCGCCGCAGAAGATCGAGGTCATCTCCGTAGATTTTGATTCCGATTTGGGCCTTCACTCCCGACAGCATGTGCGAGATCAAATGGGAAATCGGCTGTTCAACGGCGGAAACCACACCCGGTATATCGGCCATGGCTTCCCGAATTTCATTGATCTGCTCCTCACGAGTCAGGTGTGAACTCTGATTCAAATCGATGATAAACTCACTGGTATTCACTCCCTCCGCGTGTTCATCAAGTTCAGCTCGTCCGGTCCTGCGACCGACTCTGACAACATCCGGAACCTGCATCAGCCGTTGTTCACAACGGACGGCAATACTGTTGGAAACGGCAAGGGACGTTCCTGGCGGGAGCACCACATTTAGTTGGATGGAGCCTTCATTGAACGGTGGAAGGAAGTCACGTTCCAGATTGATAACAAACAGACCAGAAATCAGCACACACACGACCACAACCGAAAGATTGAGTCGAGGATACGACAGACTGAAGCGGATGACCCGATCGGCAATACCCTTCAGAACTCGAAGAAGAAATCCATCCTCGCCATGCTCTGACAGTTTTGCGTTGCCAAGCAGCAAATAGGAAAGCACTGGGGTCACAGTCAAAGAAACCAGCAGCGACGCTGCGATTGAAACGATATAGGCCACACCCAGCGGGGCAAACAGACGTCCCTCCATACCCGTCAACGCAAACAGCGGAATGAAGACGATACAGACAATGATCGTGCTGAAAACGATCGAGTTTCGAACTTCGGTACTTGCCTGAAACACAATCAGCAGCGGGTGCTTTGGTTTCTTCGCGTGCCGGTTCTCTTTGAGTCGCCGGAAGATGTTCTCCACGTCGACAATGGCATCGTCGACTAGTTCGCCCAGTGCGACGGCGAGACCACCCAGCGTCATCGTGTTGATTGACATTCCGGCCGCTGCAAAAACCAGTGCAGTAATCACCAGCGACAAGGGAATCGCGGTCAGTGTGATAAATGTTGTTCGGATATTCATCAGAAAAAGAACCAGAATGATGACCACCAGAATAACCCCGTCACGCAACGCTTCGACGACGTTCTCGATGGCACGATCAATAAATGATTTCTGCGAATACAAGGGAATCACTCGCAAGTCTTTTGGAAGTGACGGCCCGAGTTCTGCAATGGCCCGAGTGACATTGTCTGTTACGGCGCGAGTATCTGCGCCGGGCTGCTTGTTGATGGTGAGCACCACGCTCGGACCTCCGGACCAATCACCAGGCTCCTCCACGCCACCATCAGTCGCCCGTTCATAGGCCGCGCTGTCGCCGCGTTTGACCTGCCCGCCCGCAACAATCCGTGCAACCTGCGGAAGCATCACTGGACGGCCCTCGCGGATTGTCACCACAACCTGTTCGAGGTCTTCGACGCTTTGCACTCGACCAAGGGCTCGTACCAAAAGTTCATTGGGCCCCTGCTGATCCAGATATCCTCCCGTTGCGTTCTCATTGCTGTTGACGACGGCATCTTTCACCTGTTGCAGTGAAACACCGAAGCGAAGCAATTCTTCCGGATTGACCAGGACCTGAAACTGTTTTCTGTTACCACCCATCGTGAAGACCTGAGCAACCCCTGGAATTGTCAGAAGCCGCTGGCGTACCACCCAGTCTGCGAGTGTTCGCAGCTCCAGGGGATCAGTTTTCCCGCCATCGCTGTACATTCCGAGCATCAGGATCTGACCCATGATCGATGAGATCGGAGCCAGCTGGGGTGTGACGCCATCTGGAAGTCGCCCCTGCATCAACTGCAGCCGCTCATTCACGACCTGTCGATCGTTGTAGATATCCGTATTGAAACCAAACTCTACGTAGATCACTGAAATCCCAACGCCAGACGAACTGCGAACAGCTTCAACGCCATTCGCTCCATTCAGAGCAGTCTCAATTGGGAAGGTGATCAGCGATTCGACTTCCTCCGGCGAAAGTCCCGGAGCCTCGGTCATCACGACAACTCTCGGCCGATTCAGGTCCGGAAACACGTCGATCGGCGTATTGAGAGCCAGATAACTGCCGTATCCTGTCACCAGCAGTGCAGCGGCAAGCACCAACATTCGCTGGCGAAGCGCAAAACGAATAATCGCATTCAACATGGCTGGCTCCTGAATTAATGGTTGTGCCCGGCATGTGGATCAACACCGCCGCCAGACTTGTTCTTCAGAGCCATTTGCATCTGATGCGCACCTCGCTGTGCGACTACGTCTCCAGGAAAGAGCGAACCATCGCTGGCTATGACTGCGTGCGATGAATCGCGATACCGCACGTGAACGGGAACTCGGTCAAAATGCTTTCCGTTCTGCTGAAAGACGAACGATTCAGCACCCTCGCGAGCGATCGCTTCTACTGGCAGTACGATCTGCTCAGTCCACTCTTCGACCGGAACTCGCAATTGAACTCGCTGCCCGGGGCGATACTTCCAGTCCAGAAAACGCTGACCGTTGGGAGAAGGCATTTCTCGGGCAACTTCATTCGGAAGTCGAACAAAGAACGATAGCGATCGTGACTCCACATCAATATCGCTGGCCGAATAGACGAGATCCAGATCCTCGACTTTCTGGATGGAGTTTCCAGCACCTTCGAACAGAGCCGTAATCTTCCAGTTTCGCTCTCCACTTTGCGTCAACATCGCCACGTCTTGTTCGAACGCATTCCCCTGAATGTAGAGTTCCGAATAATCTGCCAGCACAGCCAGCGTTGTCCCGGCAGAGACAGTCTCACCTTTGTGAACAAGAACCTCCTGAAGGATGAGCGGTGTATCATCCATGCCGTCGGCAACTTGGGTGGTGTCACCAGCAGACTGAGCGCGTCCCGATGTCACCGACACAGGGCGAACGGCCGTACTTGACAATTGCAGTTCATCTTCACCATGACCATCTCGTCCAGGCGTGACAATCTGAAGGTCTCGCAGAAGGCGTCGATTCTTGGTGATGTCTTCAATCTGACGCTCTGACAGTCCATGCAATCGCAGGGCTTCCTTTTGAGCACCTAAGAGGACTTCGAGCTTTTCTTTAGCGTACTGTCTCTCCAGCAAGGTCTTCTGCGGAACTGCCCCATCCTGAGTCGCTTTTGTGAGACGCATAATCTCGCGATTTTCAACGTCAAGTTCCCCAACGGTTCGCAAGAGATCTGTTTGCGTCGATACGAGCGCCTCCGCTGTGATTCGCAGTTGAAACAGCAGCGTTCCCGGCTTCACAGCTTCGCCCTGAACGGCGTGAACGTGCGTTATCACGGCTGCCATCGGCGTCGAGATCTCAACGCGAGTTCGACCGGGGCGTTCCACGACCAAGCCAGGTACGGTGATGGAGCGGCGAAAGGATTCAGCCCGGAGTGGTTGCAGGAATTCGGCAGTGAGCCCAATGTTTCCCTGTGCTTGAGCGGAGAGTTCGAGCGTCCCAGACTCGTCGCCTCCGTGATCATGACCCGCGTGGGGATCTGCAGATTCAGTCGCCGAGCCATGGTCATGCTCATCAATGCCAGGCTTGCTTCGTTTTCCGGAGATGGTGCTTCGAACAATTTCCTGCGTCGGCTCCCACCATTGCGATCGCGTGGCGAATCCGACTCCAACAGCGAGTAATGCGCAAACACCCCAAAACAGTTTTGAACGTAACAGTAGCGTGAAGAGTTTCACGTCATGGCTCCCGAACAACGACCGGCAACACCGCAGGGTTGCGAAATTCGAAAAGAACTAGACGGTGGTCGCCAGTGATCTCTTTTCGCCGCACGTGCAGTGGCAGAAGAGAATCAAACCGGCAAACGGACCAAACGAAGGGCAAGTTGGTCAATGGCTACTAGATGAGCCAAACTTGGGAGCGCGCGCGCGGGCTCAATACGCCAGGCGTGGCGATTCCTAACAGCAGCCACTTATCCTGAGAAGAGCAGGATTGTGCAGGTTCGCTTGTCGCGAAATACGCTCGATCAGGAAGCAGTTCCCAGCTGGAAAAATCAACTTTCACGACCTCGGACACAACGAAAGTGCATTCATCCTCCCCGCAAGGTGATTCGTTCTCGCGCGGACAACATGGGATTTCTGGACTGCCGGGATGCTCTGGAACCGAACCACAGGGAGACTGTAACTCATGACACTCATGTTCCCGAGATTCACGCCTGCCATGCCCGCTGCAGTTAGAATGTTCATTCGACGCAGCAATGTTTGTGGGACTGACCATCGCGTGCACATGGTGCCAGCAACAACCGAAGATGCTGTGGAACAGCATCGTCAGCAGTGTTGAAACGGTCGCCAGCGAATGGAACATGAAGCGGAAATCCTGAACGGGCTCGATACTCACACGGATTCTAGGAGTGCAAGTTGAATGCCTCAATATCAATTGGCGACCGAATCGGATAAATCGTATTTCAAGACCAGATCTCTGCTTGATTGGGTATCGGCGTCCTCCAATGATGGCCTTGAGGGCACAAATCTACTGCCGGTGGATTGTGAGGATGACTGCTAAAGCACAGATCGAGGACTTCCTCTTAGCGATACTTGATACCATTCGGATGTCATGTGCCATCGAGATGAGGACATATTATTTTGTCGGCACTGGCCTTAACCGAGGATATTTTCACCCAGCGGCAATTTCTGCCGCACGGCACGGCAACTGCAGCTTGGTTTTCGTTGAACGACTTCCGGCTGCCTCCATTCTGCATCACTGAGTGTTGCTGGATTCACCAAGTCGGACCCTCGCAGGCCGCGAAGGTCACCATTTCTGAAATAGTGAAAGGCTGAGTCATGAACAGGATTTTGATGACGGCGGTAGTTGTTTGCGGATTTGCAATGTTTGCCGGAAACGAGACGGTCCAAGCCGGACATGGATGCGCTTATGGTGGCGGGTATGTCTACTCGGCTCCGGCCTATTCGTATGCTCCGACCTACTCGTATGCACCTCCCGTCTACTCATACGCTCCTACGTACCAGTCCGCATATGTCCAGCCGGCTTACGGCTACAGCACAGGAATCAGCATTGGATTTGGCCATAGCCACCACGGTGGGCACGGAAGCTACTACGGAGGACATGGCGGACACTACGGTGGTCACGGTTCACATTTCAGTGGCCACGGCGGTCATTTCGGAGGTCACCATGGAGGTGGTCACCACGGCGGACATCATTGATTGATGATCACAACAAGCTTAGGAAGTCCGGCTCGTTGTCGACAAGCCGGGCTTCTGTCTAGTTCCTGGCTATTGTCCACTCAATGATTGATCACGAAGTCCGCTGTCGAACTCAGTGTCGCGGGTCGTATCGAGTCCCCCAATCAAAACCTGGCCTTCGACCAGAACCAATGCCTTTGCAAGACTTAACTGAGCATTGACGTATTCCAGATTGGTTTCGAAGAATGTCTTGCGTGCAATGAGCACCTGCAGGAAATCAAATTCTCCGGCCTTGTAAGCCTGCTCTGCCAACTCAAGAGTCTCCTGTGATCTTGGCAGAATTTCCCGAGAGTACTGATCGACTGCGGCGGCAGCAGAGTCATAGTCGCGGCTGACTTCGGCAATGCGAGCTTCGATCGACAACTCGGTTCGGCGAACATCCTGTGAGGCTCTACAGAACTCGGCGTGTGCGGCTGAGATGTTACCCTGATTCTTGTTGTGAATCGGCAACGGTAGCCCGACCTGAGTATTGATCATTCCCGAGCCGGTTCCATTGTCGCGACCGGCTCCTACCAAAAGTGATAGATTGGGAATGGCTTGAGCCTGCTGCCTGTCAACGTTGGCACGTGCCCTTGCCAGCCGTGCACGTGCTCCTTGAAGTTCCGGGCTGGAAGCAAGGATTTGCGTTTTGATGGCTGTCCAGTCTTTTGCCTCAGCCACATGCGTAAGCGAGCCATCTAAAGTTCCGGGTTGCACTTCTGGCATTCCAGCGGTGGCCATAAGTTGTTTCCATGCTCCCGTGAATGCAGCAGAAGCCTGACGACGCTGAAGCTGTATCTGTTTGAGCTGAATTTCAGCCTGCAAAACCTCGGGGCGAGTTCCTTCTTTCGCATTCACTCGGGCCTCTGCGAAGCTCACTCCTGTGTTCGCAACGTCTTCAAATTCTGTCGCCAACTCCATTCTCCGCTGAGCCGCGAGTGCTTCATAAAATCGTTGACGAATATCGGTCAGGACCCGGAACCGCTGTGTTTCGACCTCCCACAATTGCGACTGAATTTCCTGACTCAGAACACGTTGGTTCTTACGCAATTTGTCCCCAAGCACAATGTCCTGTTCAATGAATGCCACGTGCTGATCTGTTCCACGGTCGGCAAGCTGACTTGCCTGGTAGCCAACCACTGGATTGGGTTTTAACCCTACTTGACCCCGATATCCCATTGCTTTGTGAGCTGACGCTGAAGCCTGAAGGACAGCAGGATTCTGCTGCAGTGCCAGTGATTCAATTTCAGAGAGTGACCACTTCTGAAGATCGACGTTTGAATCACTGGGGGTGCTGGAGACATTCGCATCTTCAAGTTCGTGACTGACCGGTTGAATATCCCTGTCATCGTTATCCGAGCCCGCAGAGGTTGGGGGAACTGATGGGCTGTACGGCATCTCCGCACCGACATCCTTGGCTTCGGTTGGATGAAAAGCGACTGATTCTGCATCGCCTTCACCCGCCAACGCACGCTGAGCGTCTGATTGTGCCAAGGGTAGTGAGAGTTTCGTTCTGGAGGCTGTGCATCCAGAACTGCAAATGAGAGTCGCAAGGTAGAGGACGGACCATTGAAGTCTTGTTCTTGGCATGAGTATGACCCCGAGAAAGAATCTATCCGGGACGTTTGCACACGGCATATCAGCCTGCGATGTCCGGAATCTGATTTTGATGTGAAGAAGGGCATCCGCGTTCAACGACTTGCAGTGGGCAAACTGAAGTCAACCGATGAGATGAGTCATGCGGATAAGTTACACCTGCAAACGCAGGACTGCCCCCGGATCAATGCTCAGATGTGTGACTTCCCGACTCTTCAGGAGGTCCATTCGTTTCACATCGCACAAGACCTGAAACGACCCAAATCCTTGGTGTGTAGAAACGCCAAAGATCAGAACGAAGTCTGCACCTGAGGTGTTCGAGGTTGCCGTCCCGATAAAGCGATGACAAAAGGAATGCTGTGAATCCGGATCGTCTGTGGAAAGGCCACGCGATTTACGAATTCGGTGGCCATCGAGAGAATGACTCGTCGACGCATCGTGATGCGACGAGTGACTGCACCCTTTTTGTGAAACTTTTGAGTCTGAATCGTGCGACGTCGCGCGGGCCGATTCGTGACTACACAACTCACACCCGCATGGCACAATCGATTGCCACGTGATTGTGAGTGCTACGATCAGAGTCACAATGTGATGCGTGAGTTTCACTGAGGAATCCATTCCGCAGGAGTTGCAGCAGGGCGTCCGTACCCTTCCGTACTCAACATCGACGAAGCTGAACGGGCGATGCCATGAAAAGGGAGTCCTATGCGGAAAATGCCAATTCTGTCGTCTCTGGCTGTGGCACAGTCAGCAAATGCGTCAGGGTTTGCCGGTGTGCCGTTAACAGAACGTTGACTTTGGAGTAGCCACGAATCGTGGACCGGCAGAAACCGCCGTCTCGTCACAATGAACACAGGAAGTCGAAATGAGCACACTCGATCAACTCAGTGTTGGCGGTTGTTCTCATTCAACTGCAGAAATCACAGGGAAAAGCAGTGACTACGTCAATTTGAGTTTTTGGCACGAAACGAGCTTCATACAAACAACAGCTATGGCAATGTGCCTGGTTTCGTGGTTTTCAACAATCAACGTCAAGGAGACGAAAACATGTCCCATCTCAAAATCCTCGTATGCTCTTTCCTTCTCGCTGCCGCAGTTTCAACATCGGCGACTGTAAACGCTGACCATCGTTATTTGGGAACCCAATCTGCTGGCTGCGGTCGCACCAGCGGCTATAGCTCTGGAGCTGGAACGTATGGAATGAATGTCCCGGTTTACGCACCACATTCGAGTTCGAACGGATATCAAAGCCAATGGAATACTGGTTACGGTGCGAATCAGCGATTCAGTAACGGGCTCTATTCGCCGGGGTACAGTGGTACCACACACATTCGCGACCAGTATTCACGTCCTCAGAATTCAGGGCACTACCGAAATGATCGTGAGGCCGCGTGGGGCCGCGATTCCTACAGCTACGGAACGTCGAATTTGAATCCGGGAACAAACACAGTTTACGACACTGTTCACGGGGACTACCATGCTTCACCCGTGCGACGTAACCGAACGACTTACGATAGCTACCAGAACGTTGCTCCATATCCGCTCAGTGGTCATGGGGCGAATCTGAACATTGGCTGGTAATCAGGCCGTGGCAAGCTTGATGAAAAGAAGGTTGCCGCTCAATTGCGGCAACCTTGACTTCCACAGCATCTCGACAATCGATCCTGTTGGAAACTGCTCCCCAAATGAATAGTTTCTTTTTCCTTCCATGATGGAGGTTTGAAATGATCAATATGCAAATGATTGGACTCCTGGCGGGTTGTGCGTTTTTACTGAGCAGCGCACCCGCATTCGCTCAGCACGGGCATTCGTCCGGACACACAGATATTGCACGGCACAGAGGACATGTCGATGTTGTTCAACATCACGGCAGCAATTTCGGCCACAACAATTGGAACTACGTTGTCCCGCATCATGACGCGCATCACCACCGCGGCACATATTATGTTCTGGATAATTCGCATTACTACACCCCAACACCTGTCGTGCGCGTCGCTCCCACAGTAATCCAAACTGCAGAAGTGCATCCGGTGCATCCTGTGCAGGTCGTTGAGAAGCCGGTTCAATTACAATTCGGCGGATACGCGAGATTTGAAGATCTTTCAGGCAGGCTTGAAGTGGAAGTTAACCGCCTGTGTCTCGACATGCATTACAACTACCGCCACAACCCCGGATTTGAAGAGATCTACCGTGAAGCCTACGCACTGCTCACGGCGGCAAAATTCGTACATGCCAAGGAACATCAGGGTGATCGAAATGCAATTCGTGATCAGGTTTTGCAAATGGATCAGTTGATGCACCATGTTCAGGGCGAAGTGATTCAATGGTCGCGTCAGCCTGTTCGTCAGGTCGCCTCTGGTGGCGTCATTGAAAAATCCAGTGCTGTGGAAGCGATCCTCCACCATCTCTGTTACGATGTGGGCATTGAGCCACATGGCGATGATGAACCTGCTCCGGCGCCAAACGCTGGTGAAGAGCAGGCCCCTGCACCCGGCGGAGTCATCAACACAGCTCCTCCCGGGTTCTGATCGTTCGAATCCAATTCTTAATGCCTTCCGCGCCTCGCTCTTGCGAGGCGTTTTTTCTTTTGGCGCTTCACGTGCATACCCTTTTGGGGCAATCTTCTGGCAATTACTGCCGTTTGTAGCCGACACCGCACATTGCAACTTGAAATTGTAGCCACGGCTACAAATTCGATCATGTCGCGTTGCTATCAAGTGAGCCGATTGCAGATAGTGGAGAAATCAACGAAAGCCCCGATTCCATGCGGCATAAACTCCATGATGTCATCATCATTACAACAGACCCGACCAGTTTGGCAGTTGCGAAGTTGGCAATTTGCATTCGCATTGCTTTGGACCGTAGCGTCAGTCGTAAACGCCGATGAACCCTACATTCCTTTTGAGCAGACTCGCGAGATAAGCACCATCTTTGCTGAGTTGCAACACGCTGCCCCGCAGCGAAACTCAACGCTCTTTCACTGGAGTGGGCAGTCGTCGGTTCCAGACGCCCCAAATCCGCCAATGGCCACCGATCGTCCAGACGTCACGGAGGCAAGCTCAACTGTCGGGTCGGGGGTATTGCAGATTGAAACGGGCTACACCTACTTGGAGGATCGTACTGCCGATCAGTTGAATCAGTCGCATTCCTTTCCAGAAGTATTGCTGCGATACGGAACGCCAGCAGATTGGCTGGAGCTACGATTTGCGACCAACATTTCGCATCAGAAAGCCGAAGCGACATCCTTCACAGGAACAGAAGATCTTTATTTCGGGGCGAAGCTCGGTCTGACTCTGCAAGACGGATTATACCCGGAAATGGCACTGGTTCCCCAAATGACAATACCATCTGGGTCCGGAACATTAACCGCCGGAAAATTACTTCCCGGCGTCAACTGGCTCTACGGCTGGGATGTTAATGATTTTGTCAGTACAGCTGGAAGCACGCAGTTCAACTTTTCCGTCGACGAAGTAAGCGGGAAGGACTACACCGAATGGACCCAAACGTGGACCGTGGGCTTTGCGTTGCACGACCAGGTTGGAGCATACACCGAGTGGTTTGCCTTCATACCACATGCTTCCGACTCTGCCCGGACAGAGCATTACGCAAACTGCGGATTGACGTTTCAAGCTACTGACGATATCCAGTGGGACATCCGAACAGGAATGGGATTGAATGACGCTGCTGCAGATTGGTTTTCAGGCATCGGCCTGTCATTTCGGTTTCGGTAGAGAGCGTTGCTCAACGGAATCTAGTTACAAAGCCAAATCTCAAATGAAGAAAGAGTGTCCACGATGATGAGACTGGGAATCGTCGACACTCTTTCCGGTCTTGTGCTGAAGTGAGATGTATTCGTCTCAGCCAGCACTTGTGTTGACGTCGCCGATTTCCGCTCCTATCGCCGCTGCCACTGAGTTGCTGCCCTTAGAACTCAGCTTTGCGTGCCGACCGTGCGATGATGCTCTGTGGTAGAATTTCGATGTACGCAAACGCAGATGAACTCTGGTCGCGATCCCATCCTGACATGACGGCAATTGTGAAAACGATAGGTTGCTGATGGCGACGATACCGAGAAGTGTCAAAGCCAGTACGAAAGTGATATGAGTCTTCATGAGGGAAATCCTTTTGAATTGAACGACTGGAGTAGCAGGCGGATGGCGATCGTTGTCTCTATGGGCTGCATCGAACGCTGTCCGCCAAAGTGAGTTGGCGACATACCGGACATGGGAGGCCATGGTTCATCAATCGCTGAAGAGGGCAACATGGATGCCCGCGATGGAAACCAAAAGTCTCGACGGCCTTACCTTCAAATGTAAAGGCGGCAACTTAACGGTTTTTATTCGTGTGACTTAGCAAAGTAAGACACGAAGCCTCTGGTGCAGTCTGGTACCGCCCGGTCTGAATACGTCGGTCCATCGATCGTTGACTCGGCTATCCTCCGCGCACGGCACTGGATGTGCTGACGAAATGCACAATGTTCCAGTCAATTGCAATCGATCAAACTCAGCGACAAACGGAGCACCTTGTCCACAGCATGGCTGTGAGTCCTCCGGAACTGAAGCTGGACCAGAACTCCCATCCAACGGCTGCGTTTCGGCCGTCCGATCGACACAGCGGTGCCTTGTGCATTCGCATGTTCGATTTGATGCACTTGCCTGTATTCGTGCTTGCAGCTCACAAGTTGGATGCTGACAATGCTCGTGTGTCAGGCAAATCCACTCCTGACCAGCCAGAGTCAATAGGATCAAGATAGTTGTGATCGATTTGCATCGCATACCAAAGGCATCGAGCACTGTGCCCAAACAAGAATACTCAAAGTTCGGTGATTCCCGGGAGAAGAGTGCAAGAAGTCTGGAAACGGCACCTCCAGAAAGGAAACTCGGAAAAGTCGGTGCGAGCATCGATCAAAGGACTGTTTCCCACAACACGGTGAACGAGCTTTTCCCGAATCACGTTGAGGTTTCATCTGACTTTTTTCGTTTCCCATCGTCAGTTCTTCACCGTCGGTAGATGTTGCTGATGTATTGGTCAGCATCGTTGCGCAGGGTTTACACGAATGCCGGATGTCATAGTGGTTGGGGCGAAAGAGCGGAAGTTCACGATAGCCGTATTCGTTTTGCTTAGTATTCCTTCCAGGTGATTGGCCATTTGACGGCCTCTCAATGACGTGGCGACCACCGTAATCCCGTTAGAGCGTCTGGTACTAGAAATTGCTGATTCGAATTGGGCCGTGACTGACGAAGCCGCAGACAATCTCGATTTGGTTCTGCCATTAGGAACAATCCGGCAAAAACACAAAGCGAACTCGATGATTCCAGTCAGGCAGTAACCAATGTTTGCTGCGATGCGGTTGCAGCTCGGACACCATCAGATAAAGACGCTACAGAAACGGCGACAAAACTCAACTCGATTCACGACCAAATCGCAGCATCCGCAGACCATTCGCAACCACCACAAATTCGCTGATTTCGTGACCCATGACTGCAATGGGTAATGAGAACTGTCCTGAAACTGCCCCCATGGCCAGGAGCAGAATCACAATCGTCGAGAGAATCAGGTTCTGTCTGACAATCGATTCCGTACGTTTGGAGTGTCGCAGTGCATAAACGAGTTTTCCAAGATCGTCCGTCATCAGCGCGACATCCGCAGTTTCTAAGGCGACGTCAGTACCTGCAACTCCCATTGCGATACCGATGGTGGCTTCGGCCAATGCTGGAGCGTCGTTGATACCATCGCCAACCATTGCGACGCGTTTGTACTGCTGCATCAATTTTCGCAGCGTAGTCACTTTGTCTTCTGGCTTCAGACTGGCATAGAACTCGTCAATGCCCACCTCTTTTGAAATTTGTGCCGCAGTTCTTTCGTTATCGCCCGTCAGCATCACCACCTTCTTGATGCCGATATCGTGCAACCCGGCAATCGCGTGCTTGGCATTGTCTCGAACCGTGTCACGCATCGCGATGGCAGCCCAAACTTGTTTATCCGTGCCAACAACCGCGACGGTTTTTCCTTCATCCTGCAAGCGAGTCACTACGGCGAAGAGTGAACCTAAATCAACTTGCAATTCATCTTCAAATAGCTTCGGTTTGCCGATGTAGATCAATTGACCATCGACCGACGCGGAAGCGCCCGAACCGGTCAACGAATTGAAATCGGTCGCCGAACGCGGCTCGATGTTTTCGGTTTCCGTAAAACGAACGATGGCTTTGGCGAGCGGATGTTGACTCAGTCGTTCGATACCAGCGGTGATCCCCAAGACTTCTTCGCGTGAGGGCGTCGCGGCATGTTCCGCAAATTCGCAATCCGTGACGGTCGGTTCGCCGAGCGTAATTGTGCCGGTCTTATCCAACGCGACCACGTTGATTTCCGCGAGCCGTTCGATATACACGCCGCCTTTGATCAGTACGCCGTGACGCGCAGCTGTGCCAAGCGCGGCAACGAGAGTCACGGGAATCGAAATCACAAGAGCACACGGAGCGGCGGCGACAATGAAGATTGTGGCGCGAATCGCCCACTGATA
Organism: Planctomycetota bacterium; assembly: GCA_052034165.1. GTDB lineage: Bacteria > Planctomycetota > Planctomycetia > Planctomycetales > Planctomycetaceae > SXXK01. The sequence continues at coordinate 10,482 of JBPOIW010000138.1, read as the reverse complement.
CCACGTCGTGTCGTAAAACATGGGTGGCAGCAGGGCGATGGCGATACCGATCAGCAACACGGCAGGGCTGTACCAGTTACCGAATCGTTCGATCAACCGCTGGCTCTCACCTTTGCGTTCCTGGGCCTCCTCCACCATCACGATGATTCGCGAGATCGTGTTCTCCGCAAATACCTTCGTCGCCTTAACTTCCAGCGATCCTTCGGCGTTGATACTGCCCGCGTACACTGTGTCACCCACACCTTTCTCGACGGGAACACTTTCACCGGTCACTGGAGCTTGATCCAGGCTTGACGCTCCCGAAACGATCTCACCATCGGTTGGCACTGATTGCCCGGGATGCACGAGGAACCGGTCACCGGGCTGCAAGTCTTCGACGGGGATTTCTCGCTGCTCGCCATCTTCAATCAACAGAGCGGTCTTGGGCGTTAGGTCCATCAACGCACGAACTGCCGAACGTGTCTTTGCTTCGGTGTAGCCTTCAAGAGCTTCGCTGATCGAATACAGAAAGACCAGCATCGCCGCCTCGGCGGGCTGACCGAGGGCATAGGCCGCAGCGGCGGCGACGGTCATCAGTAATTCGATCCCGATTTGTCGCTCGAAGAACAGTTCTTCGAGTGCTTCGCGACCAAAGTAGTAGCCACCAATCAGAATACTGGCGGTGTACAGCACCAAGGGCAACCAATCGTCGATCCAGTAACTCAGCAACCAACCGACTAACAGCAAGAAGCCCGAGACGATCGCCGCCAGCACTTTGGGATTCTTCCAGAATGGCGGTAAACTCACTTGTTCGCCCCGTTTTTTCACCGGAAAGCCGAACTCGCTAAGCTTCGCTTCCACATTCTCTTGCGATAGAGCGTGCTCATCAACGGCGAGACGAACCGTCCCCGACGTAGCCAGGATTTGCAGCAGTTCAAGATCAGGCTGCGCTTCCAACGACCGCCGCAACCGCGCAGCGTCGTTGTCGCAATCCAGGTTAGCAACACGGAAACGGTATTCTCTCATAGCTTTCTTAATGCTCGCTTCATCGCTCAAGGCGAATCGGTTCATGCAGAACGGCGGTGAAAACTGGTCGATAGGATTCACAAGCAGCGGTTTGCAACGACCCCTGGCACAGGCAAAGCAATTTCACTTCTTTGGTTTTGAAGTGAAAGTTCCGCTCGGGCCTTCGAGCTTCACCGGCACTTTGCCAGCTTTCTCAACCGCTTCCCACAACTGAAGTGGTGAGAGGGTTGCATCGCCTTTTGGGGCCACGATTGCCGTCTTGGACTTGACGTCCGTTGTGACGTCACCCACGCCACGAACTTCCGACAATTTGGTCGCCACTTTCTTGGCACAACTCTCACAGTCGAGAACCTTCAAGGTGATTGTAGTTTTCGCAGTCGACTCGCTAAGTGCTGCCCAGACTTGGCTGGTCACACAAGCAGCAAGAGCAAAAGTCAAGGCAACACAAAGAGAAGTACGGTACATTTTCAGATTCCTTTCAGGCATTTTCAAACTCCTTTCAGCAAATAAACTTCAACATTGAAACGGTCGGTCCCTGGGAAAAGCAGGCACATCACATGGCTATCTCCTGAGGTTTCGCGTACCAGTTGGGTAATTAAGACAAAATGTCCACGTGGAAATACGTGGCTGGGGGCGGGCGTTTTCACGGGCTGGCGAAACACGCTACCGACCCCCCAGCCACTACGATTAAATGGTTCTTCACTCTTCCGGTTGTGGCGGCTGGTGCCCCGTTTTGGCCGCGTAGATGGCGGCAAACTTTTCGAAGCGTTTGGGGCTGCAGATGAAGCACTGCGATTCGGGACGATTGTGTTCTTTGCACCAATCTCCTGCCTCCTTGAATTTTGCAACCAGCGACGAGTCACATCTTGCACACTCGCCTTCCGGGACACCGTGTTCGACGCACCACCAGCCACCATGACTTTGGTCGATGTTGGTCACTGCGGGTGATCCGGCAGCACCGTCTGCCGAGGTCTCGCTTTTTCCGCAGCCGCTCAGAACAATGACACTGAGCGATAACAAGCCAAACGACAGGGTGCGAGTTCTGTACATCCAATTCATTCGAATCTCCTTCGGCGTTGCCGAATCAAGGGTTAGACCGTCAAACGTTCGGACACGTTTCTGAATTCGGACGAATCGTCTGAATTTAGCTCGTACTCAACTTCCGGATCGGTCGGGGCTTCAGGCTGGTGACGATGACCATCATCGTCTCCTCCATCGCCGTCAAAGTGTTCAGCGGGCAAATTGAAGACGACATAAAGCACTCTTAGCACGAGCAAGCTCATGATCATCGCGCTACACACACCACCAATCACGACTGTTGCCAAGGGCCGCTGAACCTCAGCGCCCATACCGGTGCTGAACGCCATCGGCACGAAGCCGAGACTGGCGACGAGTGTTGTCATCAGAATTGGTCGCAACCGAGTCATCGCCGCTTCTTCAACCGCCTCATCGAGCGAACGCCCGCGTCTCCGCAGCTGGTTAATTGTGGAAACCAATAGCATGTCATCCAGTACTGCGACGCCGGACAAGGCAATAAAGCCAACTGCCGCCGAGATTGAAAACGGCATGTCACGAATCCATAGAGCCAGCACACCGCCGATCCACGCAAACGGGACGCCAGTGAATACTCGGAACGAATCAACCCAATTGCGATAGGTCATGTAAAGCAAGGAAAGAATCATCAGAAGCGCAATTGGCACGACGATCATCAGCCTTGTCTGAGCACGCTCCAGGTTTTCAAACTGTCCGCCCCACTCGATGCGGTAACGACCAGCTGGCAATTTTACTTTCTCAGCGATGACTCGTTGTGCTTCGGCAACGAAGCTTCCGAGGTCGCGTCCACGGACATTCGCTTCGATAGTGATCCGTCGCTGATACCAATCGCGTTTGATCGTGTTGGGGCCTTCGACTTTTTCAATCGTTGCCAAACGGGAAAGAGGTATTCGTTCGCCCGATGGTGTGGCGACCAGGATTTGACGAATGGCATCCGGGTTGGCCCGAGCCCTCTCGGGCAGCCGAATGATCAGAGGGAATCGCAACTGGCCTTCGTAGACTTCACCAACATCATGAGTCCCAAGCGCACGCACGAGATTCATGACGGAACTGGTCGTGATGCCGTACCGAGCTATCTCGTCCTGTTTGATGCGGATCTCCAACACGGGCTGTCCGGATACTTGTTCCACCCTGACGTCTTCAGCACCCGGAATCGAGTTGAGCGCTCGTTCGACTTCCGATGCCGTCTTGACCATCACATCCAGATCATCACCGAAGAGAATGGCGGCTACATCGGAACGGACACCGGAAATCATTTCATTCATCCGCATTTCGATCGGTTGCGACATGGCGAGTCGCGGACCGGGCAAGTCTCGCAGTTCCTCTTGAACCAGGTTCGTAAGTTCCTCCTGCGTCTCGGCTCGCGTCCATTCCTCGCGCGGGTGAAGCGTGATAAACAAGTCCGTAAGTTCTGTTCCCATTGGATCCGTCGCCACTTCCGCCGTGCCGATTCGACTCCAAACCTGTGCAATTTCGTCTGGAAAGTTTTCTAATAACACCTGCTCCATTTTCGTGTTGTAGCGAATTGATTCCTCCATCGTCGTTCCGGCCAGTCGCACCACGTTGAGCGTTATCGCACCTTCGGAAAGCCGAGGAACGAACTCGGAACCAAGGTTCGGAGCGACGAGTGAAAAGACGCTGACGAGCAGCAAAAGGGCCGAACCAATGACAAACGTCTTGTGGTGCATCGTAAAACGCAGCACGGGTGCGTAGAGTCGCTTGTGCACGCGGATCAGCAGTGGCTCCTTTTCTTCAATGCGTTTTGGCAGGAACAGACTCGCCAGCACCGGCATCAATGTCAGCGACAAAACCATCGATCCAGCCAGCGCCATAATGACGGTCATTGCCATGGGTCTGAACAGCTTACCCTCGACTCCTTCAAGCGTCAGAATTGGCAAGTAGACGATCATGATGATGAGTTCGCCAAACATTGTCGGTTTGCGAACTTCGACGGCTGCATCACGGATAATCTGCAGGCGATTTCTGCCATCTCGATTGTGCGCCAGGTGTCGCACGCAATTCTCGATCATTACGACCGAGCTGTCGACGACCAATCCAAAGTCGATCGCACCAAGACTGAGCAGACTGGCTGCAATTCCAAACTTCAGCATCCCTGAAAAGGCAAACAGCATCGATAGCGGAATTGCCATCGCGACAATAATTCCCGCTCTCAGGTTGCCAAGAAAGATGAACAATACCGCAACGACGAGGAGTCCGCCCTCGAACAGGTTTTTCTGAACCGTGTGAATAACATGATCGATCAGTTCGGTACGGTCGTAGACGGTTTGAATGCTCACTCCGGGAGGCAACGTCTCGCGAATCGATTGAACCTTCTTCTTAATCGCCCACGTGACATGGTGGCTGTTCTCGCCCATCAGCATGAAGCCAAGACCCAACACGGCCTCGCCGCGGCCGTTTGCTGTCACCGCTCCGCGACGGATTTCGTGACCGATCTGCACGTCGGCCACATCGCGGATGCGGACCGGAACGCCCTCTTCGGACGTGATGACGATGTCTTCGATTTCTTTAATGTTGACCGTTCTGCCGACGCCGTGAACGAGCAACATTTCGCTGCCATCGATCACCGTTCCTCCGCCAACGTTTTCGTTGTTGGCGGTGATTGCGTCAGACACCTGCTCAAAGGTCAGGCCGTACTTAAAGAGTCGCTCCGGGTCGAGTCGCACCTGATATTGTTTTTCGTAGCCGCCCCAACTATTCACTTCCGCAACGCCTCGCACCGATCGTAATTGAGGCTTGACTACCCAATCGTGAATTGTGCGCAATTCCGTCAGCCGCTTGATGCGTTCTTCCTGCGACACTTTTGAAAAATCGACGCCGTCATAGATCAAAACGTAGTGGAACACCTCGCCCAGACCGGTCGAGACAGGTCCCATCTGAGGTCGCTGAATTCCATCAGGCAGTTCGACGGTCGTAAGACGCTCGTTGATCAGTTGCCGGGCAAAGTAAATGTCGATTCCGTCGTCAAAGATGACCACGACCTGCGACAATCCAAATTTGGAAATCGAGCGCAGCTCAAGCAAACCGGGCAACCCGCTGATGGCTTGCTCGACAGGAAATGTAAGCTGTCGTTCGACCTCTTCGGACGCCAGCGACGGCGCAACGGTGTTAATTTGAATCTGAACCGGAGTCGTGTCTGGAAAAGCGTCGATGTCGAGCTGCTGGAGCGAGAACACACCGACAACCGCGAACAGTCCTGCGGCCAGAATGACAAGGGCACGGTGTTTCAACGAGAAATCAATGAGCCAATTCAGCATCCGTGCTCTCCTATTCAGCGACGCAGTCGCAGCCTGCACCAAGATTGTTCTTGAGGAGTTGCGCCCGCAGCACGTCGCTGCCGTCGGTCGCGATCACTTCACCCGGCAACACACCGGAGATAATTTCGGTGTATTTTCCGCTGGTCGCACCCAAACGAACCGAACGGACATGGAAGACCTTGTAACTGTCAGGGCTGTCGAAATAATGCTTGTCGCGAACGAACACGACCTGGCAACAACCTTCCCAGTGCGAAGCCCCTGTCGGAATGACAATCGCGTCAGATTCTGTTCGTAAAATCACTTCGCCCGTACCAAAGATCTCATTGCGAAGGCGTCCGTCAGGGTTTTCCAGTACTGCACGCACCTGAATCATGCGCGTCATACTGTCAGCCGAAGTGCTGATCCAATCGATGGTCCCGCTGACACTCTCGTGGCTGCCATCGGTTTGAAAGTGAACCGGTAGTCCGATCGCCAATTGACTCATGCTCTCAGCAGGAACGTTCAGCGTCAGCCACATTTTGCGAACGTCAGCGACCTGAAAGAGAATTCGTGTCGAGTCAACGACTTCGCTCGGGGATACGGATCGCTCGATAATCACTCCATCGAGTGGAGAATGAATCGGCAACAGATTCGACGTGACCGTCAGGCTGTTGAGCCCGGAGCTAAACTCATCCGGAATTCCAATCAGACGCAGCTGGTCAAGCACCTGTTGTTCGGACAATCCCTGCAGCGAACTGACTTGCACTGGTAAACCGAGATTTCGCAACGACTGTTCCGCGCTCAAAACGTCCGCTTGAGCTTTCGCTAAGGCCGCTTCTGCATCAAGGATGCGAGATCCGGCGATGGCATCGCGGGCTTCCGTTAGTCGAGCGACGTTTTGTTGCTGCAGCTTTCGCTCTGCAAGTGATCGCATCAAAGAGGTCTTGAGTCCACCAACTTCAGCCGCATCAACGATGGCGAGAACTTCACCTTTAGTAACTCGATCTCCAACGTTCTTTTCAACGAACCAGACACTGCCGGGCGCGCGAGAAGACAGGCTTGCTTTCCGAGTCGGATCATAGACAACCTCGCCGCTTCCATGGATTGATTCGACGATCTGTTGGCGTTCAACTAACTCAACGTCCACGCCGGCTTGGCGTACCGACTCAATCGATGCAAACTGAATGCGAGTTTTGTAAACCTCGCAAGCACTGTTGTTTTGTTTTCGTGGGGCCACGGTTAGGGCCCTTGTCGCCCGTTCAAGATCATTTGCCGGAACGGACGGCGTCTCTTTCGTCTGAGCAACATCCGGGTGATGGAGTGGACAATTATGAACGCCATGTTCGGAACACCATCCGTAGTCGGGTTCCTTGAGCATCAGTGTCGGGTCGCATTGGACACAGATGGATTCAGGCACGCTGTGCTCTTCGCACCAATCGCTGATGACTGGTGCCGCCGTGCCAATCAACGCGGCAAATTTGGGAATCCTCCAGTCGTTTTGGTGTCCGAAATAAAACACCGCCGCGAACCCCACCAGGACGAGCGTTGGCCCAATGCTTCCGAGGACCAGCGAAAGCACGCGTCGGAATGGGCCGTGAGGAATGGCGTTGCCATGTTGATCTACTACTTGAACCGAGCGTCCGTTTGTAAATGGCGAGTCGGAATGACGGGGCGGATGTATTTCCGGCCCATCAACAATTGAGTGACTCATGATGGTACTCCTGCTGGCGGAACATGAAACAAACAAGGACGGCGACGATCGCAATCCGAATGTTTACCGAACGGGCAGCCGAACCAGATTGATGAACTCAACGTGCAATCGCGGACGCGATTGAAACGGAGTTCGCTGATCAGCGAGCCTGGGCCAGCAGTGGCCTAAAGCTGTAGAGAGGCGAGTGCAAGGCGAACCGCCTGCCCGCTCAAAGGAGTTTCCCAGCGTGGCTGGGTTTCTCGTTGTGCTGCGGGCCTTTGCGAGCAATCAAACGTGGCAGAGGCCAACGACAAGAAGTCGATAGAAAGCGGAGCCAGGATTGGGGTACGACTTTGTAACTCAGGCGGAACTTGGCAAATACAACCTGAAACATCTGAGTCTGGACAATTACAAGGCGAATTGCAAGGAACAGTTGGCGGATACTTTTCGCCTCGACACGGAGCGTCATGATCCTTCGAACAACTACAAGTCATCAAAGATTCGTCAGCAAAGCATCGCGCAGCCTCAACCGCACAAAACAGCGGGCAGAGCAATGTGCGAAGTGCAATAAAGACAACGAATAAACGAGACATTGTTTACCACTTGTTCCCGAGCGGAAGTCGACCGGTCTGAACTGTACACCGCAGATGACGCCGATGCAAGGTGGATTTCGGGGCATTCAACAGTTGTCCTCGGGTGAGCGAATGCAAACTTGGGCAGAGGGCTCAATGACGCCTTGAATGCGCCGACTAATGAAACAATTCAGGAACTGTTCGAGCGATTGAATCAAGATCGACTCAGATCGAATGACATTCGGGAATTGGGTTCATACGAGCAGACTCGTGACTTTGCTTGCTGGTGTAGACACCTTCCCAATGTGCCTTCTTATCCAAGGCGCTGGCCTTGCTCCAACACCAAAAGAACTTTCGAGACGCCAGTCGCTTGTCTGTCATGTGTCAGTTATAACATGTTCAACCCTGTCATTTCATCTGCCGCTCTGTATGTGATGAATTGGCTGATCGTATTTGGCTGGCCGGAAGGAATGACGTGAGTTTTCGCCTTCGTGATACAGTCATGTCAAAAATTTCATTCCGATCAGTCCAGCCCTCCTATATCTAGGGTCTTTCCCGTATCCCGATTTGCTTTATGGCAATTCCGGAGCCAAGCTTGTTTTATGAAGCTCGTACGCCACATTCTGCTCTGCCTCGTTACGCTCCTGAGAATCTCAGGAGTGTCTGCAGATTGTGTCTATGCCTGCTGTTCGGTTTCTCTAAGCGAACAATCCACTTGCTGCCCATCAGATGGCTGTACCAGGGATTGTCCCTCATCGCCCAAAGAAGAAACTCCTTGTGACAGTCCGTGCTGCGTGGCTCAGGAATTTGTTCTGCTGGCCACGCCTTCAAGTCTGGATGATGCTTCGTCTTCCAGCCTCGTCTGCTCACGTGTAGACGACGCACCTTTAATGGTGCAGCATCGGTCCCATACCTTTCTTTCGACGACGCCAAGTCGTGGAGTCAGGACGCATCTGCTCATGTGCGTCCTTCTGTGTTAGTGACGTCGGGCTGAATCTTCTCGGAGAAGGACCACGAACGCGACTCGTGACCTCCGAATGAACGATCGCCATGCCCGTTTCTCAGAGTTCCAGAATTGCTACTCTGAATGCTCTCACTGTTCTGAGGACGTTATCTCGGCGCTTTCGCCGCACCGTCTCAAAACTGCCCGTGCCGTCCGCCATGACCGGCGCTCTCAACGCACTTCACAAACACACATAAAGGTACGAATTCATGCGTCATTTCATTCTTGCATCAACCGTCATTGTCATTTTCTTCACCTCCTTCAGTACTCCTGCCGTAGCCGGATCCATTCACCGGACAGACGTCATTTCAGGCAGACCTCACTTGAGAACTCGGACCGTCGGCTTTTATCACCGTGCTGCGCCGACGCGAGAAATGCACAGGGGGTGAGTGGTGCTCATTATCCAGTTCATTGAATCCTGCGAAGTAAAACGTCTACTGGGAATCTGTCCCAGACGAAAGCTCCAGTCTGATGCGCAACGGCCTTGACCGACGGGGCGTCAGAATCTGAGCTTTGTCGCATCGTTTGTACTCAGAGGGGGGGGCTTTGCTGAAACACACTATCCCACCTCCCTTGCAACTCGCTTTGCCAAATCGAGATTTCGCTCTGCGTAGATCTGTGTCACATTTGCGGATTCATGTCCGCAGACTACCTGGGCGGCTTCCAAGCCGAACCGTTTGCGGATCTCAGTCGCAGAGGTGTGCCGCAGGCGGTTTGGAGCCCATTTAGCGATAGAGTTTTTTGAACACGCTCGATGAATCACGCGCCGATAGCTATCCGTCGTGTAGCGATCACCGGCCTGACGCTTTGGGTTCCGGACTCGGTTTGTTCCTGTACTGTTTCCGTAACGCAGTGGCGTCTTTCTGGCTGCGGCTGCGGCGTCTCTGCGGAGCTGTTCGGACTCCGCGGGTGAGAAGCAGAAGTTCTCGGTGTCCCGATCAATGTACTTTTTCAAAAGCTCCTGAGCACGCGGTCCCAGAACGATCACTCGGTTCTTTTCGTGATGCTCTGTTTTGTGTTCGTCCGGAATGTAGAGCCAAACGTCATCCGTCTTGTTCACGTCGCACGGCCTGAGACTGCACACTTCGCCGGGCCGCATTCCTGTTAGCCGCTGAAGGCGGACCATGTCGGCAACGATCGTCGGCAAATGAGGGAGAGTGGCTTCGACAATGGAGTCCTCAACACACTCAACAGGACGAGTCTCTCTGGCTTGCGTTCTGCCCTTCTTGAGCCCTGCAAGAGCCTTGAGAGCCATCGGAATGGAGGCTTCCACAAGTTCTTTTTCAGCCGCCCATGTGAACATGCGAACGAGACGGCTGACCTGCTTGTTGATATGACGACGGGACCAGCCGAGATCGCGAATCATACCGCTGCGAAGTTCGTCCAGAGCCACAGGACCGAACTCGTGCAAGAACGTCGTCGCATGATGCTTCCGCAGGTACCGAATCGCATCATCAATGATCGTTGCTTCACGTGTGATTCGGCCATGTTTTTGGTAGTACTCGCGAGCGTGCTGGCGATAGACGAACACCAGCTCATTGATCGTCAGCGGGCTTCCTGCAAATCTCTTCTCCCGCAGTTTGGTCGGAGTGATGGCCGCCACATTCGGTTTAACGGGGGTGGGCTCGGGCTCAGGGCGTTTGTTCCGTTCCGCCTCCCAGCTCCGGAGGAACTCCTGATACTTGCGATGGCTCTCCGGGGAACCATACGGCCCGAGGTGGATTCGTTTCCCATGAAGAGAAACGACAGCCTGCTTCGTCGATTTGTGGAGAGAATATTTGGGTGGTCGGTGAAAGAGTCGCGGCATCACATCAGCCCTTTTGCAAGGAGCCAAAAGGGGATGTTCACGGGGGCATCCCCCGTAGCATTCCCCTTTTGTGCTGAGATTTGAGCCGCACTGCCGAC
>JBPOIW010000054.1:0-2816 GCA_052034165.1 Planctomycetota bacterium | reverse complement strand
ACAAGATGAGTGCTGATTCCATATCCCCAACGTCCTTGCCTCAGGATTCGCATTCTCTGAAACTGCGTGGAATGCGTGAGACAAGAGGTTTAACAAAGGAGAAGGAAATTGTGAACCGGAAACCTGATTTCGGAGCCTTTTTAGATGCACGATCTCAGGAATCCCGGTTCTTCGCCTGGTTCTTTGATCAATATTGCTCGACCAGATAGCGAATCAGATCGGTCGAAGTGACAAGACCAACCAGCTTCTTGCCTTCAATGATTGGTACAGAGTGAAACCCCTGGGTGCTGAGCAATTGGGCGGCATCACGGACCGTACCTGACGACGGCAGCGTAACCGGCTCAGCCTTCATGACGTCCTTCAGGCGGTATGTGTGATCCAGCATTGCGTCGAGGCTACGGACGTCCTGATTGCCAAATTCGCCGAAGCTGATTCGCAGGAAATCCGTCCAGGTCAATAGTCCGACAAGGTCTTCGCCGTTCAGGACAGGCAGGTGGTGAATCCCGGAATCCTCAAACAGCCGTCGGGCTTTGGAGATCGGGTCATTCAGATCCAACGTGACAACGTCTTTGGTCATGATGTGAGAAACAGGGTCATTCTTCCGCATTGGGAGGCTTTCGAAGGCAATGGTTGAGCAGATCGAGGCTGCGTGTAGGAACAAAATCAGTTCCCGATCAGGATCAACGCAGCATGTGCAGGAAATGGCAACAAGTGTGCCACGGCAGAATTCCGGGGGCAGAAGTGAATTTCTGCAGCACAGCCTGGCTCAGACTGTCTCAGGGCGCGACATTCAGCACAGAATCCGCACAGAAGTTGAAAAATGTCGACCGTAAAACCCTGAGTGCCTTGCGAGAGCGACTCGTTCCTATTGCAATTCGCGAAGTTTGCGATTGGACCGTGTACGCGGGGTGAGGAACGTCCGCTTTCGTACCGTTAATTCGATTTGTAGTGCCGATATCATGAGTCCATGGGGCACAAACGTTGGCTGAAGCCAACGCTACGAGTGGAGCGGAGATGAAGTCAGCAGGTCGCTTACGCTGCGTTGCAGAGTCTGTTTTAAGTTATTGAGTGTTGGAGTAGTGAGTCGATGGCTTCGGACCCCATTTGTGATCTAAAGGCGCTGGATTTCAGCAAGCCGCTGTTTACGATCGAGGACATTCGGGCAGTGAATCCGCAGCGTTTTGAAATGGAACAGCTGACCGCCATCGTCCATGTGGATCAGTCTCAACACCTGATTGTTGGCTACAAGCAGCTGACAGACTCCGAGTTCTGGGCTCGAGGCCACATGCCAGGTTATCCTTTAATGCCGGGTGTCGTGCAGTGTGAAGCCGCCGCGCAGCTGGGAGGTTTCTATGCACGAAAGTATGACCTGATCGGCGGCGATTACCTGGGTTTTGGCGGGATGGACGAAGTTCGCTTCCGGAAGCCGATTTACCCAGGCTCGCGTCTGGACATGATCGCTAAAGTGACCCGCGTGATGGCCCGGCGATTAGCTCAGTTCAACTTTCAGGGATTCGTTGACGGCGAGCTGATGTTCGAAGGCCAGATGCTTGGTGTCACAGTGAATAAGTAGGGCTGGAGTTGTAGAGTCAATTCGAAAGCATTCGGGGACAGTGACCAAAGCCGCCTCATCAAAGATCACTCATGCAAACCGCGCCCATTAAACCGATCAAACCGTGGTTCCAGACGGTGCCCGAAATCGGTCCTCACCTGCGCTGGAATGAGTTCTTTGGTAATGATTTGCCAGTCGAACTGGATATTGGCTGTGGTCGTGGGTTGTTCCTGTTTAATGCGGCCGTTACGACTCCCGACACAAATTTCGTCGGCCTGGAGATTGATTATCGAGAAGGTCGTCGCACGGCGACTCGACTGATGAAGCAGAACCTCCCGAATGCTCGAGTCATCGGGGGTGATGGCACCGCAGTGCTGGCCAGCATGATCGAGCCGGGTACCGTTCAGGCGGCTCATGTTTATTTTCCGGACCCATGGTGGAAGAAGCGACATCGGAAACGCCGAATTTTCAACATCGAATTTACTCACCTGTTGGCTCGTATTTTGAAGCCGGGTGGATTTGTGCACCATTGGACGGACGTGGCCGACTATTTCGAAATGGTCCGCGGACTCATGGATGACCATGCAGATTTTGAGATCTGCCCGCCTCCGCCGGAGCGCGATGCCGATCACGACATGGATTACCATACAAGTTTCGAACGAAAAAAACGGAAGCTGGGACTTCCGATTTACCGTGCTCTCTGGCGGCGGCGCTAATTTCCGCACGGTGTGAACTGAGGCCGGGTGTTCGCGGAATACCTGATGGAATTCCGACTTATGTTAGGAACAATCCCGAAATAACCTACCGTTTTGGCTGCGGCGAGAAATCACAACCCGAAACGTCAGTGAGGGATTTTTTCGCGAGACACCGATCCCTCGCTGACGCGCCGGGTTGTGATTCAGGGAATTTATTTCTGCACTGGTGAATAAATTGTGGCCGCGTATAGAACAACTGCGGTCCAAGTGAGAAAAGCGGGCGGGATTGCGGGCGGAAACGCTCTGGAATTGCATTTCCCTGCGGTAGCCTCATACTTCCCAGTCAACTGCAGGCGACCTGTTCTGGTCTGAACGGAAAACAGGCTGTTTTCCCCTGCTGCAGCTTTCTCACTTCCGGTTCCCGGGCGGTGTGATCGCCTTTTTCCTGTCCGAATTTATTGATGGAGAATCATCACGATGACCGCGGTTGCCGAGTTCCCGATTCCGCTCGATCAGTACAAAGCCCTGCCTCTTGATCCCAGGAACCCGAAGCTCACTGCGGAACAGCG
>JBPOIW010000334.1:0-13323 GCA_052034165.1 Planctomycetota bacterium | reverse complement strand
GCTCGCAAAAAACTGCGGCCTCGATCCGCCCACCGAATCACGGCTCAATAACCTGATCCCACTCCCCAAAGCCGCGTAACCAAGACGCCGACGATGGGGTTTCACGGAGAAATGGACGGCTACGTCGAGTTACCTCCGCTGATTCTTTCCATACTGCTGCGATTCAGGAGTTTCAGAAATGTTGCAATCAAAGACGAAAAGAGTCGGCGATGAGTTCCATGTGCTGAAGCGAAAGAATCCACCGCTCGCTCAGATGATTCTGGATCTTGTCGACTTTGCACGGGTGGAGTTTCGCAAGGATGTCATGATGACCATGATCCACCGGACTCAGGAGGAGCAGTGGAAGCTCTACGAAAAGACGGACGGGGCGAAGTCGAAACGCATCAGCCCGCACATGCACTGGAACGCCGTCGATATTCGGGACTGGATCTACACGCCGCAGGAGAAGCAAAAGATTACGGCCTACCTGCAGAGCCATTACGACAGTTCAAACCGGATGTCAAAACTCGGCAACGGCTCCCGCACCTGCTGGCTTCACAAGATCAAGGGCCAGGCCATGCACTTCCATATCCAATACTCCGGCCCCCTGGTTTACGTATTCAACGAAGGCATGACCATCACTGCCAAGTGACGATTTCCGCAATAGCAATTAAGCGGCGGCTGGCACGGAAATTTCGGCAAATTGTAAATCTGCCCCTTCGCTGCTTTGCCTGCTGCGTCAAGGTATTGGAAACTTCAAGAATAGGAGAAACGTCGTTTTGTTGATCCTGCATAAAGATTGTCGTTATGGTTGTTGCAATGATCGTTTGCTCTGGCCCGGACAACGGAAAGGTATTCCGACTGATCGCGGGTGACAGGTTGTGTGTCGGGCGAGCCGAGTCCACGGACATCAGCTTCCCCTATGATCTGAGTATGTCTTCGAAGCATTTTCAGATTGAGTGCGTTGCGGAAAGATTGCTGCTGAAGGATCTGCACAGCACCAACGGGACGTATCTGAACGGGGAGCTGACATCTGAGTCGATGCTGTATGACGGTGATGAAATCGTTGCTGGCGAAACGGTATTCAGTATAGGTTGGAGCGACGCAGCCAAAGAGGCATCTGCAGCCAACGTGCAGCATCAGCAAACTCCTCCTTCACAGGCCGCCGCATCTCAAGTGCCATTTCACACCGATGCTGCCGAAGCCTGTGCAGGACTGCAGCTCACAGACGACGGGATGGCACTACTCTGTGAGGATCAGTCTGTTGCTCAGCTTGTGGAATCGCTGACCCGCTATTTACTTCACGCCGATGCCCTGCGAGTCCTCAGTCGGGCGCTGGGGCCCCGTACAGCTGTACTGTGGGGTTCTCGTTGTCTTGAAGACGTATTATCAAAAAACCTCTCCAGTGAAGAGATGGTTGCGCTCAAGTCTGCTCAGCGGTGGGCGGCAGAGCCGTCGCCGGAAAACGCAGCCGATGCCTTTGAGTCGGCAAAAGTTCTGAACAACGAGGGGCCGGCAGCAATGCTCGCTCTGGCCGCGTTCTGGGGCGAAGGCAGCCTGACTCCCCCGGGGCAGCCCGTTGTCCCGGTTGATCCACAACTTCTGGATCAGGCCGTTTCCGGAGCACTAACGCTGGCCGCAGTCTCAGAACCGGCAAGCAAAGCACCAGAACGATTTATGTCATTTATTCGCAGCGGACAATCGTTTGCATGAATTAAGGTTTCCCATGAGAGTGTTGTTCATTGAAATCGACACAGAACGCACCTGGGCTGTGGCATCCATGGGCCCCGCATTCCTTGCAGCATATCTACGTCAGCATGGTCATACCGTTACGGCTTTGCGAGTCCCGCCTGAACAGGATGCGGAAACGTTTGCACAGCGCGTGATCGAAATTGATCCGCAACTGATTGGTATCTCGCTCACCACTCGTCAATGGCTGCGCGCACGGGATTTGATGGGATCCCTCAGACTTCAGACTCAGTTCCCGGTGGTTGCAGGGGGGTTGCATGCAACATTTTCCCCAGAGCACGTGCTGGAACATCCGGGGTTTGATTTTGTGTGCCTGGGTGAGGGCGAAGATGCGCTCCTTGAACTTGTGCAGCGACTTGAGTCCGGAGGCCCCACTGACAATATCCGGAACATTCAGATACCCGGTGGACGGCGGCCGGAACTTCGGCCGCCCATCGAATCGCTTGATAACCTGCCATTCCTGGCACGCGATCTTCTGAATGAGCAGTATGGCGTGGTTCACATATCGACGCAACGTGGCTGTCCGTTCCCGTGTACCTACTGTGCGGCTCGACAGTATCATGATCTTTACGGCACAGCCAACAACTATGGACGACGAAGATCTGTTTCCAGCGTGATGGACGAACTGGCAGAAATCCAGCGGACCGGACTGCTGAACTACGTCATTTTTCTCGATGACACGTTCACTATATTTCCGACATGGGTCACAGAATTCTGCGAGATCTATACCAAACGATTTCACATTCCATATTCGGTGCACGCGCGAGCTGACACCGTGTCACCTGAAATGATTCGTCAACTGGCGGAATCCGGGTGCCGTCATATCGTCTACGGAGTCGAAAGCGGAAGCCTCCGAGTGCGCCGTGAAATTATGCATCGCCCGATCACAAACGAACGAATGGTCGAGACCTTTCAGCTGACACGAGAAGCCGGCATCATCGTTACCGCAAATTACATGCTGGGGTTACCCACGGAAACTCGCGAAGACCTTGAGCAGACACTCCTGCTGCATGAACAGCTTCAGCCGGACGATTTTGGCTATTTCGTGTTCTATCCCTATCCGGGTACGAGACTGTTTCAGGTCTGCAAAGAACGCGGATATCTCCCGGACAATTTTCTGGAACTTCCGGCAAATCACCGGGAGTCGATTCTGAACCTGCCTGAATTGAGTCGGGATGAAATCTCCGAGTATTATGATCGTTTCACGGCACTGCGTGAGAATACCCATTTGAATCGGATGTCCAAAGCCGCAGCCTCAGGGCATGAATTTGGAAAGCAGGAGCAGGGGATTATTGACGAGATACAAAAGTGTGCGGCCACTGGCTGAACTGGTTGTTCCACTTTTCGGGCAGACAGGAATGGCGTCATTCCATAACATCCGCTGCCACGGCATGTACAGAGTACTTCATCGTGCTGCGGTCGTGGAGCCGAACGTGCCAGGGAAGATTGTCAGCTTCTGCCGAAAACTTCAGACGCGGTACGGAACCGGAATGGTGTTCCGGGGACAGTAGTGCTTTCAGCACAGGTTCACTGGCTCCGCGGAAATCACTTCGCTGAGAATGTCCTCCCAGCCAGTGTTCAACAGGCGTCGCCGCAGCCGACCAGTCATACGGACACGCCAGAATGACTTGTCCACCTCCGGCAGTAACTCGAGCGACGGATTGCAGAAACGTCAGGGGGCTATGAGCACAGTCCAACACATTCAGGCCGACCGTGGCGCCAAACTGACCATCTCGAAATGGCAGTGAATTCGCATCACATGCCCAGAAATCCACATTATCGCTTTGGTCGAAGTGAACGGGGAACTCTCGGCGATCGTAAACAATTCCGACGCGCCGTCGGGGATATCGCACAATGCCTTCCGAAAGCACACGCGCCGCCACTTTCAGCATCGCATAATTCAGGTCAACACCCAGAACCAGCGCTGAAGTTCGTTCAGCCAGAGCAAACGCGGTCCGACCTGCTCCACATCCGATATCAAGCACCGGACCACCCTGAAGTGGCCTGCCAATCTTCAGACATTGGTCCAACAGCCGCACGATCAGCCCCGGACGAGGCTCTCGGACCGTTTCTTCGGAATCGAAATCAGCGTAATGATCCCAGGCGTACGAACTGACGTGCTGCCGAGTCGTCTCGAACATCGATCCCGGTCCGCAGCAGTCGATCAACATGCTTTCCGTGAGCGGACTGAGATCTTCCCGTGCCTGAACCTGACTAATATTGGCGGAGATCCATGCCCGAATATGTGGAATGATCAGGGGAATGCCGTCGATGACAGGAAATTCTCGCTGGCATTCATTGCGGGGACACAACAACGTCCCCTCCTGAACTGTCGTGTCTGTCCGGAGAGTCACAGCGCCGAGCACCAGTTGAGAATCCTGGATACCACGTTCGACTCGACACACAGGACAGACAGGACTGAGTTCTTCAAAGTGTCGAAATTTCAATGTCGCATGTTCCTCGTGCAGTATCCCACCCAGCGCTGATCAACAACTGCTAATCATCAGCCGCCAATCATGACGGTTGGACAACCGGGGGGCAGAATCTGGCCAATGGGCGCCGGGATAGGAGCAACGCACGTCGTATGCGACGTCATGTCACCAACACGGGCTGCAGGCATGTTTTGGATGAGTACAGTCACAGACCCCTTGACGATCATTCCCGGTCCCGCCGGAATACAAGCAGCCAGCATGCACGGCACAGTCATGTCAGTGACTCGTGCTGCAGGCATGCCTCCGATAAGCACTGTCGGCGCGCAAGGCCCCATTATTGCCAGCGGCATGGGCGGATGAGGAATCGGTGTCGGAGTCGGAGCCGGAGGGTGGATTGGCGCATGACAATGCGGTCCCATTTGCAGGACATTATCCCCCATTCGAGCAGCCATCGGCATCAGTCGGTCCCTTTCACTTCTTCACATCAAATTCCGACTTGTTTCGGGGCATTATCCGGTATCCCCCGTTGAATTCTCGCCCGTTTGGCCCCATAGTTGCGTAAAAAGACAAAGTATTCCCGTCTCACCGAGAAAATCGAGCCGCGCATACTTGGGTACTCAAGACGGTTGGCAAATTCCTGACCAACGAAACTGCATGGTGTTCCGCATTCGCCAATTGGGTTATGGCACAGTCCGGGCATAACGGTGCTCACAGGCAAATTCAAGATCGTGGATCAACTGAAGATATGCCATTCCCACCCCAGCGATGGCATGAACATCACTGCCCAGTGACGATGCTCAGAATGGTGTCGTGGTGAAGACAAACCCGTTGGCCGTGAGCTGCTCCGATCCCTACATTCATGAATAAACGCGGGAAATTAAGGATTGTGATTCAAGTCAGGGGCCGACATCTTCAAAAAAATGCCTGTCCCGAGTGGAGGATGCAGTCGCAACCGTATCCATGCCTCCTCATCTGGGAGCTTCTCCGCAAATATCTGTGCGAATAGGAAATGGCGGCCGAGTTCTTTCACGAACAGACTTTTCCTTTCCCGTTGGAGAGCGTGGTACAAATTCGGTAAGGTCAACGCGCTGAGTTGATCCAGGTTCTTCTCAAATACTACGCAACTGTTGTCGCAGGCCGCAGAAGATAGACGACAGGATGTGAGGCTTCACTAATCCCCCGCATCCAACGGCGAAAGCCGTGTTCAGCGGGAAACTTTTTTTCGGGCCACAGCGATTAAACTTAAATCGTGAGGGAAATGTCAGAAAGTGCAGATTTGAACTGAACTTGTTATGTCAGGGGGCCTTGTGGTTCCAGGCAGGAACGGTTGAAAAATCTGATTTCTTCGGCGGTGTTCTTAGTCAACGTTCTTGGTTTCTGTTGGATGGGAGTGATATATCATGGTCGAGATCAGATACGTTGAGCCTCTTCCTCGTTTCGTGGTCTGTGAGGAAATTCACACTGCGGTCTTTGGCATGAGCAAAGTGACGATCAACGGCCGAAGCATCCTCGGTGCTCAGCTTGATAAGATCGTACGAAGAGTCGCACAAGTTTCTACAGTGGCTGAGTACTACCAGGACGGTGAGCGAGTTTCTGGTTCGCCAAGCCTCTGGTCGTTTGTGAAGAATCTTACAGGTATCTCCGAATATCAGAAACGGCTGACCAGCGAGCGAGTCTACACGCTGGTTTATGCGGCTGCTCTTAATCGCATCGAGACATTTGGTTACAAGTTCGATCTACCTGGCGCTCATCGATTATTCAGTTATGGAGTGGATCCCATTCCGTCTGTTCGACTTACTGGGAATGCGATGATGAATTTCTACTCCGACAATGGAGGCGAGGGTGTATTGAGATGTGTGGCATTGTACGACGCCGAAAGACAGAGCCTCTCACAGGTTCCTCCAACACATGCGACAGAAATGCTGAAAGGATTTCTCAAGGGGGCGGAGGTCGCCGGAGTTCAGAGCCGCTAGCCTGCATCCTGTCAGGATTTGATAACGCTGGACTGGTTCGGCGGTCAATATCGCCTGTGGGAACGGATGTTTTTCGCTTGTTCCTGCGTGCCCATACCGCTCTGTCGTATGAGTACATTGCAAGTGGGACAGTAACGATTCTTCGTGCTGCAACTCATTTCGAAGGCTACACTTCAAGAAGCGTCCATCCCTTTTGCTCGAGTCACCGTGCCCAATGCAGGGCAGCTCCCTTGGCCGAGCATCTCGGACTCCTTCACCGGATGCTCAACTCTTCAGCAGTTGTAGCGTTCAATCAAAAATCGAATCCGTTTTGGACTGTGATTAGCGTAACTTGACAGGAGGAGGGGTCTACGAGTCACACGTGAATTTCTCTTTAGTACGATTATCTTGAAGTTTGTACATTGCCACAGAGGCTGACCTCTAGTCACAGGATTTCAATCTTCAATGCTCAAAGCCCACATGGCGGCATTCTTCTCTGTCGCCAAAGATAAGCATGTCTGGATCGGCCTCAGGGAACCGAATCCACTTTCAGAGCGGCATATCGGTCAGTCGATAGGTACGTTTCTGTGCCATCCGAAGCCCGCAAATTGCGGCGCAAAGACCGTCAAAGTTGCGCACCATCCGCTGTGTGGATTAGTGGCGGATCCTTATCATCCGAAGTGTGGAGCAGCCGCATTTGGGGGAAATCTGATTGCTGCAAAAATGGACTGGGTGCAATTTCGGCAAACAGATGCATTTTCGAAACACTTCCGCGTGGTCGATAGTGGTGCTCATGCTGGAGCATTGATGATGCTGGCGAGTAATCCGAGCAACTCCGCAAAGTCATTGTGCTTCCTGCACTCAGACTACGACCTTATGGCCATTGTGCCTGCTGATTCAAATGGCCGAATGATTTCCACTGGCGTGAGCCCGCTTTCTTCACCGCGGAAGGGGGAGTTTTACACACAAACTGCAGCGGGTATGAATCTTGAGGCCCAAAGTCAAAGTGTCATTGATCTACTCAACCAGCGAATTGGCTGGCTTCCCATGGTTCAGCACGGTCCAGAATTCGAATACGGGACCAAAGAAAACCAGAAACGTGTGGGTGCTGCTCCTAAGGAACAAGTCTGGTGGTTCGGTCCAAAGGAAAATTACGTTATTATTGGTGAGTCGTCCATGAGTACAGCAACAAACGAAAAACGATCGCGTTACTTGCACTAGATTGAGGCAGATTGCAAATCTGCATGTCCCGATTTGTTAGAGCACAAAAGAGGGCGTCACGATTTTCGCGCATACAACCGCGGCTGGGAAAAACAAACTACTCTTGGCTGAAGAACTTAGAAACAACGGAGAAAGAAATGAAACTCCAGATGTATCCCATTCTGTTGGAAGTGCGGGACAACGAAGAGATCGTGATTACTCAACCCGGTGGTACGGGACAGGTAGTGTTGACGGTGGAGCAAATTCCGTTTCTGAATGACCTGCTGAATCAGGCAAGAAACAAAGTCGAAGACGACCGTTATCACCGTCGCTCCAACTGATTGACACCACTGCGGACGAGACCATACCGTCTTCTGACTCGAAATTCACCCTCCGGACTCTAAAACCGTTGGTCTGCGTTAACAGAATTTGTTAGAGTCGTTTGTGGACTTCTTTGGTCTCCCGTTCATCTTGATTCCGACTGTCGTTGTCTGCGTCTTCCTTTTCTCGATTGAGATGGGAATCGCTCAGTGGTCCCACAACAATAGTCAGCCAGTTTTGACTGTCAAAGCGAAGGTCGTTGGGAAACGATCGGCTGTCGGGGGCGAAGTCCGTGGCAGAACTGGCAACCGCCAAACTTGATTTCCTTTTACGTTCGTGGTGGTAACAAAAGAACGTCATGAGTTTCAGATTGCGGCTCAGGTGTAGGGGGAAATTTGTGAGGGCGACGAAGGAGAATTCGTCGTACCAAGGAACTTGATACAAGGGGTTTCGGAGGGTGGCTTAGGATTTTTTTCAGGACGCCATACCGCCCCAAATGGCCCATAGCGGATTCTGAATTGGAAGCTTGCTCTCGCCGCAGCTTGAGTCGATCCCTTGCTGCTGAATCGGCTGACGCCTTGGTTCTGAAAAATCGCCGGGCACAAAGGAACAAACGATGCCTAAGCTGACTTTCGAAGGCATTGACTTTTCCCTTCTCGTCGTCCAGCCAGGCGAGTTTGTTATGGGCTCCCGCAATCAACTGTTCGGAGAAGCTCCACCGCATGTCGTCTGTATTGGGGCCGACTTTCTTCTGGGCGAACACCCCGTCACTCAACAGCAGTGGCAGGCCGTGATGAGAGATGCCCCGTCTACATTCACAGATTCTCCGAACCATCCTGTCGACTGTGTCAGTTGGGATCGGGCTGTTGAATTCTGTGAACGGCTGAGTGACAAGTGCAGACGTAACGTGCGATTGCCTTCTGAAGCGCAGTGGGAGTATGCCTGTCGTACAGGCACAACGACGGACTTCTTCTTTGGCGGATGGGGGCCGTTTCATGACGAATCTGAAATCCCCATCGAGACGCGACGACAGCTTGATGACTTTGCCTGGTTTGATCTGAACAGTTGCGACCAGACGCAGCCCGTTGCATTAAAGAAGCCCAATCCATGGGGATTTCATGACATGATCGGAAATGTCTGGGAATGGTGTGCTGATGTCTGGCACAGCGACTACGATGGATCACCGCTCGATGGAAGCCCATGGATCGACAATGCGTCACAACAGCCACGACGGGCGCTTCGGGGCGGTGCTTGGGACATGAATGCATTTCGGTGCCGATCGTCCTACCGCAGCTATGACCACAAGGATCTTGTAACCAGTCGATTCGGTTTTCGGATCGCAGTTGATGCCGAATAAGAAGACAGGATAACAGTCAAGAAACCTCGATCACTCACAGAATGTAAGCAACAGCGGGGAGATGTGGGCACGTGGACGTTTCTGCCCGAGAGTCGGACTGTTGTCGTGCCATGCGGGGATTCTTGCAAAACATGTCAACTTGAGCACTTTCTTTCGCAACCGTTCGACTCGATCCCCGGAGAATAGGTTAGGCGCGATCGAGATGCTCAGGCCGTGGAATAAACACGAGATGAGTGGCCATGTGTTCGAGAAGAGCGTTGAGAGGCCCCTATGCAAAAGTCCGTGATTTGTATCAACTTCTATGGGCATGCTGACCCTGCCGTTGCAGGAACGCCGGCTAGCACAACCCCCATGGGAGCGTTCTTTCGCTCACTCGGTCGAAACGTGCGGCGGTCTGGTACGTTGAGTATCGTGAGTAACAGCCGAACGGATCACCAAAGCTTGAAAACAAGACCGTCAGCGTCGTTGACTACAACGCGGCATTGAACGAATCGGCAAATAGGGCTTTGGCGAGCAAGGTTCTGAATGGCTGCATGGCCGCATGCCGAGAGGACGTTGAGCAGGTATTTCTTGTGACAGGGTACAGTTCCGGCGGTCTATCGGCCATTTACATGG
This sequence comes from Planctomycetota bacterium, assembly GCA_052034165.1. Taxonomy (GTDB): domain Bacteria; phylum Planctomycetota; class Planctomycetia; order Planctomycetales; family Planctomycetaceae; genus SXXK01. The sequence continues at coordinate 3,718 of JBPOIW010000334.1, read as the reverse complement.
CTCGCCACCTCGCGGCGTTAAAGCTGAATGTCTTCTACATTGGTCTCGCGGACGCCGCTTTTCAGCGCGATCAAAACGGCCAGCCAGATGATTTGATTTCGCATCCTGGGGTTCCAGCAAAATACAAGAAAAACTACTACCAGACGAAACAGAACAGTCCAGACACCGAGGAAATCCACGATGAAGTCGTCGGGTTCTCCAATTTTTCGCTCGACCGGGAACTTCCCGAAGACACCGACTTTCACGAATCGGCCGTCCGCATCGGCAACAATCGGATGTTCAACGACGTGATGTGGTGCCTTGAGCACTGCTGAATCAGATCATCGCAGCTTGCTTCTCGCAGAGATGGTCCGCGGTGTGGCCGGGCATTGTTTTCCCCAGAATCATCCGCATCTGCATTTTTCTTCGCAACCGTTCGTGGTGACCGCCGGACAATATGGACGGACGGCTGAATGTACTTCGTTGCTGGTTCTCTGGTGACTGACAGTTTGATCATGGATCGATTTGCAGTCGCGTGGGATTAGGTTGCAGGCTAACGTGTGGAAATGCATTCTCTGCTTGATCGCGGCATCATGGGCGTTTCGTAACGCGACGATGGGATGAAGCCCGCTCAATTGCGGCGCGAAGTGATGGTTTCAGGCGGGCCCCAATGTTGGGGGACATCTTCGTCAAAGAATCTGCTGTGGTACTGCCGGCAAGCAGGAACTCTTGTTTCCGTGGCCTCAGCGCGAAAGAACTCAAGTGGCGATTTACGATGAATGCCCAGCTATTCAGGAGTTAAAGAAGGCACTCCTGCCGTTGATACCGATCGGAAAGCTGGAGACTATTACTCAGGTCACTCCCGGGACTCGGCACACTTCGGGAATTGCCATGGATATCATGCTGAGCATGCGCGTCGCTGAGGAGTATGAGTTGGCAAATGCAATTATGGCAGCCGTAACGGACGTTGAAATCTATAAACTGATGCGATGGTCTGACCTGATCTATAGCGCATGGACTGATGTGCCAGGTGGAGAAATCAATCACTATCACATTAGTGGTTCTGAGTACCACGGATACGCAGGCACTCCGCTCAAGCCCAGCGACTACACGAAAGATAAGAACCACGAGGACCACATCCATATCGACTGGGTTGACTTTAGTCGAAAGAATCCTGAACCGGAATACACGCGGAACCCCTATCAATGGACGGAGTCCGCAAAGGCGACAGGATTTGCAAGTACGCTTCAGCCAGCCGTCGAACGGTTTCGAGGCAAAGCGATAGCCCCAACGCTATCGCTGGACTGGCTTTGGGGTGGTGGACTGTCAATTTTGATGGCGAACTGGAGTTCTATTTCTTCAGGCCTGACGGCACCGTTGAATGGACAGCTACCAAGCCTGCGACAACCGCATCTCCCATTCACGGGATGAGAAACAGAGGCACCTATCTGGTCCGCGGAATGGAGATCGTGATGACGTGGAACGAAGTGGCCGTTGCCAGAACAATTGAGACATTTCGTGTCGCTGCTGGCAAGAGAACGATGTCAGGCAGTTCCAGTCGTGGCAGCTCAATGTCGGCAAAGAAGATGTAGAGGGCTCGACCTGCGGTTGCAGATCTTCAGGCGAGGTTTAGTACTTCTCATTCTGCGAACGGGAGAAGGGACCATGAGCGTTGAGCACAGTGTTTCCGGAGTCATATCGGTCATTCGACAGCCGAATAGTCTGCTCTGCTGGGCAACTGCTTACACGATGATGCGTTCGTGGAAGCATCAGCAGTCGTTCGGAATTCGTGATGCCGTTGCTGCGGTGGACGCAAGTTATGGCACGATGTTCGACAAGAATGAGGCGATGCCTTCCGGGGAGTTCACGCGGTTTCTGAGGCTAGCCAATATGACACACCAGCCGATGTGGAATCTTCCGATCGAAGGCTGGACGCGGCTCCTGCGAAATCGTGGACTCCTTTGGGTCGGCACCCTCGGCGTTGTGAGTGTCGGAACCTACCTGCATTCGCGACTGCTTGAAAGAATCTCCGGCGACGGGTCCAGTGGCGGAACCAAGTTTCACATTATTGACCCAGAGAACGGAAGCCGATACACCGAAACGTTTGAAGTGTTCCTTACGCGTTATGAGGGTGCGTTCACACACTCACAACCGTCAAAACCCTCTGCATTGAAGGAGTATTTTCAGATTCGTCACTTCTGACAGCAGGACGATTTCCCGGCACAGGGCTCGTGGATCAGCGAGTGCGTTGTTCAGAGATGTGCTCTGCGGTGCCGCATGGGGACGTCGATGTATTTCGGTCCCGATCGTCCTACCACAGTTCCAAACAAAAGGATTCTGCGGCCAGTCGATTCAGATTTCTGATCACTGTAGACGTCTGATGATCCCTGACGTAGACGCTACCCTTGGGCAAGAGCCGCTGGCGAAATGCTTATGCATGATCTGACCGCCAATCGAAAACAGGGGAGTCTTTATGTCAAATTTCGAGCAATCAGGCGAAGTTCCACCAGAGGCTGTGAAGAAACAACCTCAGCCTGGAAAGGTGATTCCCATTTGCATCGGCCTTCTCTGGATCACATTTTCAGGAGGCTTATTTTTTTAAGACTCAGCAGCAACTGTATGGATTGCCGATTGAAGGGGACGTTGTCGAAATTGGTAAGCCGTCCTTTCAAACGCTTCCGACAGGTCAGATTAGAACTATAACACGCGTATGGGTCAGATACTCCGCTTGCGAGCCCAATTACAAGCGGCAGTTTGAACTCCATTCTGCGGCCCACCTCAACGTCGGAAGTGTTGTCCCTCTGTCGTATTTTGCGTGTAGTCCAAACGAAGCATGGTTGCGAGAGAGTGTTCTTCCTGTAATCGCTCCCTCAGTCTGCCTGCTCTTCGGACTGGCATTTGTCGGCATGCTGTTTCGTGGGTAGGCTGAGAGAAGTAGTCGAACGCCGATCGAGCATTTTTCTATTTCGATGCAGATCACCCTATCGCAGGTACGATCGCATGGATCGGGTGACCGGTTGATTCGGATTTCGGATCGCCATGGATATTGAACAGGCAACGTGACGGATCCTTTGGGAAGGGGAGGATTACCTCTATGCCAAAAGCCGACACCCTGACGGGATCATGGTCGAGAACACAAATCCTGTTCCGAAGAGAATGGCAGACGCAGTAAAAGCAAAGCAGGAAGTGGACGAGCCGGCTAACCCAACTTCCCCAACTCGTTTCAGAAACACAGTCGTTTCCGCAGTTTCCGCTCCAAAGTTTCCACTACATTTTGCGTTGGACTATTTTGTCGTCCCTGAAAAAGTCAGGAACCGTTTTTGTATTCAGCGATGGCTAATGGCTTAGGGGTGATCTGGGTTTGGTCTCTGTGTTTTATGCACAGCCGAGCGGCACAATGACCGACCTGAAGCCGACTGATTTTGAAAAAATCGGTCCTGAAAACGCATATCGGAGCCAGAAAATCAGCGCTTGCGCCAACGCACGCAGCAGCTTGAGCAGATTCGATCCTGCGGCGGCCAGTGTGGCATTGATGGCGTCTCCGATGAGACCTTTCAGGAAGCATCTTTGCATCCGATGATCGCTCTTCAGATGACCGATCTTCGGCTCGATCGCACTGCGACGTTTGCGACGTCGCTTCATCGCGCGGGTCAGGTTTCGAGAACTGCTGCCAGCCAGATGAATCGTGGCTTCACCTTTGTAGTCGTGACCGCGATAGCCTTTGTCGACGAATGCATCG
>JBPOIW010000176.1:0-4601 GCA_052034165.1 Planctomycetota bacterium | reverse complement strand
TGATCGTGACTAACGACGAAGACACCAATGTTCTGGCTGCGTGCCAGGCGTCCTCGGCCACCTGGCGGCGCTCCCAGTTGAGTGTATTGCACAAAATCCAACAGCACGGTATCGGCGGGCAGCTTGTCCTGAACTACGGCGGAATCAATGTCATTCGGCGCAGGCATGAACGGGCGAGCCAGAATTGCCAGTTCACGTTCCTGCGATTCCTTTTCTTCGGAAGCGGCAAACAGACGCTCTCGCCATTCGGCATGTGCATTCGGATCCTTTGGAACGTCATAGGCGATCGACTTCAGTCGGCGACGCACCTGTCGCACGTTGTCAAGCACAAGCTTGAGTTCCGGCCGTTCATACAACCTGCGTTCATTGGCGTGCAGTTCCGATGTTTCGCCTTTGGTGGAAACGATCTGTCGGTATCGCTCAGCGGTCGCAAGAGTGACGTTCGGATTGAGCACACAGACGCCTAGCGAAAAGAATCGAGCCCGCGAAATGCAGAATCTATCAACGTCGCATTGGCCGGCGGCGTTGTGACGAAAGATCTTTTCGTCCAGTTCCGCTGTTCTTCGAAGACATTGATCCATTTCTGGTGACGCGATTCCTGCGTGCATGAAGGCACCTGCCAGGGCACGCCATGCGCTAGCCGGATGTTCAGACCGAACTCTCCCATAGCGTTGCTCAATCGTCTTTTTGGCGAGTTCAAGGCAATCCTTCCCTTTATTTTCCTCGCCGTTCCACAAATGCCAGCGCCCTAACACGGTGAGGTATTCGGGATACGCGGGATGCAGGTCGTAGTCGTGCTTCCGGAGATTCTCCAGAGCCTGCTGCAGGTACGATTCTGCGTCTTCACGACTCATTGAAATATAGTCATCCCAATAACCGACATGTGCCATGTTGATCCGGGCGGCCGCATACGTTGGAAGTTGCTGTGATCGTGGACACGCATCATGCGCTTCAATGACTTCTTTCAGAAAACCGCCGATAAACGCCGGATTGATTCGACGAGCCTGTGCGACGCCGTATGGCGATTCCTCTTCGAGCATCAGACTGGCCACTGCAATCATCGTGTCGAACGTTGACGGATGCTGGCTCGTTCCCATACTCTTCGCTATTCGCAGTGCGCGGCGACCCTCACGTTCGCCACGCGGTTGATTCCAATCATGTCGTCCCAAGTGAGCTAAATTAGCAAGAAGAGAAACGATGCGTGGATGCAACTCGCCGCGATGTTTCTCGGTCGTTTGAATTGCTTGCTGCAGCATCAGTGATGCCTGAGCGATGTCGCCTTTTGCAATGTAAACCTGCGATAACCAGTTGCGTGATTCCGCAGTGTCCGGATGTTCATCGCCCTGATCACGTTTTCGAATGGCATAGGCACGCTCCAGCAGTTCCTTCGCTTTGTCAAAGTTCAGCAGCCACAATGCATTCATGCCGAGATGCTCGAAGCTTTCCGCACATTCCAGATGGTCGTCGCCGAGCAATTGCTGACGGATCTGGAGTGCTCGATAGCCCTTGCCCGCCGCGTAGTCTTCCCACCAGTCGAGATGCATTCGGCCCTGCATAGCCATCGTTCGAGCGAAGTCCAGGTTCTGTTCACCGCGAGTCGAACGGAGTAGTTCAAGTGCCTCCTCGTACAACGGATTCGCGAGATCGAAGTGGCCGCGATCATCCTCAACTTTTGCTTGAGCAGTCAGGAATGCAGCAAGAGCCGGATGTTTCGGACCTCGAACCGCAACGCACAGATCGCTAGCTTCGCGTAGGATTCCTTCAGCCTGAAGATAGGTTTCGCTGTGTTCGAGTGACAAACTTCCGAGCAGCAACAATTCATCCGCCAGCATTGCTTTGTCACTGTCCGACGGTGTTGACGACGAGGCGATCAGTTGCCGTTGCTCAGATACCGCCTGACGCGAGGCGTTGATGGCATCCAGATACTCGCCAGCAGCGTAAAGCTGTAAAGCCTGTGCGTGATGATGATTACGATCCTGTCGAAGTCTCTGTTCTACATCATCGGCCGTTTCCCATACCAACAGGTCTTGCTGAAGCAATTCCGCCTCTTTCCGATACCAACTGTCCGGATCGATACTGTTCAGTTGGCGAATGGACTCGACGGCTTCCTGCGCGCCTGCAAAACGGCCCAGTTGATTCCGGACTACTGCCAGTGACAACAATGCGTGTGCAAGTTCGTCAATCGGGCTCGCGGAATTATTACGGAATTGATTGACGGCGTCTTCAAGATGCGCCAGTCGCGCGGTACGTGGTTCACCGCGATCAGGAAAAACGACCGGCGGACGCTTGTTTGAATCCGCCGTTGAAGGTGTTACCAAAGGCAAAGAGAACTGGGATGAGGACTCGATCGGTTGCGTGATCCATACGAAGCCAGCGGCGATCACAACGGCCACCACGGTTGATGCGACTACTAAACGTATCAGTCGTTTTCGCTCGACAATCACTTCGTGTCCTCCGAACCAGCGTCGCTGCCCTTGCTCGCGGACACTTGCGGAAATGACATCACTCGCATGAATTCAAAATGCGGGCTCAGTCGAGATCTGAGTTCATCATATTGCGGATCTTCTGTCGATTTGGTCAGACCGGTTTTTAGTCCGCGCAGCAATGGCCCCGGAGTCTCGTTCATCGCCAGCATCGGTGTCGCAGGAAGTCCATTCAGCACCTGAGCAAGGTCTACGTTTTCATCGAGTGGTGTCCGTCGCGCGAGGAGCACGACGGTTTGGATTCCAGCCGGTTCCACGATCTCAAATCCTTCGTCGGGATTCAGCGGACACAGGATATGGTCCGTTATTCGATGACTGTTGACGACAAGTGGAGCATCCCAGCCAGCAAATCGTTCGGAGTCCCACGGATAGATCGGAACCGTATTCCCATCCGGACAGACCCACAGCAGATAGACATATGCAGGTTGATTGAGTTGCACTTCAAATCGGACAAGTTCGCCCGTCTGAACGGGTAACGCTTCGGGGGCGGTGGCAGGAACTCTTGTCTTTGTGATTCGGCCAATGGTGGGACTGCTTGACACTGTAATGTTGAGCTTGCCGCTAAGCGCCACTGGTGTGGCCGGAGTTATCGATGGCGTCCCTGGTTGTTGATGTGACCACTGTTCAGGATTGATGCCACCATCCGTTCGTGACATGGCTGTGGCGGATTCTTCTACCCCGTTATCGCCAGTGGTCTCAGCTTCTGGATTCCACATCAACACCAACGCCATCAAACTCAACGCACAGATCGAAGCCGCTGACACAACGAGCCACCTGTTGTTTCTTCGTGTCGTCTCGGAAGCAATGTGTGGCGGCGAAGCGACCCCAGAGGTCATCGATCCCAGCCATTCCCGAAGAGCGTCGGCAAACCCCGCAGCAGACGAAAACCGATCCGCTGGAAGCTTCTCCATGGCTTTGACAATGATCGCCGAAAGTGCGAGATCAATTTCCGGACGCAGCTCGTTCGGCGAATGCGGCCTTTGCAGCATAATCTTCCGGAGCAGTTCCGGAAGTGGTGCTCGAAACGGAGCCTGTCCGGTCAGCATTTCGTAAAGCACGGCCCCAAGACTGTAGATGTCTGCGGCGGCGGATAACTTCGAATTTTCACCAGCGGCCTGTTCGGGCGGCATGTAAACGGGCGTGCCGATAATCAGGCCGTCACTCGTAATGCGTTCCGAATTCATCTCACTCAACGCCAGCCCAAAATCTGTCAGCAACGCCTGGCCGGAATTGTCGATCAGAATATTTCCCGGTTTGAGATCTCGATGAATAATTCCGTGTTGATGGATGGCACTCAATGCATCCGCAACCTGAACCGCGACAAGAACGGCCTTGCGAATGTCATCAATGCGACTTCGGGAAAGCACGGATTCCAATGATTCGCCTTCCACAAATGCCATGACGACGTAGACCTGTCCTTCCGAATCGCCAGCGTCGTAGATGGGACAGATGTTCGCGTGACGCACAGCAGCTGCGGACCGGGCTTCCCTAAGGAAACGCTCTGTAAACATGTCCCTGTTTCGCGCCAGGCGATCGCAGCGTGGAACCTTGACGGCAACCCGGCGATCAAGCTGCGGATCATGCGCTTCGTAGACGTCGCCCATCGATCCGGAACCGACGTGCCTTATCAATCGATAGCGTCCGATCCGGCCACCATTTTTTTGCATGAGCAACGTGGCGTCGCCGGATTCATCGCAATCTGCTTCGGGATCGCCGTCCGAATGTTGCCAGACCTCGACAGCCTGAGTCAGCTCAATCAGCAGATCCAACAGAGTCAGGTCTTCATTGTTAAGGTGCGGATGTGCGCGGTGCCATTCAGCGATGTCGAATGTTTGAAGCCGCCGCGAATCCTGCATGGCTGCGTCAAGGAGAGCGGCCAAGTCGTCATCGTATTCCGTAGAAGTACTGCTCACAGCGGGACTCCAGCGCTGGAGGAAGATTCGGTCTGCCAGACGTCTTTGAGTCGGCGTAACGCCCGCACAAAAAGAACGCGAACGGCTCCGGAACTGCGATTCATTTGCGTTGCGATGGTTTCATAGTCCAGCCCATCGACCACTCGCGCCAGCAGCACTTGCTGCATATCTTCCGGAAGTCGAGCCATGACCAGCGCCATTCGAT
>JBPOIW010000368.1:0-4601 GCA_052034165.1 Planctomycetota bacterium | reverse complement strand
TGATCGTGACTAACGACGAAGACACCAATGTTCTGGCTGCGTGCCAGGCGTCCTCGGCCACCTGGCGGCGCTCCCAGTTGAGTGTATTGCACAAAATCCAACAGCACGGTATCGGCGGGCAGCTTGTTCTGAACTGCAGCGGAATCAATGTCATTCGGCGCAGGCATGAACGGGCGAGCCAGAATTGCCAGTTCACGCTCCCGCGATTCTTTTTCATCGGAAGCAGCAAACAGACGCTCTCGCCATTCGGCCTGTGCGTTCGCATCCTTTGGAACATCATAGGCGATCGACTTCAGTCGGCGACGCACCTGTTGCACGTTGTCAAGTACTGATTTGAGTTCCTGCCGTTCATACAACCTGCGCTCATTTGCGTGCAGTTCCGATGTTTCGCCTTTGGTGGAAACGATCTGTCGGTATCGCTCAGCGGTCGCAAGAGTGACGTTCGGATTGAGCACACAGACGCCAAGCGAAAAGAATCGAGCTCGCGACATGCAAAATCTATCAACGTCGCATTGGCCGGCGGCGTTGTGACGAAAGATCTTTTCGTCCAGTTCCGCTGTTCTTCGAAGGCATTGATCCATTTCTGGTGATGCGATTCCTGCGTGCATGTAGGCACCTGCGAGGGCACGCCATGCGCCAGCCGGATGTTCTGATTGAACTCGACCGTAGCGTTGCTCAATCGTCTTTTTGGCGAGCTCAAGGCATTCCTTCCCTTTGTTTTCCTCGCCGTTCCACAGATGCCAGCGCCCTAACACTGTGAGGTATTCGGGGTACGCGGGATGCAGATCGTAGTCGTGCTTTCTGAGATTCTCCAGAGCCTGCCTCAGGTACGCTTCTGCGTCTTCACGACTCATCGAAATATAGTCATCCCAATAGCCGACATGCGCCATATTGATCCGTGCGGCCGCATACGTTGGGAGTTGCTGTGATCGCGGACACGCATCATGCGCTGCAATGACTTCTTTCAGAAAGCCGCCGATAAACGCCGGATTGATTCGACGAGCCTGTGCGATGCCATATGGCGATTCCTCTTCAAGCATCAGACTGGCCACTGCAATCATCGTGTCGAATGTCGACGGATGCTGGCTCGTTCCCATATTCGTCGCTATCTCCAGTGCGCGGCGACCCTCACGTTCCCCACGCGGTTGATTCCAGTCATGTTGCCCCAGATGAGCCAGGTTGCCCATCAGGGAAACAATACGAGGATGAGACTTTCCACGATGTCTCCTGGTCGTCTGAATCGCCTGCTGCAGCGTCAGTGATGCCTGCGCGATGTCGCCTTTTGCAATGTAAACCTGCGATAACCAATTGCGTGACTCTGCAGTGTCCGGATGCTCATCGCCCTGATCACGTTTTCGAATGGCAAAGGCACGCTCCAGCAGTTCCTTCGCTTTATCGAAGTTCAGCAGCCACAATGCATTCATGCCAAGATGCTCGAAGCTTTCCGCACATTCCAGATGGTCGTCGCCGAGCAATTGCTGACGAATCTGGAGCGCTCGATAACCCTTGCCGGCCGCGTAGTCTTCCCACCAGTCGAGATGCATTCGGCCCTGCATAGCCATTGTTCGAGCGAAGTCCAGGTTCTGTTCACCGCGAGTTGAACGGAGTAGTTCAAGTGCCTCCTCGTACAACGGATTCGCGAGATCGAAGTGGCCGCGATCATCCTCAACTTTTGCTCGAGCAGCCAGGAATGCAGCAAAAGCCGGATGTTTCGGACCTCGAACCGCAACGCACAGATCGCTGGCTTCGCGAAGGATTCCTTCAGCCTGAAGATAGGTTTCGCTGTGTTCGAGCGACAAACGCCCGAGCAGCAATAATTCATCCGCCAGCCTTGCTTTGTCACTGTCCGACGGTGTTGATGACGAGGCGATCAGTTGCCGTTGCTCAGATACTGCCTGACGCGAGGCGTTGATGGCATCCAGATACTTGCCAGCAGCGTAACGCTGTAAGGACTGAACGTGATGATGATTTCGATCCTGTCGAAGTCTCTGTTCCACATCGTCCGCCGTTTCCCATACCAACAGGTCATGCTGAAGCAACTCCGCCTCTTTCCGATACCAACTATCCGGATCGATACTGTTCAGTTGGCGAATGAACTCGACGGCTTCCTGCGCGCCTGCAAAACGGCCCAGTTGATTCCGGACTTCTGCCAGTGACAACAATGCGTGTGCAAGTTCGTCAATCGGGCTCGCGGAATTATTACGGAATTGATTGACGGCGTATTCAAGATGCGCCAGCCGCACGGTTCGTGGTTCACCGCGATCAGGAAAAACAACCGGTGGACGTTTGCTTGAATCGTTCGTTGAAGGCGTCGTCACCGGCAAAGAGAACTGGGATGAGGATTCGATGGGTTGCGTCATCCATACGAAACCAGCGGCGATCACAACGGCCACCAAGGTTGATGCGGCTACTAAACCTATCAGTCGTTTTCGCTCGACAATCACTTCGTGTCCTCCGAACCAGCGTCGCTGCCACTGCTGGCGGACACCTGCGGAAATGACATCACTCGCATGAATTCAAAATGGGGGCTCAGTCGAGATTTGAGTTCATCATATTGCGGATCTTCTGTCGATTTGGTCTGACCGGTTTTAAGTCCGCGCAGCAATGGCCCCGGAGTCTCGTTCATCGCCAGCATCGGTGTCGCAGGAAGTCCATTCAGCACCTGAGCAAGGTCCACGTTTTCATCGAGTGGTGTCCGTCGCGCGAGGAGCACGACGGTTTGGATTCCAGCCGGTTCCACGATCTCAAATCCTTCATCGGGATTCAGCGGACACAGGATATGGTCCGTTATTCGATCACTGTTGACGACAAGTGGAGCATCCCAGCCAGCAAATCGTTCGGAGTCCCATGGATAGATCGGAACCGTATTCCCATCCGGACAGACCCACAGCAGATAGACATATGCAGGTTGGTTGAGTTGCACTTCAAATCGGACAAATTCGCCTGTCTGGACGGGTAACGCTTCGGGTTCGGTGGCAGGAACTCTTGTCTTTGTGATTCGGCCAATCGCGGGACTACCTGACACTGTAATGTTGAGCTTGCCGCTAAGCGCCGCTGGTGTGGCTGGAGTTATCGATGGCGTCCCTGGTTGTTGATGTGACCATTGTTCAGGATTGATGCCACCATCCGTTCGTGACATGGCTGTGGCGGATTCTTCTAATGCGTTATCGCCAGTGGTCTCTGCTTCTGGATTCCACATCAACACCAACGCCATCAAACTCAACGCACAGATCGAAGCCGCTGGCACAACGAGCCAACTGTTGTTACTTCGTGCCGTCTCGGAAGTAATGTGTGGCGGCGAAGCGACTTCCGAGGTCATGGATCCCAGCCATTCCCGCAAAGCCTCGGCGAACCCCGCAGCAGATGAAAACCGATCCGCTGGAAGCTTCGCCAAGGCTTTGACAACGATCGCCGAAAGCGCGGGATCAATTTCCGGACGCAGCTCGTTCGGCGAAAGCGGCGTTTGCAGCATGATCTTCCGGAGCAGTTCCGGAAGTGGTGCTCGAAACGGAGCCTGTCCGGTCAGCATTTCGTAAAGCACTGCCCCAAGACTGTAGATGTCGGCGGCGGCGGACAACTTCGAATTCTCACCAGCGGCCTGTTCGGGCGGCATGTAAACGGGCGTGCCGATAATCAGGCCGTCACTCGTAATGCGTTCCGGATTCATCTCACTCAACGCCAGCCCAAAATCTGTCAGCAACGCCTGGCCGGAATTGTCGATCAGAATATTTCCCGGTTTTAGATCTCGATGAATAATTCCGTGTTGATGGATGGCACTCAATGCATCAGCAACCTGAACCGCGACAAGAACGGCTTTGCGAATGTCATTAATGCGACTTCGGGAAAGCACGGATTCCAATGATTCGCCTTCCACAAATGCCATGACGACGTAGACCTGTCCTTCCGAATCGCCAGCGTCGTAGATGGGACAGATATTCGCGTGACGCACAGCAGCTGCGGACCGTGCTTCCCTAAGGAAACGCTCTGTAAACATGCCCCTGTTTCGCGCCAGGCGATCGCAGCGTGGAACCTTTACGGCAACCCGGCGATCAAGTTGCGGATCATGCGCTTCGTAGACGTCTCCCATCGATCCGGAACCGACGTGCCTTATCAATCGATAGCGTCCGATCCGGCCACCGTTTTTTTGCATGAGCAACGTGGCGTCGCCGGATTCATCGCGATCTGCTTCTGGATCGCCGTCCGAATGTTGCCAGACCTCGACAGCCTGAGTCAACTCAATCAGCAGATCCAGCAGAGTCAGGTCGTCACTGTTAAGGTGCGGATGTGCGCGGTGCCATTCAGCGATGTCGAATGTTTGAAGCCGCCGCGAATCCTGCATGGCTGCGTCAAGGAGAGCGGCCAATTCGTCATCGTATTCCGTAGAAGTACTGCTCACAGCGGGACTCCGAAGCTGGAGGAAGATTCGGTCTGCCAAACGTCTTTGAGTCGGCGTAACGCCCGCACAAAAAGAACACGAACGGCTCCGGAACTGCGATTCATTTGCGTTGCGATGGTTTCATAGTCCAGCCCATCGACCACTCGCGCCAGCAGCACTTGCTGCATATCTTCCGGAAGTCGAGCCATGACCAGCGCCATTCGAT
>JBPOIW010000093.1:0-1903 GCA_052034165.1 Planctomycetota bacterium | reverse complement strand
TTCACAGGTCCGTCGTGTTGCCCAAAGATCAGACTGGCAACGTGCGTACCATGCGCGGCTGCCGCTCCACTCTCATCACCCGCGACAGCAAGCGTAGGAACCGAAGTTATCGCACTTCCTGAAAAGCATGGGTGCGTCAAGTCCACCGGCCCATCGAGAACGGCAACGCACACCGCCTGGTCCCCGACCGTCTCTTTCCAGAGCTCGCGCAGCTCCGGCAAGACCTCTTCGAGTGTCGAGGGTGAACCGTTCATCTGGCCCTGTTTCTCCAATGTTTGCGGTGGATCGCTGCAGCGATCCACCAAAACCAACCTGGAAACTTGGGTGAAGCGTACAGAATGCGCAGTTTGCGGTCAATCCGCCGGTTTTCGACTCATCGATTCTTCACGGCGCTGCAAGTAGGATTGCAGCCACTGTCAGCAAATGACCGGGAAGCAGTCCTGTTGGTTTTGCTGGAGTGATGCCGCCAACGAGATTCCAGTGCAATGACACAGCAACGATTTCAGAAGCGATGTGAAGTCGAGGTCCCCGCGCGGAGCCCGGTCGGTCCTTCCCCCTCGCGCGAGGCGACGTTTTCGTTCAAGGTTCCCGCTGGTTTTCAGGTGCTGCGTGGTGCCGAGAACTTCGGAGCAAGCGTTTCCCAAGTCAATTTTGGCGGCCTGACTGAACGACGTCGTGAATTCCAATCCATCGACAACGGCGTTGAACTCACTTGGAAATTGTCGAATGGCGAGGTCTTTCCGGTCACCGGACGGACGGCGTTCATGGACATTGAGTTGGTCGGAGAAAGCACAGAGCAGATGGCCCTGTCGGCCAAGTACCTGTCATTCCGCCAAAGGTTCCTCAACGAATTCTTCTTCGACGGGATCATTGCTGAGTATGTCGACGGGAGCGTTCCCGGCCGGAAGGTGAAATTCGCGGACCAGACGATCTACCTCGGGCAGGCCTTGCTCGTGTTCGCAACTGAAGCGGCGATCGTGAGAGCCACTGGTGGCGACGTTTTGGACTGCGAGAGCCGGATCAGCATTCTCCTGGAAGCGATCAACCGACTGGACCGGGCGGCAGAACCATATTTTGGCGATGCAGCTGTCTTGGACGGGTTCTTCCTTCGCGATGACATCACTGGTCCTGGAGACCTACGGCTCGGAGGACGATTCGCAGAGTGCGAGTCTGATTTTCAGAATCCTCAGAGCGAAAACGCATCGCCAAGCGGCGATCAGATTTTTGGACTGATGTTTGGCTTGTCTGCCGTCGTTCATTTGGCTGGAAACAATTCGCTGTCCGCACGAGCAAAAGAGATCTCATCTCGCCTCTTAGAATACGCAAGAAGAAATCGTTTCGTCTTAACTCTGCCGAATGGCAGTGCGACGCGACGCGGTAGCGACATGCGGTGGCTGTCCTCGTTGCTGAATGGATTGAACAAGGACATTACCGGAGACGACCGTTTCGGTGAATCGGAAATCGATGTGCTTGGCCAGCGACTTCCGCTGACCAGCGTGGCAGCTTTTTGGGACGATCCAGTTTCCGCCCGGCAGATCGCCGATCTGGCCGGCCGCGAGTTCCGGGTTCCGCTGATTGGGACTGATGTTGAGTTGAACTCGTTCGCGCTGCACTTGATGCTCATGGCAATTGCGCCGAGCGATGTCTGGAATCAAACGGAAGTCGAATCCGTCGCCATGAAGGTCCAGCACCATCTCTCCGTTCTGATTTACTGCCTCAGACACACCGGAAGGTTACCCGCGGCATTCGACAGGTCGGCAATCACGGCGATCCTCGGTGCGTGCCCAGATACCGGACCAGCAGCGTCGCTTCCACCAGCCCGTGGATGGAACAAGGACAATCGCTGGATTCGCAGTGGAAACCTCGGTGAACCGTCAAATGGCGGAAGTGAGCGATACAACGG
>JBPOIW010000147.1:0-49555 GCA_052034165.1 Planctomycetota bacterium | reverse complement strand
GCCGACGGAGCGGCTCGACTACGATAGGGGTAGGGAGGGCTAATTGAATTCAGCTCCCCCTCCCTCCGAACCGGACTTGCGGATCTCCCGCATCCGGCTCTCCGGTTGATGGTCTTACCTTCGTGAGGATTGACAGGCTGAGACATGGGCTGCCACAAGACTGAATAGCCCAAGATCAGCGAAGTAGCGATTTCGCCAGCGGTGATGATCTTTCCCTCGGCCTCGACCGCGGCCACCGCGGCGTTTTCGCAGAATGCTGCGAAGACGACCACGAAGCCATTGATCGAGATCCTGAAACACATTCCGATAACTGCTGTGCTGGAAGTACCCAAACCAGCCGCGAAGCGTCTGATTCAGCTGCACAATCACGCACTGCAGCGAGTTCCCAGACGTGCGTTTGGTCTTGCGGCGAAGACTGTCTTTCAGCTTCTCGATGCTCTTCTTCCGAGGCCAGTGTTTCTCGCCCCGAAATTCGAACCCCAGAAACGCAAAGCTCTCCACGCGAGAATCCACGATCCGTGTCTTCGTCGGATGCAGCGTGAGACCGGCCGCAGCCACCCACGACTGAACCAGTGACAAAGCCGCTTCCGCAGCTTCACGCGTGCGACACAGCACCACAAAGTCGTCCGCATACCGAACCATTTCGATGCCAGCGTCCGCCAGCAAGTGGTCCAGAGGATCGAGATAAACGTTACTCAATAAGGGGCTCAGAACAGCCCCTTGTGGAGCTCCGGAGGCCGGAGTCCATTCCTCCAGACCGTCCAGAATGCCGACCGTCAGAAACGACTCGATCAGCGACAGCACGCGGCCGTCAGCAATCTTTGTCTTCAGTCGAGCCAGCAACTGGTCGTGAGGGATCGAATCAAAGTACGCTTTCAAATCTGC
Organism: Planctomycetota bacterium; assembly: GCA_052034165.1. GTDB lineage: Bacteria > Planctomycetota > Planctomycetia > Planctomycetales > Planctomycetaceae > SXXK01. Next base: position 48,670 of record JBPOIW010000147.1, on the reverse strand, counting down.
ATCAACGACATGCACAAAGCCTGCCTTCAGCAGATGATCCACGCGACGCAGCGCATCTTTGCAGCCACGTTTTGGACGGAAACCATAACTGTGTTCCGCAAAGTCACGTTCGAAGATCGGTTCGATCACGTTCACAAGTGCGGCCTGGACGATGCGATCTCGTACCGTGGGAATGCCCAACAGACGAGTCTCATTCGTGCCGGGTTTGGGGATGTGAACGCGACGAATGGCCGACGGACGATAAGTGTCTGCTTTCAGCGAATCGGCCAGCTGCCAGATGTTCTCCGGTATTTGCTGACCAAACTCGGTGACGCTGACATGGTCGACGCCGGGAGCACCGTCATTCTTTGCGACCTGCTGAAACACAGTAAACAGGTTGCGTTCGGAAAAGACCTTATCGATCAGGCGAAACCATGTGCCTCCTTCCACGCCCTCTATGAGCGTCGTCAACATGCGCGCTGTCCAGACGCACGGTTTCGCTGTCATCCACAGGGGATGAAATTCAGCGGCTCCGGCTTGTTGAGCCAGCGGCACTGCCGCCGGTGTGTCTTCCGTTCGTCGAGTCATTACGCCTTCCATCTTCCTGGAACCCTTCGCTCCACCGAAGTTACCCGGTTTCGTCGCTACTATGGTTCCTCTGACTCCTGCCTGAATCAGTCGCTCAGACAGGTCTCTTTGCTTTATGAATCAAACCTTCCGGACGTTCCGACTCCAACCACCCCCTGTCGCCCGAGACACCATGAGTTTGTGTTTCATGTCTCGGTTCAACCACGAATCATTGCCTTCCGGCAAAGATCGATCCCTCGCGAGATTCTGTATGGCACGTCAGCTTCGCCAGTAGCTAGCAGGCTCGCCGCGACAACAGGCCGAACCGAGTTCACTTTCGTTTCGGACCGTCCATTCGCCTCCCGATGCTCTCCACCCCGCCTCGCGACGACGCAGTTTCGGTCAGCTACAGTTTCAAACTCTAACCTCCTGACAGGGACTTACACCCTGCTGATTTGATTCACTCACAAACGCACTAGCTTCGCCGCTCCGTCGGCGAAAACGGGATCCACCGTAATCCCCCAAATCAAAACTTGACGAGCCATTAGTGCTTTGTCGGGGATGGGAGATGAATTGAGAAATCGTCAGCGGGCGAGACGCCCGCGCTCACGGAGCGCGGACGTCTCGCCCGTTTTTTTTGACTTCTCAAGCGACCACTTACGGACCACTGGTTCCTTGCTGATAACTTCGCCCGGATTGATGCTGCATTGACCAGCGGCGATATCTGCTGAGGAACAGGCCCGTAATAACTTCCGTAGCTGAAGTCGTGAGACCTCAGTCCAAGCCCACACGAGTTCGTCGAGGGCAACTTCTGAAATTGTCGGGAAACCTGGAGAGGGTTTGAATTCGTTTGGGCGAAAGCTCCCTGAGCCTCAGTGAAGACCTGAGGGGTCGTGGCCAGTCCAGTCTGCGTCACACTCCCGCGCCTGGGTCAATCACTGTTATTTAGGGACAAAATGGTCAAAGACAAAATGATAAAAGACAGTCAGACGCCCTCATGCGTTGCTCTTCATCATTTTGTAACCATCATTTTGTCCACTTGACTGAGAAAGAAATCCTGAGGGAGCGGGGTCACATCACACCAGCAAATCAGGAATCCGCCCGTTCGACGAACACGGGAACTTATTTCAGGACCATTCCTTAGTTGCATTCTCGCGCAACATGCCCGGCTCAATCACCTGGTCTGTCGGCCACGGGTTCGACACAACACTGTTCCATGCAGCACTGTCGTAGGCACATTCCATGCGCGTGAGCTGGCAAAAAGCTCTGCGTTTCGAAGCTCAGCGGACGCGATACGAAGTGTGCCTCCTGCTTTTTTGAACGGTACTTTTGAACGGTATCGTGCTTAAACAACGGGAAGATCGAGAGAGACCCGGCATGAAAACCGGGGGCTCTCTGCATCGTTTTGCATGCGTTACGTCAGAGCCCCAGGCCCCAATATCTCAGCCTGCCGCCGTTTCCTGCACGTATCGAGCAACCGTTTCCTGAAATCGACGCTTGCCGTCTTCCACAACATGGCGAATTTCCTTAGCGTTCGCTTCGCTTTCTTTTCGGAGCTCGGCAATCATCGTCAATGACTCCACCTGGAAGTTGCTGATCGCATCCACCAGCTTTTGCACGCTCTCGGCCTTGACCGTTGAGCCGTAGCCGGCCTTCATCGCGGCTCGTTCCAGTTCGCGACCCAGATCGGCCACATCTTCCAGCCCCTTGTTCAGGCCTTCCTTCATCGCTTCCGTCGCAGCCGTCACCTCATGCAACCCCTGCTGACTGGTGTAAACCGTTCCGAGAATTGTGAAGACATGTTCGTTGGTTGTGAAGAATGTCACCGCCCGGCGATAGACGCTGTCTTTGACGTCGTGTGTCTGCTTTAGCTTCGTGACGAGCGTGTCGCCGACGTCATAGCCAATCGCCAGATTCTCTGAAATGTCCTTCAGCAACTGGAAAGTTCGATCTTCACGCGAAAACGCCTCGCGAGCTTCATCACGAGCCAGTTCCAGTCGGCCCCGCTGAGCAGAATCGTCTCCTTTAAACTGGTCAATCGCCGTCTGCGCTGCGGCCAGAGTTTGCTTTGCTTTTTCGAGCGATGGCTTTTGCTTTTCGTAAAGCTCACAACCGATCACTTCGGCTTCTTTCAGTGCGAACCGGAAGTCAATATAAGCATCCATGATCGCGTCTTCGCGGTTCAGCTGATCTTTGGTGTCCTTCGAAACGCTGCGATACGTTTCTGCAATCGTCTCGAAACGGTCACTTGGTGTACCGCGCCGAATCTTCATCCACCAGTTCTGGAATCGCTCCGAACGGCTGAGTTTTCCATCCGACAGCTGAGCAATCAGCATCTTGGAATCTTCTCGAACGGAGTCGAACATCTGAGTAATCTCAAGATAGCGATTGCCGATCTTGATGTTCTCGACATTCTCGCGAACCAGCCGATTGAACGTGCTCATGTGCTTGATCACATCTGCTATGGCCAGCGTGCGAGCTTCGTCGACGTGCTTTACATCTTCGAGTAAGCGAATCAGCTCTTCGCCCGTGTCGCCGGTTGTTGAAAGGCCGAATTTCTTCAGCACCGAGATCGCTCGGTCCAGGTAATGTCGCATCGTTGTGATCGGCTGAGTGCCCGTCGATGACGTCGCCACCTGGATGCTGGCCGGAATCATTTCGCCGGAGGGATTGGTTGAGGATTGACTCATGGACATAACCTTTGCAACGACGGAGATGCAGAAACCGGATTCGATTTGGACTCTTGCACTGTGACGGACGCTCCACAAATTGTAACGAACCACCTACGGTATCAAACTCCGCTTGTGTCACAACGAAGTGCGGCAGGAAATCCTGAAGACGACCGTTCTGACGCAGTGAGTGATCACTTTTTGCATTCTGAATCCTCGTTCGACAGATCATATGTTACCATGTTTGCTATGCCAGAATACTCGACACCACAACTCGGATCTGCCGCAAATACGTTGGCCCGTGATCTCACGCTCGTGGAGACCCTGCGTGTGCTCGAGGTCGCTCGCGGACTGCGGCAGGAACGCGAAGTGGCCGAGGTTGCTTTGGCGCGAGACGAAATTCGCAGTCTGATGCGAAAGCGACTGATGGAAGCCGCAGTCATCACCGGCGATAAAATCACCGAGGCGGATGTCGATGCCGCAATCGCTCAGTACTTTGCGACTCAACACATTTATCAGGATCCCCCGATGTCGTTCAGCGTCCTGCTGGCTCATCTGTGGGTTCGACGGTTTTCTTTCGCGCTGGTGATGGGCCTGATGCTTTTCGCGTGGATGATTTACTCGTGGCTGTTTCACGTCTGATTCTTTTTCGTTTGACGGCAAGCCGCAGGCGACTGTGCTTTCCTCACATCGCGTAAAGCGCACTTTTTTCGCATTTCAGAATACGAAATCTGGTCCCTGATTTCCCCGACCACTGATCCCTTGCAACCGATTCACTTCATGCCAGTTCCCGGAACCGAAATCGTTCGCCGAATTGCTGATTTCGCCGCCTCCATCAACGGCAGCGAAAAAGACGCCCGCGCTCGCGCGATGGATGTGGCGAATGAGATCGAGAAACTGCTGGCGGATCAGTCCGACGCTTTTCGAGAGCTCGCCCAACACTATCTGCCGCGGCTGGACGACGATGTCGAACGCGATGGCTGGTCGGAAATGCGTGGTGTCCTTCGCGAGATCATGCTTCGACGCGATGACGCCAGACGCCAGCTGGAGACGCGTCTGCAAACCGCCATGACCCAGCAGTCAACGGCCGAGACTCAGTGGAAGCAGTTATCCGAACAGTTCTCAGCAGCCACATCAAGGGCTGATGAACTGGCAAAGCAACTGACTGAAACGCTAACAACCGACCCCGATCTGCAGCGACTTTCTCGTGAAGCGGCCGAGGGACAAGCACGTCTCGAGCAGGCCACGGCGAACCTCAGCGATGTTGAATCAGAAGCAAAAACCAAACTGCCTCCGTACAAACGTAGCCGGCTGTTTCAGTATCTCTGGGATTCCGAATACGACACGGATCGTTATTCACGCCATGGAGTGTCTCGCCGCATTGACCGGTGGTTGTCGCGGCTGATTGACTATCCCGGTGCCGCGGCCAGCTATCGTTTTCTGACGTCGGCGCCCAGGATGATGAAGCAGGTGATCGCTGAACAGGAAAAAGCGGTTAAAGCTCGAGTCGAGGACGTTGAAGCTCGTCAAACAGCCGCGGCGGACTCGTTAGGACTTCCGGCCATTCAGGCCAGTGTCTCGAGTCTGAAAGCCGAAGTTGATCGCGCGTTCGCGGCGATGGATTCAGCTCAGAAACTGCGAGTGAGTTTGCAGCACGAACAGGCTCAGCTCGATTCCCCGGATTCCATCTTTTATCGTGATGCATTGACCGCGTTTCAGGCGTTGCTGCAGAAAACGGAACGCTCCATCGTCGCCGCGCGAGCAGCAAATACGCCCGAGTTGCAGGATGATCAGGTGGTCGCTCGCCTGCGACATATTGATGGCGTTGTCAGCCAGAAGAAGACGCTGCTCGATCAGCATTACGCCGCCGCGGAAGCCGCCGAAAAGCGAACGGCACGAGTGAATGATCTGTTGTCACGCTGCCGTCGCGCACAATTTAGTGACCCCAAGCGGATCTTTGAGGATTCTTATGACCTCAATGCACGCCTGAATGATCTGGCGAATGGCAACGTGTCAGGTGAGGCGATGTATCAGGAAATGTATCGCATCCAGAGAATTGATTCACCGATCGCGGATCAGGCGTCTGCTGCGATCAACGGGCCGATGGGACAAATCCTCATCAACACCATGGCCCAGGCCGCCGGCGCCGCCCTCGGAGTCTACGCCGCCCGAGCCGGCCAACAGCACCGTCTACCTCGCAATCGGCAGCCATAAGCCACCGACACATCAAGAGAACGACGGATAACAAAAAGCGGCTGAAGGGAATCGAACCCTCATCCTAAGCTTGGGAAAACATAACGTGCAACTGTGTGAGATGGGCACACGCTGTTTTCGTAGGGTTTTACAGACTTCCTGAACACGATTCAAACTATTTGTCTCATTTGAAACGTTGCGATTTGAACGGCGCGCGTGAACAGCGCGTGAAACACGTCAACCATTTGACAATGATGTTAAACGTGTCCGCCATGGGAATCACTCCATCCAAATGACCATCGGAAGAAACGCGGGAAACCAAATGATGAGTTCGGCTTGTCGGGGATCAGCCTATCCCGCGACATAAATGCCTTCGAAGCGCACCAAACACGCAACGGCTTCACGTAACTTCGTCGGTGAATCTTACGATCAAAGGGAATTCTCGGTTGCCTGCACGCGTGAAGATTTTGACGACAAGTCTAACAGTTGAACCAGGCGTTGCTGCGTCAATTCCATTCACCGTGAGCCGGAAGCCCCTGGTAGCATAGGCCTCGGAGTACAACTTTGTTAAGTCCTCAAGCATGTACAGTTTTTCGCCGCCGGGAATCCGGTGGACTTGCACGGTAGATGTGGCATTAAATGCTTCGATGCAGAATGGCTGCCTGGCGATGACACCCAATTTGACATCGCCTGGATTTGCGATTTCCGAGGAATGATTGTGAATCGTGAGCCGAATCGGTCCCAGGTCTTGTTTTTTTGCTTTAGCGGCCTTCAACTTGACAATTGTTTCAGCGGAAGTAAGCATCTGATCTTCGAGATACAAGTCGAATCCGAATTTAGCCTCTTCGAGGGAGCTCGGTGGGTTCTTGATAAACCAATCGACTCGTTTCTCAAGTTCATCTCTGAGTGCGGAAACACTTCCACCGTAGACGATGTGGGTGAAATGCCTTAGGTCGAAGGGAATGTCGTTCGCTTCCTGCGTCAACAGGATCGTCACTTTACCCAGCGCATGGGCATATCCAACCTCATAGAAGACGTTGGCGTTTCGCCCAGTCATATCCGCAATGACGATGTCCGCTTTGGCAATTTGGTTGTAGATCCGCTCTAGCATGGATTCCTGGAAAATCTGCTCATCAAGGCGTTCACAGTATGCGCCAGCTCGTTCACACGCCTCTCGGATGCCAATCTCATAGACGTCTCGGAATTTGTCGTCAAAGGGCATCAGAACGAAACAGAATGCTTTGGGTGTCGTTTTTCTTTTGCCAGCCATTCAGATTCTTCAGCATTTATGGGGTTCTGGGCGGGATTCGAAGCTTCAAACATTTTAGAACTGGCATTCTGTTGAAACAGTAAAGAGACCGCAAACGATTCGCCGGTATGAATCCACACCGATTCAATACGACCGGCGAGGGGAGAAATCATAGCCAATGACACCTATCGGCAGACGGTTTCCTAAAGGGACTTTGACGGGCTTGTGACGCGTTCTTTTCCTGTGTTTTATGCGGTTTTTGCATCTCGCAGCAGTTCAGGAAAAGTTCAGAAAAATATCGTGGCGGGTGTAGCTACACCCGCTCGATCAATGTCATCATCATTTTTCGGCTGATGTGATTTCGCTAGCGAAGAGGCAACGAGTAACTAAGGGTTCATGATGCGCACTTTACTCATGGCAGCGATGCTTTCTTTCGCCCCACCGGAGAAGGGCGATATTCTGGACATGCTGACGGAACCTGAGAGAGACGCACTTGCTGCCCTGTCAGATGCTGATCAGCACTTCGTTTCGGCCTTTCTTTCTCAGAAACTACCATCACAGGGGGAGTCTTTGTCAGGCTCGAAGAAAGGCGACTTCTTCACGTTCCGGACACTCGATCGCCTGCATGCAGAGACTGTGGTTGATGAGCACAATGTCTTGGCTTTAGAGCACGTCTACGTTCCCGATACAGATAGTGGCGTTCCGGGTGCAGTTCGCAGAGTCGAGGAGCTTGTCTGGCTAGAGGGCGCGCACACCGATTCACTTCGAGACGGGAAACCTCTGCCGCCCTCAGTGTTGATGTGTTTTTGTTTGGGAACGAAGCAGTATCCAACCACTGATGGCAGTTCGAATACCGTACCACACATTGTCACGGTTACCCCTGAGAACTTAGCCACACTGGCAAAGCCGTTTGCAGAGGCACATGGATATCGCATCTTGGGGGAAGGCACAGCGCGCCAAACTCTGGGGAAGTACGTCAGTGCCAGTTCTCGCAAAGTTACCGTGCTGGACGTCCGAGGTAAGCGAGTAGAATTCTCAATGTCAAAGTTGAGTGCCGAGGATCAGGCTTGGGTAAAGACTCAGTGATGCCATGAATTAGCCTTGAGTGCCGAATCACTCAAGCCTCGCCGGGGACGGTGGTCTTTGATGAGTTTTATGGTAATTGACTTGTTTAGAGGCCCCTTCCGTCATCATCGTAATTGAATGGCAACAATAACGTTTCTCCATACCGTGGATGCAGTCGGTCCATCTTATCCATGAAGTCTTCCCAATTTGAACTTAGCTTCATGATCGCAACAACCGAACCAAGGTGTTCACGAAGTTTTGGGTAACCAACATTCGATGTGAGCTTCTGAAAGTACTTGTGCTTTCGCCTTCCCGTCTCGCCCCGTGGTGTGACTCTTCGCAATTCCTCCAGAACACCAGGTGCGATTCGTTTGTAAACCAGATCATTTGTAAGTAGTCCAAAATACTGAGGTCGCTTGACTGAATCCTGTGGGTACGCCAGCCCTCGCAACCTGAACATACCTTCGTAAAAGTCTGTCGAGAACGTAGAGATCCATGGCTGAAGCTCTTTGGCGATGAATTTCTCCAGAATCTTCGTGAGCGCGTCACGGGCTCTGTCCTGTTGGTAGCCTGTCGCTTCGTCTACAAGGGCTATGATTCCAACATGGGCCAAACCTCGCATTAGAACATCGGCTTGTTTCGCAACACGCTCTTGCGGCCCCGTCAGCACTCCGCTGTCACGCGCACGAAGGTATGTTTCGCAAATCATTGGCAGTATTTCGGCCTTGAAACCTTCAGCTCTCAAGCCGTTCGGTGTTGCGAAACTGACGGCAGAAAGTACCGATAGTAACTCTGCACTGATAAATGGGTTTAGATTCCGCGCTTCCAGAAACACAGGCAGTTCGGTACCGGAGTATTTTCGCCCGCGCCACGTTCTCCCGAGAGCCTTCATGATTCCTCGAGTGGACACTATTCTCGTTTCATCCTTTAGAACGTAACACTCAATCTCGGACTGACCTACTTTCAACACGCCTGCATGCGTCGCACGCGGAATACTTCCGCTGGAGTCCCACCGTGCGGCGGCAGCTTTCTTCGCGATATCTTTTCTCTCGGTTGCACTCAGCTTTTCAGCTCTAGCCTTGCCACCGATCACCTTGCTTTCATCCTTCGGTTTCTCGCCCAGAGATTCCGAACGGCCCTCACTTGCTTTCGTCATTGGACTCACCTTTCAGCAGAAAAAATGTCGATATGCTTGCATTATCGTTTTTTATCCAATATTTGCAAGCATGTTTATTTCCTATGCTTGCATATTCTGAGATTTCGTTGTTTTTATGCGGTTTGAAACAGTTCATCCGTCTTTGCACCATGTGAAATCTGCAGCATGACACAGGTACGTCGATGGTTTGCGATCGGCGGCTTTGAATCGTACCCTGAGGGCTGCCGTAGAACCGATGAAAGAACTACGAAGCTGGTGAAACCGGTGACGGCAGGCCAAGACTTTGTGGACCTGTGGAAGGAAGAATGTTCGCTGCTCTCTGCCGGTGACTCTCACCATCGACGGGATTGAATCAAAATGTCTTCACTTCCCACCACGCTCCGTGATGCAATCATTTCGGGTGTTGTTCCCCAATACATTGCCAGCCAGCCGTGGTTGCGCGATGAAAAACCCGGAACACGCATGGAACTCCCTCTGCGTGATGACGGGACTCGATATGTCGTTTCTGGTTTAACACCACAGCCAGGCCTGAGCCAAATCACTTATTGGCAGAATGTTGATTTCGTCGATTGCACATTCTCTCACGGGCCGTCCGCCGTTTTCATTCAATGCGGCTTCACAAATTGCCAACTCAACTGCGCTGACGACAAGATTGTCTCCTATGAAGTTTGCCAGATGAATTCGACCGTAATTAACGGAGGCGGGCTCAGAATATTCAGCTGTCGCATAGAGCATTCCGAAATACCCCATCGGAATACCGTGACGCTGGAAATCGTGAACTCGCATTTGCACAAATGCGAGATCAACTGCAACAAACTCGTTGGCTCGGTAATTCACCATTCAACTATTTCAAACTGCATAGTCAAGGCATCACTGATTGAGAATCTGCGTTTCAAAACGACGCGAATCAGTGAATCAGAGTTCTCCAGTCAGGTGACATTTGAACGATGCGAATGGGACGACGTGACGATCGACAGAGAGACGATCGAAAGCCTTGGGCCAAATCGCGGCGATATGAATGACACAACTATTCGCAAACTGAAGGTGATTGATCACATCGCAGATCTTCGCCTAATTTTCGGAGGCATGCTGTTCCACATCCACGTCGGGGCGATGTTGTTCTTTCTTTCACAATACCTAGGCTTCATTGGTTGGAAGTTGTTAGTCGCACTGCAGTTGGCCGGACATCTCCATGATACCGATTATCTATTCACCGCACTGCTGAAGTTCGCATTCTGTGGAGTGTCACGTCCGGAAGACTTTTTTGGGGTTCTCAGTTGCATTATCCGCTCCAGTACATTTCTTTCCTTCGTTGTTTACAACGTTGCTCGACTGATTCTTCTGCTGAAATCACTTGAACTGGAACACAAGAAGGAGATCATTGGGATCTGGCCCGCATTTTCTAAATACGATCGAGCCAAGTTCATAAAATGGGACTTGCCGAGAGGCGTAACTTGGGACGATTTGATCTCGTGGGTGTCGAAGGGAACTTACCTTGCGATCGTTTGCGGTCTACTGCATTTCTTCGACCTGCTCCGGATGCTGGTTCCAGAATGATCGAATGAATCAGACCGACGGAACTGGTGCGAACTCAATCCGAAAGCTCAGCGAAAAGATGTTGAGCGCTTCCCGAGCATGTTGTGCGGCCGCCAGTTTGATTTTGCTGGTTGCCGTCTGCTGCTCAAACATGTCGCTGTCTGGCGATTTGAGGACTCGCACCGATTCTTTGATGTCTTGACCGCAAGTCTGACAATCAGGGCAACAGCCCCGGCGCAACAGTGCGTTTCCAAGCTTTGCGAATTGGATCAGATCGGCCTCGAATCGTGTCTCCTCAACTCTGCTCATCGTCGCGTTCTCCGTTTGGGTTTCTGGTATCACCAACGGCGTCAACATATCGACGATCTGAGCTCTGAAAAGATCGAGTTGAAGGACTCGAGCAGACGCGTTGCGAAACGTGTGCGGTAAGATTTTCAGTTTCTCACGGAGTCATGCCCCCCTGTCAGTGGCGCGATAGCAATCGTTGCGCCTAACTCAATTTTCGGAATTTCAACTACTGCCCGAAGTCCGGAACATCTGCCGACGCTGCCAACTCCATCGGCACCGGAAGATTGAACGTCCTGGCCTTAGTTAGGATTTCCCTCGACTCAAAACGCCGTCGGCACGTTCCGTTAAGGCATTCCCTGATTCTGATAATTAACCCCGCGCAGGGCCTTGTGCGGACAGTCTTCGTTTTGCATCCGCAGTTCTGGCAAACGATTCCGTTGTATGTTGATTCTGTCATCGCGCGAGCGCCTCAAAGGTGTTGGTTTTTCTTAGCGTGCATCCACGTCTACGGATCGTCTCCGGTGTTAGCTCAGTCGGCGTCAAACTCATGAACTGCTCAAGCAGACCAGGCTCACCATCTCCATATTCCCCGGTCCCGTACTTTAGGCCGGTCCTCCGATCCAATCTCACCAATGACGCGCGGTAGTCGATTTCCGCAGGTGTCGGGATTGGCTCATAATAATTTCGGCGATGGTAGTTCTCGGCTTCGAACATGTCCCATCGGTCCGCATCATCGCGCGTGAGATTTTCGGGTCTAGTTCTCAGAGTCTCCGGATCTACAAATTCGAATTCCTGAACCTGATCATCCTGGCAAAACTCGTAGTCTTCGAAGTCTCCAGCGTCGCTGTCGTCGTATCCCCAAGAGAAGCAATGGACTCGGAAATACGATTCAAGCTCCCAGCGCATGCGAGCATCTCCGAGGCCTGGAGGGAACGCCACAGCCTGAACGGCCGCCGGCTGCCCTGTGACCTCAGGATTCGACTCCGGCGCAGCCTGACAACTCGACTGGAGCAGACGCTTCTGAATCGCGTTGTAGATGTTACGGGCTTCCGGATGCATCAACTTGACCTCTCAAGCTTGCCAGCTGCTTTTTCGCCTGCTCCAGGCGTACCAGTGCGATCGGCAAACAGAGTGTGGACCGCAGAGCGCGGCTGAAGTCGTCGCCCGATCGTAGTTGAAGAATCTCTTTTGCCAGATCGTCTGGATTTTCGGTAAGGAGACACAGCTCCGCCAAGACGGCCTCATGCCGTGAGAACCAAGCAATCTCCGTCTGGAGCTTTGCCTCCATCTGCTCGATTTCATAGGCCAGCTTCTGACATTGCTCTTGCGCGTCATCGGTCATAATGGAACTCCCAGGGCTGCGAAGTCTGCGATTGGACTTTTGAGGAAAGATTTCGTCGAGATCCCGGGCTTGTACAAAGTTGCCGCCGCTGCTGTGAAGGGAACGGCAGACGCGACCGTTGCAGAACTGCCGGAAACCGATTCGATCGTCGATAGGAAGCCCGCCGGATAGCTCGAATGGTAGATTCCAACCATGAGGCCTCGGTCAGACTCATCAAAAGTGCCAGAAGCCCGGACGATGGCGCTGCTGCCGCTGGTTGTCTCGACACTGCCGACCGGCGTATTGGTCAACGCGACATTGCGAATTGACCGCCCCCAATAGTCGAGCATCCCTTGTTGCTTCAAAGGCTCTCCGATATCGTCAAGGATGGCTTTCTTCTTTCTTTTGTAAAGCTGTCCGGCTGCACTTCCCGGCGCTGCAGTCGGGGAGACCCGATCTCCGTTTACATCGACGTACGCCCACTCATGAAATCCTTGATGCAATCGGGTGTCCAGGTGCGTTCGTGGATCAATCCGGAGTCGCCAGAACAACGGGTAATAATTAACGCCGCCCTCACTCTTCACGTTGTCTGGCAGAGGGTATTCATCGACTATAAGTTGAGCACAGAATTTCCCGACGGTGATTGTCCCGATCGTGATCGGTTGGGCGTTCAGGCAGCCGTTCGCTGAAATCAGCCATTGCGGGAGCGTCGAAGAGTTCCATTCATAATGTAATTCCGTAATCGGTACCTGGACAGAAAAACCACTCATCCATTCACCGACGGCATTGATGACAGCATTACCCGCAGCGTCAATCACCGCCGGCTGCGACTCAAACGACACCGTTGCGCGAACTCTCCGGACTGCCCGAAGTAGCGGGTTGGATTCAGTGCTCTTCAAAGTCGGCCGAAGTCGCGAGATTTCCACCTCTTGCGTGAACTGCTTTGAAATTGCATCGGTGGCGAAATACCGAAGATTCGTTTTTGTTACGTACCAGCCGCTGAATCCTGCGAACGTCAATTCCTGGCCGTGGCGCAACAAAGACGAATCGGAAAGAAGCGTCTCCACAGTGTCGGACAGCGCGGCATAGTGGCACACATTCACCGACAGAATCGTGTCCGTCTCGGTGCCTTCGACGTCGGCAATATCAAGGTCAGTTTCCGTGCGGTATATGCTCACAACGCTCTCCTATGTTCGATTCAGTCCAGCAACGCCAACGCCCTCGATCGCACCTTCAAATTCGTCGCCAATGTTCTTCGGGGAATCTCTCATGATGTTCCGAAGATCCTCGAGGACCGCTGTCTGCCGATCGACTGCATCCACCATGGGACTGTTGGCCGCTGCGACGAAGGCCGATGTTGCCTCTTCGGAGCGGGTAGAGATGCCGCTCAACAGCTGCTCAATCTGTCTCATCGGGTTGCCGATGTCCGGCCGTTTCAGATCGTTCTGCAGGGCGCTCAGATCGAGGTTGGCATATGGGTCGACAAGTGCCGCAGTTGGTTTATTCCCGGTCGCTCCGTTTGGCAACAGGTGGTGGGCTGCCGATCCAACGGCATCCTTGACGGTCTGAGTTACGCTCTTCGCGATGTTCTGTTTCAGCTGCTTGATTTGCGCCTCAATGGCTTTGACCGGTGCCTCCATGGCGTTGATATCGCCGATGACGTCTACCTGATCCAATAGCCCAAATTTGTCGGCAAATTTCGAGCGGAACAAAAGCCACTCGAACTTCATCGCTTCAATCATTTTTGACCAGGCCAGTCGAATCTCCAAGGTTACCAGCTCGAAGGCAGATTTCAGGTCTCCCTTCTTGATTGCCGAGAGTATGGAATCCCAGGAGGACAGAAACCCCGTGCTGAGAGTTGCGGCAATGCCCTTAAAATCGATGAAGGATGATGTCAACGCGATGATGGCAGCCGTTATCAGTCCAATCGGACTGAAGAGCGCTGTCAGCGTCGCAATGACGGCAGTAATGATTGCTCCGATACTGGACAACACAATGCCGGCAGCCGTTACGGCCAGCCCCAAACCTGTCAGGCCAACGGCCGCCGCGGCGACAGACTTGACCAGGCCGATATTCTGCTGAATCCAAAGCGAAGCACCCTTTGCCGCACTAACGGACCAGTCAGCGAATCGAGTGACTTCCGGCAACAGGGCGGTACCGATCGATGCCGCTGCGTCCTGGAGCACTGCCCCCAGTCGTTTCATCGTGTTCGAGTAACTTCCGGAAGTCTTCTCTGCATCTCCCCAGGCGTTTTGGCGTTTGAGCGTTTCGGAAATGATCTTGAATCGTTCCCGGACCTTTTCCAGCTCAGTAGCTGATTCGCCGATCCCGCGAGCCTTCAACGCAGCTGCACTGATATCAACCCCGAACTTGCGCAGCACTTCCGAGGATCCTGTCAGGGCGGACAACATGCGTTCGCTGGCTTCTTGGTCGGTCAAGTTGTTGAAGCTGGCCAAGTCCAATGTTGCTTGTGTCATCTCCTGGGAGAATTCACGCGCGGCAACTTCATCCATCCGAAGACCGGTTGCCAATCCCTGGAAGTCGGACAACAACCCGAGCAATTGCGGCTGCGACCGTCCGACAGCTTCTCCGAGCGTTGCGGCAAATCCTCGGGCAGCTTTCCCCTGATCAGCGAACAACGCATCGAATCGGTTGTTGATTTCGGTAAGGTCTCCAGCCGCGTTGACCGCACCAGCGAACAGACCGGTAAGCAATCCACCGCCAACGGCAAGCTTGCTGCCGATGCCCTGCAGTCTGCCACCGAATGATGAGACGGACCGGACAACGCCCTCAATTTGGGCCTTGATCCCTGCGAAGACTGCCCCGATTTTGGGCCCAATCGAAACGGCGCGCCGCAGAGTCTCAGAGAATTGCGTCTGCACTCGCTTCAGGACGGCACTGACGTTGTCCTGAGCATCGAGTTTCACGGCCGCTTGGTCGACATAGCCCGTTACCATCAGATCACCTCAACGCCTTCTGGAATTCTTCGGTCCGAATCTTTTTGAACTTTTGGAGACAAGCCCGCAACCCGGGTTTCATTACCGGCCTGGCCTGAATGCGACCGACTCCACTTTTCTTTTTCTGTACCCATCGCGTTGTGCCACCGACTTCCATGGCTTTGGCAATCTCAGGGTGTTTCCCCTTCTCATAACCGACTACGGCAAACCCTCGAATACGGTCAACAGTGAAGGTTATTGTCCGCCGGATGCCTGCTTTCCCCCGGTGATTCAGGGGCGTGCCGCCAGGCTTTGACACCTGGCCTTGAGGGTTTCGTTTCGATCGTTTCTTTGCTGGCTTGATGGAGTTCCTGGCGACTTTTCTGAGGTAACCAGCTTGTCCATAGAGGATGGAAATCCGGGCCCGGTCGAGTTTCTTGATGACTGCCGGAATCCGACTCTTCCGGGTCACCGAGACTCTCATGAAAACAACTCGCGATTGCCGCAGCCGCCAAATCGATCGGCAGAGCAGTGGATGTTCAATGGCGTTGCGCTGGTTGTTTTTTCGTCGCCGATTGTTCCGTCGGCAAGAATGAAACCAACGACGGTGCCACCATCCGCATCATGCACCGGCATCATCTGGGAGGCGATTTCGTCGGCAGCTGCCCGAAGATCGAACTTTGCCACGTTGAGCGCCAACTCTTCAGCGCGGGTTATTGCCATCGCCAGGAGCTCGCCCGGGGAATTTGTCGGCAAGGGCTGTACTGCTTGAGCCTGCAGAGCGCTTGCCAGCTCCACGGCAGAATCATCATGGGTTGCGGCAAGTTCATCTGCCAGCCGCCTGTAGAGTGACGATGTGGTGACTTTCACGGCTCGAACCTCCAAAAGAGAAAACCCCGCCAGAAGCTCGCGAGAGAAGGGAGTTTCCTGCGTTCACTTCTGGCGAGGGGAGTCGGACACAAAAAACGCCCCGAGGACCTGGGGAGACAAACCAGGCCTCGGGACGATTTCGCGCCCTGCCGTAGAAACAACACGGCAGGGCATCCATGCCGGACAGATCGTCGGAAGGACGCGCTCCCCCAACAATCTGCGCCGGCTACGATATCACTCGCCATCGTTCCGGATGGCCCCGGCTTTTCCGATTCGGCCGCAGGAGTAATCCCAGACTACGCGAACCGCTGTCCCGAGCGTATTGAACGCTGTTCCCTGAAACTCGACTTTAGGGACTTTATGCCCGGACAGAAAACAGATACCGAAAGCTGCTATGATTTCAGGATCCGCAAAATGAAAATACGCCTTGCTCGATGCGAGCTTAACAGTCGATGTATTCATGCTTGCGTGCTTCAGCCACTGGGTTTCAACGATGTTTCCCAAAGAGCCACGCAGTGGATTTCCTCCACTCCGATCGCTGGTCAAACCGCTTACCGGCATCAACGTCGGTGAGTTGTTTATATCACGTGCCTCAATACCCATTGCTCCCGCCTGAACCAGCAGGCTTGCCACGCTGGCAGATATCGGCAGTCCACTCTCATCAAGCTGATTCGTAAATACATCGGCCGCCGCCTTCAGAGCGTCGATGCCAAACGCAGTGCCAGCCCCTGAGAATCGATCCTTTGTTAGCGTCCAGGATGCCGGGTCAAGTAAAACTCGATGCAGGTCACGCTCGAGTGTTTGCGCACCTTTCCAGCCGATATCGATTCCCAACTGATCAAGAATATTTGCGTTGTTGATGATGAGTTTCCGTGGCACTGTGACTATTGCGGCCATCGTATCCATCTCAAGCGACAGCCGGGAGTCACTGTAACTGAGGTGCGTTAGCTCTCCGCTCTCTGAAACAGGCTTGAGGAAACCTGCTCCAACCATGGTGTACTGGTGCCATGGTCGGAAGTCCTTCGACTCGACTTCTTTGGCAACGTACTTTCGCACCGACGGAAACGAGGCATACTTGGCGGCAACAGTAATGTTTACAGCGTCATCAGTTGCACTTTTCAAGTTGACATCGCCGCCGACAGAAGCAGCCAGCATTCCTCCGTGTGCCATCAGCTCTTCGAATTTAGCCGCAATCTCTGTCGGTCCGGCAAACTGACTGATTGGGTTGCCATTGGCAGCAGCCGCAATCTTCGTTGCTGCGTGGATGTCAATTCCGCGCAGGTCTCTCCGCGATTCGACGTCGTGGATGACGTCGGCTCGCATTCCGGCAGCCTCGATCGCACTGGCTGCAATGCCAGAAGTCAATGCCATCGCACATGCCAGCAAATCATTGTTAAGCTTAGCAATCATAACCACAGTCCTTTGCCCGTTGGGCTCTCAAAATCGGTTTAGAAAAACTGCCCCGTCAGGCACACAAGAAACTAAGACCGCCACCGTACGACGACTAAACGCCACTCGACTCGAGCGACGCCACAACTTCCGAAATCCGCCCAGGTGGCTCCATGTCAGACTCTGCATCAGCAGCCTCGGCAGCCTGCTCCGCCTCGATCGCAGCTTTCCGTTTCGCAGCTGCTCTTGCCACCTCAGCGTCTGCAATCTCCTGCCGCGCTCGCTCCAGGCATTTGTTCGCGTCGGCGGTTGGCGTCCAGAGTCCAGAAATTTCACAGAGATACATTTCGCGGACCAACTCCTCAGCGCGGCGGAAGACGGCAACTTGCCGGTCAATCGCCGCAAGTCTGGCAATTCGGGCAGCCTCTTCATTTCTCCACAGCTTAATCCGTCCTGGCGTGCAATCAGGGCTGCCTGTTGGGTCAGTAATCGCGTGCTGAATTCTCCGGCGTTCGTCCGACAGTTGCCGGACGGCCTCGCCCCAATTTGTCTGCAGTGATACTGGCCGTGGTGCCTCGGAGTTCCGCAGTTCGCGGCGGATTGTCTCGTGATGCCGAAGGGGAGCGCGAAGCCGATCGATTCGGGCGTTCAGTTCATCGGATTTCTCCCGCCACATTCTCTCCACTGCAAGAAACTCAGCTTCGAGTCGCCGGTGTTCATCGGCAATAGGTTTGCACTCCGAGGCGATTCGCGTTGCCTCAATGTCGGCAGCCTTAACCTGAGCAATCAGCACCGCCCGGCCAACATCTTCCTGAAGCATATCGGCAGACTTGTCGGCGAATTGCAAAACCCGGGTCAAGGTCTGCGCGTCAACAGGCTTTCCGCCTGCGATTGCTGCCACCGTTTCCCGATACTGACGAAAACTCTCGCCCGCTCCCTCGGTCTGATATCGCTTTAGCGCTGTGATTGTCGCTGTTGCGTTTTCGGAAATAGCGTCGATATTAGATTCGTTTAACATTAGCTTTTGTCTCGCGTCGTATAAACCTAATGACAAGATCAACGCCGACAACTATAGCCAACGGGAGCGACGATTCCGCAAGATCGGGCGCGTGCAATTCTCGTAAATTTGTCGAGATGACCTGCATAGTTAGCGGAAAGTGTAATACTGGCTTACACTTTCTGCTTTCTATTCTGTTTTGTATGTCGGAACTAATTATGTTTTCGGTTCAAAACTATAATTGAGTCCGGTTTGTGGACTGCCGGTGGCCTGAATCTTGGTGGCAATCCGCCGCGCTGCCGTGGGCGTATTAGTTCCTATATTGATCTTCCCGACTGTTCCCGTGGACGACGGGAAGCCGGTCTTCTCACCGGGAAGAACCTATCGACAGGGGGGTGGGGTCGGCCGCCTTTTTTCGCCCGATGTCGGGCACATTTCATCGCGGCGCGGTGGCTGCATTCCGCGCCGCTCTGCTGCGACTACGCAAACCATTGATGGCGGGACCATCCACGACTGCCCGTTGACAACGACTTCAGCCGCATAGTGCCCGAGTCGCTGCAACACCGCCGGGACCAGCTCGCAATTGAGCGGTGCCACGAACGGCCCGTAACTCTTCAGGCAGACCGCATCCTCCACACCGACCCACGGTTTCAGTTTGTTGAATCGGTCCACGATTCTTCTCTGCTGAGACGTCATCAGATCCTCCTGCGTTTCGCCGCCGCGTTGTTCATTGCTTGAATCAATTGGTCCCTGGCTTCAGGTGACAACCGAGCCCCGGTGTCTGCCAGTGGTTCCGATTCGACGACTGCCGCCGGCCGAACCTCCGACAAGGCCTCATCCCGTTTGCGCCTGAGTTGCGCAACCGCTTCCCGGAACGCCGTCTTGGTTTTGTTGAGCGTCCGTTGGCCGATGGCCTTTGGTTTGTCCTGTTGCGGCGGTGGGTCGATCACCGCCCCGAACTGCTCAGCGATTCGCCGTAGCGATCCTGGAAACGATGCAACACCGTATCGGAGATGTTCGGCGCTGATGTCCCTGCACTCTGAAGCAACATCTCCCAGACTGATGAAGGCCTCCCGATTTAGTCCGACTCTGAGAATTGCCCGGAAGACAATCCACGATTCGAACGCTGCCAACGTCCTGCCCCAGACGCCAACCTCAGTTGAGGTGAGTCTGAGCGTTTGCTTCATCGTGCAAAGCCAGGCAATTGCCTGAGCGATGTCCCAGGCTCGAGCGTCCGAGGGCACTGTTGATTGCCGCTGCGTTGTTACGCTCCCGTTGCTCCGCCGAATTGCCGGTGTCTGTGATCTCTCCATCGTATTTGCCCTCCATTATTCGGGTGACCGTGTCCGGCCGTAAAAACCAATCGATATCCGCTACCCAACCCCGTTGGCCATGCCCGCAACAAAATGGAGACCTACGCGCTCTCTCGATGGCTTGTCTCCAGTGATCTCGGAAGTGGGTGTCCCTGAATCGAGCGGCGAATGCGGTTTTCCGCTTGTCCGTTGACCTGATTGTGGTCTCCCACGTGGTGTTCCACGTCTCGACTAACTCTTGGAATTCATCCGCCTGCGCCGAGTGATCTTTCTTATGGTCTTTCTTATGGTCTTTTGTAGCCACGTCAGAGACCATTCCAGGTCTACGTGGTAGACCATTAATGGTCTCTGACATAGACCGTTCGGCGTCGAATGGTCTATGCGGTAGACTATTCGAAGCATCGGCGGCCTTTGTCTTTGGTGTTAAACGGCCGAAGTCAATGCGGTAGTGGTTTTGAGCCATGCAGCCGACACCGGAATCAACCGTGATGATTCCGAGTGCCTCCAACTCCGCCTGCCACTTCTTGACGCTTGAGAGTCCTGCATTCATCGCCTCCGCAATCGTGCGTTGCGATGGCCAGGCGTGCCCGTTATTGCCGACGAACTGGTTCAGGGTGCAGAGGTAGAAAGTGTGCGGCATCGACAACACGGAACTTCGGATTTGTCGATCCCGCTCAAAAACAGACTGTGCGCGTTCGCCGGGATCGGATCTTGTCTTGTCCCGCTCCTCAGGTATCATTTCCGTTGTCCTGTCAGCCCCTCAACCTGTCCGCCACAATGTCAGGTTGAGGGGTTTTTCATGCGCCGAAGTTGGCTCATCCGGAACAGACCACCGCCACAGTGTGCTGATCGTTGATGATTCTCATTTTGGTTGTGGAACAGCCCACGGTTTTCGTTTCGCATCCGCCGCCGGGGGCTCAGCAACGGGGAGCCCAATTGCCCGCCGGCAGTCATCCACCGAGCACTCGACATACTTCGCGATTTCGGGCCACGGAACTCCCAAGCCGCGCGCAGTGCGTATCAGGTCGACCTGCTCAGGCGTCATAGGACTGCATCCAGCCGATCCATCGCCCAGAGGTCCACATCCTCGGACGCGTGAACGGGCTGGTCACAATTCACAGGGAGTTGCAGGAGTCGGCCGAGGTAATCCGGATCCACTTCGAGCTGATCGGCGATGTCGTGGATATCGCGACCATCCCGGACCGCATCGACGATCCTGTCTGCAAATTCGCCGCAGATGTATGTGGTGCCGCTCATTGTGCACCTGCGACTGGTGCCGTTCGGATTAGTTGTTCAATTTCGCTCTTGAGCCACACGCGACGGTGGCAAATCATCCTCGGCTTGGGGAGTTTTCCGATCTGCACGTAACGATCGATCGACCGCACAGTACGGCAGAGGATTTCAGCAAGTTGCTGACGATTTACGAGTTCTTCTTCGATTGCCACAGTTGCCACCCGGTAGTTGAGCGTGTTCTCCGGGTTGCTTTGCACGGCGCGCAAAAAAAGGCACCCGAAGTGATCTTCGAGCGCCTAAAGTGAGGCACTACGTCTATAAATTATCGATCCGCGAACAGAAGTCGAGTGACTAGGTTGGCATCAATCCGCCTCTCAAAGTGGCTTCTGCGCACAACCCATGTATTCGCGTCTCAGATGGAAATCTACAGCCAGTCTGCGAAACGTCAAGACAGAGAAAGAAGAAAAAAATTTGGAGGTTTCAAAAGTCTCAACCAAATTCCGCGGCATACCTCACTGCCGCATCAATATTCATCTCCGCATAGATCTCGGTTGTCCGCACAGAAGAATGCCCCAGGGCAACTTGCGCCACATCGACACCTCCGCGCGAACGCATCATCGTCGCGGCATTGTGTCGAAGCTGGTTCGCATGCCAGCAGTTCTTTGCTCGCCACTCTGCTGCGGCCAGCTTCCTGTTCTCGAGGGCACGGTCTGACTCGCCTTTCAGCTTCCTGCACAGAGCTCTGGTCATTAGCTCCGGTGGGCACTCAAAGGCTTTCTCGCATGCAATCTTGATGGCGGACTGTAGAGAGTGAACCGAGTAGTGTTCCCCGACAACTCTCTTTGTCGAGGCCTTGCCGTAGGACTTTCCGACGAATTCATTCAGCGACTGCTGCGGACGAAAGATGTAGTCGGAATCCGCTCCAGGGAATTCGTTCAGGATCTTCTGGGCTTCCGGGCCAACTGCAATCAGCCGCTTCTTTCCCCGATGCTGGTTCTTGTGCCTACCCGGCCGATAGATCCAGACTGCTTGAGCGGCGTCTATGTCGCACCAACGAAGCCTGATTGCCTCGCCGGGCCTCGCCCCGGTCAGCTTCATGAATTGAATCAGCCCCCAAACCTGCCGGCTTAGAAATGGCTGCAGCGGCTCTATACGGTCCTCCGGGACCGGCCCGACTGGCTCTGGCTCTCTGGCCGCCGTACGGCCCGCCTGAAGGCCCGCGACTGACTGTAGGCCAACCAGGACCTCAACCGGGACAAGTTGCTCAGAAACGCCCCATTTTACGACGTGGCGGATGCGGCGAATCCTGGCATTGACCGTAGTTCTGGCCAATCCTTCCGAGATCATCTTGTCTCGAATCACTTTCAGTCTTTTGGGACCGAAATCCAGAACGCGGAGATTTCCAAAGAGCGTCGCGGCACTGCGAAGTGCCTGCCTGAAGTTCTCGAGCTCGCCGGTAGCCTCGCCGTCCTTCTGGTAATGCTTGGCAGCATGATCCATGAACTGCGCTGCCAGAGTGAGGATCGTTACCCGATCAGGATCCTTCTGCTCTAGGTCCCTCTGATGGCACCATTCTTTGAAACGGCGTTCCGTTTCCTCAGTGCCGAACTTTCCGAAGTAAACACACTTTCCGTTGTGCCTGACATAGGCATTGCCACGGAAGTGCTTCTTCAATACATACTCTGCCACGGCCGTCACTCCGAGTGAGAGAGAAGCGATTCACGCGCACCACGCGCGTGAAAATCACCAAATCCATCTCACACTCGATCACCATTAGCAACTGTAAGTCATTGCGCCAAAACGACTTGCAAACAAGAGCGGCTGAAGGGAATCGAACCCTCATCCTAAGCTTGGGAAGCTGATGTGTTACCACTACACCACAGCCGCATCAATCACGATTAACGTTCTTTTTCGCAGTGTATTCTGCATTTTCCAGCATTGCAATTCACTTCGTGGGATTGCATGTTTTGAATGCCATTTTTGCCCGAAGTGGGCACAGACGCGACGCGTGCCACCGCATTCTCGCGAACACTCGCCACGGCTTTCGTGGCCTTCTAGAAATGACATCGGCTTCTGTAAAGCATCTGCGCGGTGCCTGCCTGAGGGAATGAAAACGGCGCTGGAATGGTTTTGCCGTCTGAGTTGGCGGGACTTGTCATTGATAACTTGCCGACGTGATCTGAATCGGTTCGCCGCTGAATCCAGGCAATCAGTGTCATGATATACTCGCTCAATGATGACATCGACGTTGTGTCAACGGACCGGGAGCGTATTGTTTGCGATGAAACCGGTACTCATTCACGATATTCGAACATTTATGAACGAAGGTGCGCGGGATTACCGCCGCCATTTTCGCAATCAAAGGACTGCGAATATGCACCCGAGAACCCGGGGGATCCGGAAACACTCCGCGCACTCAGGACACGCGACCTTATGGCGGTTTGGCCTGAAGCAGTTTCATGCCGACGCCGCGATCACTTTCAGGTGCCATGAACTCTCATCGGTAGTCGAATTGACTGCGTCGCTTACACTCGCACTGCCGAGCTGGCGAATCAGATTGATGTCGCGTTAGCGTGTTGGACCCGAGCAGTGAAGTGAACTCCCGTTCGCCACTTCAGTCGATACCCCCTGGAGCATCGAAAGATGCATGAGTTTTTGCGCTCAGCAATGTAAGCATGCGTTCTTGATGGATGTCTCGGCTGGGCGCGTGAATTAGCAGCCGGAGTTGGATCGACGTTCCAACCTGGAATTTGGAAAACCATCATTCCCCGTTATGCAGATCTCGTCGATTCGGCATAATCTGCAGTCGAGAAGGTGGGAGAGCCCTCGGCGGAGCGAGACTTGCTAGAGACGTCTTTGGTGCACGCGGAATCGTTATTTGAGTGCTGTGAAGCGTTGTGGCAAAACCTTGTAAGGTGATTGGCAGATGATTGAAGAAGAATCGCGTGTGAAGAATCCAGCCAAGGTCGTGCGAGACAAGACTCAATTGCTGGAGGCTATTTCCCCAGTTCGACCCAATCAGGATCATCACATCTCCAGAGCGACACTTAATTTCTGGCTTGATACTGGTTTGATGGTGCTGTTCGTTTCGCTGGCAATTGTAGCCACAATCGTGCAGTTTGTTTTTCCTCCCGGAACGGGAGCCAAGGGATGGGCGTTGTGGGGAATGGATTTCAATCAATGGTCTTCCCTGCAGTATGGACTCATCTGCGCTTTCGGATTTGCCAGTACCGTTCATGTTATGCTGCACTGGTCGTGGGTTTGCACAATCGTCGCGAGAAAGCTGATGAAGCAATCGGAAACGCCTGACGACGGCATCCAGACGATTCTCGGAGTGGGGCTGCTCATAGGGCTACTCTTGATGAGCGCGGCGATTGTTGGAACGGCGATGATGACGATTCAGATGCCGCCGCAATAAATCTGATAAGCATGCTATTTCAACATCGGACTGTGCTGCGGTGATTCGTCGCAACGGGCTTTCAGGGTTGTCTGAATGCGCGCCTGATCGCACATCTCGGATGTCGACGCACAACTGGTGCACAGCTTGAATTCCAACGGATACACCGATTCTGCCTTCGAGAACGTTCCCCGTTTCAGGATCCACGGGCCGCTGCTGAAGCATCGTTGTCTTCAGCCGCACCGGAGATCCACGATAAAGGAGCGTTCGGCTGGATCTCATCGCAGCCGAGAAGCGTCGAGTGACATGGCAGAGTTTGGAGGCAGTGATGCGAAATGGCATCCTGAGGGTTATCGCAGGGCTACTTATTGTTGCAGTGATTATTGAATGTTCCGCTTTACTGGCGACGGTCTACACGAGTCGGCGGATTGCGGCGGAACTTCAACGATCTATGCCCCCTGCGACTTCGGCAGAGAAACTTTCAGACAATGAGAATCTGAATGGCATGAAGGCAATCGACTTCTGCAAATCCGTCGGGATCACAGAGTCTGAACTGTTCGAATGGTTTGATTCATTGAAGGCAAAACAGAACCTTGATCAGGTTCGGCTCGTGCTGACGCTGGCCAATGATTCCGGACATTGTCTTGTCGATAGTCCCGTGGCACTGCAATGGGCAGACGGAATTGAATGGACACACGTCGGCAGTTCGGGGCTGGCTGAGTTCGCTCTTTCCGCCAGGCAGCTCAAAAGTCTGAAAGTGATTGCACCGGAACAGTATCAGAGACTTCAGCAGCGGACGTTCTCAATGGGGGACAGCTACGAACGCCCGCCCCGGCTCGTGGGTGTACCAGAGGGCACAGACACTGTGAACGACGATCTGATTCAACAGGAACTGTTCCGCAACCTGCAAGAGGTTCGTGCAGCGGAATCTGTGTTTAGCCGACTGAATGCGGCAGAAACTCTGAGGCGTCCCGAATCATTCGTCGACATTGCCGCTGATCAGTCGACGGCCCTCGCGCCAGCGCAAATTCACCAAGAACGCCGATCTTCGGTCGTGGTGGTTGGGATGTTGCATCCGGATGGCATGATTTCACAGGGCACAGGTTTTGTCATCAATAGCACGGGTGTCATCGTGACCAACTTTCACGTTGTGCATAAACCAGAAGCTGTTGCTGCAGGAATTCTGACGTCTGATCATCGATTCTTTGAGGTCCAGGAGTTTCTGGCTGGTAACCCGAGCGATGATCTGGCTTTGATCCGTGTCGACGCTGCTGAGCTTTCGGCGATTCCGCTGGCCGAGCGAAATGCGAAAATTGGAGCCGAACTGTTGGCAATCACTCATCCGGATTCACACTATTTCAGCATGACATTCGGGCGAACAACTCGATACTTTCAGACGACTCGACACGCCGTACCTTCACTTCGGATGGGAGTGACTGCTGATTTTTCTGAGGGCTCCAGTGGTGGCCCGCTGCTCGACGTGTTTGGCAATGTGGTCGGCGTTGTTTCTGCAACCGGCGGAAATGCCAGTCAGATGGTTCATCGCGAAGCGATCCCTGTGTCGTCCCTGCGAAGGCTGACTGGAAATGCCGCTCATTTGCAGCCCACATCGGCTGAGCAAGCTGTTTCGCTTGATTCAAACACCCGGTAACCGTGGGCTGCTTGAGCTTGAGTCAATACCGAGCCTTGACTGCCCGCTACGTCATTGGAATGAGTTCAAAGATCTTGCCCTTTGCCAGCCTTCAACAGCCAGTAGCTGACTGGAATGACAAACAGCGTGAATCCAGTGGATGCGATCAGGCCGAAGATGAGCGACCAGCCGAGCCCGGAGAAGATAGGATCGATCGTAATCGGAAGGCTGGATAACAGGGCTGCTCCGGCAGTGATGAGGATCGGACGCAGCCGGACGACTCTGCTTTCCAGAATCGCGTCGAACAACGGGCGACCATGTCGAATCGCCAGCTCGATGAAGTCAACGAGAATGATCGAATCTCGCGTGACGATTCCGGCCAAGGCAATCATGCCGATCATCGCGGTCGCTGTGAAATACACCGGATCAGCATAGCCTCCCACGACGCTGCCGTTGATGGCATTCAACAACCAGAAGCCCGGCATGACACCAATGACCGTCAGCGGGATCGCCATCATCACGACAATCGGCAGCGCGAAAGAACCAGTCTGCGCGACCAGAATGATGTAGATCATCAGCATCGCCGCGGCAAAGGCCAGACCCAGATCTCGGAAGACATCGAGAGTGATCTTCCACTCGCCTTCACCAGAGAAAACCACGTCGATGCCTTTGGGGACCTTCCAGGCGAAGCCACTGCCGTTGTTGAAATAAGTGCGAGATTCGACAGTTCGAGGTGTCCGGGAATCTGCATGTACTTCCGAATTATTCTGGTTGAAGACCTGATCGGCTTGCACGTCAACGATGCACTCAGCCGGTGGCCGGCCCGCACATTCGGCGAACACATAAACGACCGGCTTCAGGTTTTTGTGATAGATGGTCTGGTCGACTCGCTGAGTTTCCCAGGTCCCCAGTTCGGCCAGTGCCACCAGCGATCCGGTTGCTCCTTTGATATGCAGCTGACTGAGATCATGCGGACTGGATCGCATGGCTTCGGGCAGTCGCAGGGTGATTCGCAGCGGATGTCGTTCTCCTTCTATTCGAACAAGTTCGTCGCTGGTGCCACCGAGAGCAATTCGTAGCGTCGATGCGATCTCGGCGACCGACACGCCCGCGAGCGCTGCTTTCTCCTGATCGGTCACGAAGACCAATTTCCGCGACGCGGCTTCGCTGATGGCATCGACTTCCACAAGACCAGGTTCTTCCTTCAGCCGATTTGCAACGATCGTGGCCGAAGCAAGCAGATCCTCATAGCTGTGATCAGGCTGACCGTAGATCTCAGCGACCACCGATGCGAGCACAGGCGGCCCCGGTGGTAATTCCACAAGCCGAACCAGAGCATTGTGCTTTGTGGCCAGTTCGGTCATCTGGTCTCGAAGTCGAAGAGTCATCGCGTGGCTCTGCTGACGGCGGTTCTTCTTCCCGACGAGGTTCACGCGGATCTCGGCAAGATGTGATCCCTGTCGCAGATAATAGTGTCGGACGAGGCCATTGAAGTCGATCGGGCCAGGAGTGCCCACATAGCTGGTGAAGTCGGTCACTTCGGGAACTGCAGCCAGCAGATGTTCGAATTCCGCGACCACAGCACTCGTGCGTTCCAGCGATGTGCCTTCATTCATGTCGAGCACCAGCAGGAACTCGTTCTTGTTGTCGAATGGCAGCATCTTGAGCGGCACAGATCGTGTCGCGGCCATGCCAGCCGTGGCCAGAGTCAGCCCGGCCATCAGAATCAGAAAGCCAACAGCCCGAAGTCGAGTCTTCAGCATCGGCACCATGATGGGACGGAAGAAGCGATACAGAAACGACTGCTTGACGAGTTCTGGATCGTAGATCTCGTGAACCGTGGATTTCCCGGCTTCGGTGGAAACAGCGGGCTCAGATGTAGAAGCGCTGGTCGGAACGCTTCCAGTGTGATGAGCCGTCGCCTTTCCCTTGAGAATGTGGAAGCATAGCCACGGCGTAATCGTAAACGCCACGAGCATCGACATCGCCATTGAGATTGGCACATTCAACGCCATGGGCGACATGTACGGGCCCATCATGCCCGTGATGAAGAACATGGGCAGAAAGCTCACGATCACCGCCAGCGTGGCACTGATCAGAGGTGGTCGAATCTCGGCGACGGCTTCCAGCACGATGCGGCGCGAGGCTTTCTTCTTTTCTTCAAAGTGACGAGCGATGTTCTCCACGTCAACAATCGGGTCATCAACCAGAAGTCCCAAGGCAAGGATCAGGGCAAACAGAGTCACTCGATTGATCGTGTAGCCGAACAGAAGATTCACTGCGAGAGTCAGTCCGAACACCACGGGAACCGCAACGGCCACGATGAAGGCTTCTCGCCAGCCAAGACTGAGCGTCAGCAACGCGATGACAATGACGATCGCGATGCCCAGCCCTTCGACAAGTTCATTGACCTTTTCATTGGCCGTGTGACCGTAAT
This sequence comes from Planctomycetota bacterium, assembly GCA_052034165.1. Taxonomy (GTDB): domain Bacteria; phylum Planctomycetota; class Planctomycetia; order Planctomycetales; family Planctomycetaceae; genus SXXK01. Next base: position 20,445 of record JBPOIW010000147.1, on the reverse strand, counting down.
TGCGAGTCACAATCAGCTCCACCCCACCCGGAAGTACATCGCGTTCCAGCTCCTGAGCAGCTTCAATGACGTTGTCGGCAACCGTAACGGAGTTTGCGCCTTTCTGCTTGGAAACGGCGATGGTGACGGCAGACTGTGATTCTTCTGCTTTGGTTTCAGCAGGCTCTTCGTTGGCATGTTTTGCTGTCGCAAAGTTCCGAGCTGCTCCCCAGCCATGTCGTACATAGCTGGAAATCTCCGCTGATGAGTCTTCAATTGTCGCTACGTCTTTCAGGAAGACCGGGCGACCGTCAGTAACACCGACGACCAGTTCGTTCAGTTGTTCCGGGCGAGCAATCGCGGCAGCTGTCGTGACTTGTGAAACCTGATCGCCCAGAGTCAGCTCACCGGCCGGGAGTGAAACATTCGCTCCCTGAATGGCTCGCTGGATCTCCAGTAAGCTAAGCTCGTAGCCTCGCATGCGTTCGGGGTCGATGTTGAGTCGAATCGCTCGCGGCTCACCACCAATGATTTCGGCTCGAGACACTTGCGGAACTTCCGCCAGACGGCCCACCAATTCCTCGCCGATGCGTCGCAGGGAATGAGTGTCCTGACCGGTCCCTTTGAGTGTCAAAGTCGTCACCGGAACATCGTCGATCTCAACGGGCTTCATGACCCAGCCGGTGACGCCCGGTGGAACTTGATCCCGATTCTCGTCCATCTTCTTAAACAGTTTGACCAGGCTGCGTTCACGATCCTGCCCCACGTAAAACCGCACAGTGATGATCGCCTGATTTTCCTTCGACATGCTGTAGACGTATTCAACGCCGTCAATCTGATACAGCACTCGTTCCAGCGGTGATGAGACAAGCTGCTCCACTTCGGAGGCGGAGTGTCCGGGGAAGTTGACGTAAATGTCCGCCAGCGGCACAACAATCTGTGGATCTTCTTCTCGCGGTGTGATCAACAGCGCAGCGACGCCGACGATGATTGAGAACACGATCAGAATGATCGATAGATTTGATTCGAGGAATATTCGCACGATACGCGACAGCGGATCGGAGGGACCCTGATTCAGGTCTGCTTCGTCGGATGTGGTCATGATCGAATTTCCTTTTCTTCAGCGTGGCGAGCGGCAGGGCGTCAGCCCTCCGAGCGAACCACACTTCTATCGATGGTAGACGCTCACGTTCATCGCTCTGGTCCCTCTTTCATGGACCACCGCAGATCATTCAGATGATGAAATGCTCGGAAAGCGGACTCAGCCGCTTGCCTTACTCAACCACGACCAGTTCACCTTCGACCAGCCCCGCCAAGACTTCGACGTCCAGTTCCAGTGTTCGTCCCAGCCGAACATTCCGCCGCGAAACGGAGTTGTCGCTCACGACATCGACCATTGTCAGTTGGCCGACCTTCCGAACCGCGGCGACAGGAATCACCAGCACCTCTTCCTCGTCCAGCGGAATCATCAGGCGACCGAACATGCCGCTGTAAACTCCTGGAGGACATGGCCCAGTCACCTTGACGGTAAAAGATCGACTGGCAACATCCGATTCCGGAACTACTTCGCTGATCGTGGCTTCGCAATCAAAGTCGAGGGCGTCAAGCCGTGTAGGAAGTAACTGGCCCGGCTTGAGTTTCATCGCCAGCGATTCTCGAACCGAGGCAACCATCTGCATGTGTGTGGGATCAAACAGCGTCAACAGGATTTGACCGGGACTCACCGTATCGCCCACTTCGACTCGCTTGTCGATGATCGTCCCGGACATCGGTGAGCGGATCGTGGCGTAGTCGAGCATCACCTGAGACTCTGTCACAGCCTGAGTTGCTCGTTCTAATTCGGCAGCCGCACTCTTCATCGCGGCCTGAGCAGCATCAAAATCCGTTTGCGAGATTGCCTTCTTCGATCTGAGTTGCTCCGCGCGACCGAATTCTGTTTTCGTTTGCTCGCCTCGCACCTGAGCACTGGTCAGACTGGCTTTTGCTTGCTTCAGACGAGCCTGCAAATCAGCGTCATCCAGCTTCACGAGCACCTGATCCTTTTGAACAACCTGACCGGCGGTGGCATTGATCTCAAGTACTTTCGCCAGCAACTTCGCAGCGACAGCCGATTCGTGGACCGGCTTGACGGTACCGGTGGCGGTTTCGTATCGAGGCCTTTTCAGCAGGCGAACCGCCACGCTCTTCAGTCCCTCTGCGGAGCGTTTCTTTCCTTCAGCAACATCAGATGTCACTTTGCTGTGAAACACACCCGCCAGAAAGAGCAACATGACGGTGACGACAACCGTCATCGCGACCGCCAGCAGCCATTTCATGCCAGTTGACGCAGCACCAGCTTTTGGCGGAGGGGACATTCTGAATGCTCCGAAGTTGTTCTCAATGAGGTTAAAAAGTAGGTCCTTTCTGCCGGAAAGGACTTTCGCCGTCAGGCGAACCTGCGCGACGTTCAACTGTCAGAATCGGCCGATATCGTCAGTCAAAATGCACCCAAGGTCGCGACAAGTCGCGAAGCCCTGCCCGGCAGGACCTACATAGCCGCTGCCCGGCAGGCAGGACCTACAAAAACTACGGCACCGGCACGTAAGCGAATCCATCTGCCTGGCGATTCAACAGAACTGTTAAGGCAGCAGCAGCCACTGCAATTTCGCCAGCCACTTCACCCCGTTCAATCTTTTTGTAGCTCAGTGCCTGACCGCAGACGATGACCTCCACGCCGGCCTTTTGCAGCAGTCGAATCAACGGCAGGTTGGGATTGTGTTTCATCTGCAATCGCGACTCCCATGCTTCGTCTAACAAGACGGACTTCGTTGCTTCTCCATGCAGAACAACCGTGATGCTGATGTCAGAAGCCTTGAGCCCCGCTGTGCCGTATAGGTTCAGCAGCCGTGCCGCTCGATCCAGTCCCTTGTTGACCTCTTCAGGCTTCTTCGCTTCGGAAGTCACATCCAGAACCAGCTTCATGCCCGCACGAGGCGGCTCAACGGCATCAGCCACAGCCACTACGCCGCCGTAGCCTTCGATAATCGGGAACAACAGCGAAGGTGCGGAGGTAGCCTGTTTCGATTCACCTCTTTCGAAGACAACCATGTAGTTTTCTTTCAGCAGATCTTTCACGTCGTCTGCCTTTTGAAAACCAGCCTGAAGAATCTCGGCTTCGAACACTTCCTGACCGGCTCGCACATGGTCCATCGTCCAATCGCTGCTTTCGCCTTCGATGCGTTTGAAGTCAATCACGATAACGCGGCCGCCCGGCTTCAGAGCCTTCAGCAGCGAGGTCATCGTCTTCTGAGGGAACTCGAAGTGATGATAAGTATCGCAAATGAACGCGACGTCCACTGAATCCGGAGGCAGCTCCGTGGAGTCATCTTTACACAGCAGCGTTTCGACATTGCGAAGATTCTGCTCGCGGCAGGTCACTTCAATGTGATCCAGAAACTTCTGAGCAATATCAACCGCGATGACTCGTCCATCGGGGCCGAGATTGCTGGCGAAGAGACGAGTAAACAATCCCGTTCCCGCGCCGATATCTGCCACGACATCGGTTGGTTTCAGTTTGATGGCGTCCAGAATTTCTTTTCGCTTCGCAAAGACCTCGCGGCTTTCAATTTCGAAGCGTTCCGTGAAGGCTTTTGGATCCGGGTCACGAAAGGTGTCATTGACGCCCGGGCGTACACTCTTTTCCTGAGCCACAGTCAGGCTGACTGGGCATGTTATGAACGCAGAGGCAATGAAAAGGATTGCCAATTGGTGTGCAGTGAGTTTCATGTTGGACCTGACCTTCGAATGGTAAGTGAATTCTCGTTGAATTGTGGTGAATGCTAAACGTTTCGGAGAATGACGAGTGCGGCGACTGCAAGAATAGCAATCGCAAACACTCGCTGCAGCATGGAGGCCGAAAGTCGATGAGCAACGGATTGGCCCACTCCCAGCCCAAGTAATCCACCTGTCGCGAACAACGTTGTAATACCCAGCGTGATGGACTGCCCGATCCATAATTGCGAGACGATTCCGGATGCACTGACCAATGAAATCACCATCAGCGAAGTGCCCACAGCGCGCGACATCGACATGCTGCTGAACAGGATCAGAGCAGGAACGATGATAAATCCGCCGCCGACACCAAACATGCCGGAAAGAACCCCTGAGGCCACTCCGACGATCAGCAGCAAGCGAGCACATCGACTGGTGAGAATTAACTGTCCTGCAGGATCTCTCTGACAACTTGGGCCATCCTGTGCATAGTCATCAGGCCGCACTGCTGACGCTTCAACAGGAATGCAAACCTGTGCCTGAGCGGCTGCTCGGCCACTCTTCTGCCACATCTTCCATGCGATCGTGAGCATGAGCACAGATAACATGAGCATCAGCCATGCCTCGGGAATCTGTCGGCCGATCCACGCTCCAAGTGGAGCCCCCAGCATTCCCGCCAAAGCAAATAAAAGTCCGGTCCGCAGTTCCGCTTCGCCTTTTCGCCACTTGCCAAGGAACCCAACGAAGGATGTCAGGCCGACAGAGACCAATGAAATGGCAACCGCCTCGCGCGCCGGAACTCCCATTCCATACGCAAGCAAAGGAACAGCAAAGACAGCTCCGCCTCCGCCGGTCAACCCCAGCGAAAGCCCCACGATGGAGCCAAACAGCAGGCTGAGCCATGTCATCTTGATGCTCCTTTCGCGAGAATGCTGGTTTACTATTTGGTGAGCGGCAGGGTGTCAGCCCTCCGAGTCATTTTTGCCCTGCAGCTTCTGCATCCTCTGTGTTCATGGCCACACGCTTCCTTCTCGCCGCATAGCCTTTCACAAGCCCCATCCCAATCAATGCCGGGGCCATGACAACACATATTGGGCAGGTGGCCCCGAGCAATAAGGCCGACGCCGTATCCACCGTTCCTACTCCTGCTCCCATCGCCAGACACGAACCCGCATCTCGAAGTTCCTGTTGGATTTGTTGTTCGCGGTTTCTGACTTCAGCTGACTGAGCCATGAAACGGACTCCTTGAGAAATCAATCCAAACGGTGATGACCCTTCAGCGTATGGCCCAGCAGAATTAAGCTCGGAGGGCTCACGCCCTGCCGCTCGCCTGGACGTGCATCACGCAGAAACTGTTTCGCAAACTTTCGTCCCGCAAGTCATGGTGTTCTCCGGAACTGTTGGCAGCTTCGTCGCGATCCATGCCTTGATTCCGCCAACCATGTCGGACACGTTCGTGCGGCCGGCCTGCGTCAGGAAACTGCAGGCAATCGCCGAGCGATAGCCGCCTTCGCAATGCACAACAACCAGCCGATCTGACGGAACTTCCGCAATGCGTTCACGCACGTGAGTCAGAGGGATGTTGTAACCATCCGCCAGATGCACGATGCCGTATTCTTTCTCCGAACGTACATCCAGCACGAACGGCTTTGCTTTCGACGAGACTTGTTCCGCCAATGCGGCCGCTGTGATCCGCGATACCTTACGAATCAACCCCGGATGATCGTTCAATGCTTCCATGCCGTCCTTCAAATAGCCAACAGCATTGTCGAACCCAATGCGTCCCAGTCTCATCACGGCCTCTTCTTCGTTGTCACCATCTCCGATCACCACAATCGGCGCGTCGTGACTCAGGATGGAGCCAGCCCAGGTGGCATACTTGCCTTTGAGTCCGATATTGATTGAACCCGCAAGGTACGCTCCTTCGAAGTCGGCCGCTTCACGAACATCGACCAGTTGCGCACCCACGTCTCGCAGCTTGATGACTTCTTCAAGGCTGAGTGCCTTCAAAGATGTCTGCATGGTGCTTTCCAGGCCCGGACGTTCCTCACGATTCTTGATGGCGTCATAAACAAAGTAACCCGGAGCTTCAGGTTGCTCACTGGTGACGAGATCTCGAAACTGTTCAAACGGCATCGGCTGCAGGGCGTAGTTGAATTTCTTCTGCTCGCCGATTGTCGACACCGTTTCTTTGCTCAACGATTTACCACACAGCGAACCCGCTCCATGAGCCGGATAGACGAGCGTTGAATCCGGCAGACGTCGCAGTTTGTCGAGCGAATGATAAAGCATTTCCGCGAGTTCATCGGCCGTCACACCGATTGAAGCCAGTAGGTCAGGGCGGCCAACGTCACCGATAAACAGCGTGTCGCCGGTGAGAACTGCATTCGGAACGACATCACTTGTTGTGAGATCAAACACCAGCAGTGAAATGCCTTCCGGAGTGTGTCCGGGAGTTTCCATGGTCTGAATTCGTACGTCGCCGAATTCAATCACGTCGCCATCCTTCAACGCGGTATGATCAAACTCCGCACCCGCTCGTTCGCCCAGACAAATTCGAGCTCCCGCCTGATTACGAAGTTCAATGTGTCCGGCAAGGAAGTCGGCATGGAAGTGAGTCAGAAAAACATACTTGATCGTGTATCCGCCAGCCTTCGCATCGGCCAGATACTGCTCGATGTCACGCTGTGGATCAACGATAGCGGCGGTTTTTGTCTTCTCATCTGCAATCATGTAAGACGCGTGAGCCAGACAGCCGAGGTAGTATTGCTTGAGATACATTTTGAATTCCTTCCGAAAAGGCGAGCGGCAGGGCGTGAGCCCTCCGAGCAGGAGATATACTGTGCGCGGCTACGATGGAGGCTTTCCTCTGAAGTGATCCCGCGAACACTTGGGCTTAATTCACACTGTGCCGAGAACCGCACGAATTCCACAATCCGAATCGCACGGACAAGGACTTTCGCAGCGTGCGATGTTCTGTGTTGAAAACTTGGCCGCTGTCTATACACGCAATGACAAAGGACACAGAAGGCTCGGAGGGCTGACGCCCTGCCGCTCGCCGCTTACGCAGCCGCTCCGGTCAGTTGATTCAACGCTCGACGAAGAGCCACCTCCGACGCAGCCCCCGCCGATTGGGCAACAACGTCACCATCGGCGATGAACACCAAAGCCGGGATTGAACTGACCTGATAACGAGCGGCCAGTTGAGGATCTTTGTCTACGTTGACTTTGGCAATGCGAGCCTTCCCGGAGAACTCCACCGCCAGCTTATCCAGCGTCGGGGCCAGCATGCGGCACGGGCCACACCAGTCGGCATAGAAGTCGACCAGAACTGGTACCGGGGAACTCAGAACATCGCGTGAGAAATTCTCGGCTGATGTGTGATAGACGACACTCATGATCCTTCTCCTCTGTTGATTTGAGATTTCAAATTTGAAATTTCAGATTAGAACTCTAGCCGCAGCACGAGGGGCTCGAGCCTGTCGAGCAGTTCTTCACAGCCGGAGATGTCGGGGACTTGCCCACCTGATTCCACGGCATGCGAGCCAGAATCATGGCCATCCCGCAGGTGTCAGTGATTCCGGCAAACATCAGACCCGCTCCAACAAATGCAGAGAGGCCAGCCCAATACGGATGAACCGCAATCGCCAAGACTCCGCCAGCCAGCGACATGAAGCCCGCACAAATGCGAACCTGACGTTCCAGAGAAATCGCCTTCTTGCCGCGAACAACCGGATAACCAGCTTGATCCCAGGCCATCGTGCCGCCTTCGACGTTCACGACATTGGTGCAACCGGCGGCCGCAAGCTTCTCACACGCTTGCTTACCACGACTTCCGGATCGACAGATTACGTACAACGGCGAATTCGTTGGATGCCCGGCCAGCACGGCTCCGCAGTTCAGGGTCTCCAGTGGCGTATTTTTGGCCAGTGTCACGTGAACTTCGCGGAACTCCGCCGGAGTTCGCACGTCGATTAAATGAACCTGCTCGCCAGCCTGAATTTGATCCTGAAGCTGCTTAGGAGAAATAGTAGAAACGCTCATCAGAGTACTCCTTTGTCATGAAATCAAAAATATCGCGATATCGTTACCAATCGACATGTTTGGGTAAAAAAGCAGGGGACAAAATGATCAAGTGCTTGCGGAGTATCGTACTTCCGCAGGATTAGCATTCCTGCCCGCCGAAACACAGCCGCCAGACAACACGGCCGCCAGACAACACAGCAGTCGGACAAGAATGTCCAACCTACAGTTTCATGTTTCACAAAACGCTATTTCGCTTCGGCTGTCACGCCAAATCGCTGTTCAATGCAGCCCATAATCTGCTTCAAATGAGGCTCAGCAACTCGGTAAAACACCTGTCGCCCATCCTTCTCACTGGTCAGGAAACCACATCGCTGCATCAGACGCAGATGCTCCGACGCCATCGCACTGGGCAAGCCGCACGCTTCCGCAAGTTCCCCCACAGGAAATTCACCCTGAAGCAGCATCTGAATCATCCGCAACCGGTGCGGATGAGCCAGCGTCCGCAAGCATTCAGCCGCCTCGCCCAGCGATTCCAGTTCTGTCAGTTTCAGTTTTGATGTGGCCATGGTTTGTTGCCTCCTCAGTAAATATATCGCCATATGTCGACATGTCAATCCATTCTTTTCAGATTCTTCATCCGACACGTGGGCAGGTATCCCAAATTTGCCGCTCGCTGGTCCGCAACTCCGGAAACACTGGCCCAGCAAGCCGAAGTTCGGGAACAGATTGAGTCGGCTCTTACCACGCTCGACGAAAAACACAGCATCGTCTTCGTTCTGCGGGACATCGAAGGATTGTCCGTGCGAGAAACGGCCGAATTGCTGGACCTCACCGAGGCGACCGTCAAAGTGCGATTGTTAAGAGCTCGACTGATGATGCGAGAACAGTTGACGCGGGCATTCGGCGATGAAACAACTCGATTATTTCCAGATCATGAACATGGCTGAGAATTGCTGTCACCTTTTTGTCGCACCTGGATCAGCTTCTTGAGATTGGCCTCATTCCGGACAACGCCATAACCTGCGAAGAACTGCTGAAAGCGCTCAACGAATACATCGACGACGAAGCTGCGCTGGCGGTTTGCCGGGAGTTTGCCGAGCATCTGGCGGGCTGTAATCCATGCCAGGTTGTGATGGACAATATTCGCCAGAGCATCGCTCTGTACAAAGCAGGTGAGCCCTATCGAATACCTCCCGAGTTTGAAGCTCGCCTGCGAAACAGTCTGCAGGAACGGTGGCAGCAGAAGTTCGGGAAAGCGGACTGACTTGGCCTTCTGGAATGCAATTCCGGAATCGATCGTAACTTTCTCCACGTTGCTGGATCAGTAAGAGCAGAGCGTTCGCCGGTTCGGAGTAGAGGCTTCAGGCTACTCAGCTGCTTTCGTTCGGTGGCGGCCCGAGGTCAGAGAACGCTGCTCTGTTGAACTCAACTCACATCAAACGGAACAAGGCGACGCCATGAATGACTTCCTGGTATTCGGTGGATTTCTGGTGTTCTGGATGGTCCTCAATCGCTGGTTGTTACCGCAGTTCGGTATCCGAACCTGCATGAGCGGAGTTTGTTCGCAACCGGCACAGACGCAGCCGATCAACCTTCCCGACAAACCGGAGAATGTCGGCCCGCGACGTCCTTAGGAACAGTCCCAAAATAACATCCAGTTCTTCCTGAGGCGAGAGATCACAACCCGAAACGTCAGTGAGGGATTTTCTCTACAAGACACCGATCCCTCCGGCATGTGCCCACTCATCCGTCACCCGTACCGATAGAAACAACAACCTGAGACGCTGCCAGCGGGCAGGTTTCTTTCTTTGGTCGTCGTCTTGACCGTGTGGTGGTTTCGAGGGAGGAGTCAGAAGGGGAAAGGTCTCAATTCAAAGAGACCTGCCCCTTTTTTACGCCCCCGATCGACCCATCAGGTTCCGCGCGGCAAGCGGTTTGTCCAGATACATTGTGTGCGTGCACGGCACATCAAAGCCCGTCAGTTGGCGGGGCAGAAGCGGAGGTTGTCGCAATTACGTCCCTCAATTCCACGATACGTCGCCACAAATGACCGTAACGCTGGTAAATCTCAGTGGACCATTCCGGCCGGTCGTATCCGATGTTTATTAGGTTCCGCTCGCCCCATATTGCCCATACAAGTTGCACGTTTCTTGCGTTTGCGTACTGAAGTAGCAGGTCTTCGCGAAGGTACAAAACGTTTCCGTCACGATTACAGCCCTCTGGTGGTGCCAAGGAAATCGCGGCGAGCGATCCATTCGACTCGTATTGGCTAAAGCGAGACGGTGCAGATCGAAGGTCGAATTCTTCCGAGAACGCCCTTGATGGCACCGAGCAGCCACCTCCGCGATTCATTGAGCTGTGGTAATTTTCCCATGCGTAGCGATGACTGAGCACTTCAACGATCGGCCCCTTCCCCCAAGAACCGCCTAATCGCTCCTTATATGGTCCCAACTCTTCATTGCTCTCGTCGTCTGATGCGAATTCGGCACCCCACGGAATCTCACCGGCAAACGTATAGTGGTCACTCGGCTCTTCGGGAATGAAGTGATTGCCGAGGTAATCTTTCGACTGCAATAGTTTCACAACACGCTTAACGACTTTCATCGGGACGAGGATTCCACGAATGAATCCGAATGTCTCGCGTGCCAGAACTTTGTTCGTCACTTCGAGGAAGCCATCAACGGCTACCCAAGGGCCTTCGTGATCGCCGATCTTAACTAGCCTCAACAACTCATTCGGGACTGTGACTTTCCCGGATCCAAGCCAAACTTTGTTGTCGTCGGATGCGAGGTCAACCCAATCGGGCATGTTGATAGCGAGTTGCTCTGGCACTCGCGGAAAAGAGGGATCAATGTCAACGATCGGGTTGCCTCGTCCGTATCGAGGCAAGTACGAAAGCTGTCCAGCACCCGCGAGAATTCCCGCCTTCTCGTAGAGTCCAATCCATCCATACTTCTTTGCGTATCGCTCGGTACGATCCGGTTCATCCCGATGCGTGTAATCCCCACTAATGTCAGACTCAATGTCTTTGAATTCAGACTCGCGAAACCCTAAGCCCCAAATACGCCCGCGAATTTCCGTCAGTGCGGCCTTGAAAGACTTATGTTCATAGTCGTAGTTCCGTCGATCATCAAAGAGACGCCCCACCTCGTAGTTCTCAAAATCGTGCCCAAGATAGTGACAGTGCTTCTGCATCACGTAGTCCGCAGAGACATATGCAGCGCGACCAAAGATCACCTGTCCGTCGGAATCGACTATGCCGTTCGGCATAATGCTCTGAAGAAATCGCTGAGCGAAATTAACAACACCCTGAAAATACACGCGAGTCATCCAGTGGTTTGTCGGCGATGTGGCGTTGTCTCCAACTATTCTCCTCGCAACTCGCTCAACGAAGTCTGCCAACGCCTCTCGTATTTCATCCGGCTTCCGTTGCTTTCCCATGACGACGCCGTAGGCAGCGGCAAACATTCGCTCGGAAACGTATGGGTCATTGACGTCGAGCGAGTCAACAACCATCTTGAAAAATGAGTCGGGTGCGCCGAGTCCGTACCAATACAACGTTTGTGTTGCTTGATCCCGCAAGTATCGGACTGTACTTGTCAGCATCCAGGAAACCCAACGTGCCAAGAGCCTATCACGTTCGTTTCTGTCTTTTGTTCCTGACCATAGTTCCTCCAGATTTTCCAAGTCCTCAACGATTTCCTTGCGCTTCCGACGAATCCATTCTGTCCATTTCAAGTCACGGTGCGCGACGTTCATTGGCAGAAGCACATCGTGCAGGAACTCGGCATTGAGCGGGTGCTTCACAGATCCTCGTGTCGACCACAGGCGAAGGAAGAAATCCCGTCCGCCAATTGCCGGTGTCTGTCGGCAAAGTGCGGCTAATTCGATTCGGGTTTCTTCGTCGATGCGTTCTGGCTCAAGGTTGGTCGTTTCCAACAACGCTGACTCGCGAAGTGGAGATGGCACACACTTCCACAACTGCCTGTGATGTCGTCGCGGTAACAACCCGACGAGTCCGTTGAGGATATCCTCCGCGAACGGGTGATGGTCCCGTTTGAAAACATCCAGCCGTTGGAAGGATTCGGAAATCCAAGCCGGGAAGTTCATTATCGTCTGTTGCGTGAGAATCGCATCAGCAATGACGAATCCTGCAAACGCATCGTAGAGGATCGCGCTAACCTGATTTCCCTTCCGATGCCCATCCAGATCGAATCGCATGAATCGCGGATAAGGATCTCTCGTCAAAACGCCCTCTTCCTCAAGGACGCGAGCAAGGCTATTAGCCCAAGCTAGGTCATGATCTCCCACAAGTTGCCGTAGCGCACCAAAATCGAATGCTCGGACGTTTTCATTCCACAGCGCAAGCCCAACTCGTTCCAAAGCCGCTTTGACATCCTGAGGGGCAATGTTCAACGTATTTGCAGCGCGTGAGATAACGACGTCTCGATACTTCCCAAAGACCTCCGTCAGTGATCGCGGAATCCGATCGACACCAACGATCACTTTGCGGTCTGGATTCGTAGCTTGGCAGAACAGACTGAGAAACAGCGGTGACGACAATTGATGCCAAGGCAGTAACGCATCCGCCGCGTCGATCTTGTAGTAATCGAAATATGTGCGGATCGCCTTTTCGCAGTCATGCTCAAACCCGGTCAGATAAAGCTTGGTGACGCCCTCTGGGAGGATCTCGTTGGCAACCGCCGCGCGAAGCGTGACGACAACTACGCAATTGCTCATGTGTTTCAATTTCACCAAGAGCGTCGAGATGAGGTCGCTCCAATCGCGAGGGTTCTCTGATTCGTTGAGACCGTCTATGACGATTGGAATCCGACGCCCCAGCCTAGCCCCGGCTGCATCAACTGCTTCGAGCAGTTGTTCCATTCGGTCGCCGCCGAATGCGACTCGCCTTGCCAGATCGTCCATCGTTCCGTTCTTGCCCAGTGACTTTGCGAGCAACAGGACGCCGCCGGGCGAATCGTCAGTAACTTTGGTCAATTCCGCAGACAAGAACGTCTTACCGAATCCAGCATCACCAATCACTGCAAAGAACAGCTGTTCCAAAGTGCCCGTCAGCTTGCCCAACAGTTCAAAGTAGTTGGTGATCTCCCAGATCGTTGAAGCAATTGAAAGACTTGCAGGCAGCTTTCTTGAACGAAGGCGGGCAGCGAGCCGAGCCAGTGCTCGCTTCTGGATTTTCGGCCGAACTGGGCTTTCCAATTCTTGGCTGACCGTGCCGATGGAACCTTCATCAATCGCGTTCGCCAAACATTTCAGATGGCAACTCAATTGGTTGAGAGATTCCGATGCGGAATTAGCAAGTTCTTTTTCGTCGTCCGTGAGACCAGCCATTTCGGATGTTATTTGTTGAGCGCGACGAAACATCCTCTCGCTTGATTCACGAATGGCCGGCCATGTACCCGGACTTCCAAGCATCGATTTGAGGTGTCGTTCAACTTCGACTTCAACATGAAGCTGTGGTTCCCATCTTTTGCAGATTGGTGCCATCACTTCGTCGTGCATTCGACGAAGTTTTTCATACGATAGGACCAGCTCGCCGAAGTAGCTTTCCTTCAAAACTACAGCATCGCCAACCAGTAGCCCTAGAACATGTTCTTCCGCCCACAGGTCCAACTTGAACTTCGTCGGAAGGGCATAGAACCACTTTTGGTCTTCCGGAGTCAAAGACCGCCGCGTCCATAAGACCCAGTCAGTGATTTCGGGGCTGTGTTTTTCGGTCTTTTGAATCGCATCCGCAATCGCTTGCCGTCGCTTGGTTCCAACCTGTTGTCCTTGCCTTAGTTCATACCACCTGCACTGCCAGCCGAAATGCCTTGATGCCGCCCCCAAACTACAGTCAGACTCTAGGGCAAGTTGGAACTCAATTCCAGGCTGTTGCCGAACCGACCGAAAGGAGCCAAACCGAGCATAGTTTCTGCGGACAAGTTCACGGCACAGTAACTCCCAATTCTTCGTAGGGTCACCTTGCAGTTTCTCAAACGCGTTCCAGTTCAGTTCGGGCATCGGCTTATCTCACTCGAATTGCTTCTCTTCGCCATCGGGGTAGTCATGGGCCGAGTAGATTTGGACTTTCGCGCCCTTGTCCACCATCAGTTTTACAAAAGCGCCGATTTCGACGTCGTCACTCCGAAACCGTAAGACGTTTCCTACTCTTTCAATTGATGGATTGAAGTTAGCGAAATCGGAGATGTCCGACGGCGACAAGTTATAGAGTTTCAATTCTCTTAATGTTGCCTCGGTAGTCTCTGAATACCTCTCGCTTTTCGCCCAACTGTCAACAATGCCCTCAGCCAAATCCGATTGAGCGTTAGCAGAGAGAGTTTCAATGAGTTCGTGCACTCGCTGCGCGTCGGCCTCAGTCTTGAATTCCCCGATCATTACCAAACTCGCGGAATGATCGGACCCATACCCATACCAAATCTTCATTTCGGCTGTCCTCTCTCATAATGCGCGATGGCTGCCAGAATTCCGTCAGCGGCATTGATAGCGACCGATTCCTCTTGATCGTATGACGTTTTGGACACTTTGCCGAAGGCGCTCACATGAATGTAGGCCTTCGTTCCTTTTTCGTTCACGAAAGGATCGGCGATTGGCATTCCTTCGGCTACACCCAATTCCGAGATCGAAACCCGAACACGGCTGGAATTCGATTTCAGCCACTGATACATTCGATGCTGCGTCGCTTCCGACAAGCCGGTGGCTGAATATTCCGGCAACAGCAGCAGTTCACTGGCTCCAACCGAAAACACCAGCTCGGCAGCTTCATCCAACTGGCAGACCGTGGTGTCGTTGACCACATAGTTGATCCCGAACGGACTCGTGTCTCGCACCAGAGATAACTGATCAAGAAATGTTGAAAACGGTCGGTGTCGAAAGTGTTCGTAAGTCTCACCGATTCCGTCCATCGACACTCGGATGAAATTCACGACACCGTTTAGGCTGTCGCGAAGTTCTGGGCGAAAGCGATGTGCGTGAGTGGTGAAGCTGACACTCATTTCAGTGGACTCCGAGACAGTGCGACACAGGGTGTCAAACTGAGGGAAAAGAGTTGGTTCTCCACCACCAAATCCAACCCCCAAGCATCCGTGTCGATCCAATTCTTGCGACCATTCAACGAGCAGATCTGTGTCGAGTGTGGCCGATTGTTTAGGAGCGTAGCAGAAAGGACAGTGAAGATCGCAGAGATTGGTCAAGGCGAACGAAACAAAGCGTGGCGCCAGTGCCAATTGAGAATTCGGGATCTGCACCTCATCAAGCAAGACATTCATACCACTAAGGCGATCGAAAAAATGCAATCCATCGCTTCCGTGTCGGAGTTTCATTTCCCGTACCTGCTTTCTTGTCATCCGCCAGTCTTATTCTTATCGGCTCTTCTCGCATTTCATGAACTCCGGGCCGCCCGACAGCAATGATCGCCGGAAGTGTCATCATACATCGATCTCCTTTCGAACCTTATACCGTCGACGCAACTGTGTAGGTATAAATGTTCATCAATCATCAGTGCGTCTCCCGCCTTTCGAGCGTTTGGGGGGCACACTTCACCTCCGATCTTCTTCATTTCGTCTATGGCGTCCTGGAAACGTTGATCAACCTGCTGCGGGAGTATGGCTTTGGTGGCGCGGACAGTTTCGTGCTCGGACTCCGCTTTCAAACGTGCGGTCACATCTAAGCTTTTGGCCGCATGGGTAAGGATATCGCGTTCAGAGAGTTTCAGCAAAGTCGTCGAGCTTCGTGATTCAGTCGCGCATGTGCATCGGCCGACGGTTGGTAGCCGGTAACGCGGCGAAGTCGAGGTAGGCCGAGACGATCAGGTTCAGGGTCTTCAGAGAAGGGGTCACGCATCCACTGATTTGCGTGAAGGGCTTGCGACCAGCTAAAGACTGAGTCCTTATCCATTCTCGCGAAGGCCGAGTATCATCCACGCCTCGGGCGTATTTCAAATTGTACGGTGCAACCAATTGATGAGTTGGCGTGAATCCAAATCGCGAATAGTAGCGAGGGTCGCCGTATACAACGACAAAGTCGATCCCTTGCGACTTCAGATTGTCGAGCCCATGTAGAACCAACGTTTGTCCGATTCTCTGGCGTTGAAAAGCTGTGGCCACAGCCAGCGGAGTCAGTATCATGCTCTGGCTTTCGTCTCGCCCTGAAATTGTCAGCGGACTGAAAATCACGGCGCCTGCAAACGGCGGTGACGACGCGATCATCACTCTCTGCCACAAAGGCAATGGAGCGATCATCATCAACACCATTCATGAGCACTTTCGCAAGCGTTCCCACCACGGGACCTTCCGCTTCTCCGAATGCATCTCTATGGACGTGTTCAATTTCAAAAGCATCGGTGATAGTCGCCTGACGAATCTTCATAGTGCGATGGCTCCCTCGACCCGCAGGTAATTTCGGGCTCGCAGCCCATTCGGCAAAGCATGGTAACAGTGACTGAAGCCAATAACTTCCGTGACGACATCTCTGCGTCAGTTCTGGCTCAAGCTTGAAACAAGCAAACGCAGTCCCGCCGAGCAAGTCGAGCAATCACGAAACTGCAGATGTCCTTCGTCGCTCATAGAGCTCGATGGCGATAAACAATGACAAGGAAATTACAGCGAGACCAGTCAGTACAACCATCGGCGAAACCTTCAGGATCTGCGACAACGTCAAACTGCCAAGATCAACCCATTTGGCACAGCCTGAAATCGGCCCGTAAGTTTCTGCCTGAATCCAGGCACCTGTCAGCATTCCCAATGTCCCGAAAAACGCTCGACCATTGCGTTCGCCGAGTGCCGCGACAGCCGTTCCCGGGCAAAGTCCCAGCAGGACCATGCCGACTCCAAAGATCAATCCGCCGCCGATATTCGCCACCAGAATTGCAGGTTTGATGGAAAGTTTGGCCAGTCCCTGTCCTTCCAGAAAATAGACGCCGAAGCCGCCGACAACGATTGCCGTGAGCATGGTCTTCAAAACGGTGAAATCCTGAAGCAAGAACTGTTTCACAATGACTTCGTACTTTGTCACTCCGCCTTTCTGCAACAGGAAGCCGAAGACAAAGCCGGAGAAAAGCCCAAGACTGATTAACGTGAACGAATCAAACATTGAGGTGTGCCTCATTGATGGCCGGTGGAAGATTGTGCAATCGCAATGCAGTGAGCTGAACTATTTCTGGTCGATGTTGGCAGTCATCGTGAAGTTCCTAAACAGCAGGAATGCAGTCGCCAGGCCAGACGCGAACAACGAAAAGAAAAACGCCCAGCTCGAAACGGCCAGTTGCAGTGATCCGCTGATTCCATGACCGCTGGTGCAGCCGCCGGCCAGGCGAGCTCCATAAATCAGGATGACGCCAGCGATAAACGCAAGTGCCGAGGATTTCGCACGGCTTGTGCCGAATCGCTGTGTCCACAGCTCCGGCAGTTTCGTCCCGGAGGCATCTCCTGAAAGCCAGCTTGCGACTAATCCACCAATGATCAGTCCTATGAAAATGCCAGCCTCCCAGCCAAACGCAGTGGGGATTTTGTAGTCAGTAAAGTACGTCACGCTCTTTGCATGCTCAGGAGCGACCGCCGTCTCCGCCACCTTCACGACCTGTGAAAAATTGGTCGAAACACCCAGAGCCTTCTTCGCAACTCCAAACGTAAACCAGGTCAAAATCCCAAGGCAGGTCCCGACGAGATACGGAGACCATTGCTTACTTTGTAACAGATTCATGAAGAGGCTTTCGTTTCAAAGAGTGTGCGAATAGTGCGACGAAGAATTCAGTGTGTATCGACTTCGGTGGCATTGTTTTTCAAGTTCTCACCATTGTATTCACCCAGTTGGCCATCCTTCGGAAGATGATCGACGAGACGCAAAACGGGCCGCTCGCGCGAATTGACAGACGCGGCGATATCAATTGCCTTCCGCTCTGTCAGTTTCGCATCATCTAAGGGCATCGCGACTTTTAACCACGCCGCAAGTTGTGCATTATTGGCGAAGCCTGCACCTTGATTGAACGAGTTGGCACCCCAGACCAGCGGATTCTCATCAATGCCCGCGCCGTTCTCACCATGACATGAAGTGCCGCGATTGGCGTAGAGAATTTCGCTACGTTGTTTGTCTGCAGAGTTGCCTTCAACTCTAAGCAATGACGGATTGCATTGGGCCCCGCCGGGCGTTGGGCATTCATCTGGATCGGTGTATCCTTCGACAGCCATGTGATCCAGGCGGCAATCGCCACGGACGGGCGACTTCCCAGCGGCGGCCGAATTCCATTGCAGCTTCGCATAAAGCAATTGAGAATGCGGTCTTCGAGTGTGATGACTCGCTTCTCACGCGGCGACCAGGCAGGATACGCCGAGGCGACTCCAATAAACGAAGCCGCCTTCGGGTCCAGCCCGTTTCAAGGTGACACGAAGTGCAATTGAGTGCGTTGGAGCGATCAGATTGTGGAAGAGTTCCGGGGCGACTCGGTTTGCTGTCGAGACATCTTACAGTAGCAATTCGATGGCCTGGCGGACGTTCTCTCGGAGCACGTCCGACAAGTCTGCCTGACGTTTGCGGGACTCTTCGATTGCCAGCAGCAATCCGGGCAGACATGCTCCTGTGACCTCGCCCTTCTTGTTCTTGACTTCGACAGGAAGGAGGATCTGGCGGAAACCGAGCAGCTCTTCAATGCCTTAGGAATCTTCAAACCATCGTTCACTTTCCCATTCGCACCGGGATTCGAAGTCGAGGCCAGCATAGATCAGGCGGAACTGCAGTCCATTTGTCAGCAGCCCCAGTCGATGCCCAGTTCCTCGAAGCAGTTCGAGGAACTTCGAGTACTCTGACCGCCCTTTGCCACGTCCGATGTTTGCGGAAGTGTCCGCCTTGATCAGGAGCAATGGCGACTTGCCATCCTCCGGCAGCAGAACACGATCGGGCCGCAGCGTTTCTGTGCGGCTACCAATACGAATCACCGCAGTGAGTGATTCCGGAATGTTGTGGGAACGGGCAAGCGCCGGTCTGATCGGGAACGCCTGAGGGCTTGGGGGGAATTGGCGGCGGATGCCGAGGAATTAGGTCTGAGAAATTGACGTGGGCCATGTTACGGCCGTCTATGACGCCAGCGTTCTGTACCAGATCCGCGTCGCGATTTGGTGATGCACTGGGCGATGGCAAGATTGTTCCGCGCTGGATGGTCGGATGAAATTCACGAAGAATGGATTCGAAATGTCCTCAAGGAATGCCCGGATTTGACGTGTGGCGTTGGTGGTTGAGATTGCCAGTTTGTTCGATAGGGGGGGCTCGTAAGTTGAGAATGTCGTGGCATCTGATCTGTTCTGAAGTTACTCGCCCCCACGTCCATCGACGGCGGAAACGAACTGATTGATCAGTCCTTCCGGGGCGTTCACAATGTGTTGTGGACCTGGGAACGTGCCGCTTTTGACATCGTCGATATAGTCCCGGAAACCAGTGACTCGTTCGACCTGAATCGCCTGCTCCATCTGGTAGAGGTTTCGATACTGTTTCGTGTGTCGCGGATACGGAGGTGCATGACATCCCAGGATGTCTTCGGCGAACATGAACTGAATGTCGCCGCCGCTGCCCGCGCCAATCGATGAGGTGACAAGTCGAGTTCGTTTGGAGATTTCCGCAAGCAACTGAGCTGGCACGACTTCCACTTCAACGGCCCATGCTCCTGCTTGTTCGAATGACTTAATCTGTTCGAAGATCCACATCGCCTCTTCAATCGTTTTGCCGACCGCTCTGAGGCCTCCCGTCCAGGTACTCAGGCGAGGAACCAGGCCGGCGTGAGCTTCCACGGGAATTCCAGCATCAGAAACAGCCTGAATCAGTTTTGGTCCCCATTGGCACATGATCCCATCGGCGCCGGCCTCCATTGCGATGTAGCCAGCTCGGACCGCTTCGTCCGCAGTCGCAATCTTTGTCAGCCCGATACAGAATGTCATGAACGTATGAGGTGCTGCTTTTCGCATCGCGATGGCTTCAGCCGGATTCGCTGGGTCAAACTTGACCTTCAGCGTATCAATGCCCGCCTCCTCGGCGGCCACGGCCTCCTTCGTTGTAAAGGGCATCGTCTCGGTGAGAATTGTCTTGCCCTTCAGATCCTGAAGGTGCTTAACCGTGTAGTTGCGAGTTGCGTATTCTCCACCCAGAGTCATCGTCCGGTGAAGTCCCCGCTTATGCGCATCTCGGGGCGCTAATGCACCAAATGGGTGTTCGTCAGATTTCATGGGTTTTGCAGAGAGAGAAATAGCGTGGAAGGATTAGTGTGCGCGCTTAGATTCTCGATTCATCGGCCCAATTTCAACCAAGACGGTCCGCCAACCGCAATACAATAGGAATGACAACGTTGCCAGTCTGCGTGGAGACGATCTCAGGCCGTGCGATTGACTTCGTCGGCCGGCAACATCGACCGTCGGTGTTTCTGGTTTTCGCTTTAACCTCCAGCTTACGAGCCCTGCAACGCTCTTCACCCCCCGGTCAGTTCGGTGTTGCGGGTGAAGACCTACTGATGGACTACTGGCTCGTCAAGTTTTGATTCGAGGGTTACGGTGGATGCCATTTTCGCCGACGGAGCGGCTCGACTAGTGCGTTTGTGAGTGAATCAAATCAGCAGGGTGTAAGTCCCTGTCAGGAGGTTAGAGTTTGAAACTGTAGCTGACCGAAACTGCGTCGTCGCGAGGCGGGGTGGAG
>JBPOIW010000192.1:0-3582 GCA_052034165.1 Planctomycetota bacterium | reverse complement strand
AGAGCCGACTTTGGCGATTTCTTCTTCCAGTCGAGGGCGATCACCAACCAGCAGGACTTCCAGATTCGGGATTCGCTCAACGGCTTCAAATGCACCGACGATGTTCGGGCCGGGAGCAAAATCACCGCCCATCGCATCCAGGGCGATCCGCATGGAAGTTATTCCTCAACGCTTTCAACCAGAGTTCGGCCCTGGTAGTAACCACACGTTGGACAGACAACGTGGGTTGGAGCCATCGTGCCACACTGTGGGCACTTTGCCAATTGGCGAGGCTTAATGGCATTATGACTGTTACGCTTCCGCGAACGAGTCTTTGATTGCCTTCTCTTAGGTACAGCCATGACACTTCTTCCAGACGCAAACTTTGATCAGATACCAGTTTTCGAACACTTAATCGCCAATATCATGTGATCGCCACGATACCAAAACAGCTTCAACTCGCTTGTCTTCGACAAATCGCGTTGTCCCTGCCAACCCGTCAAAGCGATCCGACGAGTTCCTTCGCAGCGAGGTATTGCTTTCGACATGGAGCACTTCAATCAGCAGGCTATTCCAGGGAATTTTGCTTGTGATTGGATACCAGCCCCTCTCGCCCGTTGCCAGCGTTGCTGTGTCATTGAACGACCGGCAAAAGTCGCCCCTGAGCAAAGAAGTTGACAAATGTGCATGAGTTCGCAATGCGAATCGGGCATCGTGTCAAAGAGCAGGTTCGATGTCAAGAAGGAGTGCCGTTTTGCCCTCGGAATTCGCCCGAGCGACACAAGAACACTTAAAACTCTCCCAATTCAGCTTCTCAGGGCCCACCCCACCCTGAACAAAAGTGCCACGTGCATGACAGCGAAGACAATGAGTGCTATTCCGGCGGCCAGAATTGGCGCCAACATGACCAATCCCAAGACCCGGGCCACATGGAGAGCCAACAACGGCGCTAAAAACGAACAGACAAAGATGAGCACAAAGCAACTGGGAACACCAATCAGGATCGTCATCGCCTGCCGGGCCAGGTCGTCTCGTCTTACGTATTGTGACGACTTCTTGAGGAAAAGCTCAAAGCAGATGAGATGCCCCAACCCCGCCACAAACCCCATCAGCGCAAGCAGCATTTGACCCGCTGATGGCCCAGACTGAAATGGAGCAGGACGAAACGGATTACTCGTCCCCTGATCCGCCATGACCTGAATGACAGTAAATACTACCTGGGCCGCGAGACAACAGATCGCAGCAATAATCAGCCCCTTCGCGCCACTCCGCTGCGGAATCGCAATGCAGATGCATTCCCCAACCAGTACCACGATCGCAGCGATGAACATTCCAATCGCAGCGAATCCAACCAGAATGATGAGGCCCGACGAACCCGCCCTTCCGCCACCCGCTAACACCCCGACAAAAAAACTGGCGAGGAAAACGAACACGAACAGCAAAAACATGGAAACAGTCGCCCACCCCTGAATCAAGAGCCCAAGGCCAGCCAGCCTTCGCGATGAAATCTCGCCCTGCCCTCCAGAGCGCGCAGATGAAGTTCCTGCCGCTGATCTCGGTGGTGCAAACGGATTCGACTCAAAATAGTCAGCGCCTTCATCCTCATAACTTCCGTAACCAAAGTCCTCTTCGTCCTGCTCCACAGGCCTTGATGGCTTTCGAGGCCGTTGGCTTGATGCACCTCGCGCAGACGTTCCTCGATCACTCCGAACCGAGTCACCTCCCTGACGACTCGAAGGCGATTTGCCTCGCGAAGGCGCTTCCTTCGACACCGGCGATGTAGACGCTGCCCCTGAACCTCCAGAAACTGAAGAACGTGCGTCACTTGCACCACTTGCCCCCGAACTAACGGCGCGTGCTTTTCGGATTGGAGGACTGCCGGCGGTCGGGTTCTGGACTGCGGCCCCGGAACCGCTTGCCGGTGACGGCGGCGGATCGTTCAGCGGAACATCCACAACAGCCGAGCAGGCAGGACAGCGAATCCGCTTTCCCGCCGCCGTGTCAGGAACCTTTAGTGTCTTGCTGCACTGAGTACACTGGACAAGCATTTGCGCACCACACTCTGATCACACGTTCATAACTCCGGGAGACAGCACAGACTACTCTGAGCCAGCCCATCAGCAAAGCGAATTAATCAGAGGCCGCCGGAGATGCCAGCGGATTCGCGGAAGCCCTGAATTCATCTGATCGCCCCGCGCATGGGCACCAACTCAACGTTTAGCCTTTAGCCTTGTTGCCGAGATCCCAAATCTGGTCAGCAATGATCTCCGGCGGTTCAAGCCCGGTGATTGCCAGGGAACCGCATTCTTCCAGATTGCGAAACCACGTGTGCTGCCGCTTCGCAAACTGACGTGTTGAGATCTTGATTTGCTCTACAGCAGCCTCAAGCGTCAACTGACCGTTCAAATGATCAATCAACTCACGATAACCCAGCGCCTGACAGGCCGTCCGTGACGGCGGCGGTTGAAGCGTCATCAGTTCGTGAGTTTCCGCGAGCCATCCATCGGTCATCATCTGATCGACCCGAAGATCAATTCTCGCTCTGAGCCAATCTCGGGGCGGCTCAAGCCACACGACAACTCGAGGCCGATCTTCGACAGAAACGGGAGCGTGCTGCTGATCTTCTGAGATCGGCCGGCCAGTCAGTTCAAACACTTCAAGAGCACGAATAATCCGCCGCATGTCCTTCAGGTGCAGACGAGCAGCGGTCACTGGATCGCAGGCGTTCAGCTTATCGTGCAACCATTCCGGCCCATTCTGAATTGCCAGTTGCTCCATGGAATGACGAAAATCCCAGTCAGCTTCCGGCCCTTCGGAAAGCCCCCGCAACATGGATCGCAGATAGAGCCCGGTCCCTCCGACGAACAACGGAACACGGCCTCGCCCCACGATCATTTCCGCCGCACGGGCCGCGTGACGAACGAATTCGGCCACACTATATTCTTCGTGAGGCTCTGCAATATCAATCAGGTGGTGAGGAACTTGCCGGCGATCGGACAGGGAAGGCTTCGCCGTACCGATATCCATGCGTCGATAAATCGCCATGGAATCCAGCGAAATAATCTCTGCATTCAGGCGATCTGCGAGAATCAAAGACGTGGCCGACTTCCCGCAGGCCGTGGGTCCGGCAAGGAACCAGCACTGCCGAAGAAGAGAAGAGGGAAGTTTCATGGACTTTGTCGCTTGCCTGTTTCGATTTCCGGCTCGGCGAATCTCGGCGAACCTTTGCCTTCTGCAGTTGAACGTTGGATAGGACGACGATATGCTGCCCCGTTTCCGAAAAACAGCGGCGCGGGCTCTGCGCGCTGTATTTTGCAGAAATTTTAGCCTAAAACATTAGCTCTGCTGGGTTTACGGCTTATCTCACGCTGCTCTGAGAAGCGCAGTGATTGCAGGCAATTGGCGATCAGGCTGCAAATAGTCTTTGGTCGTTGGTTGGTTTCGGTCGAAATTGAGGCATTGAAATTTTGTATGCTTCGCTGGATCGGCAAAATTTGCCGGAGATCAGCGAGGTTCGAAAATAGGTGTTTGTTCGGTTCTTGATTCAGGGTGGTCACAGATGTCGGAAGATCTTCTGGTGAAGGCGGAACGCCGGTCAAAGCT
>JBPOIW010000270.1:0-6962 GCA_052034165.1 Planctomycetota bacterium | reverse complement strand
CAAATCACGCGCAGGCCACGTCGCTCCTCCGGAGCTTTGGATTATGGTGGGGCACCGGTACCTCGGGCTGAAGCCCGAGGCTATCAGAACGGGGCTGGTCCGCAGCCAAACGCAGAAACACTTGCGGCCTGACCGGAATCGACCGCGTCTGCCAAACCCAGCGATTCGCTGCGGAGCAGCGGAGTCATGATAGCCTGAGGCTTCAGCCACAGGTCAAGATGCCCCCAAATACCTCAAGCTGCGGAGCAGCGACGCAAATCACGCGCGGGCAACGTCGCTCCTCCGGAGCTTTGGATTATGGTGGGGATCGGTACCTCGGGCTGAAGCCCGAGGCTATCAGAACGCGGCTGCTCCGCAGCCAATCGCAATGTCTGCTCAATCATAAAACGGCGTTGTTACTTTTACCTGCAAATTAATCCGCAATCTCCTTCGCAATAGCTGCGAGATCCGGCATTGTCGGACCTTCGTGGAACATCACATGAAACTTCAGTCGCAATGAATCACCCTTCTTCACGATCACTTTACCGTCGACATGCCCCGCTCGCTTTCCGAATGGATTGGCGACGAAGACACCATAATCGCGATTGTGCCACCAACAAGGATGAGCATTCTGAGGCGATGGGAAAATTGTGATGCCTAGCACCTGCGTACCGATCGTTCCCGAGTAATCACACCATGCGGCCTGCTTGCCCCATGTCTCGGCGGCAGTTTTAAGACCGTCGCTGCTGGTGATCTGACCGCCAGCTTTTTCTGTCAGTGATGTTGAGAGTCGAGCCCCCAGGCCCATTTCTTCCTGATCGCCGAAAACAAGATCCTCTTCCGAGGCTCGAAGTTCCGCATTCCAGGTCAACAGAAATCCCCGGCGGCGTCGACGCAGTTGATAGTCGGAATGCAGCTCGGCCAATGTCTTCCCGCTGGCCCTCAGCAGTCGACTTTCCTCTGCAAAATGTAACACGCCATTCTCGATAACCGGCTCCGTGGAAAAGCGAACGTGTTCAATCCGACCTTTGTTGCGCCAAAAGTCTTCCTGATTGATATCGCCAAATCCCAGCCAAATGCCAGGATGCATGGTGTCATGGTCGACGGCGTCCACGGCCGGATTCGGTGGATGATTGCGAGTCGCCTTATGAATGCTCGGGAGACGAAAGTTGGCAAAAAATGGTCGCAGGATCTTTTCGTCTCTGAAGACAAATTCCGTGACGGGCTTTGATCCGTAATTGATGACGAGTTTGGAGTCCTGTTGCTGAAACTCGAAGCCACCTTCAATCTCGTTGGCGAACAGCGCTCGGCCCGCCAACAGATTTGGGGCAATGCTGAAGATGATTGCCATCAGAACTGTCAGCAAAGGTGCATGCGGCATTTGAATTCATCCTGTCAGATGGAGAAAGTGAGCGGAATGGCGCTAGCCACCGGTGAGTGTCATTATTAAGCAAACACCGGCGGCTAGCGCCGTGCCGCTCACAGAGTGAAGCTGCTTAACGGTGCGCAACACCATCGCGTTGCAGTGTTTCCTCACCGGGATCCAATAACTGTATCACATGCCTGACCTGATACGGTCGAGTCACGAGGCCCGTTGATCTCGCCGAGTTCCATTGCATCATGCACACATGATTGCTGGTGGCCAGAATCACGGGTGAACCTGCTGCATGATTCAGGAACTCTGATTTACTTCGAAGAATTGCCTCGGAATTCTCCGGCTTCTGAATGTTGTAGATGCCTCCTGAACCGCAACAGTCACGAGCCTGAGGAGCCAGTTCCCAGCGATAGCCGGTCGCATTCAGTACGTTTGCCGGGATTCCTTGTTGCTTCTGGCCGTGAATCAAATGACACGGAAGATCGGCAAAAACTCGTGCCTCTTTCTCCGAGGGTGTTCTTTGAGCCAGCTTGAGTTCGCTCAGAAATCCCAGCACATCACGAACGGGAACTTGATCAGCTAACGTTTTGGAAAGTGCTAAGCCGCAGCCCGATGAGTTACAAACAACCGCTTCAACGCTCGCTTTGCCGAAGGCCGATCGATTCTGATCGCGGAGCTGGTCGATGCCATCCAGTCCCAGATGCTCCTGAAACGCCCCGCAGCATCCCTGATCCGGCGGAACAATCACCTGCACATTGTTTTCGATGAGCACTCGCACGGTGGCGAAATTGATTTCTCGAAAGACCGATTCCATCAGGCAGCCGGTCAGCAACGCAACGCGCGGCCCGGTCGGTCGATGTTCGGCCATCAATCGCTGCGCATACGCGGCAGTGGACTCCATGAGCGGCGGATTGCCCGCAAACAGAAATTTGTGCGGCAGGATTCCCAGCGACCGCAAGACTCTCGCCGGCCACATCGCCAGATTAAACAGCCACTGGCGTTTGCTCAGGGCTGCGGCGAAACGCAAAGACAACGGTGGATTAGTTCGGGAAGCAAGCACATGTTGATGCCGAACCTGCTCCAGAATTTCGCCGTAAGGAACATTGGCCGGACAGGCGGGTTCGCAAGCAAGGCAGCCAACACATTCGGTTGTGTAATGAGCTGTGAAAGGATCCTGCGCGAGTCGTCCCTCGGCTTCTTCACGCCATAATCGCAGCCGACCACGGGGAGAATTATTTTCATCGCCCGTCATCTGATACGTCGGACAAACGGCCAGACAAAAACCGCAATGCACGCAGTTCGTCAGCATTTCGCTAAGAGCGGGATGAGTTTTCTCGTGAGGCGTTGAGCAGCCTGCTGTTTTCGGAGTTGGGGGCGAGGTACTCACGTCTCTGAAAACTCCGTTGTCAAAACAGAAAGCCACTGTGCTTCCACGCCACGAGCCGCCGGACGCGGAAGATGTCGAGAATGCCAGTCGCCACCGGATTCGTGCAGAGATGTGGCATGGTTTCGAACAATCTCCTTAACCACTGCCGCCGCATTTATCACATCATTCAAGTACCCGTGCACAACGCCGTTGTAGCACAGCGCCAGACATTTGATGCCGTAAGTTGTAGCCAGTTCGCTCGCCAACGCCACCACGCGGTCCGGTGTCGTCTTCAAGGCAAAATCAGGGCAGCCATCAATCGGAGCTGGTGCCTGAGGAATCGCCTGAAACCCCAGCTTCTGAATGGATGCGAAAGCTGCCAACATGGATTCGAACACATGCCATTCATCGGCCGGAGTATTGATCGCAATTCGTACCGTCAGCGAATCCGATTTAGCTTTTGCTACGACATCGACCGAATCGAACCAGTTCATCCAGCAGGACTGCAAGAGCTCGGACATGGCCTTGGCGACGATATCGCGTGGGCCGCTCAGTTCGATTAATCCATCCATGCCTGAATGCGGTCGGAGTCTCAGGACAAAATCAACCGGCTCGCCGAATTGACCATCCGAATGCATCAGGAATCGCAGCAGGTCGTAACCCGTTGTCGACTTGACCACTCGTTCTCCGATCCGCACGATGCGACCGTCCGCGAGACGCCAGTTCATTCCGATGATGTTGTCGCAGAGTTCTCCAAATCGCGACGCCGCCGGAGCATACTCACTGGCCTTCACCTGCGCTGACAATGGCTGAATCGCATCCGTCATCAGCGGGAACCGCAAGCGATGTGGTCCGATCGATTCAGCGAGCTGAGAGGCGGTGATTTTGGCAGAGACGCAGGTCACTCCATCGATCGTGTCCAGGAACGGCGTGAACAATCGCGGCCCCAGAGTGTCTTCGGTCTTGTCGGATCCGGAATGCTCTTCTCCATGAGGATCTGGCAATGCCGACTTACGACCATCCGCGCCGACAAACGAGCGATCAGCAAACACCTTCAAAGGATTCAACTGATGCCGCGGGTTAAACGTCGCAGGAACAGCCAATTGCAGGCGAAGACTATCCGGGCCGAACACCAGCGGCATATATCGAGCTTTATCGTTACCGATTCCATGTTCGCCGGACAATGTTCCACCGACTTCGACAACTCGCTTCATCAGTCTCTTGCTGATCGCTTCGACTCGTTCCAGTTCTCCGGGCTTGCGCGAGTCGAACAGAAAATTCGGATGCAGATTGCCATCGCCCGCGTGGAACACATTAATCGCCGGAATCCCGATCGCATCGGCTTCGTCGTAAACCAGCTGCAAGAGTTCTGCCAAAGCACTCTTGGGAATCACCGCGTCCTGCACGATCATGTCGGGGCTAAGCTGTCCCATCAGGCCGCCGGCCACCTTGCGAGCTTTCCAGAGCTTCTTCCGCTGCTCTTCGTCATCACTAAAGTTTACATCCATCGCCCCCGCGTCTTTCAGCAACTGCGCGACGGAGTGAACTCGGGCGTCGACCAATACCGCCGGGCCTTCGATTTCCGTGACCAGCAGAAACGCGTCCGTCGGCAGACCCACGGCCATTGGGCTGTTCTCGACCATGGCCACGAATCGCGGATCCATCAATTCGATCGCGACGGGAAAGGATGGATGCACGACAAGTCCATGAACCGCTTTCTCCGCCGAGTGCAGATCTGGAAACGTCGCGCGGAAGGTCCAGGCTTTCTCGGGGCGAGGCAACAATCGTAGCCAGAACCGAGTGAACGCGCCCAGCGTTCCTTCGGAGCCGACCATCAGGCGTTTCCAGTCTTCATGCCAGTCGCCGCGACCTCCGGCTGGTCCGCCGAAGCGATGCACACTGCCATCGAGCATCACGACTTCCAGCCCGAGCACATAATTGCTGGTCACGCCATACCGAAAGCAATGTGCGCCGCCGGCGTTCATGGCGACGTTTCCGCCGAGCGTACAAACGGGGCCACTGGAAGGATCCGGCGGATAGAATAAGTTGTGTGCTCGCAGAGCTTCATCGAGCTGATTCAGAGTCACACTGCATTCGACTTCACACCAGAAGCCTTCGCGTGAAATTGTACGTATCTTCTTCAGGGACGACGTGTGCACCACAATCCCGCCCTGAGCTGCGACGGGGCCGCCGGAAAGTGAAGTGCCTGCTCCGCGGATTGTCACTGGAACATTCAGTTCTCGCGATTCCCGCAGCAGAGCGATCATTTCGTCTGCATCGGCCGGGATCACCACAGCATCCGGTCGAAAGGTTTTATAACCAAGCCCGTCGGTGTTGTAGCCCGCCAACTGAGCCGGCGCCGAAAGGACGCGCCCTCGCCGAATCGTTTGTTTCAGTTGAGATTCCAGAGCGGTGTTCATGAGGCAGATTTCTGGATTCGCACGTGGGAAGACAGAGAAGCACAATCGGAGGTTGGTCTGGAGCCGAGTCTTCAAGAATCAATTAGCCGCCACGCGTTAGCGTCCGGTTCTTGCCGCTCTTTAGAAATAACCGGGGATAACTCCTGCCGGCTAAAAACTAAATCAACAGGCAACCTCGCTGGACATCGTCCTGTTCGGCTCCGTTACAAGCCCAAAGCGCGAGCGAGTGAACACTTTGCGACTCATTCACTCGCTGGCGCTTCGGGCTTGTATTATCAATGGTTTTCTTGATCATGGCGCTGTCCAGCCAGGAACAGTCTACAAGAATCCTTGGCAAGTATCAGTGTGTCGAAGAATCGATCCTGTCCGGATTCACGAGAGTGACGCTGATTTTGCAGCAGCCGGAATTCCGTTGTCACGAAAAAGCGGTCGATGGATTCAGTTGCCTGGGGAGAACGCGATGGGCCTGCTAACATTCGCGGCCACAAATACACGGACTTATTCTCTGCTCCGAAGAATGACATGACCGCAACGACTGCTTTGACTGATTATCGCTGGCCGGCCGAATGGGAAGCTCATGAAGCCACCTGGGTTGCGTGGCCCGTGAATCCCAATACCTGGCCCGGTATCTTCGAACGTATTCCCGCCGCTTTTGCGGAATTTGTGGCGGCGATGGCCTGCTACGAACCGGTACGAATTCTCGCTGGTGGTCCGGGTGTCGCCGAGTCTGCTCGCCCGTTGATCGATGCGGCCTGTAGTCGTCGAGGAAGCCGGTTTGTTCCTGAACTTTACGACATCCCCGTTAACGATTCGTGGTGTCGCGATCATGGTCCTATTTTTCTGAATGGTCGAGAAGGCACGCCCGCGGCTGGCAAACAGGTCATCATCGACTGGAACTACAACGCATGGGGCGGAAAATATCCGCCATGGAATTTTGATGAGCTCACAGCGGGACGCATTGGAGCCGCATTGGGGATCAAAACTCTACGGCCCGAGTTAATCCTCGAAGGTGGAGCGATTGAAGGTAACGGGGCAGGAACAATCCTGACCACAGCCAGTTGTCTGCTCAATCCCAATCGCAATGCCGGCGCAACGATTGAAAGCATGACAGAAGTGCTGGCCACCTGGCTGCAGGCGAAGAATGTTGTTTGGTTGCCGGGGCATGGCATCATTGGTGACGATACCGACGGACACATCGATCAGGTCGCACGGTTCGTTGACGAGCGGCGAGTTCTCGTGGCGGCTCCTTATAGCGAAGATGCTCCGGAAGCGTCGGATCTGCGAGCAAACTTTGACGCTGTTGCTGCCGCAAGGAACAGTCGCGGAGAATCTCTGATTCCAATTCCGCTGTTGATGCCACAGCCGAAAACACTGGAAGACAATCGTCTGCCGGCGTGTTACTGCAACTACTACATCACGAACGGAGCTGTCATTGTTCCGGTCTTCGGCGATCCGGCCGATGATGTCGCAATGCAGCAATTGCAGGACTGTTATCCCGAACGAGCTGTCGTCGGGGTCAATGCCATCGATCTCGTCTGGGGGCTAGGAGCATTCCACTGTATGACTCAACAGCAGCCGAAGGCGTAGCGTTGACGACGCGTTTCGCGGGTTCCATCGTAGCGTTGGCTTCAGCCGACGTTGCATGGAAATCTGTTGAAGTTGCGCGTTCCGACCATCCCAACCCGACACGTGACTGGCGTGTTGATTTAATCATAACCCGATGAGGCTGAGAGTTTTTTGGTACATGCATGGTGATCTATCGCCGTGAGAAGAAATTTTTTTACGGCAGGGGATCCGCCTGGGATTTTGTTTTCTGGATTTG
>JBPOIW010000245.1:0-14520 GCA_052034165.1 Planctomycetota bacterium | reverse complement strand
TTACAAATCTCCGCGCTGGTGTTGGCAACCCTGTCGTCTCGTTGAAAGCGAAGGTCAACGTATTGAACGACGCGGGTGAGGACGATGTCTTGTACGGCGGAACCGGTACCGATTGGTTCTTCCGAGCTGTTGACGATATCATCATCGATCTGTTTGCTGGAGAAATCGTCGACGTGCTGTAACCCTCCTTCAGGTCGGCCACGCATTTCTATGAAGAGATGTTGACGTTGCGCAGGGGCGACAATCTTGTGCCGCATCGTCGGCGAGAAGAGCACCTGACGGTCGCTCTGTCTTGCTCGATCAGCAGGCCGACCTTGATGGTCGCGAAACCAGCGACAGCGTTGATGTTTCGAAGTTCACATCAATCGACGATCCGCATCCGGGAAATCATCAGTCTCCAAAGACGACATGGCGGCCGGTGGCATCATGATGCTGGCCTCGTCTGAGCGTCAGCCCAGCGTATCATGTCATATCATCAAGAGCCCAGTCGGCAGGGTCGAGTCCGTAAAAATCACGGAGGACACTATAGGCTTCTTCATAGTGGTACCGAAGGGCCTCGGGACGCTCAAAGAATGTTTCTGTGATCACCGCGAAGAACTCCGCCGGATTCTTTGCGCCGTAGCAATCGATCAGCCCGCGATGTCCGTTGCGACAGTCTTCAACAAGTTGATCAAACATCGGTCCGAGCACCGAAACCCAGCGTTCGTGCTGTTCACGAGTCTTTAACGGCGGCGCTCCGTCGCAGATGCGGCCGTTCATCATGTCGAGTTGATGAGCGAACTCGTGAAGAACCAGATTGCGGCCAGCGGATTCTTTTCGACCACCGGCGAGTGCATCACTCCATGACAGGATCACAGGTCCCTGCCACCACGCTTCACCCAATCGCGGCTGACCAGAATCGATCACCATGCCCGTTCCCGAAGCCTGGCTTGCAGGGGCAACGTAGCCGGCTGCATAGACCAGAATGGACAGAACATGTTCGAACAGCCAGTCTTCGTCCATCCCGACGATCAACAAGCATGCCTGGGCCGCGATCGTCACTTTAATTTCATCGGTCAGAATCAATCCGCCGCAGCCCTCCCAGTTCTTTTCAGCCACGAAGATCCGAACCAGACGCCGCAACTTGTGCTGCTGAACTGAGGTCAAGCTGCGTACATGGCGTACGTTGTCGCGAATGAGTTGTTCCCAATTCCCTGGAAACGGAGCTGCAAGAATCTTTGCTCGACGACGTTGTTTCAGCCAGTGGAAGAGCATGATCGGAGTCTAATGAGTAATGTGGGCGGCCATGCCTGATGCGACAGTCTATCAATTCGTCAGCGATGAGCCGAATGAAAGAGCAAATCGTTCTCTGTGGGTGGACTCCTTTCGCCACAGAGTTACCACTGGGGCAGAGTTACCACCGGGGCCACTCATTGGACCAATCTGCTACTTGACGTCCACCGTCACCTTGCGGATCCGCCCGGTAAACTTGTTGTCGCGTTCCTTGTAGTCCCTGGTCACATTTGTCGCTTCGTCCACGCCGACATCGGCCGTTTCATCGGGCGAGAAAATCACACTGGCGGTGTGGTCAATGCGCGTCTCGGCAACCTTTTCTTCGTTGATGTACAACGTTCCAAGGCCGCCCTTACCAAAGCCACCACCGTCATAAACGAAATCGAACTTGACCGTAACGTCTCCGGTCGGCAATGGCTTGTCAGCGGCCATCTTGTACTCCTGGAGGCCGACCCAGTTGTACGAGTAATTCAGTTTTCCGTCACGAGTAAACAGGCTCCAGCCTCCAAACCGACCGCCCTGGCAAATCACCACGCCCTCAGTTCCACCCTCTGGAATCTCCAATTCTGCGGTGATTGAGTGGGAGCGGTTTTTGATATTGATAAACACATTGTCCATCATTCCCGTCATTCCCTCGTGCAGAATCATGGAAGTACGGCCTTCCATGAGATCGGGACGACCAACCATCGAAGCAATGAATCGTTCGAACAGGCGATCATCAAGCGGTAGCACCTGATACTTCCCTGCCTCTTTCAGGAACAGGGCCTGGAGTTCTTTCAATTTGTCCGGATGCTGTGCGGCGAGATCGGTCGATTGACTAAAGTCTTCGTTGACGTTGTAAAGCTCCCACCGATCCTTCTCGAAAGAATCGACGCGCGGCTTTGGTTCCCACGGAGCTTTATGCACGGTCCCGGCCACCCACCCGTCGTGATAAATCGCTCGGTTACAGAAGATTTCGAAATACTGAGTTGTGTGTCGTTCCTTCGCTGCCGCGTCGTCGAAAGAATCAGCAATGCTGACCCCTTCAATTGGCCGCTGCACGATACCGTTGACCTCTTTCGGTTCGGGCAATCCGCATGCTTCCAGAACCGTCGGTGCGATATCGATCACATGATGAAACTGGCTTCGCACCTCATTCTTCGCCTTGATACCTTTCGGCCAGTGCACAATCATTCCGTTGCGAGTGCCGCCGAAGCTTGAGGCGACTTGCTTGGTCCATCCAAAGGGAGTATCGCCTGCGACGGCCCAACCAGCCGCGTAATGGTTATAAGCATTCCGCCCGCCTAGTTCGTCGATCTTCTTCAGGATGTCATCAAGCTTCTCGGGCACCTGATTGAAATAGTTCATCTCGTTGAACAGCCCCACCATACCGCCTTCAGCGCTTGCGCCGTTATCGCCGAGGATGTAGATGAACAATGTATTGTCCATCTCGCCCATCTCTTCGATGGCATCGACAAGCCGACCGACTTCATGGTCCGTGTGTTCGCCGAATCCGGCAAATACTTCCATCTGCTTTGTGAACAACGTCTTCTCATCAGCCGTCAACTTGTCCCAGTCCTGAATCGCCTCCGGCTTGGGAGCCAGTTTCGTATCGGCAGGAACGACACCCAGTTTCTTCTGGTTCGCGAGAGTAAGCTCCCGCTGCTTGTCCCAGCCGTGGTCAAACTTGCCTTTGTACTTTTCAATGAACTCCTTCGGAGCCTGATGTGGAGCATGAGTCGCTCCCGGGGCGTAATAGACAAAGAACGGTTTGTCCGGTGTCAGAGATTTCTGATACTGCGTCCATGCGATCGCCTGGTTGGTCATGTCGGTGGTGAAGTGGTAATCCGGATCCTGAGGCGCTTCCACTTTCGTCACACCGTCATAAATCCCCGGGTAGTACTGGTTCGTTTCACCGCCCATGAAGCCATAAAACTTGTCGAACCCACTTCGCGTCGGCCAGCGATCGAACGGTCCTGACGGGCTGAGTTCCCACGGCGGTGTCTCGTGGTTCTTCCCGAACTGTGCCGTGCTGTAGCCATTCAGTCGCAGCATTTCAGCGAGAGGAGCGATGTTGTGCGGGCGCACGGCTGTCATGCCGGGGAAGGACGTGGCCGTTTCAGTAATTGAACCCATATTGCACGAGTGGTGGTTGCGACCGGTCAGCAACGCCATACGTGTCGGAGCACAGAGTGCCGTGGTGTGGAAACGATTGTACCTCAACCCATTGCTGGCCAGCTTCTCAGCGGTCGGCATTTCGACCGGCCCACCAAAAGCACTGGGCTGGCCGAATCCCATGTCGTCGATCAGCACAATCACCACGTTCGGAGCGTTCGGCGGCGCCTTCACGTCGAATCGCGCCGGGGCTTTTGCCTTTCGAGCATCGATCTCGGTGATCCGGGCCTGCACCGGCTCGGGAACCGGTAGCACGGTACGATCCAGTGTGATGGCCGGTGGCTGTGCTGAAGCTGGCAACGCCACCAGCAACGCCAGAAAATTCAGGGCCAGCATGACAGGAATACGGTTCATGCGAACAACTTTCGGAGAGGAGGACTTATGCAACTCTGAGAAGTCGTTATCCGAATCTCCGTTTCCGCATGCAAGCGTCTGGTCATATCTTTTGGCCAATCATCCTGATATCCATCACACTGATCGAACGATGCTACGGACCTCACTGCTTTTCGGACATCAAACCCCGATCGTCATGTGCATTCCCGCACAGCAGCGTCCCGGCACTGATGATCCGATCCCGGAGCAAACGCCTTGACCATTCACGGCCAAAAACGAAAAGAAATACATACAAACCGAGACTGACTTTCAGTCCACTCGCAAAACCAATCGCCGATAATTGCTTCCGATCGGGGGGGGGATTTGCGCCATTCAAAGTGGTGGCATCTGTCGAGGATATGTTCGGCCGACCATGGGCGTTCAGGATTTCCATGGCAAAACTTTTCTTTCTTCACTGTTGCGACTTACGCCAACGCGACACGGTCAGGGTGCAGAGCGGCAGCTGTTAGCCAATCGAATAGCGGAGACACTCGCGAATCGAATGGAAAGAAGATGATCGGTGAGCGTTTCAGTCGCAAATCGTAAGGCACACGGCTCGCTGTTGTCCTGAGCCTCAATTGAGGCTACTATCATGGTCCCTCCTGCCCCACCAGCCTTCCAATGCATCAATAACGGGGATTGTTATGAAGCGTCATTACCCGTGCGGATCGACGGATCACGGTCTGAGCCGTCGCGCGTTTTTGAACCGAACGGCACTGGGGTCTGTTGGCCTGGCCGCTGGACTTGGGGACATCATTACATCAAGGACAGCGATTGCTGAACAGGTTCAGGCGAAGAGTAAGCGAGTTCTCAACATCTTTCTGCATGGTGGTGTCAGTCAGCTGGAAACATGGGACCCCAAGCCGAATACTGACACGGGCGGGCCATTTCGAGCCATTCCGACTTCGGTGCCCGGGATTCACATCTGCGAACTTCTGCCGCATACGGCGAAACAGATGCATCGCCTCTCAATCGTGCGCAGCCTGGATACGAACAACGGGGATCATGCTCGTGGTGTCACAGAGATGACAACCGGACGCGCGCGGATGCCCGGCACCGATTATCCTCACCTTGGCGCCGTGACGGCTCGATCCCTGATGCCGGAGTCATTTGTGCTGCCGGGGCATGTCCTGATTCGCAGTTCTCCGGGCGGAAGAAATGTGGAATCGGAATTCCACTCGGCCGCTTACCTCGGACCACGTTTTGCCAGCATGGCACTCTATGATGGCAATCCTCCGAAGTTTGACGATCGCCCAGGTGATATCACCGACGAAGCCGATGTGCGGCGGAATGCTGTTCGTGAACGGGCTAATGAGCGTTTCCTGCGGCGACGTCGTACGGCAGAAACTGAAGCCTATAATTTCTCCTATACTCAAGCGCGTGAATTACTGGCAAACCGGCACGTGTTTGAAATCAGCCGAGAGTCCGCAAGTGATCAGGAGCGATATGGCACCAGCCAGTTTGGAAAGCACTGTCTGTTGGCCCGAAGACTTCTCGAGAACGGAGTTCCCTATGTGCAGGTCAACCATGCTGACTATGACACCCATCATGAGAACTTCGACTTTCATATAGAACAGCTGGGTGAATTTGATCAGCCGTTCGCAACACTCGTTGCTGATCTGGCCGACCGTGGGTTGTTAGCCGACACACTCATTTGTGTGATGAGCGAATTTGGTCGCACTCCCAAGATCAACAAGACTTACGGACGTGACCATTGGGGAACAGCCTGGAGTGTTGTCCTGGGCGGATCATCAATCCAGCCCGGGGCGGTGATCGGCAAGACGAATGCCAACGGAACAGCGGTGACTGATCGGGCGGTGGACCATGGCCACATCTTTCACACCATTCTTCAGGCTGTCGGTGTTGATTCGATGGGGGAATTTGATATCGCCGGGCGAACATTTCCGGTTGCTGATCCGTCGCGCGGAGCTATCTCGGAGTTGCTGACATGACTGCGAACGCAACCGTCGATCCGAAACAGACAAAACTGTTGCAGGAATACAAGCTCGACCGACCACTGACCGCTTGTCACTGGGATCCTCAGTCACGTTTCATCTTCTGTGGCGCTGAGGATTTTCTGATTCACCGAATCGATCCAGTCAATGGGCAGAGTATTTCTCTGTCTGCGCACGAGAGTTGGATTCGTGCCTTCGGATCCTCAGGCGACGGAGAGACACTTTACAGTGGAGGATATGACGGTCGGCTGATTTATTGGTCAGCGTCTTCGGAGAAGCCGGAACCCTCACGAATTATTGAAGCACATCAGGGCTGGATTCGGGCGATCGCGGTCAGTCCCGATGGAAAGACCATCGCAACGTGCGGCAATGATCGATTGGTCAAAGTCTGGGATGCGACCTCTGGAACGCTCATTCGAGAATTTTCCGGACATGCGTCTCATGTTTACAACCTGATCTATTCCCTTGATTCGGGGACATTGTTTTCGTGCGATCTGAAGGGAGTCGTCAACGCCTGGGCTGTTGGGTCGGAGATGCCTCGAACACTGGTCACCGTTGAGCAGTTGCACGGGTATGACACGACGTTCCGAGCGGACATTGGAGGAGCCCGAAGTATTGCTCTGCGGGGCGATGGGGGTCAGATCGCTTTCGGAGGAATCACAAAAGTCTCAAACGCATTCGCGGGCGTGGGCGAGATTATCGTCGCTCTTGTGAATCCTGCGGATGGAAAATTGGATCTCGTACTGCAGTCCAAAGACAAAACCACAGGGACTACGTGGGGACTTGCGTGGCATCCGGATGGTTTTTGGGTTGGTCTTTCCGGCGGCGGTGGCGGTGGCTGGCTCCATTTCTGGAAAGGCGACACGGCAGAGGAATTCTTCGGCCTGAAACTCAAGACTGACGGCCGCGGTATGAGTTTGTCACCGAACGGAACACAGGTGGCGGTGGCCCATGCAGACAATCACCTCAGGACTTATTCGTTTGTGTGATGAGGTCTTCACGGGCCTGTTGTGCATAAAGTTTGCAGAGGTTTCCGTTTACTCCTTGATGTTGCCAGCAGCCCTGATCGAAATCACTTTCTTTTTTTGGGTGAGCGGTTGCCGGTTTCGTCAGAAGAGAGATTCGGTACAAGGCTGGCATCGTATTTTGATCCCGCGGACACCTGGATCACGGTCATACGTACCTTTGTGGGGAAGAATTTTTCGTGATCCTTACGCTTGTGAGCATGGCCGCCGCCACCACTATTATCTTTGATGACGAGGTGCATTTCTTTGATTCCCTCATCCCAAACGATTGAATCGTGCTGCCAGAATTTCGTCATGTCGATGTCATTCTCGTAGACGCCAGGTTGCTCGTAGACCGGCGTGTTGAAGCAACCATATCCTTTGTCACGGCCTTTATTGGGGATGTAGCAAACGGACCAGGTTGTCGCTTCGCCGCCTGCTGGCTTCTCCAACACTTCAAGGCGAACATGCGCCGTTCCGTTTCGGTAGTCGACGGGGCTCGTCCAGTCCCGGGGACGCTCAGCATTCATTAGTTTGTCGCGAACGTAATAATGGGACGGGCTCGGCTTTGAGTTATCAGCGTCTTCCTTCGTAAACGTAAAGGTCGCATCGAACAGCACGAACTGGTCGGCAACGGCCGAGGATCCTCCCAGCCACAGAATCCCCAGACAAGCGCAGAGAGAGCGACATCCACAGGCGATTCGACTACCGGACCAGTGCATCGTTGTTATTCTTTCGATTGATGGTTTCTCACGCCGGGCGGCGAGCGTACTGATTGAGACTGAAAGCCTTTTCTACGTCGTGAAATCGTATTCCACTCTGAGAGCCAAAGCCAGGACATGACAAGTCGTTTGCCTGAAGATTGGCACACTCCAATTCAAGCGATCAGCGGCGGCCTCCAGCAAACGACAACACTGTGACGCCGCAATTCAGCCTGAACTTCCGTTAGCAAACTGTTGATTTAATCAGCCGGAACGCGTTAGCGTCCGGTAAGTGCTGCAAAACACAGCGAATGGAACCGCGCGCTAACCCCCGGCGGCTGATAGCGCGACTCAACCAACAGTCTGTTAGTGTCCGGTCGAGGGTTCTGTTCGGATGACTAAAGAATCTGCGGATTCTGCAGTCGCCGTCGATGAGCTCGGATCGAGCGCTGCGGGCTTTCGGCGAAATTCGGAGAGACGCTGCATGAGCACATAAAAGACGGGGACGAAGAAGACCGCCAGAATGGTGGCTGCAAGCATCCCGCCAAGTACCGCGGTCCCAAGGGCTCGACGACTGGCCGCTCCGGCTCCGGAGGCATTCACCAGCGGGACGATGCCCAGAATGAAGGCAAAAGAGGTCATCAGAATTGGACGAAAGCGAAGTCGAGAAGCTTCGATGGCAGCGTCATTAATCGAGCGGCCATGAGCCTTGAGCTCACGTGCGAACTCGACAATCAGAATGGCGTTCTTACTGGCCAGAGCGATAATCAGCACGATGCCGATCTGAGTGTAAATATTGTTGTCCATCCCGCGGACGGCAACAGCCACAACGGTTCCCAGCAGAGCCAGTGGAACGACCATGATCACGGCCGCTGGCATCAGCCAGCTCTCGTACTGTCCGGCCAGCACCAGATACACCATCAGCACCCCCAACGCGAACACATAAAGTGCCTGGGAGCCCACGCGTTTCTCCTGAAAGGACATGGCTGTCCATTCATAGCCCATCGATTGCGGCAGTCTGGTGTCAGCAAGCTGCTCCATCAGCAACAAGGCCTGCCCGGAACTGATTCCTTTGGCGGCGGCTCCGTTTATTGTAGCCGATGGATACAGATTGTACCGGGGGACAATCTGAGGTCCCAGTGTCCGTCGCGTTTCAGACAACGTTCCCAGCGGAATCATTCGACCGGAAAGATTGCGAACTTCCAGTCGAGCGATATCTTCCGGTTCAAGACGAAATTGCTCATCCGCCTGAACTCGAACCTGATACGTCTTTCCGAACTTGTTGAAGTCATTCACATACGCCGATCCGAGGGCAGCCTGCATCGTATTGAAAATAGAATCCAGCGGCACTCCAAGGCTCTTCGCTTTGACTCGATCGATGTCCACGTAAATCTGCGGAACGCCCGCGCGAAATGTCGACTGGACTTGTGCCAGGCTGCTTTGTCCGTTTGCGGCACTCACCATTTCGCCGACGACCTGCTGAAGTTCCGCAAGGCCGACTCCAGTACGGTCTTCGATCTTCATCTCAAAGCCACCTGCCACTCCCAGACCCCGAATCGCCGGAGGCGGAAATGCCAGGACCAAAGCCTCCCGGATGGATTGAAATCGTCCCATCAGACTGCCAAGGATCGCCTCCTGACTCAGTGCTGGAGTGGCGGCCCGCTCGTCGAACGGCGTGAAGGTAATAAACATTGTGGCGGCATTGGACGTGACGGACGAATCCAGCAGCGACATGCCCCCCAACAGGAACCACGAACGAACCCCGGGAGTCTCCTTCAGAATTGCGCTGACCTGTTTCGTAACGTGGCGAGTTCTTTCCTGAGATGCCGCATCGGGCAACTGAACCGCAATAATCGCATACCCCTGATCTTCCAGCGGAACGAAGCCTGTCGGAAGTCTCACGAACCACCAGCCAGTAAGCGCCACGAGTCCAAGAAACAGCATCATGACCAATGCCGTTTGCCGTACAGAGACGCGAACAATGGCCGTATAGACGTTCTCAATCCTCCCGTAAATCGCATTGAAGC
Source organism: Planctomycetota bacterium (assembly GCA_052034165.1). Taxonomy (GTDB): domain Bacteria; phylum Planctomycetota; class Planctomycetia; order Planctomycetales; family Planctomycetaceae; genus SXXK01. Next base: position 5,035 of record JBPOIW010000245.1, on the reverse strand, counting down.
CACGATAAAACCAATTCTTTTTCTCGGGCGTCGGACGCAGATACACGGCACATTGAGCGGGCTTCAGGGTCACAGCATTAATCGCGCTAATCACGGCCGTCGCAGCAATCGTTAATGCAAACTGGCGATACAGCTGGCCGGTGATTCCTCCCAGAAAGGCAGTCGGTAAGAACACGGCCATCAGGACCAGAGTAATGCCCATAACCGGACCAGTAACTTCGCTCATCGCTTTAATCGTCGCGTCTTTCGGATTCAGCTTGCCGGCATCAATGTGATGCATGGCGTTCTCGACGATTACAATCGCATCATCAACGACAATTCCGATGGCCAGCACAAGTCCGAACAGTGTCAACATGTTGATTGAAAAGCCAAGTGCCGCCATGACGGCAAAGGCTCCAACGATCGTCACCGGAACCGTCGTAGCCGGGATCAATGTGGCCCGCCAGTCCTGCAGGAAGACAAGAATCACGATCAGCACCAGCACGCCGGCTTCAATCAAAGTTTTGTAAACTTCGTAGATCGATTCCTCGACGAACTTCGTGGTATCGAATGGCACGATGGCTTCGATGCCTTTGGGAAATTTCGTCTGCAGTTCGGCCATCGCCGCTTTCACATTCTCCGCAACTCGCAAAGCATTGGCCCCGGGCAATTGATAAACAAGCAGACTGGCCGCGGGCTGACCACCAATTTCGCACCATTGATCATATGTCTGAGCTCCCAACTCAACTCGCGCCACATCTTTTACTCGGATCATGCGGCGTCCACTTTGATCATCACTGACCGTCTTGACGATGATCTCGCCGAATTGCTGTGGATCGGACAATCGCCCCTGCACCGAAACGTTAAACTGAAATCCCTGTTCTTTTGGCGTGGGAGCTTGTCCAATCTGCCCCGCGGCCACCTGAACATTCTGTTCGCGAATCGCCACCAGTACATCTTCCAGCGTCAGATTGCGGGCCTTCAGTGCATCAGGGTTCACCCAGATCCGCATTCCATAGGTTCCGCCGCCGATGACCTGAACATCGCCCACGCCTTCAATGCGAGTCAATGCATCTTTGACTCTCAGCGTGGCAAAATTGCTGAGATAGAGATCGTCATAAGTGCCATCCGGCGAGATTAGTGAGGCAACAAGCGTGATATTTGTGGACTGTTTCTTTGTCGTGACTCCCTGTCGCTGAACCTCCTGCGGAAGGCGAGGCATCGCAACGGCCACTCTGTTCTGCACAATCACCTGTGCTTCGTCCAGGTCGGTGCCCACCTCAAACGTGACAGTCAGTGTATAAGCCCCATTGCTGGAGCACGTTGAGGACATGTACAGCATGTTCTCGACGCCGTTGATCTCCTGCTCGATTGGTCCGGCGACTGTATCAGAAAGCACTTCCGAATTCGCGCCGGGATACACGGCAGCAACCTGAACGGTCGGTGGAGTGATCTCCGGATACTGTTCAATCGGCAGCGTAAACGCGCAGACGAGTCCCACCAGCATTGTCACGATGGCAAGCACGTTCGCCAGAATTGGACGCTCAATGAAAAACTTTGAGAACATAAGAGTCAGTCAACTGAGTAGTAGAATCAAACGGCCGGAACGACGTCGCGTTTTCCTGAGAGCCAATGCCATCTCCGGCACCTGCCCGTCAACAACTACTTTGATTTTTCAATCCCGGACGCGGGGCCGGTCGCGTTGATTGGAGTCGGCGGTTCGGCAATCAACGGAACGACTTTGGCCCCCGGGCGAGCTCGCAGGAGACCTTCCACGATCACTTTGTCGGAGATCTGCAATGGCCCTTCAATGACTCGCAGACCTTCCATGGAAACGCCCGTCTTCACGGGGCGATACTGAACTCGATTCTCGGCGTCGACGACAAACACATATCGGCCGGACTGGTCGGTCCCCAACGCGCGTTCAGGAACCAGCATCGCCTGAGGATTCTTCGAGATAGCGATCCGCATGGAGACAAACATGCCGGGCAACAGGCGTCCGCTTTCGTTTGCGAAGAGACCGCGAATTCGAAGAGTGCCGGTCTCGGGATCAAGTCCCGGATCGGTGTAATCGATTTGCCCCTGGAATGGATAGCCGTCATCACCTGGCAGCCCCAATTCGGCAGGCACATTGATCGACGAACCCGTGAATTCCCCGTCCCCGTCCGCGTTTGTGGCTGTGGCTGTGGCTGCGGCTGTGGCTGTGGCTGAGACCAAGGAAATCTGCTGGGACGGACTGACACTCGGCACTCGGAGAGCGGGAACTTTACCAAGATCGGCTTCACTGATCGTGGCATAGGCGTACATTGGATTCATCCGCACGATTGTCGCCAGAACATCGGCGCCAGAATCAGAAATCAAATTCCCAACGTCCACATTGATCCGACTGATCTGCCCATCAATCGGCGCTGTTATTCGGCAGTAACTTAGATCCAGTTCGGCCTGGCGAACTGCGATCTCGGCCGACTTAAGTTTCGCCTGGCATGTTTGAATTGTTGTCTCGTATGTCGCATTGGCCTGCGATAACGACGCCCGCGCTGATTCCAGTTCCGCCATGCTGGCCTTCAAAGAGGCAGATGCTTCATCCATCGCCGACTGGGACGTTGCCTTTTTCTCAAACAAACCCCGAACCCGTTGCTCCGCCTGAGTCGTCAATTCAATCTGTGATAAACCCAGATTCACCTGCGACTGAGCCACCTCACGCACGCGAGAGACCTGAGCCTGCTCGAGCGCGGCCTGGGCCTCAAGCAGCTGAGCTCGAGTTGACTCAAGTCGAATCTGGTAGGGTTCTTCATCAATCACCAGCAGCAACTGGTCGGCCGCGACCACTGCCCCATCGACGAAATGACGTTCTTTCAGCAGGCCCTTGACGCGAGCTCGAATCTCGACCGTCTCCAGAGGCTGGGCGAGCCCTGAGAACTCCAGATACTCGGTGACCGCTCGATGAACCGGGTTCGCAACAGTGACCTCTGGAGGCGGCGGTTCAACGAAGACATTCGGTTTACTGCAGCCGCTTATCGTCCAAATGGCGATTCCGCCCAGGAACAGGGACAATCGAATCATAGTGAATCTCTCTTTTATTCAGGTCTGGCTAATGGCCTGCCGTGCGAACCGCGTTCCGCCAGAAACAATTCTCCCGCCAATGTGGACAAGGCGGCTGGGACAGTGAGTGAGAACTCCCCGCAGATCCTGTTTGAGGTGTTTTCACGGCGTCGCCATCCTCCCCGCGACCATTTCGAGCTTGTTCATGACCAATCCGACATAGCTCCCACGAGACAGGTTCGCAAAGCTTACCATTTGGTCAGTGAAGTTTACCAGACGGTCAACAGTGGCCTCTCATGAAGTTCTCAAGTGAAAGGAGTTTCCGCGGACCAGGAAATACGGATACTGATGATCCGGAAAAGTGATTAGGATGGGCAGGTCTGAATTTCCTGGCTAAGAAATCCTATATCCTGCGGTGGCAAAGCCAGTCGGTATCCATACGTTACTCATAGGTGACATGGTGCAGGCGAAACGTTTGCGGAAAAGAGTATCGCCGATGGCAAAGCAAAGAAGTCAGATTCACGATCCGGAATCTGTGCGGACGGCCGTACTGGACGCCGCACTGGAACTGTTTGCACAATTTGGGTTTGCGGAGACATCGATTCGAGACATCTCCTTGAAGGCTGGAGTTTCCCATCCCTTGATTCTGCATCACTTCGGCAGCAAGGAGGAGCTTTACGAATCCGTGAAGCGCCGCGTCGTTGAAGGATATGCATCGCGATTTCCTGCTGCGGCCAGAGACGTAAATCGCCCGATCAATCTGCGAATCGAACTCAAACGGATTCTCACGTATGTCGGCGAGAATGAACTTGCATTGAAACTTTGTGCGAGAACACGCATTGACGGTGATCATCAAGTCTGGCCGGGCGAACCTGATCTTCTGAATCTGCTTCAACAGCGCATTGAAGTTGCTCAGCGCGATGGGTTGGTCCGTGATGACCTCGAAGCCCAGCAACTCAGCGTGATGATTCTGGGCATCATCTTTTTCTGGCTCGACAACCGAAAACATTTTACGCAACGATTTAAACGCACAGTCACGGACGCCGCTTATCTGAATACTGCCGTGAAGATGATTGAGCAAGGTCTCTCGCCCCGATAGCCGAATGAGGAACCTCAGGTCTTCTTTATGAAGCTCATCATCGCCCGGGAAAAGTTACATAACACGGAGTCACAGGGATTCGTAGCCACCGAGGACACGCGCGACAAGATCCTGAGTAACGCTGCGGAGAGATGGAGAGGCCTGCCCCGACCCTGGAAAACTCACGGCTCTACTTGTCGCTGAGAGGTCTTTAGAAGTTCCTCAACAAACACAGCTGCGCAATGTCTTCGCCACCATTCTTTCGCCCGTTGCGTATCGGCGATCAACAAGTGGCCGGGAATTTCTGTTCCTCCTTGCCTTTGTGCCTCCGTGAGAAATAACTTTTTTATTCTCACAAAGGCACTGAGCCACAGAGTTCCGGCTCGTTCGGTTTAACGCTCCCGAACTGACAGACAGTCCCTGCCTGCAGCGGTACTCACTACCTCCGTGCCTTTGTGCCTCCGTGAGAAACAACTTTTTAGTTCTCACAAAGGCACTGAGCCACAGAGTTCCCATTCATTGCGTTTGACTCTCCCGAACTGACAGACATTCCCGGTCTGCAGCGGCACTCACTACCTCCGTGCCTCTGTGCCTCAGTGAGTAACAACTTTTAAGTTCTCACAAAGGCACTGAGCCACAGAGTTCCCGATCATTGCGTTTGACGCTCCCGAACGGACAGACAGTCCCTGCCTGCAGCGTCACTCACTTCCTCCGTGCCTCCGTGAGAAACAACTTTTTTTTTCTCACAAAGGCACTGAGCCACAGAGTTCTCGATCAGTGAGTTTGACTCTCCCGAACTGACAGACATTTCCGGACTGCAGCGCCACTCACTACCTCCGGGCCGCTGTGCCTCCGCGAGAAACAACTTTTTTATTGTCACAAAGGCACTGAGCCACAGGGGTCGGGATGAGTGCGGTTGAGTCTCGCGAACTGACG